>CAKTJC010000001.1 GCA_934567355.1 uncultured Oscillospiraceae bacterium
TCATTTGTTTATCCATGGCTTTATTATATCACACTTGGCGGTATCTGGCACTTTTTTCTGTGCGGGATTGCCTTAGATGCAGGGCACTTCCTCGGGAGTGCTCTGCATTTTTTGAAAGGATGAAGCACAATGAAAATAATGCTGTTCAACGGCAGCCCCAAACGGGAGCACAGCGACACAATGCACATCACCCGTGCGTTTCTGGAGGGCATGGAGGATGCCGCACCCCAGCAGGTACATACGGTCTCGGTGATCGACCGGCATATCGAATTCTGCAGCGGGTGCTTTGCCTGCATGCGAAACGGCGGCAAGTGCATACACGACGACGATATGCGCGAAATTCTGGAGAAAATTCTGGAGAGTGATCTGCTGCTGTTCAGCTTTCCGCTGTACTGCTACGGGATGCCCGCCTCACTGAAGCGGCTGCTGGATCGCACGCTCCCCCTCTCATCCATGGCCATGGCAAAGGTGGGCGAGCGCTATGAGCATGTGGGGCAGCGGGACTATTCCCATCTGAAATATCTGATGATCTGCGGCTGCGGCTTCCCCAACAGCAGCCACAATTTTGAGCCTGCCGTGGAGCAGTTCCGGCTTATGTTCCCCAATCACCACACCATCATCACCGTACCGGAAAGCCCGATGTTCAGCGTTCCGGAGGCGGCGCAGGTGACCGCCCCCCGGCTGGAACTGCTGCGTCAGGCCGGACGGCAGTATGCCGAAACGGGAACGATCGATGAGGCGCTTCTGGCACAGATCGGAGCGCCCATGATCCCGGAGGAGGTATATGCCGGGATGGTGAACGGCGGAGTCTGAGCCGGAAGTACTGTTCGCTCCCCTGCCGCGCTTACGCTTTCCCGGAACGGGAGGCGGTCTGCGGGTCAATTTCCCGGAAGCGCCCCGTTTTGCACTGGATGCTGCGCATGGGGGTATCATGGAGGCCAAGGAGGGTGTCCATCTCCCGGGCGGCGTTGCGGTAGAGCGCGGCGGTGTGGTGCACCAGGATGTAGTCCGCCTGACGGATCTTTCCGGCAGCCTCCCGGCAGAAGCTGCGCATGGGGGCGGCCAGGGCAAAGACCCAGATGGGGGTGCAGATGGTCACGTGGTCATAGGCGGTCAGGTCAATATCGATGGGGGCAATGGGCATCGGCCAGCGGTGCATGCCGTAGCGGCCGCACCACCAGAAGCCCAGGGTACCTTCGGTGCGCTCTGTGGCCTTGACCTCGTAGAGCTGCGCGCCGGTCTGATCGGCAGCCTCCAGCGCCTGTTTTTTCACATAGCCCATGCGGGAGAAATACACCACCAGGCGTCTTTCGCTGCTGCCGATGTTGGGATAGTCCGCCGCGTCCACCCGGAAATGCTCCTGCTGCCAGAATACCCACGCGGCATAACCGGCGGCAGCCTGGCAGAAGCCGAAAATAAAATAGATGGTGGACATGAAATTAAGCGGGAACATATAAAACTGGATGCAGATCCACAGCATCAGCGTCACGCCGAAGATCCCGCCCAGAACTATGCCGCACTTTTTCTTCGCCAGCAGCAGCGCCGCGGCAGTGAGGTTGCTCAGGCCGTTGACGAACAGTAGGGCGATTCCGGAAAAGATGAAATTCTGAAACAGCACATCCGCAAAGGGCAGCACCTGAAAATAGGGCAGCATGGCGTCCATGCCCATGATCTTCCCGCTGGGGTCGATCAGCATTGCGGCTGCGCCTGCCACGGCGCCGATGCCGACAAAAAGCGTCCAGAAGAGCAGCCAGCGGCGGGCGACGGCAAAGCGGGAATGGGCGGGGTATATTTTCTTCTCCATAAAGCGTTCCTTCCATGCAAAGGCGGGCGGCTGAATGCCGCCCGCAAGCCTTAGGCAACACCGCACAATTTGGCAAGAAGACTCAGCCAGGCACAATTGCGCGGAGTTACCCTTATTATTCTTTCTCGAATTCCTTTGCCACGTCCTCCAGGAGCTGGCGGATGGGCAGGTGCTGGGGGCATGCCTTTTCGCACTTGCCGCACTTGAGGCAGTCGGATGCCTTGCGGCCGGGGGCGGTGTGGACACTGTGATAATAGTAGTTCGCATTCCAGTCGTGATGGATCTGCTTGGTGTTCATAATGGCGAACAAGTCGGGGATGGCAATGTGCTGGGGGCAGCCGTCGGTGCAGTAACGGCAGCCGGTGCAGGGAATCAGGTTCTTGGATTTGAAAATCTCCTGCACCTTATGGATGGCCTCCATCTCCTTGTCGTCCAGAGGCTTAAAGTCCTTCATGAAGGAAATATTGTCGTTCATCTGCTCCAGGCTGCTCATGCCGGAGAGCACCATCATCATGCCGGGGAAGCCTGCGGCAAAGCGGATGGCATAGCTGGCGGGGCTGCCGCCGTGCAGGTCTTCCAGCACCTTTGCAGCCTCTTCCGGCAGGTTCACCAGGTTGCCGCCCTTCACCGGCTCCATGACCACCACGGGCTTATTATACTTCCGGCAGACCTCGTAGCACTTGCGGCTCTGGACGGCCAGATCATCATAGTCCACATAGTTGAACTGGATCTGCACGACCTCGATCTGGGGGTACTCGGTGAGAATCTGCTCCAGGAACTCGGCGCGGTCGTGGAAGGAGATGCCCACATGGCGCACCTTGCCCTCCTTCTTCAGCTCGAACGCCGTCTCATAGGCGCGGCACTTCTTATAATGGGGATAGCAGCCCTCGCCCTGGGCGTGCATCAGGTAGAAATCGAAATAATCCACGCCGCATGCCTCCAGCTGGCTCTGGAACAGGGGGCGGATGTCTGCTTCCGTTTTGAAGAAGCCGCCGGAAAGCTTGTTGGTCAGGATGTACTTGTCTCTGGGGTAGCGGCTGGTCAGGCACGCCTTCAGCGCCGTCTCGCTCTTGCCCTGGATATAGCCGTGGGCAGTGTCGAAATAGTTAAAACCCGCATCCAGGAAGGCATCCACCATTTTCTTTGTTTCTTCCAGGTTCACCTCGTCGCCGTTCATCGGCAGGCGCATGTAGCCGAAGCCAAAATTCTTTTTCACGTTTTCCATTCCGGGTAATCCTTCCTAATTTCAAAAATAATGCCCCGGATGGATCCATACGGGGCACTTATTGCCTTTATTATAATGAATCACAGCGTATCCGTCAATTCTTTTTTTGCCGCGCCGCCGGTGCGAATTCATTGACAAGCCGGAAACGGCGAATTATAATGGACTAAGAAATGGAGGCAGCACACATGAAACAATGCATGGATTCCGAAAACCTGCACCGCAGGCTGAAAAAGATCATCGGGCAGGTGCAGGCCATCGACCGCATGGTGGACGAGGACGTCCCCTGTGAGGACATCCTGGCGCATGAAAAAAGCGATGAAAAAACTGGAGTCCCTGCTGGAGATCGGCGGGATCAAGAAGAATGCCGTACTGCTGGTGATTTCCGGCGGGGCGGCGATATGCAGTCTGCTGGGGGTGCAGCCCTTTCCCTTTGACATGGCGTGGGTCGCAATCGTGCTGTGCGGACTGCCGATCGTTCTGGAAGCGGTCATCGGACTGGTGACCTCCTTTGACATCAAGGCGGACGTGCTGGTGTCGCTGGCGCTGATCGCCTCGGTGTGCATCGGGGAGGATTTCGCTGCCGGTGAGGTGGCATTTATCATGCAGCTGGGCGGGCTGCTGGAGGAGCTGACGGTGGCAAAAGCCCGCGCCGGGATCGAAAAGCTGGTGCACCTGACGCCCCAGACCGCCCGGGTACTGCGGGGCGGAAAGGAAGATATCATCCCCGCCGAGCAGGTGAGGATCGGCGACCGCATCCGGGTGCTCCCCGGCGAGGGGATCCCCGTGGACGGCGTAATTATTTCCGGTCAGGCCTCCATCAATCAGGCGGTAATGACCGGAGAATCCCTGCCGGTGGACAAAGCCCCGGGGGACGCGGTATCCAGCGGCACCGTGAATCAGTTCGGTGTATTTGAGATGGAGGCGACCAAGGTCGGCGAGGACAGCTCCATCCAGCGTATGATCCGCCTGGTGCAGTCCGCCGATGCGGGCAAGGCAAAAATCGTCGGCATTGCGGATCGCTGGGCAACCTGGATCGTCGTCATTGCCCTGACCGCCGCTGCGCTGACATGGATGATCAGCGGTCAAATCATCCGGGCAGTGACCATTCTGGTGGTATTCTGCCCCTGCGCGCTGCTGCTGGCGCTGTAAGCAAAAACAGGGCGGAAAGCTTCATATACTATGAGATTATAGGGGCGGGTAACACCGCCCTGTTTTTGTCCTGCCTTATGGGTGATGCATTTACAGTACGCTTTTTCAACTGATGCAGTGGCTTTTTACAGTCGCATGGTGGAAGGCGCCGCCGTCCGCCTCGGGGGGCGGTCTCTTGCCATCGGGTTTGATGTGTGATATACTGAATGTCGGTTCAATAAATCAATTTTTACAGAGGAAAAAGCAGCCATGCAAATCAGTCAGTTTTTTCTGAACGGAGACATAAAGGGCGCCATTGCCTACATGCGCCAACACGCGGAATTCAAAGATGTTCTTCCTACGTATGCGGCGATTTTCGAAGATCAAAAATACCGCACGTTCGAAATGCCGGGCGCGCTCAACGACATTCTGCGCCTGTACCAGATCTATTTCCGGGATGTCTTTTACTGCGGCTTGCCGGAGGCGGAGGCCGCCGACAAGCTGCTGACAGGACTGAAAGCGCTCCTGAATCTGCCGGATGCAGACGAAGCGCTTCTGACGGAGCAGCTTCAATTGGTATTTGAAGTAGAGGGCTATCATGCGCTTTTCGGGAAAACCCAGGGATATTACGGCCCTTATATCTGGCGGGATACGGTTCCCACCGTCTACCGCGTGGAGCTGCCAGGCGGGACGGCGGAATATACGGTCAATATTCTAAAGGGCTTCGTATTTCGGGGCTGGATGGATTATCTGACCTTCGGCAGGTACGGCACGGGCGGCTGGGCTTCGCCCGACGGCACGATCAACTGCATTGAGCTTGCGTATGATTTTGAAAGCGAGCGGTTTCTCGTCTCCCTGCTGAAGCACGAAGCACAGCACACCGTGGATATGAAGCAGTTCCCGGGAATCACTCCGGCAGAGCTGGAATACCGGGCAAAGCTGGTGGAGCTCCATTACTCCGGCGATTTGGGGTTGCTGCAAAAATTCCTATCAGAAGCGGATGAAAGCAAGGTGACCGACAGCCACGCGATCGCCTCTGCAAGGATCAGGCGTGAGTTTGCGGATATAGATCAAGGGTCGCTTCCCTGCATTCAGGCGCGGGCACTGGAGCTGCTTCATTCACACACGAAAGAAATGGAAGAAAAATATGGGAAACAGGAAACCGCGTCCAATGGTTGATCGCTGAAAAAGTCCCATTTTGAGAACGGAGCCTGCCAATATGGAAATCAAGGAGTATACAAAAGACCGCATTCCCGATGTTTTGCAGTTTGAGCGCGATCTGCGCGCCGAGGAAGACTTTTGGGGCTGGGAGATCGATGAAAAATACATATCCGATGTAACGGCAAGCTTTGAAGATCCCGCTTTTGCCAATTCCCTGTCCCTGCTTGCCTATATGGATGGAAAGGTTGTAGGCAGGATCGACTCCACCAGAATATGCAGCCGCTTCGATGGCTCCATAAAAGCATACCTGGATTGGATCTGTGTGATCAAAAGCCATCGCCATGTCGGCATTGCCCGGGCGCTGATGGAAGCTCTGCGCAAAAAGCTGAAAAGCCAGGGCGTTGATACGCTGATTGGGCTGATCGCTTCCAACGAGGAGGCACAGCGGTTCTATCGCAGCCTGCCCAACGCGCAGATTCGGGACGAGGGCATCTGGATCACGCCGTGACCCACGCCTGATGTAAGGGAGTCTCTCATCAGAGAACTATTTCCCCGGATGATGCCTTTCACTGAGGAACTGTGAAAATACTTAGGAAGCTCTGATTAAATTGGCAAGAGCTGTGAGCGAGAGTTTTTTTCGACCAATCGAGGTATCGAAAATGGAGGAATACTGTATGTATTTCCCGTTTTCGATACCGAAGAGTGGGCGGAAAAGATCCGCTCACAGCCGCAGACGATTTATTCAGAGTTTCCCTTACCCGGCGGACAGGTTTTGGCACCTGTCCGCCGGTTTTTGTACCTGGATATACGACAATCCTCATCTAAACTGAGCCGATAATTACAAACAAAATCGCTTGCATTTTGCACAAAAATATCCTATACTATCATGACATAATCATTCAATCATCCAAAATCATTCACTCTGCGGTTTGTTTCTCTGCCGAGCGGAGGAAAGGAAGTGTTTTTATGGCCGCGCTTCAGCAGACGCTCAATGAGCTGCCGCAGGTGCCGACGGTGATTATTTCCGTGGCGCTGATGCTGTTTTCCGGCTTTCTGCTCACACGGATCACAAAGCTGCTGCGGCTGCCCAATGTGACGGCTTACATCGTGGCGGGCATTCTGATCGGTCCGTATTGCCTGAATCTGGTGCCGCAGCGGATCATTGACGGGACGGATTTCCTTTCGGACATTGCGCTGGCCTTTATCGCCTTCTCCACCGGTGAATTTTTCAAGCTCTCGGTGCTGCGGCGCAACGGCATGAAGGTGGTGTGGATCACCGTCGTGGAGGCCGTGCTGGCATCGGTGGCAGTGTTCGTGCTGGCCTACTGGGTTCTGGGGCTGGAGCTGGCGTTTTCCATTGTGCTGGCGGCGCTGGCATCGGCCACGGCTCCTGCCTCCACCATGATGACCATCCGGCAGACCGGGGCAAAGGGCGACTTTGTGGATACGCTTTTGCAGGTGGTCGCACTGGATGATGTGGTGGGGCTGGTGCTCTATTCCGTGGCAATCTCCGTGGCGCTGGCATCCATGCAGGGGGCAGGGGGCTTCACCTTCGGTACGCTGGCAAAGCCCATCCTGCTGAATCTGCTGGTGATGGGGCTGGGCGGCATATTCGGCCTTTTCATGAAGCTGCTGATGCCGAACAGGCGCTCCACGGACAATAAGCTGATCATTTCCATTGCGCTGCTGTTCTCCTTCTGCGGGGTGTGCGCGCTGCTTGATGTGTCGCCGCTGCTCGGCTGCATGGCCATGGGCACGGTGTATACCAACATTGCGGAAAACGACAAGCTCTTCAAGCAGCTGGGCTATTTCAGCCCGCCGATCCTGCTGCTGTTCTTCGTCCGCTCGGGCATGTCCTTCCAGCTGGATGCACTGGTATCGGCGGAGGGCGCGCTGAACGGCATCCCGCTGCTGGTGATCGGCGCAAGCTATTTTGTTGTCCGCATCCTGGGCAAATACGCCGGCGCATGGCTGGGCTGCTGGACGGTGGGCAAGGATAAGCTGGTGCGCAATTACCTGGGGCTGGCGCTGATCCCCCAGGCGGGAGTCGCCATCGGTCTGGCGGCGCTGGGCGCCCGCACCCTGGGCGGGGAGATGGGCAGCGATCTGCAGACCATCATCCTGGCATCCTCGGTGCTCTATGAGCTGATCGGCCCGGGCTGCGCCAAGCTGGCGCTTTACTTATCGAAATCCTATTCCACGAAGCTGGAGGATATCGCCCCCGTGACGGAGGTCACGGAATCCGGCCATCCCAAATCGGACGTGCAGCTGCTCATTGAGCGGATCGCCAAAATCCAGCAGGAGCTGCCGAAGCACGAGGTCGCCATGAGCGAGGAAGAGGCAGCATTCACCGAGGCCGCGGAGGAACACCTGGCGCAGACCCAGGTGCAGCGGCGATATTTCTTTATGCGGAGGTAATGACATATGAAAACAGATTGGATCGCCCTGAGACTTCTGGGGCAGTGGAGCATTGAGCTGGGGCTTGGCTCCGTGCTGCTGCGGCTGGCGCTGAGCCTGGTGTTCTCCGCCATCATCGGCTGCGAACGCTCCAGCAAGCGGCATTCTGCCGGTCTGCGCACCTTCATTCTGGTGAGCCTGGCAGGCACCGGTACCATGCTGATCGACGCATACCTGATGCAGCAATTTGGCGTCCCCGTCCCCCTGCTGTCGGCAGCGGCGGTCATCGGCACCGCCACCATCAGCAGCAATTCCATCCTTTTCAGCTCCAAGAGCCAGATCAAGGGGCTGACCACCTCCGTCGGCCTGTGGTGCTGCGGGGTGCTGGGCATGTCCGTCGGCGCAGGGTTCTATACGCTGGCGCTGGTGCTGTTTATCAGCATGCTGGCATGCATGTCCGGGCTGCCCATGCTGGAAAAAATTCTGAAGGATCGCTCCAACCATTTTGAAGTCCACCTGGAGCTGAAAAACAAGGGCGACCTGCCGGACTTCGTCTCCACCGTCCGCGCCCTGGGCATCCGCATCGACGACATCGAATCGAACCCCGCCTACCTCAATTCCGGCATCAGTGTCTTTTCCGTTTCCTTCACCGTAGCCAGCAAGGAGCTCAAGCAGTACAAAAAGCATGAGGACATCATCAACGCGCTGCGCTCGCTGGAATATGTGTATCACATTGAGGAGATGTGAGGGATCGGGGCGCACGCATCGCAGAAGCACCGGGCGGCCGGTGCGTGAAAGGTACTGACAATTGCATAAAAAGGCATGCACCCTTCTTTCGGAAAGGTGCATGCCTTATTTTTTAGGGAAACTCCGAATAAATCGTCTTCGGCTGGGCGGCGAATCTTTTGCCCCATCCGTGCAGTTCTGAAAGTGGGAAATACACGAAGTATTCCTCCACTTTCAGAACTTTCGGCTGAGGCAAAATCTTCTGCCGCCAGCTCTCGCCGATTTAATCAGAGCTTCCTTAGCTCCCGCTGCGGATCTGCAAAAGCTTGGTTTTCAGATCGGACTCCATTTTTGCCATTTCTGCTTCGGCGGCCATGCGCTGGGTGCGGCCGTCCTGCTGGATCTTCATGACGTCGTCCAGGGTCTGGATGAGCTCGGCATTGGTCTTTTTCAGCGTTTCAATGTCCACGATGCCCCGCTCGGCTTCCTTGGCTGTTTCGACGGAGGCAGTGTGCAGGCGCTTGGCGTTGGCCTGGAGCAAGGCGTTCGTCACGTCGTTCACCTGGCGCTGTGCGGCAGCGGCCTCGCTGGCGTGGGCAATGCCCAGGGTGATGACCATCTGGTTTTTCCACAGGGGGATGGTATTTACCAGGGTGGTCTGGATCTTCTCCACCATTACGTTGTCGTTGTTCTGGATCATGCGGATCTGGGGTGCAGTCTGCATGGAGATGGCGCGGGTCAGCTCCAGATCGTAGATCTTCTTTTCAAACCGAAGGCACTTGTCTGCCAGGTCCTTGGCAGCCTGCACATCCTCGGCAAGGCCGGTGCGCTGAGCAGCGGCCTCCAGCTCGGCGAGCTTCCCGGCACGCACTTCCTCCAGCTTCTGCTTGCCCGCCATGATATACATGGTCAGCTCCTTGAAATAAGCCAGATTCTGGTCATACATCTGGTCGAGCATGGCGGAATCCTTCATCAGGCGGATCTGGTGCTGCTGCAGCGCATCGCTGATTTTCTCCACGTTGACCTCCGCCTTGTCATACTTGGCCTTCATCATTTCCAGCTTATTGGCCTGCTTTTTGAAGAAGCCCAAAAAGCCCTTCTCTTCCTCGGTATCGAAGCCCTTCAGCTCCCCCACCACGCTGACGATCAGGTCGCCCACCTCGCCCAGATCCTGCGCCTTGACGTTGGCGAGGGCGGCGTCGGAGAAATCAGCCATTTTCTTCTGCGTGCCTGCGCCGTACTGCAAGATCTGGGTGGTGTTCTCCACGTCGATTTTGGCGGCGAATTCCGTCACGATCTGCTGCTCCTCCGGCGTGAGCACGGGCTCGGGCACCTTCGGCGTTTCGGGGGCAGCCTGGGGAGCGATCTCGGCTTCGGGCTTGGTATCCAGCTCCGGCTCCAGCGTCAGGCTGGGCGCGGCGACCTTGGTCATATCATTTTCCATAAAAATATTCTCCTCTTATGATTCTTCGTTTTCTGCTTTGGCAGCTTTATTGGCTTCCTGCTTTCTGCGCAGACGGGTCAGCTCGTCATCGGTCAGCCCCTCCTGGGCGAGCAGGGTATTCAAAACGGAAATATCACTGGAAACATCCAGGGCAGTTGTCTTGAAAATGGAATCGAGCAGCTTTTCAAAGGCGGCGTTCAGGGTATCCAGCGTCTGCTCGATCTCCC
This sequence comes from uncultured Oscillospiraceae bacterium, assembly GCA_934567355.1. Lineage (GTDB taxonomy): Bacteria > Bacillota > Clostridia > Oscillospirales > Oscillospiraceae > Faecousia. Next base: position 10,113 of record CAKTJC010000001.1, read on the forward strand.
ACTTGGAATTCTGAATATTCTCTCCCTGGACGGGCTGGGCGTCCATGTCCGCATAGGCCTTCAGCAGCTTGACGGTCATGGGCAGGTAATAGTCCATCAGCTTTTTCAGCTCCGGCACGACCTCGGGATGATCCTCCGCCCGGTCGAAGATCTTGCGCACCAGAGTCTCCATGCGGTCGATCTTATCCGAAACCTCCTGACCGGGGATGGCGTCGTTGCAGGCGCGGATCTCTCGGATGAAGGCATTGCCGCGGTCGAGCACCTCCTGCAGCTCGGCAGAGCGCTTCTGCTCGTCCGCCGCGTCCTGGCGCTTCTTCGTCTCCACGACCTCCTGCTGGTGCTGCACAGCCTGCTTCTGGCGCGCCTCCAGATAATGCGTATAGGATTCGTCGCTGGTGATCAGGCTGGTTTCGTCCTCGTCCAGGTGCCCCTCCAGGAACATACCGTCATCGATCATGCTCTTGAGCTCCTTGCGGACGAATTTGGGCGATCTGCCCACCTTCCGCGCCAGCTGATTGAGCTCGCACTGGGTCTTGCTGCCCAAAACGCGCAGATATTTTTCAAACCGCCCCACCCGCTTGATGGAGCCGATGCCGTTTGCAAGCAGCCACACGCCGCCGCCCAGCACAGCCAGCGACAGCCCGCCCAGCACGGAAAGTGTCCCGCCCAGGCTGGTGACCAGGGCAACCACACCGCTGCTGATGACGCCCCCGGCGCCGAACAGCGTCATGATGCCGCCGCCCACGGTTTTGACAATGCCCCCCGCCAGCTTCCCGGTGGGATTCTGGTAGAGCGCAGGCAGCTGGGCATCCCTCTGCGCGCGGGACGCGCGGGTAGATCCCAGGGTGCTGCTGTAGATGTTCACATTGGGCTGCTCGGCGCCGCGGTTCCAGCCCCGGGAGCCGGGCACATACAGAGGCTGATCGGTGCGCTCATCCACAACCTTCCGCCGGGCGGCACTCTTCCTCGTGGCGCTGCCCACAGCGCGGCGAACGGCATCGGAGCCGGTATCCACCGCGGAATTCACAGCCTTGCGGATGGTTTCATCCAAATTTTTAAAATCCTTGGAGTTGACGGCACGGTCAATGATTGCCTCGATGGCATCCCCCAAATCATCCAGACCGCTGTTGTAGGACATAGAAACCCTCCCCCTAGAATCAATACTGACTTGTTATTATAACGCCGTTTTAGGAAAAATACAAGATAAAATACAAAAGAATCTCAATCGTCCCCGGCCAGAAAATCCAGAATTCGCTTTGTCTGACTCTTCGCATTTTTTTCTTTCAGGACAAACCGGCGGGCCTCTTCACCCATTTCCTTCCGCTTCACTAGAGGCAGTGCAAGAAGTCCGGTAAGTACTTCTGCCATTGCCCTGGGGGCGTTATCCGGGACATAGTGAATGTAATCATCGTATTCATCTGGAATCCCGTCCAGCTTATAGGCCACCACCGGCACCCCGGAGGCCAGATATTCCATGGTTTTGGAGGGGAAACTATATTGGGTAAATTCCTCGTTGTTCTGCCGGGGATTTACTAGGACTGCTGCCCGGCGTTGAAGTGCCAGGGCCTGGGAGCGATCTACCCTGCCCAGATAGAGAATGCGGCGGTCGGCAGATTTCAGAATTGTCTTCTCCGCTTCTCCAAAGCCACAAATTACCAGCCGCAGCTCCGGGTCGGTCATCTGAGAAAAGGCCTCCAGCAGCGTGCCGATACCAAATTCATAATTCAGCGTGCCCGTATACAGCACATACGCCCGATGCTCTAATTCCGGCGGAATCGGCCGCTCCTGCATAGCATCTGTTTCCGGTGCAATGCCCTCCATAACCATATAGGGGACGGAAATATGCAGTTTCTTCGCCATCTGCCCGGTCAAAAGGACAAACCGGTCAATAAACCGATACATTTTTTCAGCTCTTCGCGCCTGATAATCGTTATAGATTTTATGCAGTCCGTGCAGCGACCTGGCGCAGGAGAACTCCGGCAAATCTGCAACGACACAGCAGGTTCGTACCTCCGGGGCAACAGTCTTCATATATTGGGCCATCGCAAGAAACAGCGGCTCTGCGGAATACAGCAGCAGAACCTTTTTGCGTCCGCCTCCATCCCTCGCCCAGGCCCTGAGTACCCGGCGGAAGGGGCGTTCGTTGGCAAATTGCTTCACTATGGTCAAATTGGTACAGCCGACGATTATGTCATCCGACCGGTAACTCTGGGAGTGTTGGAAAACATAGGGCTTTATTCTCGCCTCGGCGTAGCCTCTGGGATAGCTGTCCACCGGCAGATAAGTGACGATTTTGATGGTGCCGCAGTGGTTTTCGTCCAGCCCGTCAATCAGATTCCATTGCAGCGCATTGGCCGCATCCTGCATGCCGGACCTCATTTTGCTCTTGATATTCTGTTCAATGTCTCTGGGAAACAGCATCCCCAGAAACAAGATGTCCAGATCCGTCGTTTGTTCCTGCATTATTGGTCTGCTCCATATTTTTTGCAAAAATCCTGATAAGAAAGCAGCTCCCGATATCCCTGCTTTCCCCTCTTCACCCATTTCAGCCGGGTCCGCTGAGGCAGAGAGCCGTCCTTCACATGGCGCAGAAGGTAATACCACTTCCACAGCCAGAATGCGCGCCTGTGGGCGGCGTAAGCATAAACGCCCTTCCCATAGAAAAAGCGTTCGTCAAACCCACTGAACCAAGTGGAGGTTTCATAGGACACGGAGCCGATAACCTTCTTTGAGACATAAAAGGTCAACCCCGCACGCTTTGCATCCAGAAACCACTTGCTGTCCTCTCCGCAGGGGAAGATGCAGCCGCCGCCATACAGCGTAGAGAACCACAGATTCGCTTTCAACTGAGCAGACCGCCGAAAGGCAATCTGGAAGGCTGACCAGGGCATCCGAAAAAGCCCGCGGCATTTTTTTGTCCTTGGATAATTTTTCTGCATTCTCACCGGGTCAGTCTCGTCATAGTTAAAGACAAAAATATCCGCATCCGGATGGGTCTCAAATTCCTCCACAACCATTTGCTCCATGTCGTCCCGGTAGGTCACATCGTCATCGGCCAGCAGGCAAATATCCGCTGACGCATACAGCAGCGTCAGGTTCCGGTTGACGCCTACCCCTCTGGTGGCTGTGGAAATCATCCTCGCTCTGTGGCCCTCAAATTCCAGTTCCTCAAAGGCAGTATGGTCGCACTGGTTTGCAAATACCACATCCGAATGAATATTCATTGTCTTCAGCTTGGAGAAATCCTTCTGGTGCATCGTCACGCACAACACTTCAAATGATGGCATCTTTCTCTCCCTCCGTATGTTTCAGGAACGGGCCAGCTTCCGGAACAGAAGCCCTCTCAGCCTGTTTGGCATCAGCACCTGCAGTGCCAGGCGTTGGGCGACATTGATTCCGTATCGTCCGGGGCTAATCATGTTTTTTTTCAGCATCAAGCGCTGCAGCTTTGCCTCGCTCTCGAAATATTTCCAGCCACCCCGGCGGCTGTACATCTCTTTTCCCACCCGGACGTTCACCAGAACATCCGGCACGTTGGCAAATTTCTTCCCCGCCAGCGCCATGCGAATCCAAAGATAGTAATCCTCATCGCAATACCAATCCAAATACCCGCCTGCCTGCTCCACCGCACGCTTCCGGAACATGACGGCAACCTGATTCATAGGGCAGCGGCGCTTCATATATTCCTTGATTTCCCCATCGCTCTGGGGGACGATTCTCTTTCCTACCGTTTTTTCCGGCGTGTCAACGAACTCTTGAATTATCCCGCTGACAATATCCAGCTCCGGGTCAGCCGCAAAGCAGGCCAACTGCTTTTGAAACCGATCTGGTACCGACAGGTCATCCGCATCCATCAAGGCAATCAGCTCATGGGTGCAATGCTCAAAACTGACTCGGCGGGCTTCCCCATGTCCCATATTCCGCTCCAGATAAATCACCTGAAAAGGAATCATCGTCATCTTTTTCCTGTATTTTTCAATAACCGTCTGAATGCACTCTGGGATTGGTCCATCCACCGTCAGCACGATTTCATTAGGGGGAACAGTCTGCTGAACAATGCTCTCCACCGCCATATCAAAAAACGCTGGGTCATCTTTGCCGTATACGCACATAGACACGGAGAAAGGAGGATACTGCTTCATTTCTGGCTCCTTACAATTTCTTCCATTTTCAGCACCGCGTTCAGCTGATGCACAATACCGATTCCATCCAATCTTCCCAAAGCCCGCCGGAATGGGTAGGCAATCCGGACTGCCCAACGAATTTTAGGATTGTACGCCACATGAAGGACACAATAAGCCTTCCGAAATTCAAAATATTTTTCCAGATAATTCTGAAATTTCGTCTCATGGCTGATACTTCTGGCGCCATCACAAAGGATACCTCCGCATTCCAGGAAGGTCCTGTTTTGCTCCAAGATTTCCGCTACAATGGCAGCATTAACCGCGTATTTTTCAAACTCCGGCTTGGTTTCCAGCACCATGAAGCTCAGAAAATCCGGCGCAGCAAACTTCAGCAGTCCATACCCCGTCAGTTCCCCCGTCTCCCGGAAGAAGGCTCCGTAAACCAGGCAATCGTCCCACCCCGTCAGCTCCTGCACAAACCGGTCATGATCGACTGCTGGGCGGTATTTGGCAGGATAAGCAGAATAGGCCGCCACCCGTACCCGATATAATTCCTCCGGATAATCTCTTGGGGCGATGGGGCGTATCTCAAAATTTTTTAGGCCCTTGTTGATCTCGTACCGGCGTTTTGCCTTCAGTGCGTCCATATTCAACGGCGCATCTTTGACTACATACCACCAGCCTGTCTCGTGTCCGCAGTCAAACTCACTTGTCCACCGGGCAAGCAGCACAACACCCTCCTGGGAACTGCTCCAAAATCTCTTCCGATCCATCGCTCCGGTATCTGCCGGAACAGTGGGCGGGCCGGTCGGGATCAGGGCATGATGGTAGTATTGCCAACCATTTATACTCACGTCTGCCTCCTCAGAAGCTCTTTGGCTTGAGCCTGCTTGCTGTCGTATTCCTCCTGGGATACTCGTCCGCTTTTAAGCAGATAATCTCCCAGATCGTCTGTGATCTCCACCTCATCCAGGTCGCTGCCTTCCATTCCCTTATGCCGGAAGAATACCTGGCGGACGGTATCCCATACGATTTTCACATCCCCTCGGAAGGTGATATGCCGGATGTACTCCAGATCCGTCTCCAGCTTTCCGTCCCAGCTCAGGGCATTTCTGCCCCGGGTCTGCGCCAGGCCGGAAAGGCCGGGGCGGACGCAATGGCGCTGCCGCTGCTGCGGCGTCATAAATACCATGTCGCGCACCAGCTGGGGGCGAGGGCCGATGATGCTCATGTCGCCCCGAAGGATGTTGAAGACCTCGGGCAGCTCGTCCATGGAGGTCTTTCGCAGCGCCCGTCCGAATTTTGTCAGGCGAACCTCATCAGGCAGAAGCTCCCCTCTCTCGTCCCGCGCATCGGTCATGGAGCGGAATTTGCAGAGGTAGAAAATTCTTTCGTTCCGTCCGGGACGGGGCTGCCGAAAAAGCACCGGGCTTCCCAGCTTGATGCGTACCAGGACGGCGATGATAATATACAGCCACCAGAACACGATGATTGCGGTGAGGGCACAAACGATGTCCAAAAGCCGCTTGACATACTTTTCATAAAAGGATGGTTTACGGGTCGTCATGCATATCCTCACTCAAAGCAGGCACGGATCACTTCAATGATCCTGTCCTGCTGCTGCGGCGTCATTTTATTATCGCTGGGCAGACACAGACCGCGGGAGAAAATGTCCATACCCACATCCGCCGCACTGCCCGCAATGTAGGCGTCTGTGCGTGCTCTGCCGTTCCCATCCCGTGTGATAAAGGGGTTGAGCCGGTAAATCGGCTGCATGTGCATGGGCTTCCAAATGGGGCGTCCCTCAGCGTTGATGGAGGCGATGGCCTCCAAGATTTCCGTGGGGCAGCTCTTGCCGGGAGTCTTTCGATAACACACATCCAGCTCACCGCGCACCTGGGGGCACATGGCTTCCCGGTCGATCAGCAGACAGGAGAGCCAATAATTCGGCTCCGAATTTTCAAAATCAACGGGGTTCATGCTTACGGGAAGCCCTTTCAGTCCCTCCCGGTAGCGGAAATAAATCGCCTTTTTCTGTGCAATATGCTCGTGCAGGTAGGGGAACTGCCCCCGAATGACGCCGGCAATGACATTGCTCATGCGGTAGTTGTAGCCCAGCTCCTCATGCTGGTACCAGGGGGCGTTTTCCCTGGCCTGAGTGCTCCACTTGCGCACCTTCTTGGCGGCATCCTCGTCGTCAGTCAGGAAGCAGCCGCCGGCGCTGCCGGTGATGATCTTGTTTCCGTTAAAGGAGATGATGTTGTATTTTCCAAAGGTACCGGTCTGCCGTCCCTTATAGCTTGCACCCAGGGACTCCGCCGCATCCTCCACCAGGATCGCGGCGTGCTTTTTGATCACCGCGTTCAGCTCGTCAATTCTGCCCGGGGTACCGTACAGGTGGGCAACCACCACGATTCGAGTATCCGGGTAAATTTCAAATGCCTTCTCCAGTGCCGCCGGATCCATGTTCCACGTATCGTACTCCGTGTCGATAAACACCGGTTCGCCGCCCTCGTAGACCACGGGATTGACTGTAGCATCGAAGGTCATGTCGGAGCAGAAAACCTTCTTCCCTTCCAGCGCACCATGCCCCACCTTGGGTATGCCATAGGCCTCGATGCCCGCCAGCTTCATCGCCAGATGCAGCGCTGCCGTGCCTGTTGCCAGCGCCACGGCGTATTTGCAGCCGACCTGCTCGCAGACCAGCCGCTCCGTCTCGTCAATATTTTTGCCCACAGTGGACATCCAGTTGGTGTCGTATGCCTGACGCATGTATTCCAGCTCTGCCCCATGCATGGTAGGGCTGCTGAGCCAGACCTTACTTTCAAATTTGGAAAATCTGTCTGTTTCTGTAAACATATGCCTTGCCTTCCTCTGATAAAGATGCTGAAAGGATTCAATACTCGTCTATTATACCTAAAACATGTTCACATTGCAATTGCTAAAACGCATACGGAGAAAAAACTTCCGGAAATGTCGGGTGGTTTCGTGGAAAGCTTACGAAATATGTTGCGTTTTTGGAAATCTCGTGTATAATAGAGGGAAACAACTGATACTGTAGACTACCAAAGGAGATAACCAAATGGCATATCAGGGACGATACAACAGCGGCGCCGATAAGGGCGGCAGCAAGCGGCGCAGCAGCAAAGGGAGCGCCGGCACTGCCTGGAAAATTGTGCTGGCCGTGGTGCTGACCTTTGTGCTTACGCTTGGCCTGGTCGCCGGCATGGCATGGTGGTATATCAACTCGAAGGTGGGCAGGGTAAACCAAGCGACATTCGAGCAAAAAGATGTTTCGGATCAGGACCTTTCCAGTTTGATTGGGAACCTGGATGAGACCGCCCCTGCTCAGCTAAATGGCACCGTGCCTACCGATCCCGTCGAAACAGAGCCGCCCACGGAGGCCCCGACGGAAGCTCCCACAGAGCCGGACTACGGCAAAACGGGGAAAGTCGTAAATATTCTTGTGGTGGGTCAGGATACCCGTGAAGGCGAAGAGCATAAGTTGGCCGACTGCATCATGCTCCTGACACTGAACAAAGAGACCCACACGGTAGTAATGACCTCTTTCCTGAGGGACAGCTATATTGACTTGCCGGATTACCGGGGCCACACCTGCGGCTGGAACCGCATCAATACCGCATATGCCCTGGGTTATGGCTGGTATGGCACAGCCGGCGCGATGGAAATGCTGGACATCACGCTAAAGAACAACTATGGCGTCACGGTAGACGGTAATGTGGAGTTCAGCTTTGACGCATTTAAAGCTGTAATTACTGCGATTGGTGGCGTAGAGGTCGACCTTCAGGGTGACGAACTCACCTACATGGCCGACTGGGCTCAGCAATATAACGATCACTACGATTACAATGGTGTGGACAAGCGTGTTGATATTCACGAAGGTACCTGCCTGCTCAACGATGACCTAGCTCTGGAGTACGCTCGGGCCCGTCACGTCAACGCGAACGACAGTGATATGAATCGTGTCAAGCGCCAACAGATCATCCTGTCGCAGGTTGTGAATAAGCTTACAAAAATGAGTCCGTTGGAACTGGACAACCTAATCAATCAGATACTGGAACAGATCATTACGGACATCAGTGAAGAGGATATCAAAACCTACATTACTGAGCTGACGCCATATCTGTTTAATTTGACTCTTGTAACCAATCAAATTCCTGCTGATGGAACCTACAAGGGTGAGATGAAGGAGCTTCCCGACGGTCTGAGCGGTGTGCTTGTGAATTACAACTTCCAAAAGAATAAGGACATCATGGCAGCCGTCCAGGCCGGTGAGCTGCCTCCCACGGAGTAATTTCGTATTTCAAAAGAGAGCCGCAGCCCTGCGGTTCTCTTTTTTTGTTGAAATATAGCCGAAAATCTGCTAGAATAGTAGCGCTTGCCGGGAACTCTTCGGCAGACAAGAATGCTTTGTGGACTGAAGGTCGGGTGAAAGCATGAACACCAAGCAGGATTATATCGCAGTTTTCGATTCCGGGTTGGGTGGTTTGAGCGTTCTGCGGCATTTGCGCAGGCGGATGCCGGGGGAGCGGTTTCTCTATTACGGCGATTCCGCCCATGCGCCCTATGGGGTGCGCAGCCGGGCGGATGTGGAGGCGCTGACGCTGAGTGCCGCCGACCGGTTGATGCGCCGGGGGCTGAAGGCGCTGGTGGTGGCCTGCAACACGGCGACCTCCGCCGCCATCGGGGCGCTGCGTGAAAAATATCCGGAGCTGATCGTGGTGGGCATCGAGCCGGCGCTGAAGCTGGCAGCAGATCGGTTTCCCGGCGGCCGGATCGGCGTGATGGCCACGCCGGTGACCCTCCGGGAGGAGAAATTCTCCCTTCTGCTGACCCGCTACGCCGCCTCGTGCCAGGTTTATAAAATCCCCGCCCCCCAGCTGGTCCCGCTGATCGAGGAGGGACGGGTGGACACTCCCATCATGGAGCAGACCCTGCATGCGCTGCTCGACCCCTTTGCATCCCGCATGGATGCGCTGGTGCTCGGCTGCACCCACTTTCCCTTTGCCTCCCACGCCATGGAGCGGCTTCTGGGACCGAAGGTGGCAGTGCTGGACGGCGGCGACGGCACCGCGCGGGAGACGCTGCACCGCCTGGAAGCCGCAGATTTACTGGAGCACGGCGACGGGGAACTGATTTTGGAAAACAGCCTGGGCACCCAGGAGATCATCCGCCGTTCCCGGCGCATGCTGGGTCTGGCAGACTGAGGAGGAACGGATATGGAAAACGGCATTCTGGTCATTGGCATCGCAGGCGGCACCGCCAGCGGCAAAACCACACTGATGAAAAATCTCATCAACGAATTCGGCGGCGAGGTAACGGTGCTCAGCCATGACAACTATTACAAGCGCCACGACGATATGCTCTATGAGGAGCGCTGCAAGCTGAACTACGACGAGCCCGGCGCATTCGACACCAGTCTGATGGTATACCACCTGGAGCAGCTGCGCCGGGGCTTCCCCATTGAATGTCCGGTGTACGACTTCACCGTCCACAACCGTTCTGACGAGACGGTGCGCCTGGTGCCCCGTAAGGTCATCATCGTGGAGGGCATCCTGATTTTTGAAAACGAAGCGCTGCGCGACCTGATGGACATCAAGATTTTCGTGGACACCGATGCGGACATCCGCCTGTGCCGCCGCATCAAGCGGGACGTGAACAAGCGCGGCCGCTCCCTGGAAAGCGTGCTGGCGCAGTACCAGGAAACGGTCAAGCCCATGCATGAGCGCTATGTGGAGCCGAGCAAGAAATATGCCGACCTGGTAGTGCCCGAGGGCGGCAAGAATCTGGTTGCCCTGAGCATGATCACCGGCCATATCCGCCACTACCTGGACGAGGTCTGAAATGAAATATGAAAGTCTGATTTTTGACATTGACGGCACCCTGTGGGATTCCCGCGCTCTGGTGGCGGAGGGCTATAATCTGCAGCTGCGCAGCGAAGGGCTGGAGCGCTACTGCGTGGATGCTGCCCGGCTGCGCCCCCTGTTCGGCAAAGTTATGACCGCCATTGCCGATGAGCTCTTTCCCGACCTGCCGGAAGCGGAGCGCTACAGCCTGATGGAGCGCTGCATGGCGCGGGAAAACGAATATCTGAAGGAAAATGAGTGCCGCATCGGCTATCCCGGCATTGCACAGGTTATCCGTGGGCTTTCCAAAACCCATCGTCTCTTCATCGTCAGCAACAGCCAGTGCGGCTATCCCGAGCTGTGCATGCAGAAGCTGGGGATAGCGGATTGCTTCCAGGGGCACCTGTGCTTCGGCGACACCGGCACGGGCAAGGGGCAAACCATCCGCACTTTAATGGAAAAACACGCCGTTTCCTCCTGCGCCTACATCGGCGACACCCAGGGGGATCTGGACGCAACCGCCGAGGCCGGTATCCCCTTCATCTGGGCGGCCTACGGCTTCGATACCCCGGCGCGCTTTGATCTGCGCATCGATACGCCCATGGATCTATTGACACTGGAACAGGAGGGAAAGCTGTGAGCCTGCCCGTGGATTCCTATTGCATGCAGTGCTACCTGCAGCGCAATGCCGATCTGGTTCGCCCCCTGGGGGACGAAGCCAAAACCACTGCATTCCTGAAAAAAATCATGCAGATGTACATCGACGCCCCTGCCGATGTGCCCTCCCCCTGGTTTGGCCCGAAGGTTGCCGACCTGCTGCACGAGATGTACGGCCTGGAGCTTGACCGCTTCCGGCAGGAAAAGCTGGATTCCAACCGCTTTGTGCTGGAACGGATGGATGAGATCCGCCGCCGGGTGGAGGAGGCGGAGAACCCCGTTCTCGCCGGACTGCAGTTTGCCATTTTGGGCAATTATCTGGACTTTTCCGCCCTGCAGGGCAATGTCAGCTATGAAAAGCTGGATGAAATGCTGGACGGTGCAAAGAATATTGATGTCACCGGCGCGGCGTTTGATGCGCTCTGCGCCGATCTGGCTGCCAGGAAGAAGCTGCTGTACCTGACGGACAATGCAGGGGAGATCGGCTTCGACCGCATTTTTGCCGAGACGCTGCAAAAGAAATACCCCCAGCTGGAGATCACCTTCTGCGTCCGCGGCTTTGTGACCCAGAACGACGCCACCCGGGAGGATGCCGCCGCCGTGGGTCTGCCCTTCCCGGTGATCGACAACGGCAGCCGCATTGCAGGCACCTGGATCGAGGCGCTGAGCGTCGAAGCAAAGGAAGCGCTGGAAGCCTCCGACGTGATCCTTGCCAAGGGCATGGGCAATGCCGAAACCATGTTCGGCTGCGGCTACAATGTCTACTACGCCTTCCTGGTCAAATGTCCTCGCTTCGTCCGGCTGTTTGACAAGCCGATGTTTACCCCCATCCTCATCCGCGACGGGGCAGCGCTGCATGAAACGGAGGAAAAATAAGTGTCACTTTTCGCATTTCTGGGCGGCCGTCATGACAAAAAGGCCTGGGGGCGGGCGTTGTTCGCCTCCGGCTGCAAGCTTCCGGAGAAGCCGGATGTCAAGAAATACGAGCGCGCCACCCAGCAGATCATCGCCAACGACTGCAAGATCATCAAGGAGTGTGCCCATATCATTCTCAACACCAGAAGCGAGGCCGTGCGCTCCAAACGCAAAATGATCATGTTCAGCCGCTACAATCATCTGGCGCGACTGGAGCCCTATGCCGACCGCCGGCAGCAGGAGCTGATCGCCGACGCCAAGGCCGCAGCGGCCAAGGCAAGGCGAGTAAAATAAGCCGGAAATCCGCCCGTTCCCACCGTGGGAACGGGCAATTTGTGGCAAAAATTAACAAAAACATAAGATTTGCACCGTCCCGCCCCGCTTGTATCGCAGCCGGATCTATGGTAAAATAGCGTTAAATTATTTTATCCAAGAGGAATTGCACCATGAAAAAATCCACCGCTCAGAAAAAGGCTCTGGAAGCCCGCACGCAAACCGGCGGGGCGGCGCAGAAGCCCGCCGGGAAGCCGCCCAAGGCGCATCCTGCGGCAGCCGTTACCGCCTGCGTTCCCTTCGCGGCGCTGGCGTATTTCTGCAAAAATATCATGCCCGGCTACAGCTTTACCGCGCTGGTGTGCCTGTGCATCATCGGCATCATTCTGTTTTACGGCTTCATGCCCGTTGTCGGGCGGGTGCTGCCGCGGTTTGCGCGGGTATGCACCATCGTGTTTACGCTGGCGCTGATCTGTGGACTGATCCTCTTCGGCGTCACCGAATATTTTATCATCCGCGCCAGCTTCGGCACACCGGATGCCCAGGTGGACTATCTGGTGGTGCTGGGGGCGAAGGTGCGCGAGAGCGGTCCCTCCGTCTCCCTGTGGGATCGGATCTATGCGGCGGCGGATTACCTGAATGCCCACCCGGATACCATTGCCATCGTCTCCGGCGGTCAGGGAGAGGACGAGCCCATCACCGAGGCGCTGAGCATGCGCGACGAGCTGGTGAAGCTGGGCATCCCGGAAAGCCGCATCTGGATGGAGGACAAGGCCACCTCCACCGATGAAAACCTTCGCTTCAGTCTCGACCTGATCGAGGAAAAGACCGGCACGCGCCCCCATACCCTGGGCGTGCTCTCCAGCGAATACCACCTGTGCCGCTCCGGTCTGATGGCAAAAAAGCTGGGCATTGATTTTGTGGGCGTCCCCGCCAAAACATCCAAGCTGACACAGCTGATCAATCACGCCATGCGGGAGGTCGCAGGCGTGTGGCATTTCTATCTTTTCGGGAGGTAAATCATGATTCAAAAAGAATACGCAGATTTTGCCTGGGAGCAGACGGCGGCACTGCTTGCCATCGACTCCCCCAGCGGCTTTACGAAGGACGCCGCAAAGTGGGTGTGCGGCCGATTCCAGGATCTGGGCTTTCAGGCGGAGATCACCGCCAAGGGCGGCGTGCTGGTTGACCTGGGCGGCAGCGATGCGCGCGATGCCCTGCTGCTGGAAGCCCATACCGATACCCTGGGCGGCATGGTGGCACAGGTCAAACCGGACGGGCGGCTGAAGCTGACCAATCTGGGCGGCATGAACGCCAACAACGCCGAGGCGGAAAACGTGCGGGTATACACCCGCGCCGGAAAGGTGTACGAAGGCACCTGCCAGCTCCATGACCCCAGCATCCATGTCAACGGCAGCTACAGCGACACCAAGCGCAGCTGGGACACGGTGGAGATCGTCCTGGACGAGGACGTCCGCTCCGCCGATGATGTCCGCGCGCTGGGCATCGAGGTGGGAGACATCGTATGCTTCGATCCCCGCACCCGCCGCACCGCCTCCGGCTATCTCAAGAGCCGGTTCCTGGACGACAAGCTCAGCGTGGGCATTCTGCTGGGCTTTGCAAAATATTTGAAGGACAACGGCATCACCCCCGCCCGGCGGGTGTACGCCCACATCACCGTGTATGAGGAGGTCGGCCACGGCGGCTGCGCCAGCGTGCCGGAGGGGGTCACCGAGGCCATCTCCGTAGACATGGGCTGCGTGGGCGACGGCCTGTGCTGCACCGAGCGGCAGGTTTCCATCTGCGCCAAGGATTCCGGCGGTCCCTACAGCTACGAGGTCGTGGGCAAGCTGATCGACGCGGCAAAGAAAACCGGAGCGGACTACGCCGTGGACGTCTACCCCCACTACGGCTCCGACGTAGAAGCAACCCTGCATGCAGGCTATGACATCCGCCACGGTCTGATCGGCGCCGGCGTTTTCGCCAGCCACGGCTACGAACGCAGCCACATCGACGGGGTATACAACACCCTGAAGGTGCTGTGCGGCTACTTGAACGTGTAAAACTTTGTTGTGTAAAAGAACCCCGCCGGAGGATGATCCACCGGCGGGGAAAGCGGATATGGGGTTACCAGCCGACAGCGATCACATAGCTGCCGGAGGACTGGAAGCGGCCTTCAATGACGTCACCGAAGTTGCAGGTGATCAGCTCCCAGGTGTCGGATCCATCGGCACAGAAAAACAGGCCGATGGTGCGTTTCAGGGTAGACCAAACCTTGAAGGTCACATCATATACCTCTTCGTCGCATTCCAGCGTACCGGCTTCCATCACCGTCAGGCGGCCGGCGGAGAACTTGCAGTCCTCGGGGATGATCCCGTCGCTGTTTTCCACTGCGTCGTCCAGGACGTCCATCTCAGGCTTGACGCCCCAGTCGGAAGTGACCGCTGCGCCGGGGGTGGTCATCAGCACCTTCACCAGCTGAGCGGGGTCAGCAAACGCACTGATGCAGCATCCGACTACCAGCATTGCGGCCAGCGCCAAGGCAAGAATTTTTTTCATTCAGAATACCTCCGTTTCCTGCGCGGCAGCGGCGCAGTGTTTTCTTTCATTATAAATTTTGAACAATGGTATGTCAAGGCAATTTGAGGAAAAACATGCCGGAATATTCGACTTCTTTGTATAAAATACCCGCAGCCGTTCGGCTGCGGGTAACTGCATATCAAAAGATGACGGAATTGGCCAGCAGAATGTCGCCATACTGCACGGTCATGGGGCACTTGTCGGCGACTTCGTCCGCCAGGGCGTTGGCGTGCTCGGTGACATAATCGCTGCGCACGTACTGCTTCCACAGCAGGGTACTGCCGGAGAAGTACATTACATGGTAGCCGTAGTTGGTCTTGACGATGCCGGTGTCGCCCACCTGGCGCTCAGGGTCGAAGCACCAGTCGTTGAAAGCGGCAACCATTTCACCCTCGGTGACGCCTTCATACAGGCCGCCGTTCTGGTTGGAGCCGGGGTCGGCGGAGTGCTCATTGGCCAGAGCGGCAAATTCCTCCTCGGTCTGATCGCCCGCCAGGAAGGTGTCCAGCAGCTCCTGCGCCTGGGTCTGGGCAGCCTCCCAGGCCTCGTCGGAGAATTCCTCGGTGGAAATATTGGTGCCGTCCGCACCCTCGGGGTAGATCAGGATATGGCGCACATCCACGGAGCGGGTGTCCTTTGTGATGTTGCTGGAGGTATAGCCTTCGGCATGCTCGTCATAATAGGCTTCCAGTTCTGCATCCGTGGGCTCGAACTGACTTGCCATCTGGGCGTAGTAGCCGTTGGCCTTGTAGTAGAGTTCCATGAAATAGATATAGTCTTCCAGCTCCGCGCCTGCGCCCAGACTGGAATGGAGCATGGCAAGTCCGGAGGCGAAGCCGTTGGCGACAGCGGTCTGCTCCATTTCTTCGGCAGCGTTTTCCAGATTGGAGCGCTGGGTCTCGGTCAGCTCAAAGCCGTTGGCATCCGCCTCAGCGGCCATGGCGCGGTAGTTCTTCCAGGAATTCAGGGCACCCTCCAGGAAGAACTGCTGCCAGGTGCGGCTCTCCTCGGAGATCGGACACATCTGGGTATCCAGGCTCTGGGTCGCATCCAATCCCAGGTAGGAGGCATAAGCGCCGTACTGGGACATGAAATTGCGGAACTCCATCCAATAGTATACCTGGAGCTGTCCCTGGGTCAGTTCAAAATCACCGGCAGTGGCGACGATCTTGTCCCGGGCGGCGATGACGGCTTCATCTTCGGCGGTGTAGGTGCCCTTGCAGGTCACGTCGTCGGGATTGCCGTCGGCAGGGACGGTGGGAGCCTCCGTCGGCTCGGTCTCGGCGGCAGTTTCTGCCCCAGTCTCATCAGAGGGGACGGTAGCCTCAGCCGTTTCCTCAGGGGTTGCAGACCAGCCGCCGCGGAAACCGAAGAGAGCTCCCACAGCCAGAATCACCACGGCGATTGCAGCAACAATTACCAGCACAGTGGTGCCGGTTTTCAACTTCTTCGGTTTGTCATTTGCCGCTTCCTGAGGGGCGGCACTCTGAGCCGCGGCATTTTCCTCCGGCTGTACCGCGCTGTCGGCAGCGGTGTCCTGTGCCGGTACTCCGGCATTATCAGAGGAGACTTCCGGCTGCACTGTGCCGCTGTCGGCCTCTGCGGCGACAGGCTGCTCCTGCGCGTTATCCTTGCCGCAGCTGGGGCAGACGGTGCTGTCCTCCGGCATTTCGGCATTGCAGAATTTACAATGTTCCATTTTCAGATTCCTTTCCAATCGTTGTAGAGAAACTTTTTTTAGTTTATCACACTGCACTGATAAAAACAAGCTTTTTCCACCGGAAAACCGCATATACACAGTTTGTTTATATTCTCCCGACTTATGCCCGGTCGTCAAAGAACGCTAGAATCACCGCATCCGGCCCCAGGTGCGTTCCGATGGTTGCACCCACAGGACAGATGGGGAGCGTGTCAATTTTTCCCTCCCACAGCTGGGTGCTGTCAGCAATGTAGCGCTGCAGCAGTGCATCGCTCAGGCCGGTGTAGCCCAGGCACAGGGGCATGGTAAAATCAATGCCGCTTTTATTGACCTCCTGGATCAGGTAGTTATTCCCGTTTTTGGAGCCCCGCGCCTTGCCGATCATGGTCACAACACCGTCAGCCACACGCAGCACCGGCCGGATGGAAAGCGCGCCGCCCAGCACCGCCACGGTTTTGGAGATTCGCCCGCCCCGATGGAGGTATTCCAGCGTATCCGGCATGCCGATCAGATTGACGTGGGGCTTGATACGCTCCAGCTCCGCCGCGATCTCACCGGCGGCTTTTCCGGTACCTGCCAGCCGGAGGGCATACCGCACCAGGATCTGCTCCCCCAGGGTGGCATTCAGGCTGTCCACCACATGCACGTTTTCAAATTCCTGCGCGGCCAGCACGGCGCTTTGATAGGTGCCGGAGAGCTTGCCGGAAAGGGTGACGGCGACCACGCTTTCTCCTGCCTCCCGTGCCCGGCGGAAGGCCGCCTCAAATTTGCCGGGAGGCACCAGACTGGTGGTGGGAAAGCAGCCGCCGGAGGTCAGCTTTTCATAGAAGGTTTTATAGTCGATGGTCTCCCCGTCCCGGTATTCTTCGTCTCCAAAGTGAATAGTCAGGGGCAGCACGGTGAGATTTTCGGGGAGCGGAAAAGGGAAATCTGCCCCGGAGTCCGTAATGATTCTTATTTTTTCCATAATATTCCTTTCATTCCTCCCGGCTTGCCAGGTAGCGGGAGAGATTGTCGATGACGATGTTCATAGCGGCATACAGCGTTTCCCGCTGCTGCCGGGTCAGCCCTTCACCGCCGCCTGCCACAGCAGAATCCACTCGACGCTGCAGCTGCTGCGCCATCTCCTGCCCGGCGGGGGTGAGGGTGAGCTTGGCACGGTAGGAGCGGACGCCCTGCGCCCGGCTGGATACCAGCCCCCGCGCAGTCAGCTGGGCAGCGGCGCGGGAGACGGCAGCCTTATCCTCCCGGCAGACGCGGGTCAGCTCCGTCACCGTCAGCCCCTCGGGCGCTTTTCCCAGATGGTACAGGCACATCACATGATTTGCCCGCAGCCCCAGGGGCTTCATTTCAATCTCCTTCAGCTTCTGCAGCAGCCGGTTCAGCTCCAGCACTGACCCGGTAAAGGTTTCAAACCGATCCAAATATCTTCTCCCCCTTGCCGGGGCCTGGCTGAAAACCGTCAACACGCCCAAACAGCGGCTATTTTCGGTTTTCAGATAGACCCTAAACAGATTGCTGGAGGAATTATAGCACATACTTGTTGATTTATCAACAAGTTTATGATAGAATCATTCCAGCATCAGAAAGGAAGGAAAAATCCATATGACTGAATTTCGCTATGATACCCAGCTCCTGATCGAGGGGCACGACCTGGACGAGGACGCCATCAACGATTATTTCGTGGCGCATTTCAAGGGCGACTGCCTGCTGGCCGTGGGGGATGAGGATCTCATTAAGATCCACTACCACACCAACGAGCCCTGGAAGGTACTGGAATACTGCGCCACCCTGGGTGAGATCTATGACATCGTGGTTGAGGACATGGATCGCCAGTCCAGAGGTCTGAAGGGCTGAAAAGGGCAAAAAGATCCCCGTAATCTCCGGAAAACGGAGATTACGGGGCTTTCTGATTCAGCCAGATGCAAATTCTCGATTCGGCTGCCCGTTTCGTCATACCGAAACTCACAGGCAGTTGGCTATTGACCGGCATTTTTGAGCAGCTCTTTTAACAATGCGGACAACTGCTGATCGATATAGATCTGCTCCTGGTCGGCAATCTTTTCCAGCAATGCCATGTCCAAGATGAAGTCCGCGCCGTCTGCAAATGCAGCGGTGTCTTCAAGCAGTTTTTTATCCATGCGGGCAGCTCCTGACCAATATAGATCTGCTCCTGGGCAGAAATCTTTTCCCGCAGTGCTATATCCGAGATGAAGTCTGTATCATCTGCAAATGCGGCGGTGTCTTCAAGCAGCCCTTTTAACAATGCGGACAGCTGCTGCTCGATATAGATTTGCTCCTGGTCGGCAATCTTTTCCAGCAGCACAATATCCGAGACGTTGTCTGCATCATCTGCAAACGCGGCAGCGCAAATCGATGTGGCAATCGCCAGCGCAAGCAGCAAACATACAAGCTTCTTTCTCATGCGGTTACCTCCGTTGTAATGAAATGTGGTGAAACGGAACCGTTTTCCGAGGGAAACCAACCTCCCCGCTCAGGCAGATCAGCTTCTTTTTTCACTGCGCATCGGAATCACCCTTTCTGTATCTAAAGGATAACACAAAAACTTTTGCTATTCAATATGGAATACTGAACGAAAAAGCAACCGGGTGTTTTGATGCTTTGAAAATAGATACATGAAATAACATATGATACAGAAAAAAACATTAAGATAGTTTTCTGCGCCGCAAAAAATCCGCCCTTCGGCAAACGCCGAGGGGCGGAAAATTATCAAAAGGGGAAAATTACTTGCCCAGCATTGCCTTGGACTGGGCCACGATGTTCTCTGCGCTCAGGCCGAACTGCTTCAGCAGGGCAGCGGCGGGGCCGGAGTGGCCGAACTCGTCATTGACACCAATGCGCTTGACGGGCGTGGGCATCTTCTCGCTGAGCAGGGAGCAAACCGCCTCGCCCAGACCGCCGATGATGTTGTGCTCCTCTACGGTGATAACCTTGCCGCACTGCTTCGCGGCGGCCAGCACCAGCTCCTCGTCCAGGGGCTTGATGGTAGCCATGTTGATGACCATGGCATCAATGCCCTGCTCGGCCAGTGTCTTTCCGGCCTCGATGGCTTCGGGCACCAGAATACCGGTGGCGATGATGGCAATGTCCTTGCCGTCCCGCAGCACTTCGCCCTTGCCAATTTCAAAGTGATAGCCCTCCTCGTGGAACACGGGGGTGGCGGCGCGGCCAAAGCGCATATAGCAGGGGCCGGTCATTTTGTAGGCGGCCTTGACCATGGCTCTTGCCTCCACGTCGTCGGCGGGGCACATGACGGTCATGCCGGGGATGGTGCGCATCAGGGCAAAGTCCTCGCAGCACTGGTGGGAAGCGCCGTCCTCGCCCACGGAGATGCCGCCGTGGGTGGCACCGATTTTCACATTCAGGTGGGGGTAGCCGATGGTGTTGCGCACCTGCTCATAGGCGCGTCCGGCGGCGAACATGGCAAAGGTTGCCGCGAAGGGCACCAGACCCATGGTAGAAAGACCGGCGGCCACGTCCACCATGTTGGCCTCCTGAATGCCGCAGTCAAAGAAGCGGTCGGGATGTGCCTTTTTGAAGGTTCCTGTCTTGGTTGCACCGGCCAGGTCGGCATCCAGCACCACAACATTGTCAAATTCGTCGCCCAGCTCCTTCAGCGCGTTGCCGTAACTGTCGCGGGTTGCGATTTTCTTCACATCTGCCATGATTTAGCCCTCCTCAATTGCCTTGCGGGCTGCTGCCAGTTCCGCCATTGCCTGTGCATATTCGTCGTCGTTGGGTGCCTTGCCGTGCCAGCCAACCTGGTTTTCCATGTAGGAAACGCCCTTGCCCTTGATGGTGTGCATCAGGATGGCGGTGGGCTTGCCGGTGCCGTGGTTTGCATGGAAGTGCTCCATAGCCTTTTCAATTTCGGCAAAGCTGTGGCCGTCGATGGTCACCACATCGCAGCCGAAGGCCTCAAACTTCTTGTCCACGGGAGCGGTGTTCATCACGTCCTTGGTGCAGCCGTCAATCTGCAGGCCGTTCAGGTCAACGATGATGCACAGGTTATCCAGCTGATAGTGAGCGGCAAACATGGTGGCCTCCCAAATCTGCCCCTCTGCCAGCTCGCCATCGCCCAGGATGGAATAGACGTTAATATCCTTGCCCAAGAATTTTGCACCCTTTGCCATACCGGCAGCGGCGGACAGGCCCTGACCCAAAGAGCCGGTGGACATATCCACACCGGGGACGGTGTTCATGTTGGGGTGGCCCTGCAAATAGCTGTCAATGTGCCGCAGGGTGGCCAGGTCTTCCACAGGGAAGAAGCCCCGGTTTGCCAGGGCGGCATACAGGCCGGGGGCGGTATGACCCTTGGAGAGCACGAACCGGTCGCGGTCTTCCCACTTGGGATTCTTGGGGTCAATCCGCAGTTCCTTGAAATACAGATAGGTGAACATGTCGGCGGCGGACAGGCTTCCGCCGGGGTGGCCGGATTTTGCGCCGTGGGTGGCAGTGACAATGCCCTCACGCACCTTGACAGCTTCCAGCTGAAGCTGCTTGTTTTCTTGTTCAGTCATGAATCGAATACTCCTTATTGTATCATAGAGTGAAATGAATGGGACACACCCGGCGCGAAGCGCCCTCGGCGCCCCTGAAAGGGGAGCTGGCAGCCCGAACGGGCTGACTGAGGGGTTTACACGCTCAGTTGACGTACAAACCCCTCCGGTTTCGCTAACGCTCAACCGCCTCCCCTTCCAGGGGAGGCAAGGGCGCTTCGCGCCGTGGGGCGGATGCCATCCAACCGGGTGCTATCGGAAATCCGGGGTTACGGGCGAATGCTATCCGCCCCTACGGTTCCGAATCTTAACCCCAGGGGTTCTCGGTTGCGTAGGGCAGGCTCTTCGGCTGATTATAGGCAATATCCTGCACGCCGAAGTATTTCAGCACCTCGAACAGGTACTTGCCGCAATGGGCGAAAGCGACCGCGCCGTGGTGGGGATAGCGCTTCTGCACCAGCACATGGCGATAGAACCGGCCCATTTCGGGGATGGCGAACACGGCAATGCCGCCAAAGGAGCGGGTCGCCACGGGCAGAATCTCGCCCTCAGCCACATGGCTGCGCAGGTTCCCCTCGCTGTCGCATTGCAGACGGTAGAAGGTCACGTCGGAGGCGGCAATGTCGCCTTCCAGCGTGCCGCGGGTGAAGTCGGGCTCGCTGCCCACCGGCTCCAGCAGCCGGTGCTGAATCAGCTGGTACTTCACGGCGCAGTCGGAGCACATCTTGCAGCTGGGGGTATTGCCGCAGTGGAAGCCCATGAAGGTATCGGTGAGCTTGTAATCAAACTTACCCTTGATGTCTTCATCATAGATGTACTGGGGCACGGAGTTGTTGATGTCCAGCAGGGTCACGGCATCGTTCGTGATGCAGGCGCCCAGGTATTCGGACACAGCACCGTAAATGTCCACCTCGCACGCCACGGGAATGCCGCGGGCAGCCAGACGGGAGTTGACGTAGCAGGGCTCAAAGCCGAACTGCTCCGGGAAAGCCGGCCAGCACTTGTCGGCAAACACAACGTACTCCCGGTCGCCCTTGTGAGCTTCCGCCCAGTCAAGCAATGTCAGCTCGAACTGCGCCATCCGCTCCAGCATGTCGGGGTAGACCTTCTCGCCCATCTCGGCTTTCATTTCATCCATGATGCCGGGGACGCGAGAGTCGCCCTTGTGGGCGTTGTAGGACACCAGCAGGTCCAGCTCGGAGTTCTCTTCGATCTCAATGCCCAGCTCATACAGTCCCTTGATGGGGGCGTTGCAGGCGAAGAAGTCCTGGGGACGGGGGCCGAAGGTGATGACCTTCAGGTTCTTCAGGCCGATGATGCCCCGGGCAATGGGCACGAACTCGCGGATCATCTTGGCACAATCAATTGCGGTGCCGATGGGATACTCGGGGATGTAGGCCTTCAGGTGGCGCATGCCCAGGTTATAGGAGCAGTTGAGCATGCCGCAGTAGGCGTCGCCGCGGCCGTTGATCATGTCGCCGTCGCCTTCGGCAGCGGCAATGCACATGGCGGGGCCGTCGAACTTCTTGACCAGCAGGGTCTCGGGCGTCTCGGGGCCGAAGTTGCCCAGGAAGACCACCAGGGCGTTGACACCGTGAGCACGGACATCGGCAATGGCGTCGGCGGCATCCTTCTCATTTTCTACCGTGATGGGGCACTCATACAGCCCTTCGCCGTAGGCGGCCACGATGTTCCTGCGGCGCTGGGTGGACAGGGCGATGGGGAAGCAGTCGCGGGACACGGCAATGATGCCCAGCTTGACTTCGGGAATGTTCTTCATAATCGTTACGCTCCTTCTAATACATATTCATATATTATTTTTGCCTTTCGTTCCGCTTCCTGCGGGGCACAGAACCGCTTTTTATATTATAGCGGAAAAGCCGCAAAATGTCGATAGCTTTGCAATTGACAATATTGCCAAATTATATGGATTAGTTTGCGGTTGCAGCTGCTGGAAAATGCCGTCAGGACGATTTTGACAAAAGCTGGGATGCCCTTTGATAAAACCGAAAATAGGGATTTACAACGCCGAAACACCGTGCTATAATGCTCCAACCAATGAGAAAAAACGCTGTTTTTGCGGAGGATTCCACCCATGGCCGATACCAAACGCATTACCGATATGACCCAGGGCAGCCCCTGGAAGCACATCCTCACCTTTACCCTGCCGCTGCTGGTAGGGAACCTGTTTCAACAATTCTACAATCTGGTGGATTCCGTAGTGGTGGGCAACTACGTCGGCGCGGACGCGCTGGCAGCCGTCGGCACCTGCGGAAGCCTGGGCTTTTTGTTCTTCTCGCTCAGTTCGGGGCTTGCCATCGGCATCGGCATCCTGGCCGCCCAATTCTTCGGCGCCCGGGACGACGGCATGATCCGCGCCACTGTGGCAAACTCCACCTATATTCTGGTGGGCACGGGTCTGGCGGTGAGCCTGCTGGGCTACCTTTTGGCTCCCAATCTGCTGCGGCTGCTCCAGGTGCCGGAGGAGATTTTCCCCATGTCGCTGACCTATCTGCGGGTGACCAGCCTGGGCATCGTGGCAGTGGCGCTGTATAACGGCGTGGCCTCCCTGCTGCGGGCGCTGGGGGATTCCAAATCGCCGCTGTATTTTCTGATTCTCTCCTGCTTTTTGAATATCGCGCTGGATCTGACCTTCGTGCTGTATCTGCATCTGGGGGTCTACGGCGTGGCACTGGCGACCATCATCTCCCAATTCTTTTCCTTCCTGGTCAGCGCGGTGTATGCATGGAAAAAGGTGCCGTATTTCCGTCTGACGAAGCAGGAATGGCGGGCAGACCGGCGCATCATCCGCCGCTGCATGAGCCTTGGCATTCCCATGGCGCTGCAAAGCTCCTTGATCGCGCTGTCCACCATGGTGCTCCAGGGCGTGGTAAACGGCTTTGGGCAGACGATTATGGCATCCTATACCGTGGTGGGCAAGGTGGAGCAGCTGGTGCAGATGCCCTTCTCCGCCCTGGGCGCCGCCATCACCAGTTTCGCCGGGCAGAACCTGGGCGCAGGTAAGATCGACCGGGTGAAGCAGGGCTACAAAGTCTCGTGGCTGCTGGTGCTCGGGCTGAGCCTGGTGATGATCCCCTTCTTCTGGCTCTGCGGCCGCTGGACGGTGAACTGCTTTGTCAAGGACGCGGACGTCATCAACATCGGCGCCCGGGCGCTGCTGATCGACTGCTTCTTCTATTTTCCCCTGGGCATGATCTATGTCCCCCGGGGGCTGCTCAACGGCTGCGGCGATACCCGCTTCAGCCTGATCAACGGCACCTCCGAGGTGGTGTGCCGCATTCTCTTTGCGTCTCTGCTCACCCGCATCCCCGGCATTGGCTATTGGGGCATCTGGCTGACCCAGGGGCTGACATGGACGGTCACCGGTCTTGTGTGCATCCACCGCTACGTCAGAGGCAAATGGCAGCACCTGACGCTGGTGCAGTGAAAACCGCAAATCCTCCTTGCATTCTCCTGCGCTTCCCTTTATAATGGGTGAAAAAGGAATTGAGGGAGGTGGGCGTATGCGTTTGCGTCAGACGGCCTTTCGGGGATGCCTGCTGGGCATGGCGGTGGGCGACGCCATGGGCTATCCGGTGGATTCCCTGAGCCTGGGGGATATTCGGGAAAATTACGGTCCCAATGGGCTGCTGGGCTACGACCTTGCCAACGGCTACGCGGACGTGACCTCCTATACTCAGCTGGGTGCCTTCACCTGCAATGGCCTGCTGATTGCCCTGACCCGGGGACAGATGATGGGGAAAATGGCGCCCCTGGTCAAGTATGTGGGGCTTTCCAGCCGGGAGTGGATGGCGTCCCAGCGCCCCTGGGAGCGGAAGGAGCGCACCTTCTGCTGGCTGCTCCGCCGTCCGGACATCTGCCGCCGCTACTGCATGGATACCCGGATGATGGAGACCCTGAGCCGGGATACTCTGGGCACGCTGGAAGCACCCGTGAATAATTTCATCACCCCCGGCAGCCTGACCACCGCCGTCGGTGTGGGGCTCTTTCACCACCCTGACCGCATGCGTCAGGCAGAGCTTGACCGCCTGGGGGCGGAGACCGTGGCGCTGACCCACGGCGGCGCACTGGCATTTCTGGCAGGCGCGGCGCTGGCCCACCTGATCAGCCGCAGCCTGTGGGCACCGCAGCTCACCCTGAAGCAGCTGGTGGGGGAGACGGTGGCGGCGCTGAATGCTCAGTTTGCCCGCCAGTATCCCCAGTGCGCCGAGCTGACCACACTGCTGCGTCTGGCTGTCGCCATGCCCGGCGATCCCAGCCTGGAGCCCTGGGACGTGATGGAAAAGCTCCACTGCTCCAGCGCCGCCCAGGTGCTGGCCGGTGCGGTGTATGCCTGCATCGCGGGGGGTGAGGAATTTGATTCCTCCATGATCATCGCCGTCAACCATTCCGGCCGCAGCGCCGCCGTCGGTGCGGTAGCCGGTGCGCTGCTGGGTCTGCGTCAGGGGGAAGACACCCTGCCGGAATTCTACACCGAGTGCCTGGAGCCTGCCGATACCCTCCGCGAACTGGCGGACGACCTGTGGAGCGGCTGCCCCATGGAGCTTGGAAACCGTCTCTTTGACGCCGACTGGGACCATAAATACATCCACGGCGGGAACTGAAAACAGAATAAATGGCAGCCGGGGGCATTTTCGCCTCCGGCTGCCTTGAATTTTTGCGTGAAAGCAGCAAAAAGCACCCTAGGACGCGCGGCGGAAGTGTGCTTCCAGCATGTTGCGGTAGCGGAGGTCCAGGGTGCTGTCCGGCCGGTAGCCGGGGATGCAGTGGGGGAGCAGGTCGTTGCCCAGCAGGTAGCCCCAGTAGTGAGCCAGGCGCATGCCACCGCTTTCCAGCGTTGCCCGATATTCCGTCACAGCGTCCATTGTGTCCTTTTTCTCCAGCATAGCAGTCAGATCGCTGATTTCCAGTTCCGCTGCCGTATACCCGGGCATTCCCTCCGCCAGTCCCAGCCGCAGGAAGTTCTCATCGTCCACCTGGGGCCAGGTGCAGTTCGGGCTCATGGGGCACAGGAAATGGGTCAGATTCATCCGCAGCCCCTGCACGCCTGCAAAGAAAAACAGCGACGCACATTGCTGGTCGATGGCGTCCGACAGATGCCGTGCATGGGCATCGGTTTCGCCGCAAAGCGATTGCAGTGCCGACCGATACGCCTCCTGCACGCCCCGGAAATCCTCCGCCAGCAGACACAGCTCCTGCTTGGCTGCTTCCACAATGTTGCTGCCCAGAAGAGCCTCTTTGATTTCGTTTTGATAATTCATGATGCTATCCTTTCATAATCAAACGTAGAGCAGTCGGACACGAAACGGGTCAGATACTGCGGTACATCTGCATCATAACACCAAAAGCTGTCGAAGTCCGGTGAATCCTGTCGCCGCTAAAAAAATAGGGGACGAAAAATAGAGCGGCGAAAATGAGCAGGGACAAGGGCTTGGGAAGAACAATCTTCATTTCCCAAAGCACTTCATGAATACGGGATCGATCACGCAGGTTTCCGGCTCCCGTGATCGATCCGTTTCTCAAGGAAAACACCGGCGCCTCTGTTTTTTCGGGATGCCGGTGCATTTTTGCGGAATTGAACTTTACAGTGCCCTGCGCTCTCTTTTCAGGAGCATTACGCTTCCCAGCAGGAGCAGCGGGAAGATCACGCCGGCCAGGATCCCCTTTTTCAGGTCATCCGACGCCAGCCCGGTCACGAACCCAACCAGCGTCGGGCCGCCGGAGCAGCCAACATCCCCGGCAAGCGCCAGCAGAGCGAACAGGGAGGTGCCGCCGCTGCGCAGCGCCGAAGCGGCCTTGCTGAAGGTTCCCGGCCACATGATGCCCACGGAGAAGCCGCAGACGGAGCAACCAATCAGGGATACCAGCGCAGAAGGCGCAAGAGAAATGCACAGATAGGACAGGGTGCAGAGAATCCCGCTTCCGATCATGAATTTATCCAGATCGATCCGGTCTCCGAATTTCCCGTAAAATGCCCGCGCGCTCCCCATGAAGACGGCGAACGCCATCGGCCCAGCCAGGTCGCCGACCGCTTTGCTGACGCCCAGTCCCCGCTCGGCAAATGTGGATGCCCACTGGCTGACCCCCTGCTCGCTGGCGCCGGCGCAGGCCATCATGAGCATCAGGATCCAAAATACCCTGCTTTTGCACAGCTCCTTTATGGTCATGCCCTTCTCCCCCTCCTGAATCAGGGAGGCGATGGGAACTCTCGTAAAGGCGATGCCGTTCAGAATCGGAATGATTGCCCAGACAAGCGCCAGAATCTTCCAATTCTCAATGCCGAAAAGTTTGAAAAACGCGGTGGACAGCAGGACGACCGCCACATGCCCCCAGCAGTAAAACGAATGCAGCAGACTCATCGCCTTTTCCTTATTGTCGCTGGGGCAGCTCTCCACAATGGGACTGATCAGCACCTCGATCAGCCCGCCGCCGATGGCATAGGTCACTACCGAAAGGAAGATGCCCGCAAAAGCATCCGGCAGCAGCCTTGGCAGCACCACCAGACCGATCAGTCCTGCAGCGGAAAATGCATGGGCAAGCACAATGGAGATTCGGTAACCGATCCGGTCAACAAAACCGGCCGACAGCAGATCCACCAGCAGCTGGATGCCAAAGTTAAACGTAATGAGCATGGTGATCCGGCTCAGCGGAATGCCATACTCCTTTTCAAAGGTCAAAAAAAGCAGCGGCACGAAATTATTGATAATGGCCTGAACAATATAGCCGATAAAGCAGGCATACATGGTCTTCTGATAGCGATCTTTCATTTTGGCCGTCCCTCCGGTTCGTTTTCTGCGGCAATGCAGACGTACCGTATTTTACCATGAAAATGGGAAAATGCAATAGGGGTTCAGCATTTTTCTGCATTTTGGATTATACACTGATTTGCTCATCGCTGTTTAAAACAGTGGAATAAATGGAATCATGATTTCCTTTTTCATGATTCCTCCTATCGAATATACAGATCCATATTTTTCAGCAGCTTTGTCGCAAGCTGTGTCTGCTGCATATAAATTTCCCGATTGTCCGCATTGGAAGCATAGTATTGCCCGTAATAGTCGCAGACGGCAATTTGATAAAAGTACAGCTTATATAGATTCTTCCGGTCATAATCATTCAGTGTCCCATACCGGCAGTATGCGGTAATGCAGCGATCCAGAAGCTGCGTGTCAATTTTGCCCTCTGCACAGCAAGGTGCGCCGTAAACAAATGAACGCATGATCTCCCAGATGACCGGATGGACACAGGCCGTTGTCCAGTCGATGACGGCGGTCAAATGACCGCTGTCACATAGAAACTGACTGATAAAATAGTCTCCGTGGGTATTGCAAAGCGTCAGCCTGTTCAGATCGAAGGCCCATGCCGGGAACCGTTCCATCAGGCCGATGCGCCATTCCAGCTCCTCCGCAATTTTCAAATCGCCCAGCCGGACGGCGGCCGCCAGAGAGTGCCGGTAGGAAGTCAGCGCTCGCTGCGGCGTCATATTGGAAAAGAAACCCGCCCCGATACCTTCCGGCAGAGCAGGATAGTTCCGCAGCACGCAGTGGATCTTACCCAACAGCTCCGCAGATTCCAGCAGGACTGTTTCCGGAGCCGAATTCCATTTCAATGTCTGTCCGGGCAGATGACGCAGGAGGGTGAACACCCGTCCGGATCCATCTACGCAGACACAGCTGCCGGCCCGATTTTTTACAAAATCGCAGGCAGGGATCCCGTTTTTTCGCAGAAACGCACACAGATCCGGCTCCAATTTCGGGTGGTTGATCTCGCTGGCTGCCGGAAATTTCAGGACGAATTTTCCTTCCGCACAGCCAAGAAACCATGTATCAGAACCTGCACCCACAGAAGATTTCCTTGCTGTATTCAGGTGTAATCCATATTGCATAAGCAATAGAGCCTGCAATTCGTTATCGAAGCAGTCTCTCGCCGCCATGTCATCTTTCGTGATTCTGATGCAGCCCATAAATTGGCCCTCCTGCCGCTTGGCAAAAAACACTGTTTGTGCCTTCACCGGGATTTTGACGACTCCCAAAAGGCTTCCATTCTCAACACGCCACGAAAAAAGGCGCAAAGCAAACCTGCATTATCAGGTTTTGCTCTGCGTCTTGGCGTCTGGCTTGATTTTATATTCGGTTTTACATTCCCGCGGTACTTCCGGGAAAAGCGGAAAATCTGGAAAAAGGTGCCGTTGAGGATCTGCGTCCGGGCCTTTTCGTGATATACCGGACACAAAACCCATTACGTTTCAGCAGCGACTATTGCATTTCCCCGTTCTTTGATTTTACAAGCAGCATCATTGCCTGAAATTCCGTTGACAGCATCCGGCCGAGCTTTTCTTCGGAAAATTGACACATCCAGGTCGCACATAGAGTGCCGATCCCAAACGTATAGATCCATACATTTTCAAAAAGCAGCCTGGCCTCCGGTTCGCTCATGCCGTATTCCTCACGGATCAGCCCGATACAGGTTTCCGCCGTGGGACCGAGTTCGCCGAACACATCATCAAAACTGACGGCATCCCGGTTTTCCTGCATAAAAGAAGCTGATACAGCTTCGGTTCCTTTGCGCCGAACAGAACCATCTGCATTCCGACCTGCTTGAACAGCGGCATGTCGGGCAGCTTTTGCTCCGCATAGCTCTCAAACCGGTGCATGGCGGCAGCGCGCACGGCATCCTGCACCTCTTTCATGTTGTTAAAGACTGTGAAAAAGGGCCGGGCAGAGCTGCTCAGTGCGGCGCCCAGCGATTTGGCAGTCAGCGCGTCAATTCCCCCCGCGGGAGACGATCTCCAATGCGGTCTGTACGATTTCATCTCTTGTGAATTTCGGCTTCGGCGGCATATGGATCCTCCCCGTCGTATCATACGCAAATACACGTTTCGAAACGCCTGTTCTGTATGGAACGGTTTAATTATAACTGTGCTGCCCCGGGTTGTCAATCGCTTTCAGGCATCGGGGAAGCTTTGATAAAATCGGCAGCAGCGGAGCGGCTTCTGCCGATTTATCCCGAAATTACCGGACCATTTCAACTAAGTACTCTGTGGTGCCTCCTTCCAGCTTCCTTTCTCCGGAAAGCCGGAAACCGTGGGATTCATAGAACGCAATGGAGGCGGCGTTTTTCTTGATCGCCCACAGATGATCCGCCAGATGTACCTGCTTTGCAAATTCTATCAGCTTTCCGCCGATTCCCTGGCTCTGGAAAAAGTGATCCACGTAGAGCTCCACAATTTCCGTTCCTTCGATGTGGATGAGGCCCTTCACAATGCCGTCGTCATATACATGAATGTGTTCCAGGATCCGGGGCTGGGCATATGCTTCGGCGACCTTCAGGACCTGGAGCGTATTGAAGGAATAGTCGTCGTCCCGGAAAATCGGGCGAAAATAGATGCGTTTGTCAAAAACGAGGATTTCTGCAATGCGGGAAAGGTCGTCTGTGCGGGCTTTTCGAATCATTTTCTGCCGTCTCCGTTTCTCAGTGAGCGCCTCTGTTTTTTGAGGTCCACTTGATCTGAATCATACCACAGGAGAAAGAATGCGTCAATGCCGCAGCAAGGGCTCATTTGCAGAATTCTTCAATGGCCGCATGGGCAAACTGCGCTGTGCCGGCGCCGCCTGCGCTGTCGATATTTTCAGTCATGCTGCCGCCGGCAATGTACATTTGCCCGAGGCTTCGCAGGATTTCTTTGGTGCAGGTGTAGTAATGGGCAGTAATGAAAGCCTGCAGCCCGGCGGTCAGGGCCTGGGCTTCCCTGGAAGCGGGGGAAGTATCCCGGATTGCGCCAAACCGGGTGAAGATCTCCATAAGTCCGGCAGCATTCTCGCGGGCCTGCTGCGGGGTGGTCCCCTTTGCCTCAAATTCCAGCCAGGCACCGGTACTGCCCCAGCGCTTTTTGGCCTCTTCAGTGTACTTTTTAATTTCAGTTGTATCAAATTTGGAAAAATCCATGGTAAACACTCCTGTTCTTTGAATTTCCCGGGCGTGGAAAAGAACGGCGTCCAGATGATCCCGCTGCATTTCCAGCAGGTGCACCTGCTGGGACAGAGCAGCCATGGGGTCAAAGTCCGGCACATCCAGGATCTGTTTGATTTCCCTCAGCGGAAATTGAAGCTCCCGAAAGAGCAGGATGGACTGCATTCGCGCCAGGGCTGTATCGTCATACAGCCGATAACCCGCGTCCGTTACTTTCGTGGGCTTCAGCAATCCGATGGCATCATAGTGGTGGAGCGTGCGCACGCTCACGCCGGTAATGCGGCTGACTTCCTTGACGGTTTTCATTCCTATCCCTCCCGACGGATGTCAGTATAAACTATGACGCAGGGGGAGAGTCAAGAGAAAAAATTTTTCTGGATCCCGGAAAAAAGAACCTGCTGCAAAGAAAGTTTTTGCAGCAGGTCTACTCTTCAGCTTGTATGAAAGATCGATCTCTCCACCTTCAAAATCAGCAGGGGATCTCCGTCCGGTGGTCTGCTTTGGCACCGGCAGCCTGCAGCAGCTGTTCCCCCGCGATGATGCAGGTGGTGGGCTGGGCAGCGACCCGGCGCAGCAGCGGGCACAGATCCAGCAGATCCCGGGCGGTGCAATGCAGGAGCTCTTGGCGGCGGCGGACGACGTCCTCCTGGGTCGTGCCGCGCAGGAAGCGGATCTCAGCGGCGGCGATGGTCTCCCGTGCGCTCAGCAGAGGATCGGCATCGGTCATGGCGCCCAGAATGTACTTGGTCAGGTCGGCGTCTGCACTGCACAGCCGCTCCACGGCATCGGCGCAGCCGTCGATGGTGTCCAGCGTCTTGCCGGGCGTGGGGTCACGGTAGCTGCTGGCGGCCAGATCGCCGGTGAGACCCACCCGGAAGCCTGTGCCGTAAGCGCCGCCCTTCACACGCACCTCGCTCCAGAGATACTCAAAGGTCAGCAGGTTGGACAGCACGTACATCTGCCCGGTAAAGCCAGTTCCGAACTGCTCCAGATTGGCGCCCTTGGCGGCATAGCCCACCCCGGCGGGGATCTGAATGCCCTCCTGGCAGGGCGGCAGCAGGGCAAAGGATGCATTTCCCGGAGCGGGCACGCCCTCCGGCAGGGCGGTGAGGAAGAACTCTGCCAGTGCCTGCGCGTTCCGGGAGAGGCTGACGGTCAGGCGGCTGCGGCAGAAGACCCGGCGGCACAGCGCCTCCATCCGGGAGAGCAGACGGCGCATCTCATCCGCATCTCCCTGCGCCTCCTGCGCGACCCAGCGAATATTTTCGCAGCCGCTGAGCAGCTCCTTGGCCATGCCCGCGCTGGTCTGACGGGCGCTGACCCGGGAGACGGCGAACCGGTTGCCCATGGAGATGAGCCGCTGGGTATTGGCGGTTTTCAGCTGCCGCAGCATTTTGGCCGCGGCGTCGGTGTCGGAGAAGCAGGTGGAGGTGAGGACCTCCACCATCAATTCGGCAGCGTCCTTCCGGCAGTTGGCAAGACACACGCCCCGGACAGCCAGCATCAGGCGATGCTGCTTTGCTGTGCAGTGATAGGCATCCGCCTGGAAGGACAGGGTACCCATGCTCCGCCGGACGGCATTCTGCAATTCCCCGGCCGTGTGCTTTGCGGTGGCCAGGGTTCCAAGCAGCTCGGTGGTCAGGCGAAGCAGACCCATATCCTCCGCCGGAAGGTCGGAAGCGTCAAACAGCAGGTCGATATAGCTCAGGTCGCCGCCCACATCGTGCAGCAGCACCGGGCGGCCATGATGGGTCTCTTCGGTGCAGGGCAGGGGCTTGGGGTCGCCCTGAATGTCGGCAAGGGTGAGCATCGGGATGGATGCCAGCGCCTCCGGGCTGTCCGGCGTCTGCTGCCAGGTATGCACGCGCTCCAGCTCGTCTCTCAGCGCTGTCTGCTGTGCCGGGGTCAGAGATGCCCAGTAATCCTTTGCCCGCTGCTTTTCCTCGGCGGTGCGGCGCTGCCCCAGCTCGGGATCCGGCAGCAGCACAGCCAGGAAACCGTCGTGCTCGTCCAGCAGCAGGCGGCGCAGCAGCGCCTCCAGATAGCCGGAATGCAGACGCTCCTTCAGCTCGTCCAGCGTCCGGCGGTAGCAGAGGTTTTGTGCCGGGTCGCCGCCGTAGAGCCAGGTATCCACCATGGTCAGCAGTTCTGCCAGCCCACGGGGATAGCCGTAGCCGTCCCGATCCAGCAGGCGGAAGGCCATGGAATTGTAGCAGCCCTCCAGCCGGTCTTCATCCAGTCCGTTGCGGAGAATGTCCTCCAGAGCGGTGCGGATGGTCTGCCTGATCTCGGGGATCTTCTCTTCCCGGGTGTTCCAGACCTGCCAGCCGAACCAGGCCTGCTGCATGCCATCGTTCAGCGATACGTCCATATCCTCGCCCAGTCCGGCGTCCAGAATCGCCCGCTTCAGGGGCGCTTCGGTGTCGCCGGCCAGGTAGTCCGCCAGCAGGGCAGCGGCGTGCAGCTCCACCGGATCATCGAACCGGCACAGCAGCTTGCCGAAGGAGACGATCACCTTGCTGTCGTTGTTTTCTCCCGGTGCGACCTCGTAGGCGACCCGCTCCTCCCGGTAGGGAAGGGAGGGCTGCATGGGGATGGGGAACTCCATCTCCTGCCGGTCATAGCCGGACAGCACCCCATCCAGCAGACTCAGGCAGTCCTGCAGATCCACATCGCCGTCCAGCGCGATCAGCGCATTGGAGGGATGATAGTATTTTTTGTGCTCAGAGACGAACTGCTCATAGCTCAGCTCCGGAATGTGCGCCGGATCGCCGCCGGATTCGGCGCTGTAGCAGTTTGCGGGGAAAAGCCCGCGCATCATGGCGCGCTCCACCATCCGGGGCACGTTGGAGTAAGCGCCCTTCATTTCGTTGTATACGACGCCCTGGAACATGGGCTCCCCGTCGCCGTCAAATTCCAGCCGCCAGCCCTCCTGCCGGAAGACGTTGGAATTTTTCACAGCGGTGGGATGGAACACGGCGTCCAGATAGATGCCCATCAGATTGTGAAAATCCTGCCTGTTGCGGCTGCTCACGGGGTAGACAGTCTTGTCCGGGTAGGTCATGGCGTTGAGGAAGGTTTGCAGCGAGCTTTTCAGCAGCTCCACAAAGGGTTCCTTCACGGGGTATTTGTCGCTGCCCGCCAGCACGGAGTGCTCCAGAATGTGAAATACGCCGGTGCTGTCCGTGGGGATCGTGCGGAACCCCACGGCGAAGGTCATATTCTCATCCTTCCGCTGGAGCCATGCCAGCTTCGCGCCGCTCTTTTCGTGCTCCATCTCCCACAGCGTGCCCTGCATCTCTGCAATTTCCCGCCGGCGCAGCAGGGTAAAGTGATTGTCCTGAATGATTTTCTGCGTCACAAATGTGACCTCCTGTCTCTATTTCTTAAAAAACTGCGGTGGCGCGCAACTACGCGCACCGGCAGAGCTGACGAGGGATACCCCGTTCTCAGATTTCCTCCAACCGGGGCATGGCGGGGATGGCACCGTGGCGGCTGGTGGTGATGCTGGCAGCCTTGTTGGCAAAGGCGGCGATTTCGGCAAGACGCTCCGGCGTCAGGGTATCCAGGTCTTCCCGGACGAGCTTCGACAGCGCCGCACCGAAGAAGGTATCGCCTGCGCCGTTGGTGTCGCCCACCTTGACCCGGATGCCGGGGACGCTGCCGGTGTGTTCTCCCATGCGGTAGAACGCGCCGTCCGCACCCAGGGTGACGAAAATCAGCCGGATGCCCAGGTTGCTCAGCTGGCGGGAGCCCTCTGCCGGATCATTGGTGCCGGTGAGCAGGGGCAGCTCCTCGTCGGAAATTTTCAGAATGTCGCACAGCGGCAGCGCTGCCTTCATCTGTGCGACGGCTTCCTCCCGGCTGTGCCAGAGGCTTTCGCGGTAGTTGGGGTCGTAGCTGACAAGGCAGCCGTTTTCCCGCGCCGTTTTCGCAGCGTACAGCGTGGCGCTGCGGGCGGGCTCGGCGGTGAGACTGACGGAGCCAAAGTGCAGCACGCGGGTATCGCGCAGCAGTGCGGCGGGGATTTCCTCTGCCTGCAGATTTACGTCCGCACTGGGGTCACGGTAGAAGCTGAAGCTGCGCTCGCCCGCCCCATCCACGCTGACCACGGCCAGGGTGGTGTGCTCGTGGGCATCCGTGAGCATTCCGGTGGTGTCCACGCCGTTTTCCTCCAGCACGCGGCGCAGGTAGCTGCCGAAGGCGTCCGCGCCCACCTTGCCGATGAAAGCCGTCTCGGCTCCCAGCCGTGCCGCCGCTACCGCCAGATTTGCCGGCGCCCCGCCGGGATTGGCCGCATACTGCCCAACTCCCAGCTCGTCCGTCCCCTTCTGGGTCAGATCGATCAAAACCTCACCGATTGCCACAATGTCCTTCATGCGAAGATCCTCCTTGTTTTTATGTAAATAAAATGTTTTCCGATCCTTTTGTAAAAATTATATCAGAATTGGAATATTAAGAATGAATTATCCGTGAACAGTTCCCGCTGTGCAGGGAAAGCCGGTCAATAAAATTTTCTCATTTCCTTTCGTGCCTGCTCTACCTCGCTCAACAGCTCCCTTGCACTCATGCGCAGCACGCCGCTGCGGAAGCTGGACAGCTGCACCAGGGAATCGGATGAAGCGACCCGGACGGCATAGCTGGAGCCGATTTCATCGGCCAGCTCCTCGATATACCGATCGGCGGTCTGCCCCTGGGGGGTATACACCACCTGGATGTTGCCGACCTG
Organism: uncultured Oscillospiraceae bacterium; assembly: GCA_934567355.1. Classification (GTDB taxonomy): domain Bacteria; phylum Bacillota; class Clostridia; order Oscillospirales; family Oscillospiraceae; genus Faecousia. Next base: position 45,467 of record CAKTJC010000001.1, read on the forward strand.
GGTTTTCTGCCCGGGGTTGCCCTGCTGCTTATAGCCGTCGAACACCACCACCAGCTTGGTCTTGGTGAAGCCTGCGTAGCTGGACAGCCGGTCGCACAGCAGCCGCCGGGCGGCATCCAGGTCGGTCGTTGCCTGCTTGGCAGTTTCCTCCCAGGCAAAAATCATGTTGTAGCCGTCCACAATGATATACCGCTCCTTGGGGGGCTTGATGGAAATCTCCTCCGTGGCGGGGCGGCTGCGGGGAGCGGTGTACTGCGCCCGGCGGATGGGGCCGAACTCCCGCTCCATGATTCTTTCCAGCTCCCGGTCGTCAATGCTTCCCCGCTGGATAATCTGGGGCGGCTTTTCTTCCTTGATCCCACTTTCCAGGTGCATGTAGTCCTTCACCTGGTTCCATTTCACGGTGAAGCCCGCCCCGTGGGCGCAGAAGACGGAATCCGGCGTGTTCTCCAAATCTGCCTCCGGGTCATATCCGGCAGCCGCAATCACCGCCTCGCTGTTGTGGCAGGGAGCATAGCCGTGGAGGCTCAGCTGCAACCGGCCCCGCCCCTGGGTGTAGGCCGCCAGCACCTCGGTGTAATCCCGCACCTCCGCCGCCGGAACCAGCCCCCGCAGGGTGGAAATGCCCCCCGCCGCCTCCGGCGCTTCAAATTCGCCGCCCATGGCCCGGATGTCGGTAATGGCTCTGCCAATCAGCTCCGTGGGAGCGGTGACGGTAAAGGCATACCAGGGTTCCAGCAGCACGGATTTGGCTTGCATCAAGCCCTGCCGCACCGCCCGATAGGTGGCTTGCCGGAAGTCGCCGCCCTCGGTGTGCTTTAAGTGTGCCTTGCCCACCAGCAGGGTCAATTTCATATCCGTAATGGGCGCACCAATCAGCACGCCCCGATGGTTTTTCTCTGCCAGATGGGTGAGAATCAGGTTTTGATAGTTTCCGTCCAGCACATCCAGGGGGCAGACGCTGTCAAACACCAGCCCGCTGCCCTGGGGCAGCGGCTCCAGGAGAATATGACACTCGGCATAGTGGCGCAGGGGTTCAAAATGCCCCACGCCCTCCACCGGTGCAGCAATGGTCTCTTTGTAGAAAATGCGCTGGTCGTCCAGCTGGATGTCCAGCCCGAAGCGCTGGGCAACCACACTGCGGAAAATTTCCAGCTGCACCTTGCCCATTATCTGCACATGAATCTGCCCCTGCTCCCACACCAGATGGAGCTGGGGGTCTTCCTCCTCCAGTTGGCGCAGCTTGGGCAGCGCCTGAGCCGGGTCTGCTCCCTTGGGCAGATTCACCCGGTAAGTCATTACCGGCTCCAACGCGGCGGGCAGCCCCGCCTTTTCCGCGCCCAATGCCTGGCCAATGAAGCTGGTCTGCAAGCCGGTGACCGCCGCCAGCGTTCCGGCGGGGATTTCCTCCGGGGCGGTAAATTTATCCCCGGAATACAGCCGCAGCTGCTGCACCTTTTCTTCGGTCTGCTTGCCCTGGGCATCGGAAAGCACCAGGGGCTGCCGCACCCGCATATTGCCGCCGGTGACCTTCAGCCAGGTCAGCCGTGCCCCTGTCTCATCCCTGGAAATCTTATATACCCGCGCCGCAAATTCGCTGCCGTACTCCCCCGCCGGGGCAAATTCATCCAGCAGGGTCAGCAGCGCCTCAATGCCGTCCAGCTTCAAGGCAGAGCCGAAGCAGACGGGGAACAGCTTCCGCGCCCCAATGAGACTGCGCAGATTGCCATCGGTCACCTCGCCGGTTTCCAGGTAGCTTTCCAGCAGCGCCTCGTCACACAGGGCGGCGTTTTCGTCAATTTCTGCCCGCACTGCGGTGAAATCCACAATGCCGCTGCCAAATTGGGTGCGCAGCGCCGCCAGAAGCGCCGCCCGGTCTGCACCGGGCAAGTCCATCTTGTTCAGGAACAGGAACACCGGCACCTGATACCGTTCCAGCAGCCGCCAGAGGGTCAGAGTGTGGGCCTGGATGCCGTCCGTCCCGCTGATAACCAGCACCGCGCAGTCCAGCACCGGCATGGTGCGCTCGGCCTCCGCGGAAAAATCCACATGTCCCGGCGTGTCCACCAGCGTCACCGCCCGGTGGGGCGTTTCCAGCCGCGCCTGCTTGGAGAAAATGGTAATGCCCCGCTCCCGTTCCAGCGCATGAGTGTCCAGCAGGGCATCCCGGTGGTCTACCCGCCCCAGGGTGTGCCGCCAGCCGCTGACGTACATCAGCGCCTCGGAAAGCGTGGTCTTCCCCGCATCCACATGGGCCAGCAGGCCAACATTCAGGGAGTATTTGACTGTATTTTCTTTTTCAGACACAAAAAATCCTCCCCTGCTATAATATTATTTTATTATAGCATGAAAGGCAGCATTCGCCAATAGGTTTATTTCCCCTTTTCCGGTGATGCAGATGGATTTTTATCTGTTTGTCACTCCGCCGGTGCCCCCGGCGAATTTTACCGCAAAACTGCAAAAGCCCTGAGAAATGCTCACTTCTCAGGGCTTTTTTGAGGCGTTTGCGCCATTATCCCAGCGCCACATCCAGCATCATCATGACGCTGAAGCCAACGGCAAAGAAGACCGTGCCGATGTTGGAATGGGTGCCCTGGGACATTTCGGGGATCAGCTCCTCCACGACCACATAGAGCATTGCACCCGCGGCAAAGCTCAGCAGATACGGCAGCGCAGGGATGACCAGCTGTGCAGCCAGAATGGTAAGCACGGCGCCGATGGGCTCCACAACGCCGGAGAGGACGCCGCCCCAGAAGGCCTTTTGCTTTTTCATTCCTTCCGCCCGCAATGGCATGGAAATAATGGCACCTTCGGGGAAGTTCTGAATGGCGATGCCCAGGGACAGCGCCAGCGCACCGGCAGCGGTGATCTGGGCGCTGCCGGAGAGGTATCCGGCATACACCACCCCCACGGCCATGCCCTCCGGAATGTTGTGGAGCGTGACGGCAAGTACCATCATGGTTGTCCGCTGAAGCTGACTTTTGGGGCCTTCGGCCTGGCCGCTTTTTACATGCAGGTGGGGAATAACATGGTCAAGCGTGAGCAGAAACGCAATGCCGATCCAAAAGCCCAGAAAAGCAGGCAGGAAAGCCAGCTTTCCCATCCCGGCCGACTGCTCAATGGCCGGGATCAGCAGGCTCCACACGGAAGCAGCCACCATCACCCCGGCAGCAAAGCCGGTCAGCGAGCACTGCACCGTGTCGCTGAGGGATTTTTTCATAAAGAACACACAGGCAGCGCCCAGTGATGTGCCAAGAAATGGGATCAGGATCCCGTAAAATGCCTCCATATGGTTTCCTCCCCGGAAAAATGGATTTGTGCCCGAAGGTCATAGCAGAAATTCCTGGATCGACCGGATAAACGCATCAGCTTTCAGTACGGTGGATAAATGCCCGCCGGAAACATAGGTGATTTTCGGGTCGTGCATCAGGCGGATGAGGTCCTGCTGCATTTTCTCGGAAAAGAAGTCCTGATCCGGCAGGATCAGAAGAATTTTGCCTTCCAGCTCCGCAAAATCCGCTGCCGTTACCGGCGTCTGGTTCATCAGGTCCGCCAGCAGGCCGGAGATATGCACGTCCTTTTCCTGCTTGAAGTCCCGGAAGATCGTCTCAAACATATCGCGCGCATAGGCGATCTCTTCTTCGCTCTCGTTGCGGATATGGCGCAGGCTGGCCCCAATCAGCTTCGGCTTCAGTTTCTCGTAGTTGCAGTGCTTCATGTACCACAGCATGACCGGTGCCAGACGGTACTTCTTTTTAAGGCTCTTCAGCGTCTCAGCGTCCATGCCGCCGGTGGAGATCAGCACCATCCCGCCGACCTCATGGGGGTATTTCTGGACATAGATCTGGGCAACCATGCCGCCGTCGCTGGCACCGACAAATATCGGCTTTTCGATGCCCAGTGCCTGGAAAAAGCCATGCATCCCAGCCACCAGCGCCTGATTCGTAGGCAGCTCCTGGGGATAGTCAAACAGCAGCACCTGGAAATCCTTCGCCAGTTCATCCACATAGTCCAGCCACATTTCCAGCGTGTTCATGCCGCCGTTCAAGAAGACAAGCGCCTTTCCTCCATCCTTGCCGCTGCGCACATAGCGAAAGACAGCACCGCCAACCCGCATCGTCCTGCATGGATGTTCCTGTGCAAAAAGCTTTACTTTTTCCGAATACAGCATAATTTTTATCCTCCTTTTATGCCCGCGCCCAGCGCAGCATCGTTTCGTGTCCCTGCTTTGCGTCAGGGACGATGTCAATGACAGGGCAGCCATGGTACAGTCCTTCGCCAATTCCCGGAATCACCTTTGCGCCTGCATCCTCCAGCCGGAGGCTCCTCTCGTATGAGTTAGCTCTAGCTAACTTGTGTGAATCCAAAAAACCGCACACTGCGGCGACGCTTCCAGAGCACGTCTCTAATTATAATAATACCGATTTCGGCTGTCAAGACGGGACGAAAGGATATGAAAATTTTTCTTATCAGCAACCGTGCAGCCACCCCCGCACAGACGCATCCCCCGCAGCGAGCTGCGGGGGATGGAAACGTATTATTCAGAAAATCAGGCAGCGTCAGGACCAACAGCGCCGCCAAAGAGCGCATTCAGGGAATCAAAGCCATCGGAGAGCGCCTGGATCACATCGGCAAACTCAGCTTCCTTCAGCTTGGTCAGCTCGGTGAAGCTGGGCAGCGTCACGGTGTCGTCGGTGCGGATGTTCAGCGTCAGGGTGCCGCCGAACTCCTGGCCGTCTACCTTGTCAATGGTCAATGCCAGCAGGGTATCGGTGACGGCATAGTAGCCGGAGACGCTGGTGGAAACGGTGCCGCTGAAGGTCTCGGTTTCTTCGTCGTACCCGGCGGCTTGGGCGAGGGTGACTTCAAAGGTCTGCTCTGCTTTGTCCTGGCGGTAGTTCAGGCTGAGGAGCTCGGTTTCACCCTTGTAGCTTCCGACATGGAAGCCCAGCGCGGCATCGGAATTTTCGGTTATGTCGAACTGCACGGCAGTGACGGAACCGTCAGAATCCACCGCTTCCAGGCGGATAAAGTCAATTGCCGGGCTCATGGTAAAGGTGCCGGATACGGTCTGCTCGCCGGAGGTGATCTCACCGGTCAGCTCCACAGGCAGCTGCTCTTCCCCTGCCAGGCAGACGGTAAAGGCAACGGAGACGGCAGCTTCATTCAGCACATCGGTCAGGGACTGCTTCACATCGTCCAGATTCTCCAAAATCATCCGGACGGCCTCTTCCCCGCTGGGCACGGCATCCCCCTCTTCGCCGCTGGTATATTCGGCGGCCAGGGTGGAGAAGGCATCCACGATCGTGGCGACGGCGCCCTGCAGGTCGGTGTTGCTTTCCAGCGCATCCAGCAGCTCATCATAGAAGGAAATGATTGCTTCGGTGCTCATGGCAACACGCATCCGGGTCACGTCCACATCCTCGCCGTTGATGTTCACCACAGCGGGGGCGGATTCTATCGCCAGCTTGTCAGAGATATCATTTGCCGCCTGGCCGACAGCCTCACCCAGCACGGAAAACGCATCGGTCAGTACGCCGGCGTTTTCACCGGATACAGCAGCTACAGTCGTCTCACCGGAGACGGAGAGGAACTCACCGGAGAGAATCTCCAGAAGCGAATTATAGCTATCTTCGTCCAGGGCAAACTGGGAGCCGGAATCGGGAGCAAAAATGGAGCCCTTCAGGTTCTCAGCCAGGTCAGCCAGCGCCACGCCGTAGGCCTTGTTCAGGAAGCTGCTTTCCAGCACCACAGCCTCCGGGCCGGCGTAGCCGGTCAGGCCGGCATAGCACTCGCCGTTCAGCAGCAGCTGGGCTCCGATGGACAGCACCATTTCCGGGGAGATGGCGATCTTGCCGGAGGCTTCCATCCCTTCGGCGGCCAGCACGACCTCAACGGAAACGGCATCCCCCTCGGCACTTGCCGGGGCAGCCAGGGCAAACAGCATTACAAAAGCCATTACGGCGGCCAGCAGCCGCGCAGCACTACGAGTCAGTTTCATTTGCGAATCCATCCTTTCAAATTGTTTTTATTGGATACTGCCATGATTATATCAGAACCACCGGCCCGGTTCAATAGGAAGAATTGTAAAAATCCTGAAAATAATGGATTCTTAAGAAAAGATACCCTTCAGCCATGCATCGGCAGCGGCGTTTGACATTTTCAGAAAAGGTGTACAAATTATTGGACAGGAATTTGGCTAGAATTGTAACCGGCGGGAGGCGTGTCAAGACTTGTTTTTCAAAATTTTTCGTGGTATGATTCCCGTCGAGTTTGGATTCTAAGGAGAATGATCGACATGCAGTGTATCAATGGAACCCGGCAGCAGCGGGAGGAATTCGCAGCCCGTGAGCGTGCCGCGTTCAGCAGGATCCCCGGCATGAAGGAGCTGCTGCAATCCCCCCCGGAAAAGCGGGATGATATGGAGTGCCGCTACCCCGACGCCGCATTCGCGCTGATGGTAGCAGGGCACCTGTCCATGGGCAACCAGGAGCAGAATGCCATCCACCAAAAGGCCTACCTTTCTATTCTGGGAGGCGAGTCCATCCAAAACGTTCGATTCCGCTACGACTACGACCTGGAGCAATATCTGGAGCGCCACATGTGGGATTGAACAACCAGCCCTGCCGTTTTTCCGGCAGGGCTGGTTGTTCTTCAGAGGTTTCATAGATAAAAATTGCGTTGACAGGCTGCATACTCCGGGGCTAAAATATGGGAAATGGTCTGCTGAAATGGAGGAAATATGGAACAATACAAGCAATATTTCTCCCCGATCCCTGCGTTTCTGCGCCGATTGGCGGAAACGCCGCCGATGGAGCGGCTGAAGGGGATAGGGATGAACTGCGGGTGCGAATATACTGCTTTTCCCCGGTTTCAGGGGCTGCAGGCCTATTCCCGGTTTGACCACAGCCTGGGAGTTGCGCTGCTGGTCTGGCGTTTTACCGGGAGCGAGGCACAGGCGGCGGCCGGGCTGCTGCACGATGTGGCGACGCCGGTATTTGCCCATGTGGTGGATTTTCTCCGGGGGGATCATCTGACCCAGGAGGCCACCGAGGACGGCACCCGGGAGATGATCGACGCCAGTCCGGCGCTTCAGGCGGCGCTGCATGCGCAGGGGCTCTCCACACAGGACGTATGCGACTACCACCGCTATCCCATTGCCGACAACGACTCGCCCCGGCTCTCTGCCGACCGGCTGGAATATACTCTGGGCAACAGCATAAACTACGGCTTTTGGACGCCCCGGGATGCAGCGGCATGCTGCAATGATCTGGCCGTGACGGAAAACGAAGAGGGGCAGCCGGAGCTTGCCTTCCGCACGGCGGAGATGGCAGAGCGCTTTGCCCGCGTTGCGCTGCGCTGTGCGGAAATCTATGTGGCAGAGGATGACCGCCTGGCAATGCAGCTGCTTGCCGAGCTCCTGGGGCGGAATATCCGCACCGGCGTGCTTACACCGGACGACCTGTACACCACGGAAGCACAGGTGATTGCCAAGCTCTGCGCCGATCCCGACGGGGCGCGGCAGTGGGCGGACTTTCGCAGGCTGCACCGGGTCGTTTCCCGCTCCGCACCGGGCAGCACGGGCATCTGGCGGCGCGTTCCCGCCAAGAAGCGGTTCATCGATCCGCTGGTGCAGGGCAGAGGACGGGTCAGCACGCTCTGCGCCGCCTTCCGGCTGCAAAAGGAAGAATTTCTCGCCCGCCCCCAAACCGACTGGCTCGGCGGAGAATAGGCACAAAAAGCCTGGGCAGGGGAAACCGGCCCAGGCTCTATATTCACTTTTTCAGGAAGGTGCCCAGAATGCTTCTGCCCAGGGAGGCACCCAGGTTGCCGCCCAGGCGCTTGCCGAAGGTGCCGCCGACGGCGCCGCCCAGATTCTTGCCCACCTCGCGGCCGACGGTGCCGATCACCGAATTGCCCACGCTGCGGACGCTGGAGCGGATGGCGCGCTGCTGGCGCTCCTTTTCCCGCTGCTCTTCCTTGGCCTTGCGGTCGGCCTGACGCTGGGCTTCCTTTTCATCGGCCAGGCGCTGCCTTTCAGCCGCCTTCTCGTCCGCCAGGCGCTTCTGCTCTTCCCTTGCCTCCTGCGCCAGCTGTTCGCTGCGGCGGGTCAGGAATTCATAGGCAGAGTCGGGATCCACCGCGTTCTGGTAGCGCAGGTAGAGATTATTCATCAGATAGATCTGCTTGCGCTCTTCCTCGCCGATGGGGCCGAACCGGCTCTGGGGCGGCAGGATGCGGCATTTTTGAACCACCGTGGGAATGCCCTGCTCATCCAGCACGGAGACCAGCGCCTCGCCGGTGCCCAGATTCATCAGCGTCTCCTTGGTATCAAAGGCAGGATTGACCCGGAAGGACTTGGCGGCGGCGTTCACCGCCTTCTCGTCGGCGGGGGTGTAGGCGCGCAGCGCGTGCTGGATCTTATTGCCCAGCTGGCTGAGCACGCCGTCGGGAATGTCCCGGGGCGTTTGGGTGATGAAGAAGATGCTGACGCCCTTGGAGCGGATCAGCTTTACCACTTGCTCGATCTTTTCCAGCAGCGCCTTGGACACGCCCTTGAACAGCAGATGCGCTTCATCGAAGAAGAACACCATCCGAGGCTTTTCGGGGTCGCCCACCTCCGGCAGCACCTCGAAGAGCTCCGAGAGCATCCACAGCAGGAAGGTGGTGTACAGCGATGCGTCGTTCATCAGGCTGCGGCAGTCCAGAATATTGACGGTGCCCTGGCCGCCCTCCGTCTGGAACCAGTCGGCGATGCTCAGTGCAGGCTCGGTGAAGAACTGCTCGCCGCCCTTGCTTTCCAGCGCCACCACGCCCCGCAGAATGGCATTGATGCTGGCCTTGGCAATGTTGCCGTACTGGCTGGAATACTGGGCGTTGTTTTCCGCCACATACTGGAGCATGGACTTTAAGTCCTTGGTGTCCACCAGCAGCAGCCCCTCGTCGTCGGCGATCTTAAAAACGATGGTCAGAATGTCCGTCTGGGTGGGGTTCAGATCCAGGAGCTTTCCCAGCAGCAGCGGCCCCATTTCGGAGACGGTGGTGCGCAGAGGGATGCCTGCCTGGCCGAATACATCCCAGAAGGCGACAGGATAGCGCTTATACTGGAAGCCGCACTCCGCCAGACCGAAGTCCTGGATGCGCTGCTGCATATCCGCACTGTCTTCCCCCGCCCGGCACAGCCCGGACAGGTCGCCCTTCACGTCCGCCACAAACACCGGCACCCCGGCATCCGAAAAGCTCTCTGCCAGTACTTTCAGCGTGGTGGTCTTGCCTGTGCCGGTGGCGCCTGCGATCAGCCCGTGGCGGTTTGCCATCCGGGGCAGGATCGAAACCCGCTCTCCTTCTGACAGACCGATCCAGATTTTTCCGTCAAAATACATTTCCTTTTCAGCCTCCTGATTTCTTGATTTTCTGCTCTCTTTTGCTTTTTTTCAATGCCATTATACCATACACAATCCTTTTTGCAAGAAAAATCCGTTCCTCAGCGGAACGGAAGACGTGCCCGATTTGTGAGCGTCCCCGCCTTCAGGCGGGGACGCGATTTTTATCAGGCGGCGTTCTTTGCAAGCCATTCGTAATTGGCTTCCCGTGCAATTTTCTCGGCACGGAGATAGTCCTGCGACTGCGCCATGCCGCTGCCGACAATGTCCATCGTGCGCTGCCAGGAATCGTTGCACTGCACCAAGGTGCTGTCGTCGAGGCCGAATAGCTCTTGCCACTGGCTGCGGCGGCTGTCGTCCAGCGGGAGGATCTCATAGCGGCGGATGGTGGCGCTCTGCCGCACCACGGTGTTGCCGCTACTGTCAATGGCGCGCACCCAGGTGGGGATCAGATTCACATCCTCCAGGTATACCGTGCCGTCGGAGTATTTAGAGAAGGTGATGCTGAACATCACGCCGTCCTCGGTATGGGCGGTGGAAATGCTGTTGAGCAGCCCCAGACGTTGGTTGGAAACGGCGTTGCCCATGGAGTACAGGCAAACGGTGCGGTGATTGGGATCCACGGTGCTTTCCAGCAGCTCGATGGGCTCCACCACATGGGGGTGGCCGCCGATGATGACGTCCACGCCCAGGTCGCAAATGCGCTGGGCCATGGCCTGCTGGCTGGCGTTGGGCTGGAGCTTATACTCCTGCCCCCAGTGGATATACAGCACGATGGCCTCCGCCCCCTGCTGGCGCATCTGGGTAATCTGGTTTTCCAGCTCGGCATAGAAGGGTTCGGGGTCAGAATGGCGGAAGCAGTTGATAATGTCGTAGCCGCCGGCCTGCATGGGGTTATAGTTCAGGGCCGGGGTCTTGTTGCCGATGGCGGAATCCTCATAGGTAAAGGCGGTCATGCCAATTTTGATGCCGTTGATGTCCTGGACGGTGAACTTCGGCTCGTCGCCGGAGAGCATGGTGCCCAGGTTGATGAGTCCCTTCTCTCGCACGGTGCGGATGGTGCGCTCATAGCCCGCCTGCTGGCTGTCGTAGCTGTGGTTATTGACGGTGAGCAGCATATCAAAGCCTGCATTCTTGGCCGCATCCACGATTTCATCCGGGCAATTGAACATGGGGTTGCCTTGGTAGGGCTTGGCGGTTCCGGCAAGGGTGGTTTCCAGGTTGGCAACGGCGAAATCCGCCGCGGAGGCGTACTCCGTGATATAGGGGAAGATGTAACTGAAATCATAGGTGCCGTCGGCCTGCTTGGCGTCAGTGATCAGCTGGCCGTGCATCAGCAGGTCGCCGATGGAGAGAATGGTGGCGGTGGATACCACATGCTCCGGCTCCTTCGGCACGGTGGTTTCCGGGACGGTGGCCTCGGTGGGCGCATCCGTGGGGAAAGCAATGATCTCGGTGGGCGCGGGGGACGGGACGGTCTGGGCATTTTGGGGCGCCGTCACCAGCCGGACGCACAGCCACACCATTACGCCGATGGCCGCGATCAGCAGCACGATCAAAATGATCAGCGCCGCCCGCAGGCCGCTGCCCTTTTGTTTCTTTCGGGACATGATGTTCCTCCTGGAGTGATATTTCCCCTATCATAGTCGGTTTGCGGGGAGGTGTCAAGGGCGGCGGGACGCACATTCACATTCTGTTCATACAATTCCTGCGGTTCGGTGATATGATGGACGAAAAAAGGAGGAATGCACATGACCCGACGTGAGCTGGAGGTAACGGATCCCGCCCTGATCCGTCACATTCTGGAAGAATGCAAGGTGCTCCACCTGGGACTGGTGGACGACGGAATGCCCTATATCGTGCCCATGAACTATGGCTGCAAGGAGGAGGACGGGAAGCTGACGCTGTACCTGCACAGCGCATCCCGGGGTTACAAGCTGGATGTGATCCGGAAGAATCCCGTCTGCTGCTTTGAGATGGAATGCAGCGTGGAGCCCTTCGAGGGGAAGGTCGCCTGTCAATACGGCGTCTCCTACTATTCCCTGATGGGGCGGGGAAAGGTCGAGATCGTGGAGGATGTGCAGGAGAAGACGGCAGCCATGTCCCTCCTGATGAAAACCCAGACGGGGAAGGATTTTGAATTCAACGAGCGCCTGGTTTCCATCGTCAGCGTCATCCGCATCGACGTGACGGACTACACCGCCAAACACCGCCCCAATCCGACGGCAATGAAATAACAAAAATCCAACAATTTGCAGGCTCAGTTTTCCCCTGCTTTACTCCCATCCAAATCCCTGGAACACGGGCTTGCCGGTGTAGCGGTTGGCTTCCTTTTCTCCCCGCAGGACTTCCAGAACACTGTCTGCCATGGCCTCCTGTTCGCATTCGCCGGGGTAGACGGTGATGGGCGCGATCCAGCCGCAGCGCTGCTGCACTCCATCCACGATGTCCACGAAGCGTACCAGGCCGCCGGTGAGCAGAATGCCGTCTACCCTGCCCTCCAGCACCGCCGCCATGGCGCCGATGGATTTGCACAGCTGGTAGATCATGGTATTCCAGATGGTGACGGCCTTGGCGTCGCCTGCCTCCACCAACGCATGGACGGTATCGGCATTGGAGGTGCCGAAGTGGCTGACAAAGCCGCCGGAACGGGAGAGCATGGTTTTGACCTCGGCAGTGGTGTGGCCGGATTCCAGATAGGTCAGCACCTCCATCACCGGGATGGAGCCGAGCCGGGTGGGGGTGAAGGAGCCGTCGCCCCCTGCGCCCTCGGTGCTGTCGATCATTCTGCCGTGGGCATGGGCAGTGACGGTAATACCGCCGTCGATATGGCTGACAATAAAATTGCAGTCCTCATATTTTTTACCCAGCCCGCGGGCATGGATGGCAGCAATGCCCTTCTGGTTGAGCACATGGGTCTGTGCCCGGCGGTATAGTCCGGCGATGCCCGTGGGGCGGGCATAGTCGCACAACTCGTCCACATTGGTGGGATTGACGGTGTACATGCTGCCGCCGTATTCCCGGCACAGCTCGTAGGCTAGCATGACGCCCAGCTTTGCCGGATGGTCGCTGCCGCCCACTCCCGCCGCCGTGTCCCGCACCAGCGCCTCATCGATCGTCATTACCCCCGCCTTCTGGGGATAGGCGCTGCCGCCGCGCCCCACAAAGGCGTCCATATCTGCCATTTTCAGCCCGTGCTCCGCCATGAACGCCTCCACCACTGCCCGCCGCATGGGCATCTGGTCATTGACGGTGGGAAAGGCCAGCAGCTCCGGCGCATCATGGAAGATGCTCTCGGTAAATACATTCTTTTCGTTTTCAAAATAGCTGACCTTGGTAGAGGTGGAGCCGGGATTGATTACCAACATTTTATAAACGCGTTCCATAAGGAGTCTCCTTTGCACACCGCTTTCTTTTGGAAACAGTATACAATATTCACTGTTAATTTTCAAGCAAGGTACACAAATATCCGGCATTTTATCATAAAAAGGCAGCACCGCATCATTGGGCAGGAAGTCTCAGCCGGAATTGTGCGGTGCTGCCTTAATATTTATTCCTTGCATATTTCCCGAAAACCCGCTACAATGGGAGCAGTTTGATTTTCCCCATTTTGAGCAAAAATCAGGAGGATCTTCATGGGAAAGACACTGCAGAAGAAGGACACCTTTTATTCCGAGCTGATGAAGCTGGTAGTGCCCATCGGAATACAGAACTTTATGCTGGCGCTGGTCAGCGTGACGGATGCGGTGATGCTGGGGCGGATGGGGCAGCAGGAGATGGCCTCGGTGTCTCAGGCGGGAAATGTGCAGTTCTTCCTCAGCCTGCTGGTCACCGGCTTCAGCATCGGCGTGGGCATTATGGCTGCCCAGTACTGGGGCAAGGGGGACGGGAAGTCCATTGAAGAAATCGCGCCCACCGGGCTGAAGATCATCCTCGCCATCGGCGGCGTTGTCACTGTGGCAGCGCTGGTTGCACCCCGGGCGCTGATGGCCATCCTCACCAGCGATCAGGCGTTGATCCCACTGGGCGCGGAATATCTGCGGGTGGTCGCCCCCTCCTATTTCCTGTGCGGCATCACGCAGGTGTACTTCGCCATTCTGAAAAACACCGGCCACACCACGGAAAGCTCCGTCATCAGCTGCGTGGCGGTGGTCACAAATATCGTGCTCAATGCGATATTCATTTTCGGTCTGCTGGGCTGCCCTGCCATGGGCATTGCCGGTGCCGCGCTGGCGACGGTCATCTCCCGGCTGGTGGAGCTGGTGCTGGCCGCAGTAATCACCAGGCGGAAAAGCGCCGTGCAGCTGCGCTGGAACTGGCTGGCAAAGCGGCCGGACAGGCTGCTGTTCCAGGACTTTCTGCGCTACACCATGCCGGTGATCGGTGCAAGCCTGGTGTGGGGCATTGCATATATATCCTATTCCGTGGTGCTGGGACACATGGACGGGGACGCGGTGGCGGCCAATTCCGTGGTCGCCGTGGCGAAGAGCCTGATCTCCTGCCTGATTCGCGGCGTGGGCGGCGGCGCGGGCATCATGATCGGCAATCTGCTGGGCGCAAACCTGCTGGAAAAGGCCAAGAACTACGCCCGCCGGCTGACCGTCCTTTCCATCGTCATCGGTGTCGTCAGCGGCGTGCTTCTGGTGGCGGCGACGCCCATCATCATGAGCATTACCGAGCTGACTCCCCAGGCGGCACAGTATCTGAAAATCATGATCGCCTTTACCGGCGTGAATTTGGCCGCCCAGTCCGTCAACCATGTCGTGCTCGACGGTATCTTCGGCGCAGGCGGCGATGCCAAATTCGACATGAACACCAACATCATCTTTATGTGGTGCATCTGCGTCCCCCTGAGCCTGATGGCCGCCTTCTGGTGGAAGCTCAGTGCCCCGGTGGTCTTCTGCCTGTGCAGCATGGATGAGATCATCAAGCTCCCGGCGGTGTTCCTGCACTACCGCAAATACATCTGGCTGCGTAATATCACCCGGGAGACGCAGGAAGCTTAACCCGCGGGACTTCTTCAGCAAAAATCCGCAGAGATCCGGAAAAAGCACCGGGTCTCTGCGGATTTTCTGGGTCTATCAAGAACCTTTCTTATTTTCTCAGAGCAATTTCGCCATGTCGGCCGCCCCGGTAGCTGCCGTCCTTCAGCACGGCGGCACCGTTGACGTATACATGAACAATTCCTCCCGGCTTGGCATCCGGAGTCTTTTCATCCACGCGCAGTGCATTGGGATCGATCAGGGTCAGGTCTGCCTTGTAGCCGGGACGCAGATAGCCCCGATCCCTGATGCCGAATCGGTCGGCAGTCGCGCCGGTCATTTTGTGTACAATGGTTTCCGGTGCAATACCATAGCGCTTTGCCAACAGGAAAAACTGCGGGAAGGTCTGGAACGCTGCAATGTTCTGCAAGCCCTTGTCCACCACCCAGGCATCCGTCATGAACACCGAAAGGTCGTCCTCCATCAGCGTTTTTACGATGTCGTCATTGTAATATTTCCCCAGGTAAATGCTGCCGCTGCGGCCGGAAAGCTCTACCAGCTTCAGGTACATATCCAGATTGGAAAGCCCCTCGGCGGCGGCGATCTCCGGGATGGTGCGCCCCTCGTATTCCGGATGATCGTCAGAAATGTACGCAACCACCATATCATCCCAGTCGATGCCCAGTACCTTGCGATACATCAGGATGGTCATGGACAGCTTCAGGCGGTTGATGGGCTTCTTCGCCTCCTGCGCGGAAAGGGACGCATACCACTCCGGATATACCACGGTGATCACGGAAGCGCCGTAGTGGAAGGCGTAATTGTCAAAGGCAATGGGAAAACCGGCAGCCTGCTCCCGGTGAAATACCCGGAGCATCTTATCCTTCAGCGCCCAGCTGCGTGCCCCGGTAAAGATCAGGTGAGAGTATTCCGCCCTAACGCCGGTTTGCTTCATAATATCAATAACCTCGTCCAGCCCCAGCTCCAGATGGGATTTGCGGGTCAGCAGGGGGAAGTCCGCACTGACGGCAGAGCAGGCACGGGGGTGAACGGTGAGAATACCGCCGTATTTTGCAATCTCTTTGGCAAAGGCGAGCACCTCGTCCTTCCCGGCGTAACGGTCCGGCTCATACATGAAGCCCAGACTGCCGCCGAAAGCGCCGCCCTCCATGGCCTCGCGCACATAGGTAAGCTCCTTTTCGATCTGCTCTGCGGTGTAAGGGGCGGGATCATAGCCGGTGAGGCCAGCCCGCACGGAGCCTTGCCCGATCAGCGGAACCAGATTCACAAAGAGGTTCCCCTGCGCCCGCGCCTTGAAATCGGCAAAGCTGCCGGGGTGCTGCGCCTCAAAAAGGCCGCCGCCCAGCTTTTCCCGATGGGGCGTATCCGGCTCCATGCCGAAGGGAGAGAAGCTGCAGTTGCCGGTCACCTGGGTGGTGATGCCCTGCTCGATAAAGGGCTGGAAATACTTTTCCGCATTCTCCCGGTCATAAAAGAAATCATTATGAGAGTGCGCATCGATAAGACCGGGACAGACCAGCAATTCCCCGGCATCAACGATCTCGTCAGCGTCCGCGCGAATCTCCCCGCCTACAGCAGCAATGCGATCATTCTCGATCAGCACATCGCCCCTGACCGGTTCCGCCCCGGAGCCATCCAGAATCAGCCCGTTCTTAAATAATGTCTTCACAGTATCCCAGCTTTCTTTCAATGTATTCTTAACCAAAGAGATATACCTGATTATACTTTAGGAAAAACATCTTTTCAAGTGCCCGTATGAAATCGGAAGGCATCATGCGCAATGGCACCCGTAAGCTGCAAGCCATGGGGAGACAGCCAGCTGCAGCTGCTCGATGGCATTGCATAAAACGGAAGAGAGTCCCGAAGCATCACGCTTCAGGACTCTCTTGGTGACCCGTACGGGAATCGAACCCATGTTACCGCCGTGAAAGGGCGGTGTCTTAACCGCTTGACCAACGGGCCTGGTAGCGGCAATCTGATTCGAACAGATGACATACCGGGTATGAACCGGCTACTCTACCAACTGAGTTATGCCGCCATGTGGTCAAATGATCTCGGCACCGCCGAAACCAGCTTCCTTATTATATCCATGCAAGCACCTTTTGTCAAGGTTTTTTTCATATTTTTTTCGTTTTCCCCATACCCGCCCCCGTGCAGCAAAACCCGCCGGAGGGCAGGCTCCGGCGGGTCAACTGCGGGAGTTACATTGCCCGCTTTTTGCCATGGAAAAACAGCGCCAGCATGCCGGGGCCCACATGGGCACCGGTGAAGGGCTCGTGAGGTGCGATGATCAGCTCTCTGGGCTTTGCCACGGCACAGATCATATCTGCCAACGCCTGGGCTTCCTCCAGGCAGTCGCCATGAGAAATGGCGACCCGCTGGTTTTCTGCGTCCTCGACCCGGCTGCGGTATTCCTCCACAATGGCAGCCATGGCCTTTTTGCGGCCGCGGTACTTGCCCCGGGCGGTGATGTGGCCGTTGGGGTCGCCCCACAGCACAGGCTTGATGTTCAGCACGGTGCCGATCATGGCCGTAGCGCCGGAGACCCGGCCGGTGCGTTTCAGGAAATTCAGGTCGTCCACTGTAAAAAATTGCAGCGTATTCTGTGCGTCGGCATCCATGATGTCTGCCGTTTCTGCGGCGCTCTTTCCTGCTGCACGCAGGTCGGCAGCCTTGCAGGCCATCAGGCCGGTGCCGAAGCCGGAGCCAAGGGAGTCCACCACCCGCACCGTGCGCTCCGGGAATTCCTCAAGCAGTTCCTCTGCGGCGATCCTGGCCGCATGGCAGGTGCCGCTGATGCCGGAAGACATGGAGAAATACAGCACATCCTCCCCCCGCTCCAGCACGGGTCGGAAGGAATCCAGAAACAGCTGCGTATTGAGCAGACTGGTCTGCACCCGTCCCCCCTGACGGAGCATGTCGTAATATTCATGGGCATCAAAGCTGTCCAGGCTCCCATCGTAGGTACTGGGCTGACCGTTCATCGTGTAAGAGCAGGGCAGGATCTCGATCGTCAGCTCCCGCAGCAGCCGCCCGGGCAGATTGGAGCTGCCGTCCACAAAAATCGCAAAAGGCATGTCGCTTCCTCCTGAAAGAAACGCCCCCTTCGGGGCGATGTTTTTCTCTTATTATAGAGTGCGCACCCTGAAATGTAAATAGTGTGCGGCGCTTCTTCCCCCAGCGTGCCCGAAATGGATAGTGAAATCTCATCAAATCTACCCACAGTTGAACTCTACCAGGGGTAGAGTTTGAAAAAACGGGCTGAAGCAGGAAAAATCGGCAGTCTTTTTCCATCTTCGAAGAAAGCAAAAACGGAAATTCCCTATTGGAATTCCCGCATTCCTGTGCTATAATACACCTGCTCTGCGGCGGCGCTGTATTCACAGGAAACGGCAGCATGCCCTTTCAGAGCGAAGAAATCTCCGACTTGCTCGGAGAAAATAACGCATCGTATCCATTACATTTGGAACGACAGCAGGAGGAATTGAATATGAAAAGCAAGAAGAGCCTGAAGTTTTGGGTGCGGCTGGCGCTGCTGGTGGCAATTGAATTTGCCATGCGGCTGCTGGGGCTGGGGCGTGTGCCCGTCGGCCCGCTGTACATGAGCTTCCTCACCCTGCCCATTGCCGTGGGCGCCATCTGTCTTGGCCCCGTGGCTGGACTGATTCTGGGCAGTGTATTCGGCGGATTCAGCCTGTACGACGCGATCACCGGTGCAGGCGGGATGACGGCGGCTTTCTTTGCCGTCAGTCCGGTACACACGGTGATTCTGACGGTGGGCATGCGGATGCTGATGGGTTTGTGCTGCGCTCTGCTGTACCGGCTGGTACGGCAGGCGGACAAGAAGGGACTTTTCAGCTATTTCGTGGGAGCGATCAGTGCACCGCTGCTCAACACGCTGTTCTTCATGGGCTATATCGTGCTGGTATTCTACAATACCAGCGCCGTGCAGGACATTGTAGCCGCAAAGGGCGCGGCGAATCCGCTGATGTTTGTGGTTCTGCTGGTAGGCACCCAGGGGCTTGTGGAAGCAGCCGTCTGCGGCATTCTGGGCGGCATCGTCAGCAAGGCAGTGGATGCTTTTTTGAAGAGAACGTAAAGTCATTTTTTCCGAAGGATCTGGCAGCTGCGGCAACAACGCCGCAGCTGCCAAATCTTTTGGCGAAACTTCTCCCGGGTGAACTATCCTACGGCACGCAAACCGCCGCACTCCTTTCGGAGTGCGGCGGATGTATTATGCAGGAAATTCGAAATTACAGCAGGGTAGCGAAGTGCTTGATGGTGCGGCACATCTGAGAAACATAGGAGTTCTCGTTGTCGTACCAGGACACGACCTGAACCTGGCTGGTGCCGTTGCCCAGGTTGATAACCATGGTCTGAGTGGCATCAAACAGGGAGCCGAAACGCATGCCGATGATGTCGGAGGAAACAATCTCGTCCTCGTTGTAGCCGAAGGACTCGGTAGCCTGGGACTTCATCTGAGCGTTGATTTCTTCCTTGGTGGGGTTGCCCTCAACAACAGCGTTCAGGATGGTGGTGGAGCCGGTGGGGGTGGGAACACGCTGAGCAGCGCCAATCAGCTTGCCGTTCAGCTCGGGGATAACCAGGCCGATGGCCTTGGCAGCACCGGTGGAGTTGGGAACGATGTTCACAGCACCAGCGCGGGAGCGGCGCAGGTCACCCTTACGCTGGGGGCCGTCCAGAATCATCTGGTCGCCGGTGTAAGCGTGGATGGTGCACATAATGCCGGACTGAATCTTCCAGCCGTCGTTCAGAGCCTTAGCCATGGGAGCCAGGCAGTTGGTGGTGCAGGAAGCAGCGGAGATGATGTGGTCGTCCTTGGTCAGGGTGTTGTGGTTGACATTGTAGACGATGGTGGGCAGGTCATTGCCAGCGGGAGCGGAGATGACGACCTTCTTGGCACCGGCATCGATGTGAGCCTGAGCCTTCGCCTTGGAAGTGTAGAAACCGGTGCACTCCAGAACAACGTCAACACCCAGCTCGCCCCAGGGCAGCTCGGCAGCGTTGGCCTTTGCGTAAATGGTAATCTTCTTGCCATCGACAACGATGTTGTCCTCGCCAGCCTCGACGACATGACCCTGAGCAGCGTAGTTGCCCTGGGTGGAATCGTACTTCAGCAGGTGAGCCAGCATCTTGGGGGAGGTCAGGTCGTTGATAGCAACGATCTCGAAGCCCTCTGCGCCGAACATCTGACGGAAAGCCAGACGGCCGATACGGCCAAAGCCATTGATTGCAACTTTAACAGACATTGGAATTTCCTCCATTTCAATATTACTGTTTACACAGTATTTTACTGGTAAGTGTGCATCTTTCGACATTCTCACACGGCTTTATTATACAATAATCCCCTGCGGTTGTAAAGTGTAAAAAATGCAAAAAGCGCTGAATTTCAAGGGGCTTTTTTCTGATATCTTGTTCAGTTCTCCACCATAAACCCACTATGCACGCTTTTGCACCCCGGTATGTTGCCCGGTAATCCCCGGGAGCACTCTGCTCAGCCCCGGAAGCGGTAGCCGGCACCCCAGACGGTTTGGATATGGCGGGGATGGGCGGGATCCTGCTCGATCTTCTCCCGAAGGCGGTTGATATGGACGGCCACGGTGGCATTATCCCCCATGGCATCCATCCCCCATACCTTTTCATACAGTGTCTCCCGGTCAAAAACCATGTCCACATTGAGCATCAGAAACAGCAGCAGCTCATATTCTTTGTTTTTCGGCTCCACCTCCCGGTCGCCCACATACACCCGGTGCGTGCCGGTGTTGACGCGCACGTCTCCCAGTGTGATCTCCGACTTTCGTCCGCCGGTCAGGCGGCGGTACTGTGCCAGGTTTGCCTTGACCCGGGCAGCCAGGACGCTGGGGGAAAAGGATTTTTCAATATAGTCGTCCGCTCCCAGTCCCAAACCACGGATCTTATCAATATCCTCCCGCCGGGCTGTGACCATCAGCACAGGGATATCCAGCTTTTCCCGAAGCTTGCGGCACACGGTAAAGCCATCCATTCCCGGAAGCATCACATCCAGCAGGATCAGGCTGAATTCTCCGCTCAGTCCCCGGTTCAGGCCGGTAATTCCATCCGGGGCGATCTCCACCTGGAAATGGTCGATTTCCAGGTAGTCCCGCTCGATCTCCGCAATGGCGGGACCATCTTCAACGATCAGTATTTTCTCCATGTGCAGCCCCTCCTTTGGGCAGAAGTATGGTAATCTTCAGGCCCGGGCAGCCATTTTCCGCCGCTGCGGTGCCTCCCAGCTGCTGCACTGCCCCCGCCACGATGGCCAGTCCCAGGCCGCTGCCCTTATGGGGATCTTGCCGGGCAGGGTCACTGCGGTAAAATGCCTCAAACAGATGCGGCAGCGCCTCCTCCGGCACGCCGGGGCCATCGTCCGCAAAGCAGAGGGCATATTGCCCGTTCTGCGCATGCAGAGTGATCTTCAGCTTTCCGTTTTCCCGGTCCTTATATTTTACGCTGTTTTCAATGATATTCCCTACGATCCGCCGCAGCTGCACCGGATCGGCTGTGATCACTGCCGGCTCCAGTTCCAGCGCAACATCCAATCCCCCACGGCGGCATTCTTCCCCGCAGGCTGCCGCTGCATCCCGGATGCATTCGTCCAGCCGTACCTCCCGGCGCTCCTCCGGGTATTCTCCCAGCTCCATTTTGGAAAACAGAAACAGTTGGGATACCAGGTGGTCAATGTCCTCCGCCTTGGACTTGATGGTGGTCAGATAGCGCTGCTGCATCTGCTGCGTCTGCGCCACACCGTCCAGCAGTCCCTCCACATAGGCCTGGATCGAGGTCAGCGGAGAACGGATGTCGTGGGAAATCCCGGCCAGCAGAGTCTTGCGGCTGCGCTCCTGATTCTGCAGCTGCTGAACGGAATCCTTCAGGCGTCCGGCCATTTCATTGAAATCCTGACAGATGGGCAAAAATTCATCCTGCCGGTCATAGGATATGCGTTAGTCCAGATTACCGTCGCGAAGTTGATGCACCCCCCGGGTCAGGACATCCAGCGGCTCTTCGATGCGGCGGAACACGAATTTGGTCAGGAAGCGGTTGGTAAACAGAATGGACAGAAAAATCACTGCACCAACCACCGCTGCGCACAGCGCCAGCACCATTTTCAGCGGCTTCAGTCCCCGCTTTCCCTGGCTGCCGCCAAACAGAACGATCCGATAGTTCTGTCCGTTTGCCTCGATCTCCCGCAGGAACAGGCTGCGTCCATCCCATGTGACGGTAACATCTCCCCCCAGCTGCGCTGCCGCGTTCAGCAGGGTCTGATCCTCCTCCCGGCCGGATGCCCCGCAGGAATAAAGGATTTCGCTGCCGTCAAAGACGGACAGGGCAAGGTCGTTGCTGCCCAGAAAAGCCTCCAGGCCGGAGAGGTCATTCCCTTGCTCCAGCCGTTTTTTCGCCATCTGGGTCACAACGCTGCACACCCGGTCGAAGTCCTCCTGGTCGCTGATGCCCAGGTCGGTGCCATAGGTCAGCGTAAGCCACACCGCCCCCACGCACAGCAGCCCCACCAGCACCGTGACCGCCGCCGGGAGCAGGATCATAAACAAATTGGACCAAAACAGCCGCTTTCGTATCGTCATGGCGTATTTTACCCCTCGTGCTCCTTATGGAATTTATTCTATCACAGGATGCAAGCCAATGTATAAACTCCCGATTAACCGGCCCGGAAAATTTATCTCCAGTTTAATTCTGGAATAAAAGGAGTTTATCCGGGCGGGGTATGATCGTTTCATCCAAAAAGGAGGCTGATTTTATGAAAAAGCTTACATCAAAGATTATGAACGCCAATTTCAAAAAGCTCTGGATCCGCTATTTGGTGATCTGCCTGTGTGCAGCGCTGGTGGGCGGCGGCGTTTCGGCCGCACTGCTGCGTCCGCAGATCCGGGAAGTCGTGAATACCCTGGAGGAAGAAGAGCAGGGTGAAGTTCAGGACAACACACAAAATGGAGAAAAGGACATAAACCGCGAGAATACGAAGGGTGAGAAGAAATGGAAGGATGAAAAGCGCTGGGAGCACCTGTCCATTTCCGAGCCGACCACTGCGGCCAAAGCAGCAGTGGGAATCACGGCAGCGGCAGCGCTGGTGCTGCTGGCGGCTTACTGGCTGCTGACGGCGGCATGGGTATACCGGCTGGCAGCGGAGGCTGACATGAACGCGCTGATCTGGTGCCTGCTGACGCTGGTTGGAAATCTGGGTGCTGTGGTGCTGTTCTTTGCCCTGCGAAGCGCGCTGCGCATTCCCTGCCCGGGCTGCGGGCACTACCAGAAAAAGGCCGCCTTCTGCCGCCGGTGCGGCACAGCGATGGAGCGGTGCTGCCCCAACTGCGGCGGCAAGGCTGCCCCGGCAGATCTCTTCTGCTCCGTATGCGGGAATCAGCTGGAGAAATGATCATGGGCTTTGAGCTTGGCATTCTGGACGGCATTCAGCATCTGCGAAATCCGGTGATGGATTCCGTCATGGTGTTCATCACCCATCTGGGAGATGGCGGCGCGGTATGGATCGCACTGGCGCTGGTGCTGCTCCTGATCCCCAAAACCCGCCGCTGCGGCGCAGTGCTGGCGGCGAGCCTGATGCTGGAGGTAGTGTGCTGCAACCTTCTGCTGAAGCCGCTGACCGCCCGGGTGCGCCCCTGCGATGTCAGCCGGGGAATTGCCCTGCTGGTGCCGCGGCCGGAGGATTATTCCTTTCCCTCCGGCCACACCGGGGCATCCTTTGCCGCCGTTTCCGCCCTGCTGTTCAGCCGGAACAAACTGTGGCTGCCCTGCCTGGTGCTGGCCTGCCTGATCGGCTTTTCCAGGCTCTATCTCTACGTCCACTACCCGACGGATGTTCTGGCCGGTGCCCTGCTGGGACTTGCCGCCGGCTTTGCAGCGGAGCAGGCAGTACGGCGGGTAAAGCATCCGGGGAGCGTGAAGGATGGACAGCCGCAATAAATACGACGCCCTGCTGGGCAATACCTTTTTGATCAGTCTGGGAACCTTCGGCTCCAAACTGCTCACCTTTGTAATGGTGCGCTTTTACACCGGAGTTCTGACCCCGGCGGATTACGGAACTGCCGACCTGATCATGCAGACCTGCAATCTTCTGCTGCCGGTGGTGTCCCTGGGGATCACAAACGGTGTTTTCCGCTTCGCACTGGAGCAGCAGGCGCAGCGCCGCAGCATTTTCTCCGCCGGACTGTACACCATTTTTTTCGGCGGTGTGGTACTCCTCGCTGCTGTGCCGATGCTGCCGGATCTTGCCGGAATGCGGACGTACTCCGCGCTGATCTGCTGGTATACCATCACCTCCTGCCTGCACAGCCTGTGCGCCCAATACATCCGGGCAGAGGGAAAAACCGCCCTGTTTGCAGGCCAGGGAATCCTGAACACGGCGCTGGTGATCTCCTTCAACCTTCTGCTGCTGATCCCCTGCCGGCTGGGCATTGTGGGCTATGTGCTCTCCGTTGCTCTGGCCGACGGCGTGTGCGCTGGGTATCTGGTCATCCGCGAGAAGCTCTGGCAGCTGCTGACCCTTCGGCCGGACAGGAAGCTCTTCCGCCAGATGCTGCGCTACAGCCTGCCCCTGATCCCCACCACCATTTTCTGGTGGATCACCGGCGTTTCCGACCGGTATATGGTAGCGGATGCGCTGGGGACCGACGCGGCCGGTCTTTATGCCGTTGCATGCAAGATCCCGACGATCCTGACGCTGCTCTCCACCGTATTTCTGGAGGCATGGCAGTTTTCCGCCATCTCTGAATCCGGCGGAAAGCAGCAGGACTATATTGAATTTTTCTCCCGGGTATGGGGCGCATTTCTGGCGGTCATGTGTCTGGCAGGCGGCGTGATCATCGCCCTGTGCCGGGTAGAGATCCGACTGCTGTCCGCGCCGCGCTTTTATTCCGCATGGGAATACATTCCGACGCTGACTCTGGCCATGATCTTTTCCGCCTTTGCCTCCTTCATGGGCAGCGTGTATGTGGTCACGAAGCGAAGCATCGCCTCGTTCCGGACGGCGCTGTGGGGTGCACTGACCAACATCGTCCTGAACCTTCTGCTGATTCCGATTCTGGGTATCCAGGGTGCGGCGATTGCCACACTGGCAAGCTATCTGCTGTGCTTCGCCATCCGGGCAGTCAGCGCAAGGCGGATGATCCCCTTTCGTTTCTGCATTGGCCGCATGCTGGGAAGCGCCGCGGTGCTGACCGCGCAGACGGCGCTGTGCTTCTGCACCCATCCCCTTCAGCCGGTGGGGCAGGGGCTGTGCCTGCTGCTTTTGCTGGCACTGAACTACCGGCCGCTTCCGGCTGTGGGTGCAAAAATAATCCGTCTTTTGAAAAACAGGAGCAATAAGACATGATCACAACAATGCTGCACGGAATGGCCATGGCACTGGCAGACAGCGTGCCGGGAGTATCCGGCGGAACAGTGGCATTCATTCTGGGCTTTTACGAGCGATTTCTCGGTGCGCTGCATGATTTGATCTGCGGCAGCGGCACCCAGCGGCGGGCTGCCTTCCGGTATCTCTTCCGCTTCGGCCTCGGCTGGGCGGCAGGAATGGGAGCATCCGTGCTGATGCTCAGCCAGATCTTTGAGAAGAACATCTATTTTCTCAGCTCCGCCTTTTTGGGGCTGACCATCGGGGCGATCCCCTTCATTCTTTGGGAGGAAGGGAAGAATATCCGGCTGCAGGATATGGGCTTTGCTCTTTTGGGCACCGCCCTGGTGGCTGCCATGACGGCAGCCAGGGGGCACCTGGACGGCTGGGGGAACGTACAGTTTCAAAGCGTCGGCGTGATACAGTGCATCTATTTGATGATATGCAGCGTTCTTGCGATCTCGGCCATGCTGCTGCCCGGCATCTCCGGCTCCACGCTGCTGCTGATTTTCGGCGTATACATTCCCGCCGTCAGTGCGGTGAAAGAGCTGCTGCACCTGCACCTGGAATATCTGCCCGGCGTGCTGGCGCTGGGGATCGGCGTACTGGGTGGGATTTTCCTCACCGCCGGTCTCATTCGCGAAGCTCTGGCTGCCAGCCGAAGCAAAATGCTCTGCCTGATCCTGGGGCTGATGCTTGGCTCCCTCTATCCCATTATCCAGGGGCCTGCCACGCTGGCAGTTCCAAAGGCGGCACTCAGCCCTGCCAATTTTCAGCTGGGCGCCTTTCTTCTTGGCGTGCTGATTCTCGCCGTTCCGGAGTGCGTCAAGTATTCCAAAAAGGCATCCTGAGGGAGCGCTCTGCCGCCTGCATTTCCCTTTTTTACTTTTCTTCTTTCCGTCAAATTTTACATGCTCACTGCCCTTCGTGCCGGATTTTCCAGAGGTTGTGCGGAATTATCTTGATTTTTCCGGGCCGATATGTGATATGATTATGGTGTGAAAAGCGACGGGAAAACCCTGCGCGACAGAAAGGAGCATAATTCTATGAATAAACTATTTAGAATTGCAGCCGGTGTCATGGCTGCGCTGACCCTCGTTCTCCCCGCAATGGCAGAAGAAGCTGCCCGCCCCAGCATCACCGCCCACAAAATGGAATCCGTCACCATCGACGGCAAGCTGGATGAGTGGAACCTGGATTCCCCCGCTGTGGTCAAGGACGCCAGCCAGGTGATCCGCGATGCAGTCGTCTGGCAGGGTGAAAATGACTGCTCTGCCAACTTCTACCTGGCCTGGGACGAAGAAAACCTGTACATGGCCGCTGAGGTCACCGAGGATTCCCCCCTGGGCGCCATTGAGATGCTGCCCATCGACGGTGAGGACAACCTGAAGCTCTACATCTCCACCGATCCCACTGCCGACCCCAACCGTGAAGAGTACGGCACCAAGGATTTCCTGGTCTACTTCGTCATGGACGAGCCCTATTGGGACACTGCCATCGACCGCTCCATGGTTCCCAAGGACAGCCGTGAGCGCTTCGTCAGCGTCGGCATGGACGGCGGCGAGAGCGTGCTGGACGGCTATCAGTGCGCCGTGGAAATGACCACCACCGGCTTTACCTGGGAGGCCGTGATCCCCTGGGCCTGCTTCTCCAATAAGAAGATCGAGGTCTACACGCCTCAGGTCGGCGATACCCTCTCCTGCAACTTCGCCATCACCGACATCAGCTATCCCTGCCCCGGCACGGAGTACATCCCCCAGCTGGCCTGGACAGGCACCCAGAAGATCAACAAGGCCCCCAGCGAGTGGGGCAGCGTAACTCTGGCTGACTAAGGTTTCAACTTAGAGTCTCAAAGAGCGGGCAAACGCCCGCTCTTTTCTGCTGTCTTGACTTCCCGGTTCCTGCCGGTCCGCATTTTTGCATCCATCCATAGGACAAAAGAACCCCCGGTGCAGTTGGAACGCTGCATCAGGGGGATTTGTCTTAACCGAATGGTGTGGGGAAGGATTGGGGGGCAGGGGCAGCTTCGTCGGGCTCGTAACTGAAGTAGTACACCTCAGCATCTTCCGGGAGGCCGTCCAGGATCTGGACATAGTCGGCATCGGCAGTGCCCGGGGTGACGGGGGTCGGGGTGGCGGGTGCACCCGTTTCCGGATCGGTACCGGTGTACACGACGGTCTGCCCGTCCAGCTCCTCCAGGGCGGCAGCCGGGATGCAGAGGACATCTTCCGCCGTGCTCAGGGTGATGAACGCCGAGGCACGCATGCCGGGGAGCATATCCTCCGCTTTGGCAAGCGTCAGCTCTACGGTAAATTTACTGTTGCCGCCCTCGTTGGTGCCGCTGGCGGAAACCTGGGAAACGGAAGCATCGAAATGCTCGCCGGGCAGGGCATCCATGGAAACTGTGGCTGCCTGACCCACATAGATTTTTGTAATATCCAGCTCGTCTACGGTGATCTCCAGGGTCATATACTCCTGGGAGGTAACGGAGGCTACCGTCAGCTTCTCCTGGCTGTAGAGCGTAAACTGCTCGCTTTGGGCGCCGGAGGCCATCCCGCCGAAGCCGCCCATACCGCCAGAGGGGAAGCCGCCTCCGCCACCCCCGCCTCCGCCGCCGGGAGTGGTGGGCATGGTGGGATCGGTAGGCTCCGGGGCAGTATCCAGCTTTGCAACCTTGACCACGCTGTCCGCTTCATCCAGCACCACCAGAACAACGTCTCCTTCGGAGAAGGCGGTGAATTCATCGCTGACGTAGGTCTGCGCCACGGTCAGGCTGTTATCGTCCACCGTGACGGCAGGGAGCTGATCCAGATCGGTGACGGTATAGGCCGCCGCGCCCTGCATCACGGAGACGCAGTTGCCGGAGCGCTGGATAATTTTCGCCGCATAGCCATAGTAGACGACCTGGCCGGAGGCCTCGTCGACCGTCAGGGTGAAGTCCTTTACCGCCGAAGCGCCATCGGTCACAAAGCTGACCGTCACGGTGTAGCTCCCGGCTTCCTCCGGTGTGCCGGAGAGCTGGCCGCTGGAGGACTCCAGGGTCAATCCGGCAGGCAATCCCAAAGCCGCCCAGGTGCCGGACATGCCGGGGGTTGCCTGAAGCTGGAGGCTATAGGGCATCCCCACCACGCCGAGCGTCAATTCAGCGGTAAGGATAGCGACCTCTGCCGCCGGTGGAGCAGACCGCTGGGAGAGGCACCCCTCCTGATGGACGCTTGCGGGGCAGTCCGCCGCGCCGGTGCAGGCGGGTTCCGTCTCTCCCTCCCCGCTGGGTGCATCCTCGTATACGATGTCGGAGAGCAGCTGCAGGCGCACGGTATTTTCCTGCCCGGTGACCAGGGTCACCGCCTGCACTGTATCGCCATCGGCGGACAGCATGAATGTGCCGTTTTGATCAATGCCCGCGACAATGCCGTCACAGGGGGCAGTGAGCGTTTCCGTGCGGTACAGCTGGAACAGCTCCTGCATCAGCGTCTCGTATTCATGGTGCCGGTCGACCAGCTGCTGATAGTCCGCCGAGGAGCCCAGGCCGGACAGGCGGAAGATGGTCTGGCCGGAGCGCACGCTGTCGCCCACCTTTACGCTGACCTCCGAAATCGTGCCGGAATAGGCGGTCACATTCCAGGGGCTGAAGATATACAGCGCTCCCGTGCCCAGCACGGTGCCTGCACTGTCCTGCACCGTGACCTGACTGCCCACGGCATAGCCGTCATCCGGTACAGTGACGGTGAGCACGCCGCCGATGTTGGAAGCGACTTTGCCGCTTGCCCTGCTCCCGTCGGCAAATGCCACGGTGACGGCGGTCTCCGGCTCCAGCGTGCTTTCCAGCGTCAGCCGGACTGCCATGGTATCATCCAGCGACAGCACCGCCAGCGCTCCGTTTGCCAGCATCACATCCTGAACGGCATCGTCCTTCTGGACATAAATGAGCTTCACGGTGCCGCCGGAGACGGCGGTGACCGTACCGGTGGAGCTGGTGCTGGCAGCACTGGCGATCTGCTCCGCCAGATAGTCCAGCGTCTCCTGCACACCGGTGATGGCGGTCATGACGCTGACCGTATCCACAACGGCAATGGCCTCCCCTTCCCGGACGGTGTCGCCGTTATGCACCAGATATTCCTTCAGCTTCACCTCCGCCGGGAGCTCCACCTGGACGGCAGCCTCGCCGGAGAGTTGACCGCCGCCAATGATTTTTGTATCAATATCCCGGCGCTCTGCCTGGGCGGAGCGGAGGACTGCCTGCTGCCCGGCTGCGGCGCTTTCGGACGCCAGCATAGGCAGTATCGCCAGCAGCGCCACCACACAGATGGCGAGCATCCAGGAGAGGATCCGCCGGAACTGCTTTTTTCCATTCTTTTTCACGTTGCTTATCCTCCATAGTGCAGAGCGTCGATGGGCTTCATCTTCGCTGCCTTGTTGGCCGGGTACAGGCCGAACACAATGCCGATCAGGAAGCAGAACACCACAGCGATCATTACCACGGTCATATTCAGGGAGAAGGTCATATCCAGGCTCACTACCACGGTGTTGACGATCTGCAGCACCGCCCAGCTGAGGGAAATACCCAGGCAGCAGCCCATCATACAAAGCACCACGGCCTCCATCAGGAACTGCTTGAGGATCACGCCCCGGCTGGCGCCGATGGCCTTGCGGATGCCGATCTCCCGGGTGCGCTCGGTAACGGTGACCATCATGATATTCATAATGCCGATGCCGCCCACCACCAGGGAGATGGCGGCGATGCCGCCCAGCATCACCGTCAGCATGGAGGTGACGGAGCTCATGGTGTCCTCCAGTGCATTCTGGCTGGAGACGGAGAAGGCGTCCTCATCCTCATCAAAGCGCTCCATGAGGATCGCCGTCATGGCCGTCTCCGCCGCTTCCATGGTGCCCCCCTGCGGGGCGCTGACATAGAAGCTGGTGATCTCATCGGAAACGGTAGCGGACAGGCGCAGCAGGGATTGATAGGAAAGATACGCCACCATGCTGCCGGAGGTGAATGCCCGGGTGAGGTTATTGTCATCGTCCTGCAGCACGCCCACGATGGTGTACTGCACACCGTCCAGCGTGATCGCCTGACCGACACAGTCCGTATAGCCGATGAGCTTTTCCGCCGCCGTCTCGTTAAGCACGCAGGCATAGGTATTATTTTCCATGTCGGACTGCTTCAGCCAGCGCCCCATGAACAAGTTCAGCCCCTGGATCTCGTAATAATCCGGGTTGGTGCCATAGGTCGTGACGGTGCCGCTGTTTCCGTTTGCCCGGCCGGTAAGCGAAGCAGTCGCAACCGGCGCCAGCAGACCCAAGTCCGCCTCCGTCCGGGACCACTCCTTCAGGGTGTCCATGGAAATAGGCTTTCCTTTATCGTCCGAGACGGTCACGGTCAGAGTATCCGTGCCCAGGCTGGAAATGGTATCGGTGACGGAGGAAGTCGCGCCGTTCACCAAACTGACCAGCACCACCAGCGCCATAACGCCGATAATGATGCCCAGCATGGTGAGGATCGCCCGCATTTTATTGGAGCCGATGGAGCGAAGCGCCATTTTGAACGACAGCATTTACAGCTTCACCTCCGAAAGTCTTCCATCCAGAATATGGATGGAGCGGGCAGCCTGACGGGCAATGTTATTATCGTGGGTGATCAGGACGATGGTATTGCCCTGCTCGTTGAGCTCGTGAAAAATATCGATGATCTCCTGACTGGTTTTGGAATCCAGCGCGCCGGTAGGCTCATCCGCCAGGATCAGCTTGGGGTGAGTGGCAATGGCGCGGGCGATGGCGACGCGCTGCTGCTGGCCGCCGGACAGCTCGGTGGGCAGATGCTTTGCCCGCTGCAGCAGCCCCACCCGCTCCAGGGCGGCGGTGACCCGTTTGGTCCGCTCCGCCCTGGGCATCTTCTGATAGATCAGGGGCAGCTCCACATTCTCCTCGGCGGAGAGCTTGGGGATCAGATTGAACTGCTGGAAGACGAACCCGATTTTTTCATTGCGGATCCGCGCCAGCTGGTTTTCGGAATAGGCCTCGATGGGCAGGTTATCCAGCCGGTAGCTCCCGGCATCTGCCACATCCAGGCAGCCGATGATGTTCATGAGGGTGGATTTGCCGCTGCCGGAGGGACCGATGATGCTGACAAACTCGCCGGGGTACACATGCATGGTGGCATGATCCAGCGCCCGCACCCGCTCGTCGCCCACAAGATAATATTTGCAAAGGTCCTTTATGTCGATCATGTATTGCGCCCCCTTAGCCGTTTCTGCCGCCGGAGGAGCCGCCAAAGTCCGGAGCACCGCTGGGCGCGCCGCCGCTGAAATTGGGCATACCGCCGCCGGAATTGCCGCCGCCGAAGTTGGGCATACCGCCGCCGGCGTTACTGCTGCCGCTGCCGGAGTTGCCCCGGCCGCCGGGCATGCTGCCAAAGTCCATCCCGCCGAACATGCCGCCGAAGGTCTCTGCCTTCGTATAATAGACGGCGTCGCCCTCGCTCAGGCCGGACTTGATCTCCACATAATTGCTGTTGCTCAGGCCGGGGATCACATCCACCCGGCCGCCGAATTCCTGGGTCTGCTCATCGTAGCTGGTGTAAACATAATAGCCGGTGCTGGTCTGATGCAGCGCGTCGGCAGGGATCAGGATGGCGTCGTCCACGCCCTCGATGCGCACATCCACACTGGCAGTCATGCCCGGAAGCATGCCGGAGACCTTGTCCAGAAGGATCTCCGCCGTGTAGGAGCCGGAGGCGTCGGTTTTATCGATCTGGGTCACTTCACCGCTCAGCGCATCGCTGCCGATGGACTTCACGGTAACGCTCGCCGTCTGCCCCACCGCCAGGGCAAGAATATCCGTCTCGTCCACGCTGATGGTGACGGACATGCTCACATCCGGCGACAGCACCACAATGTCTGTGGCCGTGCTGTCGCTGTCCAGATCCGCCACGGAATATACGCTGCCGGTAATGGGTGCGGTCAGGCCGCTGCTCTTCTGGATCTGCAGCAGCTCCAGCAGCGTCTCCTCCTTCTCGCTGCGGCTGCGCAGCAGCGCATTATAGCTGGCGCTGGTGGAGGTATTGGTCAGGCTGAACAGGCTGCTGGACGCATAAACCACCTGGTTCAAAGATACATTCACCCAGCCCACGGTTCCGGCATAGCCTGTGACCTTCAGAGCGCTGTGAATATACAGTTCGCCCGTGCCCAGAGTCTCGCCGGACGCTGCCTTGACGGTGACCGGATCGCCGCAGGCGGGGCCATTGTCGGTCACCAGCACGGTGGCGGTGCCATTCACCGTTTTTTCCACGGTGCCGGTGATCCCGCTGCCGTCGGAGAGGGTAACCGTCACTGTCTCTCCCGCCTGGGCAGAGCCGGATTGAATATCCACTGCCATATAGCCGTCCAGGGAGAGCTCCGCCAGTGCACCGTAGGTCACCATGGTGTCCTCCACCGATGCACCCTGCTCCACATAGAGCATTTTCACCCGGCCGGGCACCCCGGCGGTGACGTAGCTGCTGACGGTATCGCCCTTGGCATCGGCAATGTCGTCATCGAGCGTCTCGATCTCCGATTGCAGCGTCGCCATGGCGCTGCGGACGCTGGCCATATCCACGGTGGCCAGCAGGTCGCCCTGCTTCACCGCATCGCCATACTTCACCAGTATCTCCGTTACCTCCACGCCGGAGGGCACGGAAACCGTCTCGGTATCCACATTGGCAAGCATCCCGGAGCCGGACACCACTGTGCTGATGGTTCCCCGCTCCGCCTGGGCGCTGAGCACCTCCTGCGTGCTGGTGGCGAATTGCTCCTGCACCTGACGGCGCAGATAGAAAACGCCGCCGGTCAGCCCCGCCGCCAAAAGGCATATGACGATGATCACCGTGCGGATGATCTTCCGCCGCCGGGCCTTTTTGTTTCTGCCAA
The DNA here is from genome assembly GCA_934567355.1 of uncultured Oscillospiraceae bacterium. Classification (GTDB taxonomy): domain Bacteria; phylum Bacillota; class Clostridia; order Oscillospirales; family Oscillospiraceae; genus Faecousia. Next base: position 78,162 of record CAKTJC010000001.1, read on the forward strand.
GCACCTCAAACAGCGCTTCATCCCCGCTGGCCGGTACATTCTTCTTCGATTTTTTGAACATAACTGCTCCCTTCCCAGCGGTTCCTCCGCCCTGAATTTATTCTTATTTATAGTAGCGCTGGATTCTGAAAAAAATCTGAAAACTGCCCAAAGCGGTTGTTAACATTTTGTGACATCATGATTGCGAGCTTCCGGAGGCCGGGAAAAATGCCGCCCCGGAAGCCGGGGCGGCGATGAAGTCACTGCGCATAAATGATCTCGGCGGTTTCTTTCAGCTCCGCCAGCCTGGCTTCCGTTTTGGAATTGACCCTTTCGCTGTAGATATCCTCTTTGAGTGCCTCGGACAGTTCGTCCGTCAGGGATACGGCACCGGCGGGAACATCCTTCAGATAGTACAAAATGTGCACATTGTCGCCGAAAACCACCGGCTGGGTATAGTCGCCGGGTTCCTGCATGTCCGCCCCGAAGGCAGCCTGAATAAAGGCATCCTCCCACAAAATGGAATCCTTATGCACTTGATAACCGGTTTCATAGAAGGATTCGCTGTCAAAGGCGCTGTCCTCGCCATAGGCGGCGATCAGGGATGTAAAGGGTTCGCCCTGGGCAAGACGGGCGTAGATGTCGTCGGTTTTCTCCTTCACGGAGGCAAGCTTGCTTTCGTCATTCTCCCCCTGGGCGCCGATCATGATCTGCAGCACGGCACGATAGCCCTCCGGGCGGTACCAGACTTCCTGGCCGCTGGCCAGCGCCGTTTCGAAGGCGCTGATGTCCTGGGCGTAGGCAGCCTTGCTGTCCTCCACCCGCTGCTCATATCCGGCCTGGACGTCCTCCGGGGTCACCTCCGGCTCACCCTCCATAAGCCACTGTTCGTATTTCTGGGAAGCCAGCGCATTGCGGCAATGGTTTTCCATATATTCCAGCGTGTAGCCGCTGCTGGTCAGGTAAGCCTCGGCCAAATCAGATGCGGTGATGCCGGCATCCTCCTGGCCGTCCAGGTAGCTTGTAAAGTAGCTCTCTGCCTGCTGGCGAAGGGAATCCAATGCCTCCTGCGCCGAGGCGGCAATGGCGGCCTCCTCTTCCCCGGTCATATCGTAGCACCCCTGGGCAGTCATGTCCTGGGTGAGCAGCCGGTCATCCACCAGCTGCTGGAGTGCGGACTGGCGGATCACCTCCAGTACACTTTCGTCCGTGCCGTCGATGCCGTATTGGGACATACGGGCGCTGACGCTGTCGATCATGGCATCCAGCTCAGACTGGGCAACCACATCTCCGTTTACGGTCACCACCGCCGGGTCATCCTCAGCCAGCACCGGAAGGGCGCAGGCGGCCGTCAGCGCAAGCGCCAGCAGGGTGCATATCCATTTTTTCATTGCTTTCAACTCCGTCATTCGGGAAGCTCTGATGAAATCGGCAAAAGCTGTGAGTGAGAGACTTTTCGGTACCGAAGCGTGGGCGGAAAGGATCCGCTCACAGCCGCAGACGATTTATTCAGAGGTTCCTTAGAAATTGGCGGCGGGAATCTCTTCCCGCCGCCGAAAGGAAAGGGAATATTACTCGGTAACAGTGATGGTGCCGGTCAGGCCGCCGACCTCGATGGTGTATTCACCGGCCTCCAAGGTCAGGTCCATCTGCAGCACGCGCCAGCTGCCGCCTTCCACGGTCATGATCTTCTCGGCCACGACTTCTCCGTTGGCAGTTGCCTGGGCGATGGTGAAGCCGTCCGCGCCGTTGTTGCGCAGCAGGGCGTAAATGGTGAAGGGCTCACCGGCCTTGGCCACGTTGGTGGTGTAGACCACAGTGTTGATGCTGCCGGAGCTGCCTTCTTCTTCACGGGCTTCCTGAACGATGGGCAGGATCAGGCAGGAATACTTGAAGTCGGGATCCTGGCCATAGCTCATGCCGAACTGGTAAGTGACCAGAGGATCGCCGTAGTTGTTGGGAGAAGCGTGGTTGGGATCATCCTCCATCAGAGCCTGGACGATCAGGCGGACGTAGGCGGGAGCACCCTGGTCGCCGGCCAGATCCTTCCACTGGGCATCGTCGCTGAGCTCATCGCGGGCGATCTCCTTATTGATGATGCCGCCGGGCTGACGGTCGCCGAAAATCAGATCCGCATAGATCCAGGGAGAGGTGCCGGTGACGAAGCCGCCCTCGGTGGAACCGTGGTCGGCAGCCTGGCTGTAGGACAGGTACAGCACGGCGTCGGCATTGGTCAGGCTGTAAGCATCGGGCTCGGTGCCGTTCAGGGACAGGACGATGGGCTTGCCCAGATCCTGTGCATCCTCGATAAACAGCTCAGTGGCATCGTTGATGGTGCCGTAGTCGCCGACGACCACATCGGCATCTTCCATATCGTCCACAACCGTGGCGCCCTTCTCGGCGAAGTACTTCTTGTAGCCTTCCTCAGCAGCGGAGGAAGAAGCCTCAACATAGACCTTTGCATCCTTGCTCAGGGGCAGCAGGTCGTTGTCGTTCTTCACCAGGACGGCGGACTCGGCCTGCAGGCGCTCGGTCAGCTCCACCTCGTAGGGGTTACGGGCAGCGCGCAGCTCTTCGTCGTTGGTGATGGGAGTCTGGTTGGCAGCCCACTCAGCGCTGGCGCACAGGGTAACAGCGGCGTCCACATCGCAGTAGGGGTTCTCGAACAGGCCCTTGTTGAACTTGAAGCGCAGGATGCGGGTGGCAGCCTGATCAACGTTGGCCTTTTCCACCTCGCCGGAGGCCAGACCGTCGATGATGGCCTGGGGATAGTTGCTGGAGGGAGAGCTCTCCCAGTTGGAATAGTCGCGGATCATAGAGCCGGAACCGAACATATCGGTGCCGTTTTCCAGTGCGTCGTTGTACAGCCAGCCGATGGTCTGCTGACCCAGGTCAACACCCTCAGAGGTGATGCCGCTCATACGGCCGGGGTTGCTGGGGCCACCGCCCAGGGCCCACCAGTCGGAGACGACAACGCCTTCGAAGCCCAGGGTGTCGCGCAGGTAGCTCATGGTCGCCTTATCCCACTTGACGTCAACGGTGTTGGAGATACCGGTGCCGCCGCAGTTGGTCATGACCCACTCGGAGCCGGCGGACAGGGCAGCCGTCCAGCCCACCATCCAGTTGTCGAAGTTCTGGGCAACGGAGCGAGCCTTGCCGAAGCTGGAATCGCCGCCGCGGCCGATCCAGTGCTTGGTGCAGGAAGCCAGGCCGTTCTCTTCCAGGCCGCGGATCTCTTCGTGCACGATGGAGGCAATGTACTCGGGGTTCTCGCCGTACTGGGCGCCGATCTCGTTGGCGTAGGGCTCAAAGGTCACGTGGATGCCCACGGCGCGCATGGCCTTGCCATAGTAGCAGGCCAGCTCATAAGCCAGCTCGGGATCATTGGCAGTACCGAAGGCCTCGTGAGCCTTGTCGATGTAGCCGCCGAATGCATTGTACTCACGGTCGGAGGTGATGACCATAGGCACAGCCAGACGCTCGGCCTCGGCAGCAGCCTGCAGATTATTCAGGGTATTGGTGATGGTCTCGGGGGTGCCGTTCAGGTTGAACAGCTGGCAGGTCAGGGCGTACTCCTGAACCATCTTCACCGCGTCGACCAGCTGGGTGTTCACGCAGAACAGCAGGCCGACTTCCTCTTCGGGAGTCATCTGGGCAATCAGGTCGGCAATACGGGCATCGGTATCAACACGCCAATCCTCGTAAACGTCCAGAGTGCCGTTCTTGTTCATGTCCTTGAACTTCAGGCCGTCCACCTCCAGGATGGAGGTAACGCCTTCCACATAGGTCAGCTTGACCTGACCGGTGGTCTCGTCTGCCTCGATGGTTGCGTAGTCGCAGCGCTGCTCCAGGCGTGCCTTTTCGGCAGCAGCCTCTTCGGAGTCTGCCGAAGCGTTCATCTGGTTCGCGATATCTGCTGCATTTGCGGGCGCTTCTGCAAAAGCGGCGCTGAGGCAGCCGAGTAACATGACCAGGGCCAATAATACGGACAGTTTCTTCATGTGGGGTGCTCCTTTCTCTTGCCGGGTAATATTCGTCTGCACACGAAATACGTGCAAACGACCCTTTGCCCTACAAGTGTACCATAGCAGCGCCGGTTGCGGCTTAGAAATTCAGGCACTTTATACAGAAATTTTTCGTTACTTTCATACCCATTTGGGAAAATCCAACACTTCAAAGGGAAATATCAAGCATTGCTCCGCGTCAAGGCCGGAATGTTGGATTTTTCCGCAGAAAGCAACTGCCGCCCGGAGCCTTTGCGTTCCGGGCGGCAGTTCTAAGTGATTTTACTTTTCCTCTCCCGCGGGCAGGAGATTGGTCATGCTCTTCAGGATGATGCCCAGGGTGGACATATTGTGCAGGAGCGCAGAGGTGGTGGGAGGCAGGATGCCCGCCACACCCAGGACGATCAGCGCGCAGTTGAAGCCGATGATGAAGCGGTAGTTCCGGTGGATGCGGCTCATCAGCTGGCAGCTGAGCTGCCGCAGGGTGACCAGCGCACGCAGATCCTCGGACGCCACAGTGATGTCCGCGATCTCCCGTGCGATGGCTGCGCCGGTGGAGATGGCAATGCCCACGTCCGCCTCGGACAGGGCAGGCGAATCGTTCACGCCGTCGCCCACCATGATCACCACATGCCCTTCGGCGCGTGCCTTGCGGATGAATTCCGCCTTATCCTCCGGCAGCACCTCGGCAAACACCCGATCCACGCCCACGGCCTGCGCCACGGACTCAGCGGTGCGCCGGTTGTCGCCGGTCATCATCACCACATTTTTGATGCCGCATTCGTGCAGCGCACGGATGGCATCGGGCGCCTCGGCGCGCAGGGGATCGGAAATGCAGATCACCGCCGCCAGCCGCCCGGCAATGCACAGGTAGAGCTGGGAATAGGCGGGATCCAGGGAGCGGAATTTCTCCTCCTCCCCCTCCGGGATGGTGCAGTGCTCATCTTCAAAGACGAAATGGGCGCTGCCGATGATCACCTTATGCTCGTCCACCATGCTGGAAATGCCATGGGCGACGATATACTGCACCTGAGAATGGTATTCCTCGTGGGAAAGCCCCCGCTTCTGTGCCTCCTCCACCACGGCGTTGGCGATGGAGTGGGGGTAGTGCTCCTCCAGGCAGGCTGCCAGGCGAAGCATCTCCTGCTCCTCGTGGCCGCCGAAGGGCACCACCTGCGCCACCTTGGGGGTGGCATAGGTCAGCGTGCCGGTTTTGTCAAATACGATGGTATCCGCCGCCGCCATCGACTCCAGGAAGCGGCCGCCCTTTACGGAGATATGGAACAGGGCGCTCTCGCGCATGGCGGACAGCACTGCAATGGGCATTGCCAGCTTCAGGGCGCAGGAGAAATCCACCATCAGCACAGCCAGCGTCTTGGTCACGTTCCGGGTCAGCAGATAGGTCAGCGCCGTGCCGCCCAGGGTATAGGGCACCAGCTTGTCCGCCAGGTGGGAAGCCTCCGCCTCCACCGTGGATTTCAGCTTTTCGGAATCCTCGATCATTTTGACGATGCGGTCGTACCGGCCGCCGCCGGTCTCCTTGTCCACCTGGACGACGCATTCGCCCTCCGCCGCCCGGTTCTCGCGGTAGCGGATCACGGCGTCCTGGGTGCGGTCGAAAACCGCCACATCGGTCACGCCGGGTATATTCCTCAAATAAAGGAAGCTCTGATTAAATCAGCAAGAGCTGGCAGCGAGGGATTTTGTTCCCAGGCAAAGGATGAAAAATGGAGGAATACTGTATGTATTTCCCATTTTTCATTCTGCGGCATGGGGGCAAAAGACCCGCTGCCCAGCCGCAGATGATTTATTCAGAGATTCCTGAAATTCCAGCACATCCGCCTGACGCAGGGTCGTGCGCACACAATTCAGGTGCACCCGCATCCGGCCACCGGATTCATGAACGATTTTGCACTTCATGTGATTTCCTCCCATAGGGAAAGCGCTGCCTGATTGCAGCGCTTCTCTTGGATCAATTATTCCTCAGCGGGGGTTTCTGCGGAAGGTTCGGGGTCATCCTCGATGACGGCCTCGGCTTCCGGCAAAAATCAACCGGTCCCCCATTTTTTCACAATTTTGTAAAAAAGTGACATCCTACCAGTCCGGCTCCAGCTCCGGCTTCAGCGGGAGGGCAAAAATCTGCGCGGTGATAGTGCGATACCCGCCAAGATCAGTGGTCTTTCGCAGAGGCTTGGCGAACCGCTCGCCGCCCTGGAAGCGGTGCAGGAGATAACGCCAGTTCTCCTTCAGCCGGAACATGGCGTTGCGGAAGCCGCCAAAGGCACGCAGGTATTCCTCCAGCAGCGCATCATAGAAAGCTGCCAGCGTCTTTGCATCCGTGCCGCCGGGGGTAAGCATGCCCGGGTCGCCGATCAGTCCCCGCCCCAGCATCACGGCAGGAACGGCCGGATACTGCCCGGCAAAGCTGCGGATCTGCCGGAGGGAACACAAATTGCCGTTGAAGCACACCGGGAAGGGTGCGGTCTCCAGCGCATAGGCAAAGCATTCCATATGCAGCTGCCCCCCGTAGAAATCCCGGCGCACTCTCGGGTGGATGATCAGCTCCGCCAGCGGGTAGCGGCGGTAAATATCCATGATTTTTGTAAATTCCTCCGGCGACTGCACCCCCACCCGGGTCTTCACCGAGACGGGAAGGGGCGATGCGGCGCAGACCGCATCCAAAAAGGCATCCAGCCCATCCGGGTCTGCCAGCATGCCGCTGCCCTTCCCCTTCGCCACCACCGTGCCGGAGGGGCAGCCCAGATTCAGGTTCACCCGGTCATACCCCCGGTCGCGCAGCAGCTGCACCATCCATAGGAAGTCCTCCGCATTCTTCGTCAGCAGCTGGGGCACCGTATAAGCCCCCGTCTCCCCTGCCGCCGGCAGCTCCCGCTCTTCCCTATTCGTCAGGCGGCGGTGCACCGTGGGCGAAAGAAAGGGGGTATAGTAGCGATCCACCCCGGGGAAAAACTGATGATGCAGCCGCCGGTAGATCGCATCCGTCAGCCCCTCCATGGGGGCAAAATAATATTTCATGGCTCCGCTCCTTCTTTTTGGATAGCATACCCAATTCCGTGCGCCGCGTCAATCCCCTTCTTTCATATACTCATATGTAAGAAGCGACATACTTTCCCGGTTCCGGGTGAAAAATCTTTTGTTCAAAAATTATTGTATACTTTTCCGTGAAAATGTGTTATACTCTCCATATTCGGTGCGGGTGGGCAGACCCGGCCTTCCGCCGGGGGCGGATAATCCCCCGATCCACGAAAGAGAAAATGCAGGCGTTTTTCGGAAAGAAGGCGATTCAGGGCTGGTCTTTCTGACATCGGCTGCCTGCTTTTTGCGTTCAAAATTTTCCGGGCATCCATTTCCCGGGATCCATATTTTATTGTATAACCGAAAGGAGATTTTACCATTTGGCAGAAAAACTGAAAATTATTCCTCTGGGCGGTCTGGATGAGATCGGCAAGAACATGACCGTTTTGGAGTATGGCAAGGATATGATCATCGTCGATTGCGGCGTTGGCTTCCCGGACGAGGACATGTACGGCGTTGATTTGGTGATTCCCGATTTTTCCTACGTGGTCGCCAACTCCAAGAAGCTGCGGGGCATGTTCATCACCCACGGGCATGAGGATCACATCGGATCCATTCCCTATTTCATGAAGGAGGTCATCTGCCCCGTCCACGGTACTGCCATGACCAACGGGCTGATCAAGCTGAAGCTGGAGGAGCACAAGCTGGACGACAAGGTCAAGCTCATCACCCACAAGCCCGGCGATGTGGTCAAGGCCGGGTGCTTCAGCGTAGAGTTCATCCACGTCAACCACTCCATTGCGGACGCCGTGGCCTTTGCCATCCGCACCCCCGTGGGCACCGTGGTGATGACCGGCGACTTCAAGATCGACCCCACCGCCTCCTGCGGCATGACCGATCTGGCCCGTTTCGGCCAGCTGGGCAACGACGGCGTGCTGGCACTGCTGGCCGACTCCACCAACGTGGAGCGCCAGGGCTACACCCCCAGCGAGAATGTGGTAGCCGAGGGTCTGGACCGGCAGTTCAAGGGCTGCGACCAGCGCATCATCGTCACCACCTTTGCCTCCAACATGCACCGCATCCAGGCGGTGCTGGCCACCGCCCAGCGCTATGGACGGAAGGTGGCCGTCACCGGCCGCAGCATGGAGAATATGCTCAAGGTCGCCCAGGAGCTTGGATACCTGAATGTCAAGCCCGGCACCATTGTGGACATTGCTTCCATCAAGAGCATTCCGAAGAACAAGCTGGTCATCGTCTCCACCGGCTCCCAGGGCGAAAATATGTCCGCCCTGTACCGCATGGCCTTCTCCACCCACAAGCAGGTGGACATCACCGCCGGTGACCGGATCATCATCTCCGCCTCTGCCATCCCCGGCAACGAGAAGGCGATCTCCCGCATCATCAACGAGCTCTACCGCAAGGGAGCAGACGTGGTCTACGAAAAGAGCGAGGGGCTGCACGTCTCCGGCCACGCCTGCCAGGAGGAGCTGAAGATCATTCACGCCCTGGTCAAGCCCCGTTTCTTCCTGCCCGTCCACGGCGAGCAGCGGCACCTGCAGATCCACAGCAAGCTGGCCCAGTCCATGGGCATGAACCCCCGGAACATCCACATCGGCGAGCTGGGCACGGTGTTTGAATTCACCGGCAAGAGCTGCAAGGAAGCGCCCCCCGTCACTGCTGGAAAGGTATATGTGGACGGCACCGGCGTGGGCGACGTGGGCAGCGTGGTGCTGCGCGACCGCAAGCACCTGGCCCAGGACGGCATGCTGGTGGTGTGCGTCAATCTGTCCAGCCAGAACGGCGAGCTGATTTCCGGCCCCGACATCATCACCCGCGGCTTCATCTACGTCAAGGAGTCCGACGAGCTGATGGAGGAGCTGCGGCAGGTGGCCATTGAGGCCATTGAGCGCTGCCAGCGCAAGCGGGTGCGGGATTGGAGCGCCATCAAGTCCGCCATCAAGAACGACCTGAGCGGCTACCTCTACAAGACCACCAAGCGCAATCCCATGATTCTGCCCGTTATCATGGAAATTTAATGTTAAAATCGGAGGAATTCCCGGAAACAGGAATTCCTCCGATTTTTGATATGTTTCTAAGGAAGCTCTGATTAAATTGGCAAGAGCTGGCAGCGAGGGATTTTGTTCCCAGGCAAAGGATGGAAAATGGAGGAATACTGTATGTACCCGCAAGGGGTATGCCGCATCCGTAAGCCAGCTTTCGCTGGCAACGGCTGCGCTATATTTCCCATTTTTCATCCTGCGGCATGGGGGCAAAAGGCCCGCTGCCCAGCCGCAGATGATTTATTCAGAGTTTCCCTATTTTTTATTCCCCGTTTGCCCACTGAGAGGGGGTCTTTCCGGTGTATTGGCGGAAAACCTTAGTGAAATAGGAAGAGTCTTCATAGCCCACGCAGGCGGCTACATCATAGAGCAGCAGGTCGGGCCGGTCGCGCAGCAGCTTCTTGGCAGCATCGATGCGGCACTGGGTCAGGTAGGCATTGAAGGTGGTGTCGCTGTATTTGCGGAAGAGGCGGCTGAGATAGGTCTGGGAAATGCCGATCTGGTCGCATACGCTCTGCATGCTCAGCGGCTGAGCGTAGTTGTCCCGGACGTAGGTCGTGGCGGCGTTGAACAGCTCCTGGGTGCTCATGCGGCGCTCCCGGGGGCTATCCTCATCAAACAGCATGTTGTATACTCCCGACATCATGTCGGTGTAGGAACGGGCGCACTGGATCACACTGTTGTATTCCTGCAAGATATCTTCCAGTCGGCTGAGCACCTGGGGGCGCACCGCGGCCACCTGGTGGATGATCTGCCGCACCATGTGCCACACCTGCCGCTGGGGCATCTGCGCCCGCTCCCAGGCGGCTGCCAGGGACGAGAAATAGCTCTTGACCATGCCGAACTTGCCGGAGGTAACAAAATAGCTCATCTGGTTCAGCTCGGCGGTGGGCAGCTTGATGCGCTCCTGCGCGGTGCCGCCGGTGAGCTGCAGGATCTGGTGCTTTCCGATCACCGTCTTTTGATAGATCATATTGATGGCCAGCTCAACGAAGTTTGGCAGGCCGTCGATGGGGCGGCTTATGGGGGTATACACCGCCGTCCAGGTGGAAAGATTGCCGGGGCTGGTCATGTACACGCTGAGTTGGGACAGGAATTCCTCCGCCCCGCCCTCCTGGGCGATCAGGATCCGCTCATCGTCATCCCGCCCCCGCAGCACCTGAAAATGGGAATCCGTTGCCCGCATCATGGAGGTGGCACTGAGGAACTTGGGAAGGATCATATTGAGATTGCCCCAGCGGATATAGGCAAAGCGATAGGTATTCCTGCCGAAGAGCTGGGCGGCCATTTCCCGATTATAGGGCTGGCCGCAGGCCAGCGCAGGCAGCACGGAGCCGGAGCGGCCGGCCTTCTCCCGCTCCAGCTTCTGCTGGATGGACTGGAGCACGGTGGACATTTTGCTGATGCTCACAGGCTTGAGCAGATAACTGTCCACCCCCGCCTGAATGGCGCCCTGGGCATATTCAAACTCGCCGTAGCCGCTGATGATCACAATATGGATATTCGGCTGGATCTCCCGCGCCGCCCGGGCAAGCTCAATGCCGTTCATTCCGTGCATGCTGATGTCCGTCAGCAGCAGGTCAACGGGATTCTTCTGCAGAAAATCCAGCGCCAGCTCCCCGCTGGAGACAGTACCGGTCACATGGAAGCCGTTGGAAAACTGCTCCACAATGGAACTGATGAACCGCAGCGCAGGCATCTCATCATCCGCGATCAGAACGCGATACATCTGTGATCGCCCCCTTCGATTGAAAATACATTTCGGTTAGTATATCACAAAAATCAAAAAAAGTCAGCAAAGTATCATTTTTTCTGATTGACAATGCAAGAATTTACCAATTCGACCATATATGTTCGAATTGGACCGGTCCCGTGCTGAATCTTCATAGGAAAAATAGGAAAAAAGAAGCTATAATACAGACAGCAGCAGGGTTTACACCCGCTGACAATCTGAGAGGAGAACGAACCATGAGAAAAAAGCTATCCCTTTTGCTCGCACTGGTGCTCGCGCTGTCCTGCACTGCAGCGGCCTTTGGCCAGCAGTATTTCAACGCAGCTACCTCCACCGAACTCATCGACCCGACCACCTTCACAAAACCCTATGAGGTAAATCAGGTCGTCGTCGAAGCCGATGAGACCACCGGCCAGGTTCGCCTGGAAGCCCGCACCAAGGAGATCATCGAAGTCGACGGCCTGAAGTTCAAGGATCTGAACGGCAACGGCCAGCTGGACGTCTACGAAGACTGGCGCCAGGACATCGACGCCCGTGTGGACGATCTGCTGAGCCAGATGACCATCGACGAAGAGATCGGCCTGCTGTGGCATGCCTCCACCGGCGGCACCTTCACCTCCATGTACCCCTACACCGAGGATTGGCTCTACTCCAACGAGCCCACCTACACCGACCAGGACGGCAACTGCTACGTCCCCATGTACCACTCCATCATCTCCGATAACGTTACCACCTATCTGCACAATGTCAACGGCACTCCCGATACCCTGATCTATGAGAACAACGCTTTCCAGGAAATTGCCGAGTCTGCCCGTCTGGGCGTTCCCGTGGTGCTCAGCTGCGACCGCAGCTACAACACCTGGGCCGGCATGGTCAACATGCCCAACTACGCCTTCGGCATTGCCCATGACGAAGAGCTGCTGTACGACATGGTCGCCCAGTACGCCGCCGAAGAGCGCGCCATCGGCTTCCATGTTCCCTTCCACTCCTACGGCGTGGAGATCGGCTCCTGGTACGGCGATGACGTGAACTACATCGCCAAAATGGTCGGCATCGAGACCAAGGCCTATCAGGAAAACGGCGTCAACGCCTGCACCAAGCACTTCATGGCCCGCGGCGGCCGCTCCAGCTATGCAAACGCCAAGAGCGCTGCCAACCTGCTGGATTCCTGGCTGGTCGGCTGGAAGAGCGCCGTCATCGACAACGGCTCCGGCTGGGTCATGCTGAACAACGGCCACCTGCTCAACGACTGCAACGTGTGCTATGACAGCGAGTCCATGGCCATCCTGCGTCAGACCCTGGGCTACGACGGCTGCGTCGTTACCGACTGGCCCATGTGGATGCAGAGCCCCTCTGCTTCCGGCACCACCCCCGAGGGTATTGACCTGTCCACCGCTTCCGTCGGCGAGCTGTACGCCATCATTCTCAACGCTGATGTCGACCAGATCGGCTGCTTCTTCATGGTCGAACCCGACGTCTCCACCGACTATGACGACATCATCGCCCGCTACCCCGGCATGATGCAGCCCATGTGGCCCGAGACCATCAAAGAGCAGCTCGCCAACGGCAACCTGACCCAGGCGACCGTTGACAAGCATGCAAAGCGCGTCCTGCGCAACAAGTTTGAGCTTGGCCTGTTCGAAGACCCCTATGCCGACCTGGATGCCGCCCTGGAGCTGGCTGCCAGCGACGCCTACAAGGCAGAAGCCTTCCAGCTGAACACCATCGAGGATGTCTATGCTGCCCGGAACGACAGAATGAACGAGATGGACATCCGCCTGCAGACCGAGTCCACCGTCCTGCTGAAGAACGAGGGGAACCTGCTGCCTCTGGCAAAGGACACCAAGGTCTATGTGGACGGCTCCTCCAAGGATACCACGGCTATGGACATTGAAGCCATCGGCGCCTACGCCCAGATCGTGGATGACATGGAGAGCGCTGATGTCATCATCGCCCATGTGACCGCCATGGACGACAACACCGAGCTGCTGATCGAGGACGCCCAGGATGCCGGCATCCCCATGGCACTGCTGTTTGACGGCGGCGTTTCCAACGAGCCCAACGCCTGGGCCATTGAGAACAGCACCGCTGTGATGTTCCTGACCTACGACTGCACCCCCGACCATGGTTCCTCCATGGGCAACTTCTACCACAAAACCCTGCCCTCCGTCATCGCCGATATGCTCTTCGGTGAAAAGCAGCCCGGCGGCTCCACCGTGTTCGAGATCGCCCGGAATTCCGACGATGCCGAGATGGATTGGGGCGAGCTGCAGTTTGACACCGGCGTGGACATTCCCACCCGCCTGTATATGGCTGCTACCGTCCGCAATAACCCCACCGCAGAGCTGCCCCGCAACCTGGGCGATGTGATCGTTCCCGTTGGCTTCGGCATGCGCTACGGCGAGGATGCCGACATCACCGTGAACACCCTGGTCACCGATCAGGTGGTGGAGGAAGTCACTTCCGAAACCTCCTCCGGCACCCGGACCTCCAATGTTGTGATGAACAGCACCATCACCAGCGGCCAGTCCGTGAAGCTGTATATGATCGCCGAAAACAACGGCGCTGACGGCTCCACCACCGTACAGGTCCTGGAGGGTGAGACCGTCCTGGCTTCCAAGTACATCAGCGTGGCAGGCGGCTCCTTCGTGGTCGTCACCATTGAAGTGCCTCTGGAAGGCGCCGGTGAGCACACCCTCACCGTCGGCGGCAACACCATCGTCATCACCGTCGCTGAATAATTCTCTCAGTCCAAAAGGGGCGGGCGCAAGCCCGTCCCTTTTTCGCGCACCAAAAAGCCGCCCCATTTTTGGGGCGGCTTTTTGGTGCGGCGCGGGCCTGTAAGCCGGGTTCTGTTTTGACAGCCATCTATCTAGCCCTGCGGTTGCCCGCAGGATCAAGCCGCCTCCTCGGGACGGTCGGGCAGACCTGCATGTCCCTCCACGGCGTTGCTCCGGGATAGAGTTTACATCGTAAAACCCATGTTACCATGGGCCGGGTGCGCTCTTACCGCACCTTTTCACCCTTACCCTGCAAGCAGGGCGGTATCTCTCTGTTGCACTTGTCCTAGGGTTACCCCCGGCGGGCGTTACCCGTTATCCCTGCCCTGTGGAGCCCGGACTTTCCTCATCTGGAACCTTTCGGTTTCCATCCGCGGCTGTCCAGCCTGCGCTGCGGGATTATTCTAACCCAAAGGCGGCGAATTGTCAAATCCCCTTGCAAATTCTTTTTGAAAAGGGTATACTGGCACCATGGAACCAATTGGGAGGCAACATAAATGGATGCTTTTAATGAATATTTTAATTCCCTGCGGGGCAAAAAAATTGCCGTGCTGGGTCTTGGTGTGAGCAACCGCCCCCTGGTGCGGCTGCTGCTGGAATTTGGCTGTGATGTTACCGGCTGCGACAAAACGCCCCGGGAGAAGCTGGATGCCGAAGTGCTGGCGCTGGAGCAATCCGGCTGCCGTCTTTGCGTCGGCGAGCACTACCTGGATGATGTGGCGGCGGACGTGGTGTTCCGCACCCCCGGAATGCACCCGGGTAACCCCGCCATCTGCCGCCTGCGGGAGCAAGGCGCGGCCATCACCTCTGAAATGGATGTGTTCTTCCGGGTGGCACCCTGCCACTTGATTGGCGTCACCGGCTCCGACGGCAAGACCACCACCACCACCCTGATTTCCGAAATGCTGAAAGCGGCCGGAAGAAAGGTCTGGCTGGGCGGCAACATCGGCACGCCCCTGCTGCCCCTGTGCCGCCAGATGAAAGCGGACGACTATGCCGTGGTGGAGCTCAGCTCCTTCCAGCTCATGGACATGACCCACAGCCCCCAGCGGGCGGTGGTCACCAACCTGGCCCCCAATCATCTGGATATTCACAAGGACATGGAAGAATATGTGGAAGCAAAGAAGAATATCTTCCGCTTCCAGACAGAAAAAGACCTTCTGGTGCTCAACGCCGACAATGCCATCACCGCCGGATTCACCGGGGTGGGGCAGACCCATTTTTTCTCCCGGAAGGGGAAAACCAACTGCATCTGGCAGGAGGGGGACTGGATTGTGCGCCGGGGGGAGCGGGTGCTGAATGTCCATGACATTCTCATTCCCGGTGTCCATAATATTGAAAACTATATGGCAGCCATGGCGGCAGTGGACGGCCTGGTGCGTGACGAGGATATTTGCATCGTTGCCAAGAATTTCGGCGGTGTGGAGCACCGCATTGAGCTGGTGCGGGTGAAGGACGGGGTGAAATTCTACAATGATTCCATTGCCTCCTCTCCCAGCCGCACCATTGCCGGACTGCGCAGCTTCACCCAAAAGGTGATTTTGATTGCAGGAGGCTATGACAAGCACATCCCCTATGACGTGCTGGGGCCAGAAATCTGCGCCCATGTCTCCCAGGTGTTCCTGTGCGGTGCCACGGCAGATAAGATTCGCGCCTGTGTGGAAGGCTGCACCGGGGAGAAGCCGGAGATGACGGACTGCGGCGATTTTGACAGCGCCGTGCTGGCGGCGGCAAGAGCCGCAAAACCGGGGGACATTGTGCTCATGAGCCCGGCCAGCGCCTCCTTTGACCAGTTCAAGAATTTCATGGAGCGGGGCAACCGCTTCAAGCAGCTGGTAAAGGAGCTGTAACATGAACATTGCCAAGCTCACCAAATTGGGGCGCAAGGCGCTGCCCCTGAAAACCTGCGGCGCGGTGATCGTGGCCGCCGGTTCCGCCTCCCGCATGGGCGGCATTGACAAGGTGATGGCTCCTTTGGGCGGCGACCCCATGATTGTCCGCACGGTCAGAGCCTTCCAGCAGTGCGAGGCCATCGCGGAAATCGTCATTGTCACCCGCCCGGATTTGATTCGCCCCATTTCTGGCCTTTGCGCTGGGATGGATAAGGTGCGGGCGGTGGTGGCCGGGGGAGCCAGCCGCCAGGCATCCGTGTGGCTGGGGCTGAACGCCCTGTCGGAGGGCATCCAGCTGGCTGCCATCCACGATGGGGCAAGACCCCTGATTTCCGGCGCGGTGATTGACCGTACCGTTCGCGCCGCCAACAGCTATGGCGCGGCAGCCCCTGCCATCCCGGTGAAGGACACCATTAAGATTGTGAAAAGCGGCCTGGTGGAGGAAACCCCCGACCGGGCAACCCTGCAAGCGGTGCAGACCCCCCAGGTGTTTGACTTTGACCTGCTGCGGGGGGCGCTGAAAAAGGCGGAGGAGGAAAGGGCCGCGGTCACCGACGACTGCTCCGCTGTGGAGCGGCTGGGGATGAAAATTAAAATTGTGGAGGGGGACGAGCGGAATTTGAAGGTCACCACCCCCCTGGATTTGAAAATTGCGGAAATGCTTTTGGAGGAACAGAAATGAGAATTGGTCACGGCTATGACGTCCACCGGTTGACCCGCGGGCGGGACTTGATTCTGGGCGGCGTGAAGATTCCCTATGAATTGGGGCTGGACGGCCACTCCGATGCGGATGTGCTGCTCCATGCGGTGATGGATGCCCTGCTGGGGGCGGCGGCCCTGCGGGATATTGGCTATCATTTCCCGGACACCGACCCGGCCTACAAGGGGGCGGACTCCATGGAGCTGCTGAAAATTGTGGGACAGAAGATTGCTGCCGCCGGTTACCGGGTGGGCAATATTGACGTGACCATGATTGCCCAGAAGCCCAAGCTCAAGGACTATATCCCCGCCATGACGGAAAACATCGCCCGCGCCCTGGACATTCCGGTGGGTCGGGTGAATGTGAAGGCCACCACCGAGGAAAAGCTGGGCTTTACCGGCTCCGGCGAGGGAATGCGCTGCCACGCGGTGTGCCTGCTGGAATAAATACGGAAACCCCTGAGCCTCAGCAGCTCAGGGGTTCGTCTTTTATTTTGTTCGCTTGAAGCCCAGATGCAGCGCCTTTGCGGGGCACGCTTTTACGCAGTCGCCGCAGCGGATGCATTCGGCACTGTTGGGGGTGCGGCTGGGGTCAACACACATTTTGCAGGCGGCAGCGCACCTGCCGCAGCGGACGCATTTCTCCGCATCCAAGTCCATGCGGCACAGCGCGAATCGATTGAACAGCCCATAAATGGCTCCCAGCGGGCACAGATATTTACAGAAGGGGCGGAAAATCACGGCACTGGCTGCAATGATCCAGAAGAACACAAAGAACTTCCAAAGGAAAATGCCTCCCAGCTGTGCCCGCACCATGCCGTCCCGGGCGGCAAGCAGGATGCCTGCCAGCGTGCCGGAGGGGCACAGGTATTTGCAGAAAAACGGCGTCAGCGGGTAAAGCATCGGCAATACCACCACCAGCAGCACCAGCACGACATACTTGAGCTTCCGCATCGGCCGATCCGCCCGGAAACGGTTGCGCTTTGGAACGCCGGGGATCAGGTGCAGCAGCTCCTGGATCAGGCCGAAGGGGCACAGGAAGCCGCACACCGCCCGCCCCAGCACCGCGCCGAAAAACAGCAGCAATCCCACAACATAATAGGGGATCCGGATCCGCAGGCCGGACAGGAAATTTTGCAGTGAGCCCATGGGGCAGGCTCCCACCGCGCCGGGGCAGGAATAGCAATTGAGGCCGGGGACGCAGACATTCTTCCCCGCGCCCTGGTAGATCTTCCCGGTGAAAAAGCCCTTCAGATTGGCATTTTGCAGCAGCGCAGCCGCGCCCTGAATGCCAAAGCGTTTTTTATCCAATGCCCACACACTCCATGCACACCCGGATGGCCTTTGCCAGCACCTGCGCCGGCTGCTTCTGCACAATGCCGATGGCAATCAGCGCGGCAGCTGCCGCCAAAGCCAGGGCAGCGGGATAATTCTTTTTCATAGCAGTTCCTCGATCAGCTCCACCCAGCTGTCGTAGTCCATGGCGCCGGCGAAGCTGTCCTTTACGATGCCGCCGGAGCTCCCGATGATGACGGTGGTGGGCACATAGCCGGTTTGCAGGAAATCAAATTCATCGGTGTAGCGCAGGATGGGATAGGTAACGCCGGTTCTGTCCAGCACGGCCTGAACGTCCTCGTCAGAATCCGGCGTGGCAAATACGCCGATGACCTGCACGCCTCTGTCGGCATATTCCTGGCTGAGCTTTTGCAGATCCGGCATCTCACCGACGCAGGGGCCGCACCAGGGCTCCCAGAAGTTTAGAATGGTCAGGCTGTGTCCGGCCAAAATCTGCTCCGTGACGGGATTGCCTTCAAAGTCCGTGGTGCTGAACAAAAATTCCGGGGCGAAGGGCATGTCCCGCTCCTGCCAGCGGAAGGAGATCTCCCACACATACAGCTGCTGCCCGTCGCTGACCACCTGATAGGTAAATACCTCGGCAATTTCCGGATCCTCCGGGTAAAAGCGGATCGTCTCAAAGCCCTCTGCCAGGGCGGACAACAGGAAGCGCTGATTCCCGTCCTCGTCCGGCTCCATCGCCTCCAGCGCCGCAATGCCGCCTGTTTCCATTTCCGGCTCCCAGGTGCCGGGCAGTGTGATCTCACTGCCGGTGATCACGTTCAGCCCCTCGTCCACCGTAACAGGAACCGTGAACCGATACAGCGGCTGCACGCTCTCCCAGGGGCGCTGATAAGAAAAGGTGATCTCCGCCGTGCCGGCTGCCGCGCCGGTGATGCGGAAATTGTGCACAGCAGGAGCGCCTTGCAGATAGGGATCCGTCTCCTGCGTGGCAATTTCCAGGTCATCCGCCTGGGCGACCGTTTCATCGCTGGAGCTTACCAGCCATTCATAGCCCGTGCTGGGGTTGCAGGCCAGGGTCAGGCTGACACAGCGCTGGGGCTCCCCCTCATAGTCTGCCCGGACAGCCGGAGCCGCCAGCAGGGCAAGGGCGAGGAAAAGGCAAAAAATACGTTTCATGATCCGTCCTCCTTAGCGTTTTCTTTTCCATTTCACTATACGATATGCATCAGGAAAAATCAACAACGCAAAATGAAAAAGCACGGCAAGATTCCCGGTAAAATCAGGAAAGCTCGCAGTGCTTTTCAATATCGTGACCGCAGTACCGGATGGCCGGTACGCTGCATCGGCTTCTGCCACAGTCAGCACATCGCCGGTGACGGTGGCGATCAGGTAAAAACCAATGGCAAAAAACAACAAAATTGTTCCGATAATCCGAAAAGTTCGACTCATTTACGCACCTCCTTCCAGGTGAGGTGCGTTTAATCATAACGGATTTTCCAAATGATATCAATTGACAATTCTGCCAAAAAGGTGCAGAACTTCTTATGTGCATTGCCATATTCATCCGCCCGCAGCGCGTGGAAAACGGATAAACCTGAGAAAAAAAGCAGCCGGTTAAAAAAGCATCTCCATTGGGAGTCCAATGCGCTGCTCCGGCAGATTCTGCGCACGGGTAAGCCATTGCTTCACATCGGAAATCGCATGTGCGGCGCTGCTGCGTGCCGACATGCCGTTCAGGATGCCGCCGGTGAATGCGGCGGAAAAGGCATCGCCCGCACCGGAAAAGCTGCCGGGGACGGGGTCATAGGGGAGCGTATGCGTCCCTTCCCGGTCGGACAGCACCACCCAGTTTCCTCCGACGCCGGTAATCAGCGCCGCCCCCGCGCCCATGCGGCGAAGGGCTTCTGCAGCAGCCGCCGGCTCCGAAAGTCCGGTGAGAAATTCCGCCTCGGTGGCGTTGGGGAGCACATAGTCCGCCTGGGGCAGCATCCCCCGCAGCAGCGCCAGGCGCTCCTGGCCGATGCCACGGTACAGCCTGCCGTTATCCGCGAACACCGGGTCAAGGAAGATTTTTGCACCGGCTTCCCGCCAGCGGGCACACTGCCCGGCAATGAATTCCGCCTGGGCTTCGCCTGCAAGATAGCCAATCAGCACGCCGTCTGCCCGGATGCCCAGACGCGCCCAGGAATCCAGCGCCGCGCGCAGATAATCGGTGGTGTCCAATTCCACAGGCGTTCCCTGGCTCCAAATGCCGGAGATCAGCGCCGTGGGCAGGCACAGTGCCCGGTGCCCCATGCGGGTGAGCACGCCCCGGGAGACTGCCATGGCCACATCCGCGCTGCCCACGAAATCGCTGAGGATGATCACATTTCCCATGCTCAGTCCTTCCCGCCGGACAGCAGCGGCTCGGTAACGATGCGGAAATAATTATCCAGCATCTGCGGCGTTTCCTTCCGCCCGCCTGCCAGCCACCACTGCACCATCTCCACGAAGCTGCCTGCAATGTGGTTGATCAGAAATTCCCGGGGCACATCGGCGCAGGCGGTGTCACCCAGCAGCTGGGAGCGCACCAGCTCCTCCATGCCGGATTTGAAATAGCTCATAAAAATGGGGCTGCTCTCGCAGGACAGCAGCGTGAGGATATTGTTGTCATTTTCCTGCAGGTGCTGCAAAATGTGGCAGATGACGGAGTGGGGCGCGTTGGTGCAGGCATACAGGCCGTGGGTATCCTGCTTGTCCATGGCGGTACCAATGATATGGTCGAACAGCTCCCGACACAGGGACTTGACCAGCTCCTCCTTGGTCTCGAAATGGGCATAGAAGGTGCTGCGGCCGATGTTTGCCTCATCAATGATGTCCTGCACGGTGATGGAGTGAAAATTCTGCCGGTCAAGCAGGGTGGTAAAGGCGCGATAAATCGCGGTACGGGTCTTTTGCTGACGTCTGTCCATAAAAATCTCCTGTACAAAATTCGAATTTTGTCCTGTATTGTACATCCAACAAAAAATGATTCTTGTTTTTCAGCGAATTCTTTCTATAATGGTTACAGAACAAAGTGTTCGGTAGCGGATATATTGTATGTTAAAAGACAGCCATTGTCAAACAGAATTTCCGCACCGATGAAAGGAAGGTTTCATATGTCCGACGAGAAGCACCTGCACGATCACGAGGACGAATGCTGCGAGCACGAGCATCACCATCACGAGGATGAAGATGCATGCGGCTGCGGCCATGGGCATCATCACCACCATCATAACGATGAGGACGAGTGTGGCTGCGGCCACGAGCACCATCACCACCATCATGACGACGATGAGGACGAATGCGGCTGCGGTCATGAACATCATCACCATCACGATGACGACGATGAGTGCGGCTGCGGCCATGACCATGCGCATGAACACCACCATCATGAGGTGAACGCTGATGCCGAGACCAGGGTGTACCTGATCGAAGGTCTGGACTGCGCCAACTGCGCTGCCAAGATCGTGCGCAAGCTCAATGAAATGCCCGAGGTGGAGGAGGCCACCATCACCTTCGCCTCCAAGCAGCTGCGGGTCAGCGCCAAGAGCCACCAGGGCCTGCTGGAAAAAATGCAGAAGACCGTGGACAGCGTGGAGGATGGCGTTACCCTGACGCCCCGTGCCAAAAAGGGCTCCACCACCAAAACCTATATTCTGGAGGGTCTGGACTGCGCCAACTGCGCCGCCAAGATTGAGAAGCGCCTGAGCACCCTGGAGGGGGTGGACGAATGCGTCATTACCTTTGCCACCCGGCAGATGCGTCTGACCGCCAAGAACCCCGATGCCCTGATCCCCACCGTGAAGGAAACCATCGACGCCATGGAGGACGGCATCACCATCATTGCGAAGGAAGAGCGCAAGAAGGATGAGGACGGCGAGGATTCCAAGAAGGATCTGATCAGCATCATTGTGGGTGCGGTGCTCTTCGTCATCGGCGAAGTGCTGCACCTGAAGGACGTGTCCCTGCCGGTGCAGCTGATCGCGCTGGTGCCCGCCTACCTGATTCTGGGTGGTGAGGTCGTCTGGAATGCTCTGAAGAATATCTGCAAGGGGCAGGTATTTGACGAAAACTTCCTGATGTCCATTGCCACGCTGGGTGCCTTTGCCATCGGCGACTGCCCCGAGGCCGTGGGCGTGATGCTCTTTTACCGCATCGGCGAATACTTTGAAGACCGCGCCGTTGCCCGGAGCCGCAGCCAGATCATGACCGCCGTCGACCTGCGGCCCGAAACCGTGAACCTGGTGGACGGCGATGACGTAAAGGTCATTCCCGCCGAGGATGCCCAGGTGGGCGACGTGCTGGTGGTTCGCCCCGGCGACCGGATCCCCCTGGACGGCGTGATCCTTGAGGGCGAAAGCCGGATCGATACCTCCGCCGTCACCGGCGAACCTGTCCCCGTCAAGGTGGGCACCGGCAGCCAGGTGATCTCCGGCTGCGTCAATACCTCCGGCCAGCTGAAAATGCGGGTGGAGAAGCCGCTGGAAGAATCCATGGTCACCCGAATTCTGAATTCCGTGGAAAATGCGGCGGCAAGCAAGCCCGCCATCGACAAATTCATCACCCGCTTTGCAAGAGTATATACCCCCACCGTGGTCATTGCCGCGCTGGTGGTGGCTGTGGTGCTGCCCTTCATCATCCCCGGCTGGCACTTCTTCGTGGATGCCGCCAAGTACGCCGGTATGGATTCCGTGCTGTACGGTGAGGCGGGCACCGCCTCGGTGTTCACCGCACTGACCTTCCTGGTCATCTCCTGCCCCTGCGCGCTGGTGCTCAGTGTGCCCCTCGCCTTCTTCTCCGGCATCGGCGCTGCCTCCAAGAAGGGCATCCTCTTCAAGGGCGGCGTAGCCATCGAAGCCCTGGCGCAGGTCAAATCCGTGGTCATGGATAAGACCGGCACCATCACCAAGGGCAATTTCCAGGTGCAAAATGCCATTCCTGCCGACGCTGCCGCCACGGACAGCCTGCTGCTGACCCTGGCCGCCGGATGTGAACAATTCTCCACCCATCCCATTGCCGTGAGCATTGTCACCGCCGCCAAAGAGGCGGGGCTGGAAATCCCCAAGCCCACCCATCTGACGGAGCTGGCCGGCGAGGGCATCCAGGCGGAGCTGGACGGCCACCGGGTGCTCTGCGGCAACCAGAAGCTGATGGCAAGCAACGGCGTCAGCCTGGATAAGTTCCAAGGCGCTTCCTTCGGCACCCAGGTACTGCTGGCGCGGGACGGAAAGCTGCTGGGGCAGATCGTCATTGCCGATACGCTGAAGGGCGATGCCGTCACCGCGATCGGGCAGCTGAAAACCATGGGGCTGCACACCGTCATGCTCACCGGCGACGCGGAGGACAGCGCAAAGCACGTCGCCCAGGAGACAGGGATCGATGAGGTGCGCGCCCGTCTGCTGCCGGAAAACAAGCTCAGTGAGCTGGAAAAGGTTCGCGCCCAGCAGGGCAGCGTGATGTTCGTCGGCGACGGCATCAACGATGCACCCGTGCTGGCAGGCGCCGATGTGGGCGCTGCCATGGGCAGCGGCGCGGATGCCGCCATTGAAGCGGCGGACGTGGTATTCATGAATTCCGACATGTCCGCCATTCCTCAGGCCATCCAGATCGCCCGCCGCACCCGCCGCATCAGCTGGCAGAATGTGTACTTTGCCCTGGCGGTCAAGATCGTCGTCATGGCGCTGGGTCTGCTGGGCTATGCCAACATGTGGATCGCCGTGTTTGCCGATACCGGCGTGTCCATGCTGTGCCTGCTCAACTCCATCCGGATCCTGTATCACAAATAAACATTTCGCCGGGCAGGAAAACCTGCCCGGCGGCTTTATGAAAAGGACGTGCCGATTTCCGGCACGTCCTTGCTCTTTATGGTTCCTGGCAGCCCTGAATCTCCAGCAGCTCCAGCACCTGCTGGCCGCGCCGGGTGAGGGCAATGCTGCCCCGGATGGGGTAGGCCCGATATTTTTCCATATCCGCGCCCTTCAGGGGGGCGGCATAGTCCAGGGAGATCAGCATTTTCTTTTCCAGGCATTGCAGCACCAGGCTGGTTTGTGCCTGCTCCGCGATGCCGTCCTCCAGGCAGACCGGCGTTTCATCCCCCAGCTTCCGCGCCACCGGAAGAAAGGCCACCTGCCCCAGCAGGCGCAGGAATTCGATCTCCGCTCCGGTCAGCTCCAGGCTGGAAGCACAGCCGCCGCATCCGGAACACCCCGCACAGCCGGACGCATTCCCGCAGCCGGAGCAATTGCCGCAGCCGCTCACTTCCGGCTCTCCTCGTAGGCGGCGATGTGCTTTTTGATCAGCTGGAAGGTCTCGTCGCTGATGTCATGCTCGATCTTGCAGGCATCCTCCACCGCGATTTTTTCCGGCACGCCCAGCCCGATGAGCACCTTGGACAGAACGGTATGCCGCTCGTAAATTTTTTCTGCAATGGCGCGCCCGGCATCCGTCAGCAGCAGCGCGCCGTCCTTCTCCACGGTGATCAGCCCGCCCTTGCGCAGCAGCCCCATCGCCCGGGACACGCTGGGCTTGGAATAGCCCAGATACTCCCCCACATCGATCGAGCGGACATACCCGCTCTGACGGCTCAGCACCAGGATCGCTTCCAGGTACATTTCGCCGGATTCATGAACATTCATACTTAAATTACACCGCTTTCCACGGCAGCCATCCCAGGCCGCCCACTCTTGCTTGGAAAAATTCCCCAAACATATAATACTATTTTATACCATAGTTTGGATAAAAATGCAAGCGCGGAGGTTTAAGAAATGAAATTATTTACATAAAACGGTATTCCGGCAGCTGATCCCTAACCCTCATTTTTGCGCCCGTGCCATGGCGGGAATATCGCCCACGCCGTTCAGGACGACGCTGGGGCGGTAGGCGTAGGTTTTCAGGGTCTCGCGGGTGGAGACACCGGACAGTACCAGGACGGTGGACATGCCGCTTTCCAGGCCGGAGATGATATCCGTATCCATGCGGTCGCCGACCATCACCGCTTCGGCGCTGTGGCAGTCCAGCAGGTTCAGGCCGGTGCGCATCATCAGGGGGTTCGGCTTGCCGCAGAAATAGGCCTGGGTGCCCGTTGCCATCTCGATGGGGGCGATCAGGGCGCGGCAGGCGGGGGCAATGCCGTTTTCGATATTGCCGCAGACATCGGAGTTCGCGCCAATGAGCTTCGCACCCTTCAGCACCAGGTTGGTCGCCTTGGTCAGGGTATCCAGGGAATAAGAGCGCCCCTCGCCCACCACCACATAGTCCGGGTTTACGTCATTCATGGTGATGCCCGCATCATACAGGGCATTGAGCAGCCCCGCCTCGCCGATGACGAACACAGAGCAGCCCGGCGCCTGCTCCTTCAGGAAGGCCGCCGTCGCCAGGGCGCTGGTATAAAAATGCTCCTCCGGCACGTCCAGCCCCATCCGTGCCAGCTTCTGGTTCAGCTCTCTGGGGGTGTAGCCGCTGTTATTGGTCAGGAAAAGGTATTCCTTCTTCTCCTCGTGCAGCCACTTGATAAACTCCGCAACGCCCGGCAGGATCCGATTGCCGTGATAGATCACGCCGTCCATATCGCAGATAAAACCCTTTTTCTCGTTAAAATCAATTGTGGAAATCACATCCATCTTTCCCACGCTCCTTTTCAATTCATTTCTTTACAATTAACAGAATACCCATGAATTGTAAAATCAGAAAGCGGCGAATTGTAAAATGTTTGTAAAACGCCTGTTTATGATTTATTTTCAATTTTGTGATGCACCGTTCAAATCCGTCCGGTACTTTATAGGCAGGAAGAGGCACGGAAGCCGTGATCTGTCCTCTTCCCCGCGAACTCCCTCTTTTCTACCTCTCTTCTTTCTACCCCCATTTGCACCGAACGCCCCGCTGCTTTTCCAGCGGGGCGTTCAATTTTTTGTATGGAGCGGATGCGGGAGGGAACGCTAAATGAAAAGTCTCTCTTCATCGAGGGATAACATTTCAAAGGAGCCATTTCATGGGACACAGATATGATATTTTGATTCTGGGCGCGGGGTGCGCCGGGCTGACGGCAGGGCTGTATGCCGCGCGGGCGGGAAAACGGGTGGCGATATTGGAGCATGGCGTACCCGGCGGGCAGGCGGCGCTGCCGGGACGGATCGACAACTATCCGGGGCTGCCCGGTATCGACGGGGCAAGCCTGATGGAGCGGATGAGGCAGCAGGTCTGCGACGCCGGGGCGGAGCTGATCTGCACGAACGTGCAGGCGGTCTTTCCGGCGGAAAAACGGGCGGAGACCGGGGCAGGCACCTTTGCTGCCAGAGCGATGATCATTGCAGCCGGGGCAGAGCCAAAGACGCTGGGCATTCCGGGGGAGGCACGCTTTCGCGGAAACGGCGTCAGCTACTGCGGCACCTGCGACGGCTTCTTCTACCGGGGGCGGGAGGTTTATGTGGTCGGCGGCGGCAACAGCGCCGGTGAGGAGGCGCTGCACCTGGCGCAGCTGGCAAGCCGGGTGCATCTTCTGGTGCGCGGCGAGCGGCTGCGGTGCGACGACGCCACCCGCCGCCGTCTGGATGCGCAGGAGAATCTTCAAATAGAATTTCACCGTGCCCTGCGGGAGATCCGGGGAGATGCCGCAATCGAAGCGCTCCTGGTCGAGGACACGCGCTCCGGCAGCGTTGCCTCCATCCCGGCAGAGGGCGCAGGCGTGTTCATCTTCATTGGCTATCGCCCCGCGTCCGCGCCCTTTGCAGGAATGCTGGAAATGGATGAAAACGGCTGCCTGCTGACGGATGATACGCTGCAAACCAGCGCACCCGGGGTGTTTGCAGCGGGGGACATCCGAAAAAAGGCGCTGCGGCAGATCATCACTGCCGCGGCGGATGGG
The DNA here is from genome assembly GCA_934567355.1 of uncultured Oscillospiraceae bacterium. GTDB lineage: Bacteria > Bacillota > Clostridia > Oscillospirales > Oscillospiraceae > Faecousia. The sequence goes on from CAKTJC010000001.1 coordinate 104,524, forward strand.
GCGGAGGCGGCGTTTCATGCTTGTAAGTTTTTACAGGATATGGTATGATGACCTCAAATGACAGGGGGCGGACTTTGTGGTTATCAAGGACAGAACCGTAGGCTATTCCGCCGTCCAGGGCTTTTTCTGGACGGGCTATGCCGGGATCATGGGCTACACCAGCATGTACCTGCTGTATGCGGGGTTCACCAACAGCCAGGTGGGACTGCTGATCGCGGCGGCAGGGCTGCTGTCCGCCCTGCTTCAGCCGGCAGTGGCCGCTTATGCGGATCGAGGGGGCAGAATTTCCCTGAAGTGGATCGTCTTCCTCACCAGCACTGTCAATCTGGTCTGCACCGCAGCAATGGGGCTTGCCGGACGGAACATGCCGGTGGCCGGAATATGCTACGGAATCTGCATGGTTCTGCTGCAAATGAGCACGCCCCTGGTCAATTCCATCGGCATTGCCACCATAAACGGCGGCGAAAAAATGAATTTCGGCATTGCCCGGGGCTTTGGCTCCCTGGGCTATGGCGTCTCTGCCTACCTCATCGGCGTCCTGACCCGGCGGTTCGGGGCACCGGCAGTGCCGGTGAGCATTGGGGCGGGACTGGTGCTGGCGCTGCTGGTCATCGCGGACTATCCCAATCCCCGCCCGTCCCAGCGCACCCGGGAGGCATCCGCTGCACGCGGCGGCTTCCTGCGCCGGTATCCCCGGTTCTGCTGCGTGCTGGTGGGGCTGGTGCTGATCTTCATCAGTCATGCTGTGCTCAACAGCTTTACATACCAAATCGTGAAATACAAGGGCGGCGACAGCCAGAATATGGGCACGGCTATGGCCTTTGCGTCGCTGATGGAGCTGCCGGTGATGTTCCTCTTCGGATGGATGCAGCGGAAGGTGCCCTGCCATGTCTGGTTCCGCATTTCCGGCATTTTCTTCCTGCTCAAGACGCTGGGCACCTGGCTGTGCAGGGGCATGGCCGGATTTTATGCCGTGCAGCTGCTCCAAATGGGCGGCTTTGCGCTGATGACGGTCAGCTCGGTGTTTTACGTCAACTCCATCATGGCGCCCGGCGACTCGGTAAAGGGACAGGCCTGCTACACCATGACCATGACCCTGGGCAACGTGCTGGGCGCCATCGCCGCCGGCCGCATTCTGGACAGCCTGGGTGTCCCCGCCATGCTCGCATGCGGCACCGCCTGCGCTCTTGTGGGAGCCGGAATCGTGCTTGTTTTCACCCAAAAAGCAGCTTCCCCCGAAGCCGCCGCATAAATAACCGCGCCTTTGCACATCCGAAAGCAGAGGCGCGGCTTTTTACTTTTCGATGCCCAGCTTGAACCGGCGCATCATTTCATTGGTCAGGCTGGAATCGTCGGGCTGGAGCTGGATGTCCTCCCGGCGTACCCACTGGGCATATTTCAGCTCCTGGGCGTCCATATGGATGGTTTCGTCTCCATCCAGTTCGCAGTAAAAGCCCAGCAGCAGGTCATTCGCGATGCCCCAGGGCTGGGAGGCAAAATAGCGGATGTTTTTCACGCGGACCCCCGCCTCTTCCATTACCTCCCGCCGGACGGTCTCCTCGGCAGTCTCGCCGATCTCCGTGAACCCGGCGATCAGCGCATTGTAGGCAACGCCTCTGCGGTAGCGGGTGAGCAAGAGCCTTTCGCCGTTTTTCACCCCCACGATCACCGCAGGCATGATCCTTGGATAGAAGGTCTTTCCGCAGTCGGGGCAAACCATCGCCCGCTCCCGCTGGGAGTGCACCGTCTGCGCGCCGCACCGGCCGCAGAATCGGACGTCCGTATACCAATCCGCCAGGTGCTTGCCGGTAAAGGCAGCAAAAAGCTCCACCTTTTCCAGCTGCCGCTCCGTCCGCAGCTGACGAAGGTCCACAAAGGAGAATCCATCCGGGGTGTCTCCGCTGTCCGGCATCAAAAAATAAGGCTTTCCATCCACCGTGAAAAGGAAGCGGTATTCCCGCTGCCCCAGCTCCCGCACCTGGGGGAATTGCCCCTGCTCACTGCGCAGCAGCGCCCCGCGCCGGAAGCAAAGCACCGTATCCTCCGGGGCAGGTACCGCCTCCGGCTGGTATTCATTGTGAAAAACGCTGGGAAAAATATCCTGGATCATAAGATTACCTCTCTGTCTTAAAATTACGGCGGCACTCAGGAGAATTTTCCTTGGATCTCCTGCTGTCCTCTTTGCAGGATCTGCCGGGAAGCATCGCCAAAAATCTCCTGAAACAAGGCGTACTCCGTCAGCCCTGCGTGGGGAACCGCCCAGGCGCCTGCATCGGTACCGGGGGCAAGCAAGCCGCCAAGTGAGGCGAAGCGATGAACATTTTCCTGCGCCGAAGCGAGGATCTGCCGGACGGAAGCTTCGCTGAACCGTCCTCTTCCCCGCAGATTGCCGATGGTGGAGAGGGTGGGCACCCATACGGTGCCGTTTTCCGCCATGGCATGCAGCGCCTCGCTGTCCAGATACGCCCCGTGCTCCACGGAGTCCACCCCCGCCCGGGCGGCGGCCCGGACGGTACGCGCCCCATTGGCATGCGCCATAACGGCAAAGCCCTCTTCATGGGCGATATGGATCAGTTCCCGGATCTGCTCGGGGGGCAGCCCCTCCTCGGTCAGCTCCCCGGGGCGGTCAAAGTCCATCAGCCCGGAGATCATAATTTTGATAAAATCCGCCCCGTCCCGCCGGTGCTGCCTTACCAGGCCGGTATACTGCCGGAGGTCTTCAAATTTTGTGCCGATAAAGCCGCCGTAGTGCCCCGCCATGTACAGCGGCGACAGGGGCGTGACCAGGCGGATGCCGTACTCCGGGGCAAGCGCTCTGGCCGCCGCTCCCACGCCCCAGCGATCGCCGCCCTCGCGCAGATAGGTAAAGCCTGCCGCGCGGTAGCGCTCCAGATTGGCGCGGATGATCTTCCCGTTTGGGGCTTCCCGATGGGCGGCAATGGCTGTCCGCCAGTCAAACCCGTCCAGAACCATATGAATATGACAATCGCAGTACATCGTGCCGTCCTCTATAAATGTCTTTTCAATATAATAAAACGGTTTCTTTTTCCCGTCAAGACGCAAAAAGCGGACGGTTTCCCGTCCGCCATATATCATGGGTGCGGCTCCGCCGCAATGCCGATGCGCTCGCCCAGGTGCACCATAGTCTCGGCATCCTCGGTCGTGTTGCGCACGAGGTCGGCATCCGGGATCGCGCGTCCCTTCTGCAGCAGGACGATCACCGTGGAGCCGCCGAATTCAAAGCGCCCTTTTTCCTCGCCCCGCCTTACCTGCCGGGAGCCGGGATCGTTTACGATCCGCCCCACCATGGCGGCGCCCACCTCCATCTGCAGCACCGTGCCGAAGCGCTCGCTTTCCAGCAGGGAATACTCCCGGGTGTTTTCCCGGTAGATGGGGCAGCGGCTGGCGGCAGCGGGATTGACCGTATGGAATACACCGGGGATCCGGGTGCTTTCGCCGGCGAAGCCGGAATCGATGTAGCCGTAGCGGTGGTAGTCGCCGACGGTCAGCCGGAACAGCAGCAGCGTACCGCCCAGGAAACGCTCTGCCAGGGGCTTGCTTTGCAGCAATCCCCCCAGGGTATACTGCGTGCCCTTGATCCGGAAGCGGGAATCGGGCAGAATTTCATAGACGCTGAGCTTGCTGTCGCAGGGAGCGATCAGGTGGGTCGGCTCGGTATCCACCGGTCTGCGGCCGGGCAGCACGCGGCGGGTAAAAAAATCGTTGAAGCTGCGAAATTTCCGCTGCTCAAAATCATCCATGCAGATATGGTTTGCGCGGATGAAGGGCTTTACCGCCAGCGCAGAGATCCGCCGATCCAGCAGCCAGCCGGCCGCCCGGCTGACGCCGGGGCGGATCATGAGTTTGACCAGCAGCCGCCCGAAGGCGGTGCCGTACATCCATTCCAGCAGCCTGTCCTGCCCCGCGTCGCCGGGGACACAGCCGCCGCTCCTATCCCGCCAGGTCATCTGGGATACCGCAGCAGCAGAACTGCCAGCGGAGCCAGCACCGTCGCGCCCATGGCAACGAATTTCCACAGCACGGGCTTTTTCACCTTGAAGTCCAGAATATACAGGAAACCGAACAGCGCCGTCGCCAGCCGCAGCACCCACAGATTGCAGCTTCGCGGCATCAGCAGGTACATCAGGTACACCGCCGGCGCCATGATGTCCAGGCACACCACCGGCAGCCCATGGTAATCCCCCTTGGTGCCCAGCTCTGCCTGGACGGCCAGTACATTAAAATAGCCCAGCCGGATCACGCAGCACAGGCAGTAAGCTCCCAGCAGCACCATATCCAGAATTCCTCTCATGCCCAGCATATAAAACAGCGTCGCCGGACACACGCCGAAGGAGATCAGGTCGCACAGAGAATCAATCTGGATGCCGAAAAGCATCTCCCCCTTGGTGCGGTTTTTCTTCTTCCGCGCCACCATGCCGTCCAGCGTGTCGCACACCAAGGCGACGGCCATGCACAAAATCGCATTGACATACAGCCCGTGGATGGACATGGAAATCCCCAGCAGCCCGGCCAGCGCTCCCATATAGGTCAAAATAACGGTATAATCATAAAAACCGATCATAAGCAAATCCTCTCTGTCTTTACAAAAAAAGCGCCCGAAGAGCGCCGGATTCGTGAAGTGTATGTTTAATTTTAACACACCTTACGCAAATAGGCAAGAATGTTAAGGAAATGTTAAACAAAGGTTAATGAATGACGGTTTTATTCCAACAAACGATGGGAATTTCGCATTGACACCCACGAAAAAGCTATGGTATAATGCATTCTAATGTGATTTCAGTGGAGAAAGGAGCCACAGCCAATGACGAAGAAAACGCGCAGACGCATTTTCAGCATTCTTTTTTACTTTGCCGTTCTGGCGCTGACTCTGTGGTACGTATTTCGGGACGAAAGCCTGAGCCAAATCTTCTCCTATCTCTCCGAAGCCAAGTGGGGCTACGCCGCCATTGCGGTGATGGCTGTGGTGACTTTCATTCTGGGAGAATCCGTGGTGCTGTGTTACCTGCTGCGCAGTCAGGGCACGCGGGCAAAATTCGGACACTGCTGCCTGTTCTCCTTTGTCGGATTTTTCTACAGCGCCATCACTCCCTCCGCCTCCGGCGGGCAGCCCATGCAGATGGTGTATATGCACCGGGACGGCATCCCGGCGGCGGTATCCACCGTGGTGCTGGTGATCGTGACCATTGTGTATAAAACGGTGCTGGTGCTCATCGGGCTGGTGGTGACCATTCTGCGCCCCCCTGCGATCATCGATTGCCTCGGCGACGTGGAGCCGCTGATCTATCTGGGCGTGGCGCTGAACGTGATCGTCGTGGCGCTGCTGCTGCTGGCTGTCTTCCGTCCCAGCCTGCTGGAGCGCCTCACCCGCTGGGTGCTGCGGGTCGTGCAGAAGATCCACCCCTTCCGCAATCCCCAGAAGGTGATGAACCGGGTGCAGCGCATGCTGGATCAGTACCGCGGCACCGCCGATTTCTTCAAGAAAAAGCCGAAGATCATTCTCACCGCATTTCTCATCACCCTGGTGCAGCGGTTCTGCATGTTCAGCGTGGTGTGGTTTACCTACCTGGCCTTCGGGCTGTCCGGAGAGCACGCCATCACCGTGATCCTGCTCCAAGCTCTGATTTCCGTGGCAGTGGATATGCTCCCCCTGCCCGGCGGCATGGGCATCAGCGAAACGCTTTTCACCGTGATCTTCACCCCCGTATTCGGCGCGGATCTCGTGCTGCCCGGCATGATCGTCTGCCGGGGCATCAGCTACTATACCCAGCTGCTGATCAGCGCCGTGATGACCGGCGTCACCCAGTTTGTATTCCGGGATCGCTCCAAATGAAACAATTTCCCCAAGGGGCTTCCATTTCCTCTTAAAAGAAGATATAATAGAACCATTCAATAATCAGGAGGACATATCCATGAAATATGGCTTTGGTGTGGATTTGGGCGGCACCACCGTCAAAATCGCTTACTTCGATGAAACCGGCAATCTCATCTCCAAATGGGAGATCCCCACGGTCACTGCCAACGGCGGCATCCAGATTTTACCGGACATTGCCGCGTCCATCCGGGAGTTCCGGCAGAGCAGCGGCATTCAGGATGCCGACCTGCTGGGCGTGGGCATCGGCGTTCCCGGCCCTGTGGACAGCAAGGGCAACGTCAACCGCTGCGTCAACCTGGGCTGGGGCAAATTCAACATCAGCAAAGAGCTCTCCACCCTCACCGGTCTGCCCGTGACGGCGGGCAACGACGCCAACGTGGCGGCGCTGGGTGAATTCTGGAAGGGCGGCGGCCAGGGCTGCAACAACATGGTCTTTGTCACGCTGGGCACCGGCGTGGGCGGCGGCATTGTCGTCGAGGGGCGGCTGCTCCACGGCGCGCACGGCGCGGGCGCGGAGATCGGCCACATGGTGCTCAACCGGAACGAGACCGCCGTGTGCGGCTGCGGCAAGCGGGGCTGCGTGGAGCAGTACTGCTCCGCCACCGGCATCGTCCGCCTGGCCAAGCAGGCGCTGGAGAGCTCCAAAGAGGAATCCACCCTGCGGCAGCTGAGCAGCCCGACCTGCAAGGACATCTTCGACGCCGGAAAGCAGGGCGATCAGCTGGCGCTGCAGGTGCTCGACCAGTACTATGCCTACATGGGCGAATTCCTGGCCGACGTGTGCTGCGTGGTCAACCCGGAGGTGGTGGTCATCGGCGGCGGCGTCAGCAAGGCGGGCGAAGTCCTGCTGGACGGCCTGAAGCCCTACTTCAACAAGTACGTCTTCCATGCGGCCTCCGAGGTCAAGTTCACGCTGGCCTCCCTGGGCAATGACGCCGGTGCCTACGGCGCCTTCAAGCTGGCATTGGATGCGGCAAAATAACGGCAGCGCCGCGTAAGCATGGCTGCCCGAAATCAATTTCTGAAAGGAGAGGACCTGGTTCCTCTCCTTTTTCCTTTCCGCAGAGAAAATTTTTCGAAGTTAAATCATTTTCGGCCTGCCAATCGTTTTATATCACGAAAGGCCTTTTGAAAGGAGGAATGCACTCCATGCGGGAAGAAAAGCTCATGGCGCGGATCAGCCGGGGCGACCGGGACGCGGCGGAGGAGCTGGTTCGGCTGCTCTACCCGGAACTGCTGCGTTACTGCCTGTGGCATGTACCCCGCCGGGATCTGGCAGAGGACGCAGTTCAGGAGACTTTTCTGAAAGCCATCCGGTATTACGACCGCTGCACCGGAAATTGCAGGGCATTTCTCTACCGCATTGCCGCCAACACCTGCATCGATCTGCAGCGAAAGGCAGGCAGCGCAGAACAGCCGCTGGAGGAGCTGGAGGAAATTCCGGATACCCGCGCCGACCTGGAGCGGGCACAGGCGGACTGGAGCTTCCGCCAGCGCATCCGCCTTCTGCCCCCGGAGCAGCAGGAGATCGTCCTGCTGCGCTTTGGGCAGGAACTGACCCTGCGGGAGATCGGAGCCGCCACCGGGCTCCCGCTGCGCACCGTCCAGTCCCGGCTCCGGGCGGCGCTGAAACAGCTGAAGCGTCAGCTGGAAAAGGAGGATTCACCATGACCAATCAAGATTTCGAGAAGCGGCTGCGCCGTGCACTTGCCGAAGCGCCCTCCGCTGCCTGCCCGGAGGCGCTGTGCACCGCTGCCCGGGCAGAGGCGGGACGCAGGTGCAGGCGGATCGGCTTCGGCCGGTTTGCCTGGATACAGGTGCGGTTCCTCGGCTGGAAGATCTTGGCCGCCCAGGCGCTATTGGCGCTGGCTGTCTGGCTGCTGGTCAGGGAGCAGACCCTCGCCGCGCTCTGGCGTCCCCAGGCCGTGGCAGAGGTGCTGTGTGTGCTGTCCGTGCTGGTTTTCATGGCCGCACCGCCGCTGCTGTACCGCTCCGTCCGCTTTCGGATGCACGAAACGGAGGCAGCCTCCTACTTCTCATCCGCCCGGCTGCTGATGGCCCGGCTGCTGATGCTGGGCATCGGCAATGTGCTGCTGCTGGGAAGTCTCACCCTGGCCGCGGCGCTGCACACTGCGCTGCGGCTGAGCAGTGCGGCCATGGCCGTGTGGATGCCCTTCCTGCTGGCCGGGAGCGGCGGGCTGTACCTGCTGGGGCATGCCTCCCCCCAGTGGTTTCTGTGGGGCAGCCTGGCAGAGGGGGGCATCCTGCTGGCGGCAATGTTCAGCCGCCGGATGAGCTGGCTGTTTACCCCCAGCCCTGCCTGGGCTGCGGTCTGCGCGGTGCTGCTGCTTTTCTGCGGCAGTCAGCTGCACCGGCTGCTCCGGGGCTGCATCTATGCGGAAGGGCAGCTGGCGGAGGCATAAAAAGTCCGGGAGGCTCCGGATACCCCCTGCCGGATTTACCGGAATCTCCCGAAACGGAAAGGAAACTGTATGGAACTATGCATTGACCATCTATCAAAGATATTCAAAGACATGACCGCCGTGTCGGATGTGTCCCTGCGGCTCACCCCCGGCGTGTGGGGGCTGCTGGGCGCCAACGGCGCAGGCAAAACCACCCTGATGCGGATGCTGGCGGGCATCATGGAGCCCACCGAGGGCTCCATCACCTATGACGGCCAGCCCATCGCCGCCCTGGGGCAGCGCTACCGGGATATTTTCGGGTATTTGCCCCAGGAATTCGGCTTCTATCCGGAGTTTACGGTGCAGGACTATCTGGACTACATGGCGGCGCTGAAGGGGCTGAGCGCCGGAGACGGGAAGCGGCGAATCGATGCGCTGCTGGAGCAGCTGACCCTGCAGAAGGTACGGCGGAAGAAGATCGCCAAGCTCTCCGGCGGCATGAAGCGCCGGGTGGGCATCGCCCAGGCGCTGCTCAATGACCCGGAGGTGCTGATCCTGGACGAGCCCACCAGCGGCCTGGATCCCGGGGAGCGGGTGCGGTTCCGCAACCTGCTGTCCGAATTTGCCCACGACCGGATCGTGCTGATCTCCACCCACATTGTCTCCGATGTGGAATACATCGCCACCCGGAACGCGATGATGAAGCAGGGGCGTCTGCTCTCCTGCGGCACCACCGAGGAGCTGGTGGAGCAGGTGCGCGGCAAGGTGTGGACCGCCCGGGTCACTCAGGCGCAGCTGCCGGAATACGAGCGGAAGCTGCCCATTGTCAACCTGCGCAACGAGGACGACGGAAGCGTCTCCCTGCGCTATTTGGGGGAGCAGCCCGCCGCTGCCGGTTCCGTCCCGGCTCAGCCCCGGCTGGAGGATCTGTACCTGTGGCTCTTCCCCCAGGAGCAGGAAAGGAGCTGATCAATATGCGTTTACTGAAGCTGGAGCTGAAGCGGGTGCTCAAATCCCGCATCACGGTGATCCTGCTGCTGGCCATCCTGGCGATCAGCGCGTTTATGGCCTATATTCCCATTACCTTTTCCTATGTGACCGTGTGGGACGAGCAGGGGGAAAAGACAACGCTGCTGGGGCTGGATGCCATTGCCTTTGACAAGCAGGTGCAGTCGGTCATTGCGGGCCCCGTCACCCCGACGCTTGTCCGGGAGGCGCTGACCGCCTATCAGGAGTACCTGGCGGAATACGGCGTGGAAACCACCCGGGATCTGCCGGACGGCGTGTATATCCGGCGGCTCTACCCCTATTCGCCTCTGTTCAAGGGCATCCGGGAGGTTTTTGCCGACCCCAAGACCGGTCTTGCTCCCTCCCTGCTGGATGTGCAGCCGGAGCAGCTCGACGGCTATTACGATGCCATTGCCCAGCATCTTTCCGACCTGATGAAGCTGGAGCAGCCGGAGCATCCCGCCGCCCAGGCTGCGGCGGAGGGACTCTTCCGCCGGGTGCAGACCCCCTATGTTTTTTACCCCGGCTACAATTCCGACGCCATGGACTATCAGATGCTGACGGCTTTTCTGGTGCTGCTGCTGTGCGCGGTGATCACCGCCCCCGTCTTCGCATCGGACTACCAGACCGGAGCGGACGACATTCTCCGCTGCACCAAGCTGGGAAGGCTCCGGCTGGCGGTGGTAAAGATCTCCGCCGCGCTGCTGATCAGCGCCGTGGCCTTCTGTATCAGCGCGGGAATGTATCTGGTAATTTCGGACAGCCTGTATGGCTGGGCATGCACCAAAACCTCGATCCAGCTGCTGTTTTCCATTGTCAACCTGCCGAATATGAGCCTGTGGCAGCTGCAGCTCACCTGTGCCGCCGGATACCTGCTGACGCTGCTGGCAACGGTGAGCCTGACGCTACTGCTCTCCTCCCGGTTCCACAGTGTGGTCTCTGCCCTGGCCGTCTCGCTGCTGCTGTGCATCCTGCCGGGGGTCGTCTGCATCTCCCTGCCGGAGTCGATCTCAAACTGGCTTCTCACCATTCTCCCTGCCGGGGGCGCGGCGCTGCAGGGGAGCCTGCTGTATAAGCTGATCGATTTTTCCTTCCTGCACCTAGGCAAGGTCTCTGTATGGATGCCCTTTGCCATGGCGGCCGCGCTGATCGTTGAAATTCCTCTGTTCCTGTACCTGGCGGCGCGCTCCTACTGCCGCCACAAAATCAAGTAAGCATGGAAGCGCTCCCGTGACCCCCTGCCGGGGATCACGGGAGCGCTTTGTTTTGTACTCAGAAATTTGCTTTGATGGTGGAAATCAGAATGTCGCCTGCCACTACCCGGTCTTCCGGGGCGAAGCCGGTTTCAAAATTATCCGAATAGAGCACCTGGGCATTGGGGGGGAATTCCTCGTCCCCTTCCCACACCAGCAGCTGCATATGGTAGCCGGGCACCAGCTCAAACTGGTATCCGGCATCGCCGTGAGGGAGCTTCACCGCGCCCATTTTCTCGCAGGCGGCGCGGAAGGCTGCCACACGGGTGCCAAAGGTGAATGCCGCCCGGGTGAGCACCCGCCCGGTATAGGGCTGGATGTACATCTCCCCCCAGGGCATTTCCCGGAAGGTTTTCCATTGCCCGTTCCATTTTATGTTTTTCCCTTCCAGCAGATAGCGAAGCAGGAAGGTCTGGGTGGGCAGGGGCGGCACAGCGCCGCCGTCCAGCGCCCGGATGGCATAGCCGGGATGGGCAATGGCAAAATCCCGCCCCAACAGCCGGAGGGTAAATTCCGCCCCATCCCATTGGGTGTCCGGCAGACGGGTGCATACCGCCTGGGGATTCAGTGCGCCAAACAGTGCCTCATAGTGGGCAAAGGGTACTTCTTCTTTGTGATTTTCAATTTCCATCGTTTTCTATTCCTTAATCGTGTAATTCCAGGGGCAGACCGTCCGGATCCCGAAAGAAGACATAATGCCCGCCGTTGGCGGTGTCCTCGTGGATTGGCTCTGTTTCAATTCCACGGGCATTCAGCCAGTCTCTGGCGGCGGTAATATCCGTCACCCGGAAGGCCAGATGCCGCAGCCCCAGTGCCTCCGGTTCGGTGACACGCTGGGGGGCGTTGGGGCGGATAAACAGCTCAATCACGGTATCTCCCAGCCGCAGCATCCGCAGACAGTCCCCCTGAGCAGGTCGCCAGGTTTCCTTTTCAATGGAAAACCCCAATTTGTTTACGTAAAAATTCAGTGCCTTTTGCTCATCCGAGGCAATAACGGCAATATGATGGGTTCCTTCCAGCATGGTCACATCTCCTGTACACTGTGGGGGAACAGGCTGCTGTCGGTGTGGGGCAGGAAGCAGGCAGCCACGAAGGAATCCATATAGCCCGGGTGGGTGCTCAGCTCCAGATAAGTCATGTTGGTGGCGATCTCGCCCAGTTTCTGGTTTGCCTCGTCACTCATAACCATGGCGTAGGCACCGGCCAGGGAAGAGTTGCCGATGTAATGGAACTTCTCTAACTCCACATCCGGGAACATGCCGATGTTCACGGCGTTCTTCATGTTGATGCCTGAGCCGATGCCGCCGGCCACATAAACGGTGTCAATCATCTCCACGCTCATGTCCACGCTGGAAAGCAGGGTGCGGATGGCGGAGAAGATGGCGCCCTTGGCGCGGATGAAATTGTCAATGTCCACCTCGTTGATGGAGATTTCCCGGCCCGTTTCGGACTCGTGCTCGCCTGCCAGCACAAAGCGGCCCATGCCGTGGGCATCCCGCTTCACCCGCTCGCCCTCCCGGATGAACAGGCCCTTGGCGTTGATGATGCCGCAGCGGAACAGCTCGGAAATGATGTCGATAATGCCGGAACCGCAGATGCCCACCGGGCGCTGGCCGGGGTCACCTACGATGCTCAGGGTGGGCTCCATGGTGTATTTGTCCAGGGTGCAGGCTTCAATGGCACCGTCGGTGGCGCGCATCCCGCAGGAGATGTCGCCGCCCTCAAAGGCGGGGCCGGCGGAGCAGGCGCAGCTCATCATAAAGTCCCGGTTGCCGAACACAATTTCACCGTTGGTGCCCAGGTCAATGAACAGGCTCATTTCGTCCTTGTCCCACAGACCGGCAGCCAGCGTACCGGCGGTAATGTCGCCGCCCACATAGGAGCCGATGTTGGGGGCAATCAAAACGGGAGCCAGGGGGTTGGCGGGCAGCTTCACGTCACCGGCCAGCAGACCTTCCCAATGGAAGAAGCTGGGGACGTAAGGCTCCATGCGCACCGGTTCGGCATCCACACCCACAAACAGGTGATTCATGGTGGTGTTGGCACCAATGGACAGCCGCAGAATGCTCCGGGCAGAGACCTTGGCGCTGGCGCAAAGGTGAGCGATGATGGGGGAGAGGGTTTCTTTGATAATGGCATCCTGGAGCTTCTTCCGGCCACCGGACTTGCCCTGCTCAATGATGCGGTTAATCACATCCGCACCGTAGCGAATCTGGCCGTTGCCGGAGGAGCCTTTGGCGAGAATTTTGCCGGTCTGCAAATCCACCAGCACCATGGTGACGGTGGTGGTGCCAATGTCGATGGCGCAGCCTACCACGGCGGTGTCGGTGGGGGCGGTGATTTCCATGCAGCTGAAACAGCCGTCCTTTAATTCGCCCTTGACGCATACATTCCAGTTGTTTTCCCGCAGGGTGTGGGCCATTTTCACCATGACGGCAAAGGGAATCTTCACATTCTCTACGCCGAAAGCTTCCTCAATGGCCCAGGTCAGCCGTTCTGCATCGGGCATGGTGTCTTCCAATGTCGGCTCTGTCAGCTGCAACACGGCGCTGCGATAGCAGTTTTCAAAATGAATGCCGCTTTCTTTCAGCTGGTTCTGGCAGTTTTCAAAAATGACGATTTCCTTGGGGCTGGATAGGTCGGCGGTTTTCATCCGGGACTGGTAGGCGCTGGCAATGTCCGGCACCATCACCTTGCAGTCACCCATGACCTTGGAGCAGCAGCTCAGCCGCCAGCCGAGCTGATATTCTTCCTCGGAGATGTGGCGGCTCTGGGGGGATTCCAGTTCTCCCTCCAAAAGCTGCACCCGGCACTTGCCGCAGGAACCGTTGCCGCCGCAGGGGGCATCGATGGCCACATTCGCCCGGCGGGCAACTTCCAGAAGATTGTCCCCGGTGTTGCATTCTACAGTGACCTCGGACGCGCCTTCAATCTGAAAAATGACTTTTGGCATAGAAAAACCCACTTTCTCCCATGATATGATGGGAACAGTATAGCATGGATTGGGGGAAATGTCTATAGGAATCGGTATGCTTTTATCGGTTCACGGGAATAACAAAATGCCCGGCGGCAGATGCCACCGGGCAAATCGCTTATTCGGGAATGTTCAAATCCGGGCGCTTTTCCCGGAGGAACTGCTTAAATTCCGCAAACGTGCCCTTGGTAAAGCCATCGGGGTCAATCATCAGCCCGCTTCGCCTGCCTATCATCAGCACATAGCTGTGCTTCAAATGGACAACACGGCAGAACTTGCGGTATTCCAGGGTGAAGTGGACACAGCCCTCGTCCACGTCAATTCTGTCCTCATTCACAGTAATCCTGGTTTCTGGTATGACACCGTCGTTACTCCGCTTGGATGATCGCAGGGCATTCCACGAAATGTACCAGGGAAGGAAAAAGAGCAGCAAAAACACCAGCCCGCAGAGTGTAAAGGTTTCTGCCACTTCGGCCAGGATTCCCTGGGAGGCACTGTAAAAAATCAATCCGGCAAAGAACGCCAACTCTGCAATCACGGTGGGGTAGCGGGGGCCGGTTCCGATTTTGCGGTAGAACTCCCGGAGTATTTTCTGGTTTGTGGTGTATCTGATTTCAAATCGCGGTTCCATGGGTTCCTCCTGAAAGGGACTTGGCATGGCGTGTGCCGTTCAATCGGGTGCCTGCAAAAATCCGGGGCTGCGGGCGGATGCTATCCGCTCTACAGCCTCAGAAATTTTTACACGTTATTATCCGGTAAACAGCTCAAACGCAGAAGTGCAATCGTCAGATAATAGATAAGAGATGATAATGAATCGTTAAAATGCCCACGGAGAGGGGTATTCAATTATTCTTTCTTCTCTATTCTTTAAGTCAGTGCGGTGGATGGTTTGGCGTGCAGCATCGTCACCGGGCGGGTTAGGGAACCAACGTATTAGTACAGGCTCTGTGCGCCATTGTCCGGCGGCACTGCCGCCTTACATCAGGGGCTCGAGACCCAGAACGGGGTGACCCTTTTCGGTCAGCCAGTTCAGCAGCTCCTCGCCGTCGGTGGTGATGGTTTCATCGGCAACCATATCGGTGAAATTGTCGATGCCATACAGCTCCTTGGCGGTCTTGTTCAGCCGCTCTGCCACGTCGTCCTTCAGCTCCTTGGGCATCCAAACGATACGCTCGATGCCGCCCTCGGCGGAGATGAACTTCTTGGAGGAGATGAAGTGGCGGCCATGACCCATGTAGCCGGGGGTCTGGACACCGCCGCCGGTGCAGGAGGCCAGCTCGCCGAACGTCATGCCCACAGGGGTCATGCCCTTGAATTCCCGGTTGACCACCACAACGCCCATGCTCATGGGCTCAATGCCGCAGATACATTCAAAGCAGCCGCAGGAGGTCATGGGGTCTTCCAGCAGGGAGTACAGGGTCACGTTTTCTACCGCGCCGTGGGTTGCCTCGGCAACAGCGGCGTTGACGGAATCATAGCGACCCAGCCGCTCGTCGGTGCAGCCCTCCTTGAAGATGGGCTGGCAGGGGCCGTTGGGATTCAGCTCGTTGGTTGCCTTGGCATCCAGCCAGGACACAGCGCCGCACAGACCCAGACGCTCCGGGGTGACCACGCAGCAGTGGGCGGGGGCGAAGGACTGGCACAGGATGCAGGTGTAGTAGCGGTCAACGGCCTCGTCGGTCATGGATGCCAGACGGTCGTCACGGGCATCATAGCGGGGCATTGCCACTTCGTCCCGGAACTTGGCGGCTTCCACGGGGTCGGTGATCAGGGTGACCTGGCACTTATCCACCACGGCATCAAACTCGTTCATGATCATGACGTACAGCACTTCGGCGAAGTCATGGATGCGCAGACCGGCATCATAGGCGGCATTGCTCACGCGGACACGCACCTGGTTGCGCTGGCCGGTGTGCATGACACCCTCCATGTAGTTGAACCAGGCGTGGAACTTCCGCTCGATGACGGACTCAAAATCGGTCTGCATCTTCTTACCGGCAACCTCCACGAAGGTAGCCAGCGCCAAATCCTTCTGCTGGTCGAAGTCCGGCCCGATGATGGTAATCTTGTGGTCTTCGATTTCGTTCATCTCCCGCATGAGCACCAGCTCTGCGGTGGGGTTCTTGGCAGACCAGCACTCGTTGTGCATGTCGGCCTTGCGGATGATTTCGCCCTCGAAGGCGGCGGCGAAGGCCACGGGGATGGGCAGCTCGGTGGTCTTAATCTTGATGTTGCGCAGTTCCAGGGACTTCTTCACCGTCTCGTCATGGTTGCACACGGATTCCAGGGCACCGGGCACCTGGTTCTCGCCCAGGTCAATGTCCACCACCACGGGGAAGCCCAAGGCAATGGCACCGGCACCGGCGGAGACAACAACGGCGTCAATGGCACCGAAGGTGTTCACAAAGGCGGGCACGCGGTTCTTGGTGTAGTCCAAAAGACCTGCCAGGTCGCCGGGCTGAATGTTGCCGAAAATCAGAGCGGCACGGATTGCCACGGTGACAACATGAATCACGGCGGTGACATCATGACCCAGAGGAATGACACGCAGCTCCAGACCCATCTTCACGCCGCCCTCGGCACACTGCTCGATGCAGTCACCCACCATAAAGGTCATGATGCCCTTAGACTGATAGTCCTTGACCACCTTCACCACGTCGGCGGGGTTCTCGGCCTTGCCCAGAACAACGGCCACGCCGGGGATGTCGCCGGTGACCAGGGGCACGCCCAGGGAGCGGATAATGGGGTCGGGCACAAAGCCGATGCCGGACTCGTTTTCATAGGGGTTGCCGCCCTCTACATATTTCAGGCCTTCCAGAATCTCAGCGCCCACGGCGGTGGCCAGACCGGCATTCAACGCCTGACCCAAGTCCTCCTGGTTGGTGATGAGGCTCTTGAGTACGCCCACGCAGGCGGGCAGGTCGCCCAGGGTCTTCACCTTCACGCCGGTGGCGGCGTAGATGGTGGGGAAGAAATAGGCGGTATCGGGGAAGGCAATTTCCTTGTCAGCGCCGTACTTGGCGATGGCATTGTTGACGGCGCCCTCGGTCAGCCCCGCGACAGCATTAGAGCCGCCATAGATCAGATCGGTTAATACACTCATGGATGATTCCTCCTAAAGATGAATGTGATTTACGCTTTCAAGCCACTTCGGCGCAGTCCCTGTAATGAAGTGGATTGTGAAAGGGCAATCCCTGCCCCAAAAAGAGGCATCTTCCGCATTTCCCTTTCACAATCCGCCCCGAAATGCAAAGTGGCTGGGAGGGAGATTCCCTCCCAGCCGGTTACGCAGGGATCAGCTTGGTACTTCTTACAGCAGGTCGGGACGGTCGCCCAGGTAGCTGTCGGAGTACAGCATATGGTTCTTGAAGATGTCGCAGGACTTGATGGTTTCCATCAGGCGCAGGTCACAGGGGTTGACGATAGCGGAGGTCAGGCCCTGCATCATTGCCATGGCGACCAGAGCGGAGTCCATGATGGGACGAACCTTCTTGGGGGCGCCGTTGGAGTTGTTGGACAGACCGCCGGTGGACTTCAGGCCCTCGTCGGCGAACAGCTTGATGGCGTTCAGCACGTCCATCTGCTTGTCCTGCATACCCTTGACCACCAGGAACAGGGGGTCAAACCACAGGTCGGTGGCCTCCATGCCGTGGGACAGGCCGCGCTCCAGCATGTTGCGGCAGTGCATCATGCGCTCCTCGTTGTCCTTTGCGATGCCGTCAGCGGAGCAAAGCGCAATACAGATAGCGTCGTTGGCAGCAGCCAGGTCGATGTTGGAAATACGGGAGCCTGCGTCAGCGGAGTTGACAATGGGCTTGCCGTTGGTACGGTTGTAAACCTTGATACCGGCTTCGATGGCCTTCTTGTTGGCGGTATCCAGCGCCAGAGGCACATTGTCGAAGTTCTCCTGGAGCAGCTTGACCGCCCACATCATGCGTTCGGGGCCGTCCTTCTCAGCAGGTCCGATGTTCACGTCCAGATAGGTGGCACCGGCGGCAATCTGCTCGGCAGCACGCTTCAGGATGGGAGCGGGATCCCGCTCGTCCATGGCCTTGCGGATGGAGGGGGAGATGCAGTGGATGCGCTCGCCGATGGTGACGAAGGTGGGGGACTCAGGATTGTGTCCGCCGTAGTGAACACCCATGTCCACAACCTCAATCTTGGGCACCTTGGTAGCCAGCAGCTCGTCGAAGGACAGCTCCTTGACCTCTTCCTTGGGTGCGGCAGCGGCCTTTGCGGCGGCCTCGGCAGCGGCGGCCTTTGCGGCAGCCTCGTATTCCTTATCCTTCATGTACTTGGGCAGCTGGACAGCCTCGGTGGGGCCGACGACCACGTTCCAGCCGGGCAGCTTCTCGGCAATTTCGCCCTTCATGACGGCAACCTTGCCGGGGATGATCAGGGTGCGGTTCTTAATCTTGTTCTCGATGTCCAGCGTCTCGAAGGTCTTCTTGATGGAGGTGGAGGAGAACTTACCGGCAGCCCAGGCAGTCAGAACGGACATGCCGGAAGCGTCGGAGATGATCAGGTTCACAGGCTCGTTGGAGCGCTCCAATTCGCCGGACACCAGGAAGTAGGTCAGGGCGAAGTCAACGGTCAGAGCGCAGGGGCTGTTCTCGTCAGCGCCGTTCAGGGGGTAAATCTTGGACTCCACCTTCATGGGCTTCTGGGGGTCGGTGAAGATGTTCTGACGCAGGCCGTACAGAGGCAGAGCGGCAGTGTAGTCCATCTGCTCCATGACAATGATGGAGGCGTAGCGCTCGGTGAACATGGCGGCGTAGGCAATTTGCAGCTGCTTGTTGCCCTTGGCCAGCTTTGCAACGTTCACGATGGAGGGATAGCCGAAGCTGCGGTCGCCGTCCACCAGAGCGGTGCGGCGCACCAGAACGGCATTGGCCAGGGTTTCCTTGGCGGTATCGGCGGTGACATCCAGAACCAGGTTCTTGTTGCCCGCGCCTTCCAGCTTTTTCACCAGATCGTACAGGTCAGAGACATTGGGAGCGGAAACGCCCAGGGTCACACCTGCGGCGGTGGCGACGGCGTTCATGGTCTCCCAGTTGTCGGGGGTAGCGCCGTTGAGGATGGGTTTGCCGGCCTTGCAGACTTCCACAGCCGCCTTGGCAACGTCCACGTCCTTGATGTCCAGAACCAGCGCGCGGTCGGTGGCCATTGCCTTCTTGACCAGCTCGACGGTGGCATCGGCGTCGCCGCCGTGGCTCTTGACGTAAACGAACTCAACGTACATCCGCTCGCCGATACGCTCATAGTCCACCTTTGCCATGTCAGCCAGCTTGGCATCCACCTGAGCGGCATCCATGTCGGTGCAGACGGGAACGGCGAACAGGTTCTTGTTCACCAGGGTCTTCTCGTGACGGAACAGGACAGTCTCGCCGCCCAGCTTCAGGTCATTACCAACGGTAATGGTCTTCATGGGGGGAGCGGTCTGCTCGTTGAGCATTGCCTTTGCGTCCTCAGAGAAATACGGGCACTTGTCGATGGACACTGCGCCCTGAGCCACCTTCATGCAGAATGCCATACAGGTGGGGCTGCCGCACTCCTTACAGTTCTTTTTAGGAGACAGCTTAAAAATGTCAAGACCTTTCAAAGCCATTGTATGTATCCTCCTTCCTATCAGACCAGCTCGGTGATGAACTGCTTAATGGCAGCAACAGCAGCGGGGTGACGCATGATCACAGCGTCAGCGCCGCCGGTCAGGTTGGCAGCAGCGGTGGCAACTTCCATGCCGACGCCCCGGTCTTCCTGGCTGCCCCAGGCGGGTTCATCCTCTTCGGAAGCGGTGGATTCCTTCACAGCCCAGGTGTCGGGGGACACGGGAGCCATGATGGGCATCTGCAGGTCTGCATCGGACTGCGCCAGAGCGGCCAGCCGGACACGATCCAGGGTGGATGCCACATACTCGTAGCCGTAGCCGACGGCGGCAGTACCAACGTTCATCACGATGGAGGCAGCGGGAACGGTCAGACCCTTGAGCATGATGTTCAGCTGCTTTGCCAGGTTGATGTCGTCAGCGGTCTCAGCGCCAACCTTCTGGCCGTAAGCCAGAGCGACGGAAGCGCCAACGGTCTTGTAGTCCTCATTGCGGGCGGACAGCACCAGGATGTTCTTGCCCTGGAGTGCCTCGGCGACCTTGCTGAACAGCTCGCCGTCCTTCTCGATGTTCTTGCAGCCCATGACCACGATGGGCATGGACACGGCATCGGCCACTGCCTTTGCGTCGGCAACGCAGTCAGCAACGGAGCGGTTCTTGCCGTTGGGGTCAGCGGACTCGAAGTGCAGGCACAGGAAATCGGCACCGGGCATGGTCTCGGCGCGCTTTGCGTAGTCAACCATGGTGGTGCAGCCGGCGTAGAATTCCTTCAGGCCGGGGACGTTCCACTCGTTTGCACAGTCGGAAATTTCAATACCGATCTTGGGTGCATGCTCGATGGGAGCGTCGAAGGTGTAGAAAGGCAGCACGTTCTGACCGCCGATGACGATTGCCTTGTCACCGGTGCCCAGGGTGACGGCGTTGATCGCGCCGCGGTATGCCACCTTCTTGGGTGTAAAAGCCATGTTAATGTTTCCCCCTTGTTTTTACTTTCTTGGAATAAAGTTTATTCACGGGAATCGCTCCGCAAGAGACTGTTGCCTCAGCACTCCAGCAGGGACGATTTTCCAATGCTTTGATGCCAAAGCACTGGAAAATCGCACCTCCCGTGAGCAGTCAGAGGATGCCCGAAGAATGCAGTTGTTGTGAATGTCGGCGCGAAGCGCCCTCGGCTCCCCCGCTGGGGGAGCTGGCAGCCCGAACGGGCTGACTGAGAGGGTGTCGTGCGTATTTTCATAGTGCGCCCATATTTCGTAGCGCACCCCCTCAGCTTCGCATTCGCTCAGCAGCTTTTAATAGCGGTATGATTGCCACTGGCAATTATAATTTTGAAAAATTCGCTGCGCTCTGCAACACCCCAAAGGAGGCGCCGGATAAATTTACAGTCCGATGTTTTTCAGCACTTCTTTCAGCGCCGTCTTCATCACATCGTCCTCCGGCAGCTTGGCGGAGGGCTCACCGTTGCAGTCGCAGCGGTACACGGCATCGTCCTGAGGCAGGACGCCAAAGAGCTTCAGGCCGTGGCGCTCGATTTCGGCCTTCACGCCGTCATCCAGCACGCCGCCGGGCGCACGGTTGACGATCAGACCCATCTGGCCGGGATTCAAGTCCATTTCGTCGATCATCTCGGCAATTCTCGCCACCGCCTGGATGCCCCGGCGGGAGCAATCGGAAATGAGCAGCATGGTGTCCACATGGGGAAGCGTCCCCCGCGCCACATGCTCCAGGCCTGCCTCGTTGTCCATGACGATATAGGAATAGTTCTTTGCGTACTTGTCCACCTGGGTTTTGAGCACGCCGTTGACGTAGCAGTAGCAGCCCTTGCCCTGGGTGCGGCCCATGACCAGCATGTCGAAGTCGTCGTCTTCGATCAGGGCATCGTTGAACTTCATCTCGGCGTAGTCCGCCTTGGTCATGCCCTTGGGGATGGTGCCCTTCAGCTCCGCCTGTGCCATCTCCTCCCGGATCTGCCCCAGGGTAACGTCCGCCTCCACGCCCAGAACCTCGTTGAGGTTGGAGTTGGCATCTGCATCCACCACCAGGACGGGGCCCCGGTGCTGCTTGCACAGGTAATCGATAATCATACCGCAGGTAGTGGTTTTGCCCACGCCGCCCTTACCGGCCACTGCAATGGTATGAGGTGTCGCCATAAAAAACGCTCCTTTGCGCGAAATCGAGTATCTGAAAATGGGCGCAATCGCCCCATACCGATACAACAATATCGTAACACATTTCGGCTGATAATTCAACCCTTTTTCTCAAAAAACCGCTGGAGTTCTCTTCCACCCGCCGCAAAATGGGGACACGGGCAGGAAAGAGCCCCCAGAAAAAGCATCCGAGGGCAGCATTCATTCAAAAAACTCCTTATGTATCGCCCGCACGGCAGACTCATAGTCTTTTTCGTCCACACCTACCACGATATTCATCTCGGTGGAGCCCTGGTCGATCACGCGGACGCTGATTCCGACTCCGCCCAATGCAGCGAAAAGCCGGGCGCAGATACCGGGACGGCTGACCATTCCCCGGCCCACCACAGCGATCATGGCAAGACCATCGGTGATCACCAGGCTGTCCGGGTGGATCGCGCGGCTGATGTCATCCCGCAGTGCTTCCCGGTGGCCCTCCAGCGCATCGGTGGGCACCACCAGGCAGACGCTGCCCAGGCCCGTGGCCAGATGCTCAAAGGGGATGCCGAAATCCTCCAGACAGGAGAGAATGCGGCGGACATAGCCCACCATGCTGTTGGTATTTTCCCGCTCGATCTGGATGGTGGAATAGTGCTTGCGGCCCGCAATGCCGGTGATGGGGGCAGGGGTCTGCTCCGCCTCGGCTACGATCCAGGTTCCCAACGCCTGGGGGTGGAAGGTATTGCAGATATGAATGGGGATCCTGCTGCGGCGCACAGGGAGGACGGAATCCTCGTGCAGCACCGTGGCGCCGCGATAGGCCAGCTCCCGCAGTTCCCGATAGGTGATGGCGTGGAGCGCTGCAGCCCGGGGAACAATATGGGGATCGGTGACCAGCATGCCGTCCACATCTGTCCAGTTTTCATACACCTGGGCATCCATGGCGCTGGCCACCAGCGCACCGGATATATCGCTTCCGCCCCGGGTGAAGGTATGGATCTCTCCATCCGGCATCACCCCGTAAAAGCCGGGGAGCACAGCATGGGACAGGGTGCGCAGGCGCCGGAACAGGGCATGCTGCGTCTTTATCAGGTCCAGCTGGCCGGCAGCATCAAAGAACACGCAGTCCTTCGCATCCACAAGCTCCCAGCCCAGGTAAGCCGCCATGATCCGGGCGGAGAGGTATTCCCCCCGGGAGGCCAGATAATCCGCGTTGCGGTGTGGGCAGTGCATCTCCTCAAAATCCTTTGACAGATCCAGAGAGAGCCCCAGCTGCGCTTCTATTTCGGCAAAGCGCTGCCGGATCGGCTCAAAATCCCCATCCGCGCCGCTGCGCTGGAAGCGGTACAGCAGGTCGGTCATCTTCACATCCCCGCTGCTGCGCTTGCCCGGCGCAGACACCACCACATACCGCCGGTTCGGATCTGCCCGGATAATATCCGCCGCATGCCGGAACCGCTCCGCCGTAGCCAGGGACGTACCGCCGAATTTTGCAACAATCATGCCTTTTTCTCCCAAACGTCAATTTGGAATCATAATACCCGATACATCCTGCTTTTTCAAGTGGATTTTATCGAGGCACGGTAGGTCAGCAGCGACAGTGCCGTAAAGGTGCCCAGGCAGACGGTCATATTGGCATAGCTGAACAGGGCCTTATCTCCATGGCGCTGGACATAATATTCCATATACCCCGCCCCGCCGAGGAGCGCCAGCATAAAAAGCCAGAGGGGCACATACCACCAGCGGAACCCCCGCGTTTTCCCCATCCGCACGGCAAAGATCACGCTGACCGCCACCAGTGCAGCAGCACTGAGCAGCTGCGCCACGCTGACGAAGCCGTTGCTGCGCAGGTAAAGAGAATCGTATCTTGTGCTGTCCAGCACCGCCTGGGACAGGCCATACAGCAGCAAAAACAGCAGCGTGACATCTCCCCGCCTGCGGCGCGCCAGCAGGGTGAATGCTGCCAGGCCGCCAAAGATCACCGCTGTGGCCATGGCCTGGATCACGAAGGTAGCCAGCCGGTATTCCGGCGCACCGGTGACCACATTGTTCACCGGATATGCAAAAGGCAGTGTCCGCAGGCTTTGCAGCAGCTGCCCCCGGTCGGCAGAGCTGAAAAAGCAGGCCAGCCGTCCCACAGCAATGCCTGCACAGCCGCCCAGACTCATGGCGTCCAGCAGCCGCAGGGGCTCTTTTTCCAGTCTCAGCAGTTTCAGGATCCCTGCTGTCAGGCCGCAGGCGGCAAAACAGCCCAGAAGTGCATAGCCGCCGGAGGTATAGTCCGTGATGGCTTTCAGGAACCCTCCGTAGCTGTCCGGCCGGAAATACCAGTGAAGCAGCCTTCCAAAGAAGATCGACAGCACCAGTGTCATCGGCACCGCCACCGCAGCGGCACTTCCCTGCCCCTCCGGAAGATGAAAGGCCAGAAAAATGCAGATCGCCGCCCCGGCCGCCAGAGTGAGCACAATGGAATTCCAGTAAATATAGGTGTTGCCAAAGATAAATGCGATTCGGTCCATGCGATCAGCCTCCCACGGATGTGGCAAAATAGATGATATCGCTGATAAGACGCTGCTGGCCATAGCCATCCGCTTTTGGTTGGAGGCAATCAACTCTTTGCCTGAATCGTCAGGAATGCGTCCCCCGCCCTTGGCTTTTGCATATGTCATATGTTTGCCTCCTAGGTTTTGCACGGAATGGCCGTGGCAAAATAAATGATGTCGCTGATTTTCCGCTGGTAGCCAAAGAGAACGGAATTGATCAGTTCCCCGTCCATGGCAATCACCGCTGTCTGTCCGCCGTCCAAAGTATAAGCCGTCTTCACGCCCCGCTGCTGCAGGTTCTCACCGAAGCGATGCAGCGTGGGCGTTTGACCGTAGTTTCCTTCGCCGTTTACCACCGCCAGAAGATAGTGCAGTTTCCCCAGCTGGCATAGAGCGGAGCGGGGGTAATGGTCGTTGATCTCTCCCACAGCGTAGGTTTCCGGGGTGACGACCTCCCCTTCCCGGATCAGTACAGGGCCGAAGGCCAGGCTGAACAGGATATTGCGTTCATCCACAAAATCCTGAGACGCCTGCCGGCTCCGGTCTTCGTCCCGGTCAGAAAACAGCAGGTCACCGTTCTCGTCCACATAGCAGGTATCCACCAGTCCATTATGCACCCGGCGCACCTGTCCGTCGTAAACCAGAGTCCCGGCCTGGCGGTAATTGTAAAAGTCTCCGCTGGAGGCCACCACGGCATTGACGCTCTTCGCCATCTCCGTGGTGACAAACAGCTTGTCCGAGCCGAACTCTCCCCCGGCCAGGAAGCGGCGGAACTGGGAAGGGTGGGCTATTTTAACTTCCGAAAAGGTATACACGCCGCCGTCTATCGGCTGCTTCCAGGTGATGGCAAGGATGGTATCGTCCAGGTAGTAGCGGATGGGTGTGCCGGGCAGCGGAGTCACCTCCGCATCAAAAAACAGCTCCTGCCCGTCCAGCAGATTTTTCGCCTTCCTGCTCAGAAACTCCAGCTCTCCCGCCTGTTCCGCCTGGCCGTAGCACGCCGGATCCGGCGCAGGTGCCGCCAGAGCATCCCGGCTGATCCAGTAAATCCGCCGGGATCTCGTCAGCCCTTCCAGGGTGCCGGAGAGCCGGTTCTTCAGATACAATTGGATCTGTCCCCCGGAATCTCCCCGCGTTTGTGTGCCCGAAGTTGGGGCGCCCAGCCATCGAAGGGTGCCAAGCAGCACAGAAAAAGCCAAGGCACCAGCCACCATAACCGTGATCCAAAACAGGGCGCTT
Source organism: uncultured Oscillospiraceae bacterium (assembly GCA_934567355.1). Lineage (GTDB taxonomy): Bacteria > Bacillota > Clostridia > Oscillospirales > Oscillospiraceae > Faecousia. Next base: position 129,567 of record CAKTJC010000001.1, read on the forward strand.
CCCCGGCAGCACTGCTGCCCGGGCTGAAAACCATCGTCTGCCATTCAATTCCTTCTCATTCCAGAATTCCGCCGGAAATTGCTTCCAGCAAAGCCTGATCCGGCAGTACCCACCACTGCCCGTCATGATATGTCAGGTTCACCGTCAGCGTATGATCTGCGGTATCCGCCGTTTCCAGTGCGGCCGCGGCCGCCCGGCACATCACATCCCTAAGGAATTCCTCCCGGTATTCGTGATCGGCATCATAGACATCGTCCATGCTCTCTGCCTGGGCAACCTGCTGCTCCAGCAGAAGGGGGGCCGTCGTCTTCATGGTCTGCAGCACCTGACCGATGTCCAGACTGCTGACGGTTATATCCTGCGCCACGCCTCCGGCAGTGGCATAGCACCGGCCCGCCGGGGTGCAGCGCAAGCTGGATGTAAAGGCCGTCCACAGCTGCGCGGCTGCCTCATCATCGCTCCCCAGCCCGGAGCCCAGCGTGGGTGTGCCGTAAAGGTACTGGGATGCCTGCCGGAAATCGCCGCTGCAAAGCGCATCCATCATGGCGCCGACGCACTCCTCTGCCTCCTGAGGGTAGCGTACCATCACCGGTTCCGCACCCCGCTTGGTCAGGCAGATCACCAGCGCCGCAGCTGCCAGCATCGTCCCCAATACTCCAAAAGCCCAGGAAAGTATTCTATGTTTTCTCATTCCTTCACCCGAATTCTTTTGTCTTAAGTGCTCCTTCGTTATAGGGGGAATCCATCCGACTGTCAATCCCCTTCGATTCTCCCTGCAAAGGCTAGGATTCCCGGAACAGGTGCGGATATACTACCAAAAAATGGACTGCCGCGCGGCAGTCCATAAGGCTATTTGATTTCCCACTGCTTGATCTGTGCAGATTTTTCGTAGAGCTTCAGATAGCTCTCGTAGCGGCTCGGCACGATCTGCCCGGCATCCAGAGCAGCCCGGACGGCACAGCCGGGCTCCCGGCGGTGGGAGCAGTCGGCAAATTGGCAATGGCCGATATAGGGGGCAAAATCCGGGAAAGCATACTGCAGATTCTCCTTGAGGATCACATCCATCTGGTCGGTATCGAAGGAGGCAAAGCCCGGGGTATCCATCACATAGGTGTCATCCCCCAGAGAATAGAGCTCCACATGGCGGGTGGTATGCCTGCCGCGCCCTAATCTTTCGGAGACCTCGCCGGTGGCAAGCTCCAGCTCCGGGCACAGGGCATTGAGGATGCTGGATTTGCCCACGCCGGTATTGCCGGTGAAGGCGGTGAGCTTTCCCTGCAGGAAGCTGCGCAGCGCATCGAGCCCCTCCCCGGTGACGGCGCTGACGGGGAATACCTGAAAGCCCGCTCTTTCATACGTTTCCCGCAGGCTTCTCGCGGGATCCAGGTCGCACTTATTGACGCAGAGGACGCTTTCCACATTCTGGTTGCCTGCGATGGCAGCCACGCGGTCAATGAGGAAGGGCTCCGTCACAGGATTGACATTGGCGGCAAAAATGATCAGTGCATCCACATTGGCAACCGCCGGGCGGATGAAGCTGTTTTTCCGGGGCAGCACCGCTTCCACCATGCCTTTGCCGTGCTCCACGGTCACCTCCGCCATGTCGCCGGTAAGGGGTGTGATGTGCTGCCTGCGCAGAACGCCCCGCCCCCGGCAGGTGATTATGCCGTCCGGCAGCCGGACATCATAAAAGCCGCTGAGAGAGCGGACGATCCGCCCTGTCTGTTTATCCGCCATTGCCAAATACCACTTTCATAGACTGATAATACTCGCCGTTGATGTACAGGTCGTATTCCTGCTCTCCGGAACCCATTAAGGTCACGGTAAAGGTATTATCCCCCGGCTGGATCATACCGTTGGCCACCGGCCGGTCCGCCTGTCCCTTGCGGCAGATGATCAGATTATAGGCTTCTGCCCTGGGCGGCACCTCAAAGGTCACGATCTCCGCGTGGGGATCGGCCGCATCCGACTGGGCCGGTGCAGTGGGCGTCGGATTGATGCCGGAGCCATTGGACAGGCCCAGCACGATCTCCTTGCTCAGCGCCACCACGGTATCCGGGTCCTCAGACTGGCGCACCACCTGGTTTTCAGGCTGGCTGCTGTCGGTGGAATAGGTCTCCACATTCCGGAAGCCTCTGCCATTGAGCATCTGAATGGCGGTCTGGGCATCCAGTCCCATCAGATCGGGCATCACGGCAGTTTCGATCTCGGGGCCATCGGAGATCTCCAAAACGATATGGGTCGTAACGTCCAGCAGGGCATTTACCGTCTCAGACTGCGTGACCACATTGCCCGCAGGGACCTTGCTGCTGTGCACCAGTGTGGCGGACACATTGGTAAAGCCCAGCTGCTCCAGCACCTGCAGCGCCATATCCTTTTCGTAGCCCAGTACATTGGGCATTTTTGCCGTGGACGAGGCCGGGCCGGTGCTGACATAGAGCTTGACGGTCTGGCCGTCGGTCAGCTCCGTTCCGGCTGTGGGATCGGTACGCACCACACGCCCGGATGCATAATCGTCGCTGGGCTCCTCCCGCACCAGGATCTTCAACCCTTGCCCCATCAGGAAGGAGGTTGCCTGCCCTTGGGCGACGCCCACCAGGTCCTCCATCAGCTTGACCTTCGGCTCTGTACCCATGCTGATGGTCAGATAAACCTCCGTCCCCTTGGCAACCATGGAGCCGCCGGCCGGTTCCTGCTTCATGATCTGCCCGGCCACATAGAAATCATCGTACTGCTGGGGGCGCAGACGAATGGTGAAATTGGGATAGCGCGCGTCAAAATCCTCGGTGTACATGCTGCCGGTGAAGTAAGGCACCTCTACCCGGTCCTTGTCCTGGTTCAGCAGAAAGCCGTTGAAGATGGCAGCCAGGAACACCACGATGGCAATGATCGCCACCACGCTGCACGACACCACCGCGACCGTGGCCGTGCGGCTGCGCTTGGCTTCCCGCTTGGCTTCCTCCTCCCGCCGGCGCTTGGCCCGCGCCAGCGCCTCCTGGCTGCGTCCGGCGTGCCCCGGCTGCGCAAGGGGATCGGGGTCGGGCTGCACCCGGTCGCTCCCCTGCCGGCTCAGCGCTTCGGCGCTCTGGCGGGAAATCGCGCCCGTATTCCGCCGGCTCAGGGAGCCGGTGGACTCCACGCTCTTCACGCCGCCCTTGGCCTGGGCAATGCGCTCCGCCGTGGTCTTCGGCTTGGAGACGATGGGGGCGATCTTCTTGGTGGCGTCGCTGAGGGGCAAATGGTAATCAAAGGTCAAGGCAGGATTCTTGCGGAATTCCTCCAGATCATTGAGCAGCTCCGTAGCGCTGGCGTAGCGATCCTTGGGCTCCAGCGCCATGCATTTCATGATGATCTGTTCCATCCCTGCCGGGATATTGGGATTCAAGGACGAAGGCAGGGGCGCCCCGCCGTTGATATGCTGGATAGCAACCGCCACCGGCGAATCCCCGTCGTAGGGCGGGCGGCCGGTCATCATTTCATACATGACCACGCCCAGGGAATAAATATCCGAGCGGCTGTCGGTAAAGCTGCCCTTGGCCTGTTCCGGCGAAATATAATGCACGGAGCCCAGGGCTTCTTTCGTCAGGGTGTTGCTCTTGTTCATCACCTGGGCAATGCCGAAGTCCATCACCTTGACCGAGCCGTTTTTGAGCACCATCACATTATGGGGCTTGATGTCCCGGTGGACGATGCCCCGGCTGTGGGCGTGCTCCAGCCCCTTGGCGATCTGGGTGGCAAAATGCAGGGTCTCCTTCCAGTTGAGGATGCCCTTGACCCCCATATACTGCTTGAGAGAAATGCCGTCGATCAGCTCCATGACGATGTAATAGGCATCGTCCGAAGCGGAAACGTCGAACACCTGGACGATATTGGGATGGCTGAGCATGGCAACAGCCTCGCCCTCCGCCCGGAAACGGCGGCGGAATTCCTCGTCGCCGGAAAATTCGTCCTTGAGAACCTTCACAGCCACCAGCCGGTTCAGCCGATGGCAGCGGGCTTTATACACAACGGCCATGCCGCCGGTGCCGATGACCTCCAAAAGCTCATAGCGGTCGTCCAGCAGCTGTCCAATATATTGATTCATATTTTCAGATGGCTCCTTTCCCAAACCGCTTTACAGGCTCACCAGCACGCTGGTCACATTGTCCGGCGCGCCCCGGGAGACGGCAATGTCCAGCAGGCGCTTGCAGCAGCGCTCTTTATTGACCCCGTGCACTACCTCGAAGAGGATCTCCTGATCGTCCAGGAGATTGCTCAGGCCGTCGGAGCACAGCAGAAGGAAGTCTCCCTTCGACAGCTCCTGTCGGAAGACATCGCACAGGACGGTCACCTCCGTGCCCACGGCGCGGGTGATCAGGTTCTTGCCCGGGTAGGATTTGGCCATTTCCGCCGTCAGCTCTCCCCGATCCACCATCATCTGCACCACGCTGTGATCCCGGGTGACCTGGCGGATGCCCTTCTGATTGATGATGTACGCCCGGCTGTCGCCCACGTTTACAAAGCTGACCTGCCGCCCGCGCACCAGCGCGGCGACCAACGTGGTGCCCATGCCGCTGAATTCCTCGAACTGGCTGGCCTGGTCGTAAACCGTAAAATTGGCAAGCTTCACGGCGCTTTTGAGCATCTGGTCTGCCTTGTCCCATTCCATGTTGGGCGTCCAGGTGCGCTCGATCTCCTGGCTGAACACATCCGCTGCCAGAGAGCTTGCAACGTTGCCGGATTTTGCGCCGCCCATGCCGTCGCAGACCACACACAGCAGGGAATTTTTATCCAGCTGCCGGATCTCATAGGCATCCTGATTCATTTTGCGGACACAGCCCTTGTCCGTCAAGCCCCAGCTCTGCATGGGCGATCACCTCGTCTGTCTCGTTCTGTCTTTACTGCTTACACTGCGTATATTTTCTTCTCAGCTGTCCGCAGGAGGCATCGATGTCCCCGCCCAGCGTCCGGCGGACGGTGGCAGGGATGCCCGCATCCTCCAAGGTCTTCTGGAACAGGGCTACCGCTGCCTTGCCGCTGGGCTTTAAGGGACTTTCCTCCACATGGTTGAGCGGAATCAGATTGAAATGGGCAGGCAGCCCCTTTAGCCGGCGGATCAGCTCCTTCGCATTGTCCACCGAATCGTTGACCCCGTCAATCATGGCGTATTCAAAGGAAATGCGCCGGGAGGTCTCGGCATAATACCGGCGGCAGGCATCCAGCAGCTCCTGGCTGGGATAGGCCTTGTTCACCGGCATGATGGTGCTGCGCACCGCATCATTGGGGGCATGGAGGGAAACGGACAGGGTCAGCTGCAATTTCCGCTTCGCCAGCTCGTCAATCTTGGGCACCAGTCCGCAGGTGGACAGGCTGATGTGGCGCATGGAAATATTCATGCCATCAGGGCTGTTCACCAGCTCCAAAAAGCGCATGACGTTATCAAAATTATCCAGCGGCTCGCCGATGCCCATAAGCACAATATGGGAAATGGGCAGCCCGGAATCCACCTGGGTGAACAGCACCTCATCCAGCATCTCAAAGGGTTCCAGCCGCCGCACCAAGCCGCCGATGGTGGAGGCGCAGAAAGCGCAGCCCATGCGGCAGCCCACCTCGGTGGAGATGCACACGGTATTGCCGTAGTGATAGCGCATCAGCACCGTTTCCACGCAGTTGCCGTCGGACAGCTGCCAGAGGTATTTGATGGTGCCGTCCTTTTGGGACTCTTGGCGGCGCACCACCGTGGGGGCATTGATGGGGTATTTTTCCGCCAGCGCTGCCCGCAGCGCCCCGGGGAGATTGGTCATCTCCTCATAGGAGCGAACGCCCCGGTGCAGCCAGCCATACAGCTGCTTTGCCCGGAAGGCAGGCTGCCCCATTTCTTTGAGCAGGGCGCTCAGCTCCGGCAGCGTCATGGATTTTAAGTTCATTGCTTCCTCCGCAGACGGCAGATGAAAAAGCCGTCGGTATCGTATTGACCGGGAATCAGGGTGAGCATCCCGGTGTCGTTCTTCGGCAGGGGTTCCGGCAACGGGAGCGGCTCCCGGCAAAATTCCGGGTGGGCTTCCAGAAAGTGCTCCACCACCTGCTCATTTTCCCGCGGGAGCACGGTGCAGGTGGAATACAGCAGCACCCCGCCGGGGCGCACAAACCGGGACTGCACCTCCAGGATTTTCTCCTGCAAGGGGGGCAGCTGCGCCAGTTCCGACAAATCTTTATAGCGAATGTCCGGTTTTTTCCGGATGATGCCCAGGCCGGAGCAGGGCACGTCCGCCAGGACGGCATCAAATGCGCCATTCCATTCCGGCTTTTCTTCCGTGGCATCCCGGCACAGGGCGGTGATGTTTTCAAAGCCCAGCCGCTTTGCCCCCGCTGCAATCAGCTCTGCCTTGTGGGGGTAGATGTCGCAGGAGGTAATGCTGCCCGTTCCCGCCATGCTGACGGCGGCGGCAAAGCTCTTGCCGCCAGGGGCGGCGCAGCAATCCAGCACCTTCCAGCCCGGTTGCAGCTCCGCGCACAGCACGCTGAGCTTGGAGGCCGGGTCCTGCACATAAAAGTAACCTGCATTAAATTCTTCCAGGCGTTCCAGGTTCCCCAGGCCGGACAGCACCAGGCAGTCCGGCATCCAGGGGTGATAATCACAGGTGATGCCCTGGGCTTCCAGGGCGGCCTTTAATGCCTGGGCGGTGGTCTTTTGGGTATTCACCTGGACGGTAACCGGGGGAGCCGTGTTGTCGGCAACGAGCATAGGCTCCAGCATTCCCTTTGGCAAACTCTGTTTCAGCAGAGTAATGAGCGCGTCCGGGTGGCTGTAGCGGTCGGCATAGGAAACCGGCTCCTGCCAAGAACCCAGGGTGCGGGCTGCGTTGCGCAGCACCGCGTTGACCAGCGCCGGGGCGTTTTTTTGCCCCTTGCAATATTTCTTTGCCAGCTCCACCGACTCATTGACGGCGGCACTTTCCGGAATTTTGTCCATTTCATGAAGCTGATACAGCCCCAGGTGGAGAATGTCCCGCACCACGGGATGCAGATTGGTGATTTTTCCGGTGAGCAGCTGCCGCAGATAGAAATCTAACTTCCCCCGGTTCTGCACCACCCCATAGCACAGCCGGGTGGCCAGCGCCGCATCCCGGGCATCCAGCCGGTCCCTGGCGATGAGCTGCTTCAGTGCCCCGTTTGACCAGGCGCCGTTTTTCCGGCAGGCAATCAGCGCTTGCAGCGCCGTCTCTCTGGCGCTCATTTAAGCGTCCAGGGGATGACCCCGGAAATAATCCGGCGCGTTCATCCGCTTGCCGCCCTGGGCTTGCAGGGAGCGAATCTCAATGGCACCCTGACCGCAGGCAATCACCAGCCCGTGCTTGTTCAGTTCCAGCACAGAGCCGGGAACGCCCTGCCCCTCCACCACTCTGGTTTCATGCACCTTAAACTGGGTGCCGTTTAACTCCATGGTGGCAACCGGCCAGGGATGCAGCCCCCGCACCTGGTTGTGAATCTGCTGGGCAGTCTTGTTCCAGTCAATAGGACACATGGCTTTGTCCAGCATGGGCGCAAAGCTCACCTGGCTTTCGTCCTGAGGGGTGCGGGGAATCTGCTCCCCGGAGGCAAACCGCCCCAGGGTCTTACTCAGCAAATCCGCACCCAGCACCGCCAGCCGATCGAGCAGCTCGCCGGCAGTCTCATTTTCCCCAATGGGGGTCTTGGACACGTCGATAATATCACCGGCATCCATTTCCCGCACCAGATACATGGCGGTCACGCCGGTTTCGGTCAGTCCGTCCAGCACCGCCCACTGATAGGGGGCAGAGCCGCGGTATTTGGGCAGCACGCTGGCGTGAATGTTGATGCAGCCCAGGGTGGGCACATCCAGCACCTTCTGGGGCAGGATGCGGCCATAGGCCACCACGGCGCACACATCGGGCTTCAAGTCCCGCAGCTGCTGCACGGTCTCCTCCTCCCGGAAGTTTTCCGGTTGGAACACGGGAATCCCCGCCTCCTGCGCCACCAGCTTCACCGGGGAAGCCACCAGCTTCATGCCCCGCCCCTTGGGGCGGTCAGGCTGGGTGTAAACACCCACCACCTGGAATCCGTCTGCCAGGATTTTTTTCAGGCACGTTGCGGCAATGTCCGGCGTGCCCATGAAAACAACTCGCAAGCTTATTCCTCCGCTTCCGCTTCCAGCTCTTCGTCCGTCAGGAAGCGTTCCATGATCTCGGTATACATAATGCCGTCCAGATGATCCAGCTCATGGCAGAAGCAGCGGGCGATCAGCTCCTCGCCCTCGGCCTCGAACCACGCTCCGTTTCTGTCCTGGGCGCGTACCTTGGCATAATTGGGGCGCTTGACCAGACCGTACTTCCCCGGCACGCTGAGGCAGCCCTCGGCTCCCTCCTGCTCGCCGCTGGTTTCCAGCAGCTCCGGGTTCACCAGCTCCAGAATCTCCTCGCCGGTATCCACGATCACCACCCGGCGCAGGATCCCCACCTGGGGGGCAGCCAAGCCCACGCCGTTGGCCTCTGCCAGCGTCTGGCGCATGTCGTCAAGCAGCTTGTGCAGCCGGCGGTCAAATTTTTCCACCGGTCTGCAAACCTTATGCAGCGCCGGATCGTCAGCGGTCAAAATCTTACGTAATCCCATGTTTTATCTCCCAATCTCTATAATTGCTTACTTTCTGAAAGAACCTGCCTCCCGGAGGGCACTATTCAAACCCGTTCACATCCGCATAGGCGGTGACGCCGCGGCTTCCCTTGTCCTTGGCGAACTGACGCAGGAGCCAGGCCAGCAGGAAGCGCATGGGTCTATCCATGCTCCCGCAGACGGTGAGGCGGTAGCGGTAGTGGTAGTTGATCTTCGGCACCGGACAGGGGGCAGGGCCGAGAACGTTCATCTTCTCGCTCCGGTAGTCCGGCTGCGCCAGGCACTGCAGGAGGCTGTCCCGGAATTTGACCGCGCTGCGCAGCACGGCGGTCTCGTCCTCTCCCTGGAAGGTGACCATCAGCCGGTCGCCGAAGGGAGGCGCATTCTGCATCTGCCGCAGCTGGATCTCCAGGTCATAAAACCCGTCGTAATCCTGGTTGGCAGCCAGCTGGATCAGCCGGTGGTTGGGGGTCATGGTCTGCAGCACCGCGCGGCCTGCTTCCTCGCCCCGTCCGGCTCTGCCCACCACCTGGGTCAGCAGATTGAAGGTGGTCTCCCCCGCCCGGTAGCCGCCGGTGTACAGGGAGAGGTCGGCATCCAGCACGCCGACCAGCGTGACCTTGGGCAGGTTCAAGCCCTTCGCCACCATCTGGGTGCCCAGGAGCACCGCCACGTGCTCCTTCTGAAAATGCTCCAATATCTTTTCGTGTGTATTCACGGCGCTGACGGTATCGGCGTCCATCCGATCCACCGTCATGTCCGGGAAAAGCGTTTTTAATTCCTGCTCCACCTTCTGCGTGCCGGTGCCCATGGGCTTGAGCGGCCCGCCGCACTTGGGGCAGCGCCGGGGAACCGGCTGGGAAAAGCCGCAGTAGTGGCACATCAAGCGGCCATTGGCGCTGTGGTAGGTCATAGCCAGGGAGCACCGGGGGCACTGAGGCACCTCCCGGCAGTCCACGCACACCAGTGCACGGCTGTTGCCCCGGCGGTTGAGCAGGAGCACGGTCTGATTGCCCGCTGTCCAGTTGTCGTAAAGCTGCTGGCGGAGGGAGTCGCTGAGGGTCAGGTCGTTGCCCATCTTGATCTCTTCCCGCATGTCCACGATCTCCACCCGGGGGAGCGGGCGGCCGTTGTAGCGGCTGTGCAGGGTATATAGGGAATAATCCCCTTTTTTTGCATGATACATACTCTCCACGCTGGGCGTGGCAGAGCCCAGCAGCACCAGGGTATGCTCCTTGACACCCCGCCACATGGCGACCTCACGGGCGCAGTAGCGGGGGGAATTTTCGGATTTATAGGAATGCTCCTGCTCCTCGTCCAGGATGATGACGCCCAGACTTTCGCAGGGGGCAAACACGGCGGAGCGGGTGCCCACGATCACTCTGGCATCCCCGCTCTTTACCCGCTTCCACTGGTCGTAGCGCTCGCCCATTCCCAGGCTGCTGTGGAGCACCGCCACGCTGGAGCCGAACCAGGCGGCCATCAGCCCCAAAAGCTGGGGGGTAAGGGCGATTTCCGGCACCAGAAGCAGGGCGCTCTTCCCCATTTCCAGGCAGCGCTGGATCAGGCGGATGTAAACGGAGGTCTTGCCGGAGCCGGTGACGCCGTACAGCAGCGCCACGCCGGGCGCTTCGGCATCCATTTGCTGGCTGAGCCCCTGAAAGGCGGCCTGCTGCTCTGCGTTCAGAATCAGCTCCCCGTCGATTTCGGCGGGCTTGATCTCCCGGCAGCGAAGCACGCTGCGCTGGGACAGGGTGACATAGCCCAGCGCTTCCAGCCGCCGTACCGTTGCGGGGGATGCGCCGGTGTAATAGCAGATGTCCTTTACCGCGCCGCTGCCCACGCTGGCCAGCAGCTCCAGAACGCTGCGCTGCATGGCGGCAGATTTGGGGCGGGAGGCGGCAAACTCCTGCGCCTGCTCCCCGGGAACGGCCAGAGTCGCGACCATCTCCGTCTTGTCGCCGATGCGCGGACGGAACTCCTGCTGGGTCGAAATCCACTTTTTCCGCAGAAGATATTCCAGCGCCCCGGCAAAAGCCTCATCGGAGGCGGCAGCAGGGCGAAGCGCCTCTTCCTCCGCCTCGCCGCCCAGCGATTGCAGCAGCTGCAGAACCTCCCGCGCGCCTTCCTTGCGGATGGCGGCAGCTTCCCAGCCGCGGTCGGCAGTGAGGGAAAAGGTAACTCTGGTATGGAACCATGCCCCCGCCGGGAGCATGGCGCGGACGGCATCGAAAAAGGTGCAGAAATACCGCTCCCGCAGAAAGCCCGCCAGGAGCAGCTGGCGCCGGGTGAGCATGGGCGCGTCATCCAGCACCCGCGCCACACTTTTCAGCCCCGCCCCGTCCCCCGCTTCCACGGAAAGGACGATGCCCTCGGTCATCTTGTTGGCGCGGCCGAAGGGCAGCTGAACCCGATGGCCGGGCTGCAGCTCCATTCCCTCCGGGATGCGGTAGGAATAGGGCTTGTCAATGGCAAACACAGCCGCGCTGACTGCTATTTTTCCAATCATAAGCCCTCCGGACATTCAGCAATGACTTAATTTTTGTACTCTTCCTTCACATAGGCGGTCAGTTCGCCGTCGGCGACCTCCTGAATGGCCATGGTGACAGGCTTTTCCGGCAGATCTTCGTTCAGCGCCTCCGCCTCGGCAGCGATCTGGCGGGCGCGGTGCGCCACCAGGTTTACCAGCAGATAACGGCTCTCGATCGTCTTGAGCAAATCAGCAACAGGGGGATAAAGCATATTAAAGCCTCCAAAAATGAATTGATATATGAATTCTTCCCAAAGAAGGGAGGGATCAGCAAATTTATCCGATGATATTCAGGATCTCATCGGCGCACTGCTCCGGTTTCCGGTTGACGACCACATAGTCGTACCAGGGAGCCTGGTCAATTTCCCATTGCGCCCGCGCCAGGCGAATCTGGATCTGCTCCTCCGAGGTATCGCCCCGCCCCCGCAGGCGCCGCTCCAGCTCCTCCATGGAAGGCGGCATGATGAAAATCAGCGTGCAGTCCGGCACTGCCTGGCGCACCCGTTTTGCCCCCATGGGGTCAATATCCAGAAACACCGGTCCTCTGGCTCGTTTCTCCGCCAGCTGGGCGCGGGGCGTGCCATAGAAGGTCTTGTTGTGCTCGTCGTATTCCAGGAATGCATCCTGAGCGATCATTTCCTTGAATTGCTCCACGGTGATAAAGGTATAGCTCTTCCCCTCCACCTCGCCGGGGCGGGGCGCACGGGTCGTGGCAGATACGGAAAAGGACAGATCCGGCTTCCGCTTCATGGCGATCTCCAGCGCCGTGCCCTTCCCCACGCCGGAGGGTCCGGAAATGACGAACAGCTTTCCTTCACTCATTGCGCATTCTCCTCTGTATTTTCCTCTTCACTTAGTTTTCCCTGCCAGCGGTCGCCCACCACCTGGGTGGTCAGCGCCGACAAAATCACATGGTCGGTATCCATCAGCAGCACCGCCCGGGTCTTGCGGCCATAGGAGGCGTCGATCAGCATGCCCCGATCCCGTGCCTCCTGCACCACACGCTTGATGGGCGCGGAGTCGGGGTCGACCACCGCCAGGATCCGTCCGGCGGAAACCAGGCTGCCAAAGCCGATATTCACAAGCTTCATGAAAAGCCATCCTTTTCCTTAAGATGCCGCCCGGCGGAAATCACTCAATATTCTGGGTCTGCTCGCGGATCTTCTCCAGCTCAGCCTTGATGTCCACCACCACGCGGGCAAGGCGAAGGTCGGTGCATTTGGAGCCGATGGTATTGGCCTCCCGGTTCATCTCCTGAAGCAGGAAATCCAGCTTCCGCCCGATGGCGCCGCCGCCGGACAGCATGGAATCCATCTGCTCCAGATGGCTGCGCAGACGGACGGTCTCCTCGTCCACGGCCACCTTATCGGCAAAGATGGCGGCCTCCGTCAGAACGCGGCTTTCGTCGATGGCGGTATTGGCAAGCACCTCCTGCAGCTTCTGGTACAGGCGGGCGCGATAATCCGCCACCGTCTGGACATTTCCGGCCTCCACCTGGGAAACCAGCCCCCGGATGGTATTGCCCCGGCCGCTCAGGTCGGCCTTCAGCGCATCGCCCTCTCTGGAGCGCATGGCGTCGAAGCCCTCCAGGGCGTGCCGCACCACCTGCATCAGGTCGCTCAGGAGCTGCTCCTCGTCCACCTGGGGCTTATCCACGGTGAACACGTCGCTCATCTGGGAGATCAGGGCAACGGAGATGTCCTCCCGTATTTTGAATTCCTCCGCCATCTGGCGCATGGCCTGAATATAGGCAGCCGCCACATCCCGGTTCAGGCTGACGGTCACATCCGGCACGCCCTCGGCGCGCTGGGAGACAAATACATCCACCTTGCCCCTGGAAATGGTGCCCTTCACCGCCTGCTTCACCGCGTCCTCCGCAAAGGACAGGGTGCGGGGCAGCTTGACGGTGCAGTCCAGATAGCGATTGTTGACGCTGCGGATCTCGACGGTAAATTCTCTTCCGTTCACCGTCTCTACGGCGCGGCCGTAGCCGGTCATGCTTTTCACCATGGTCATCGTGCTCCTCTTTTCTGGTTCGTTTATCATCCCACTGCTTCGGGTTCGCTGGATGCTTCGGTCTGCTCGGCCAGAGTTCCGGCCTCCATCACGCTGGCCGATACGCTCAGCGTACCCAGAATTCCCACATCGCGGAAGCCATCGGTGAACACCGCCCGCACCGGGAAGGTAGTGGTGCCGATTTCAGCACCCGTGAAGTCCACCACCACCCTCACGTCCCCAAGCTTCAGTCTGGCAATCTGGTCAACGGGGCCGCGCACACGCAGATTTAGAACCTGCGTAATCAGCTCAACCTCCAGCCCATCGGGAACATTGACGGGAGTGATCTGACTGATCTGGAATTCCTTGGTGCTCAGTCCCTTTAGCGTAATGGTGGCTGTCACCTCGGAAATACCGGTGAGATTGGTAATGCCTTCCTCCAGCGGTATGGTAAAGGTCTTGTTCATATTGGAGGCAACCTCGGAAAGGTCAATGGTTCCCACCACCAGCTGATCGCCCATTAGATCCAGCGCCGCCTCACTGCCGGAGACGCGGATCTTGTCGGTGCTCAGCGAAATCTCCACATTTTCCGCTTTCGCGCCGCCGCCCTCCACCAGATGGTAGGTCAGGGCGATGTCCTTGACGCGCTGAATGCGCACCTCCAAATGGATCTGGTCGACATCGGTAGTGATCAGCTCCGCATCCACCGGCTCGTCCGCTCCGTTACACAGAGTATATGAGCTGTCCCAGCTGATGGATTCCCGCTGGTCGGTCAGATCCACCTCGATCACGGCCTTTTCAATCTGGTTTGCCACGGATTCCGGCCCGGAAATTTGAACGGTGGGATATTCCAGCAGCTTATTTTCCCGGTCGGCAATAAAACCGTCCGGCACGGAACCGCCCCACTTGACCTCCACCGGGATGGACTTGGATACCCGGCGCTCCACATTCAGATAAATTCTGGAGGGGCTGCGGGACTCGGTCACGAAGGCGTTGTTCGCCACGTTGCCCGGGAAGGAGGTGGTGTAGCTCACGGCGATCTGATTGCCCGGCTCATAGATATTGGACAGGTCCGCCTTCACGGTGATGTTGCCGGCATTGACCTTCGCCAGGTCGGTACGGGTGCCGGACAGCTCCAGATTCACGGAGGTGGCAGACTGGTAAGTAATCATCAGCCCCCGCTCGGTCAGGACGGATTCGTTGCCCAGCACCAGTGGGATATTATAGAAGGTCTGCTTGGTGCCGGGACTGACGGTGGTGATCACATACAGCCACAGCAGCGTTGCGATCACCACGGAAAGCGCGGCGGCGGCAAATTTATTTTTCATTGTGCTTCTCCCCTTCCCCACGGCGCAGCTTGCTGCGCAGGCGGGCGGCAAGGTTATTCTCTTCCTCGGAGGCAGTGTCGGGGCACAGCTCGGTGTGCAGCAGACGCTCCAGGGTCTGGGGCGCCAAATGGCGCTTGAGCATGCCGTCCACCGCCACGGAGATGGTGCCGGTCTCCTCGGATACGATGACCACCACCGCATCGGAAGCCTCGCTCATGCCCACGCCCGCCCGGTGCCGGGTGCCCAGATCCGCGCTCAAATGGCTGCTGTCGGACAGTGGCAGCACGCAGCCCGCCGCCGCGATCTTCCCGTCCCGGATAATCATTGCGCCGTCGTGCAGGGCGGCCTTGGGGAAGAAGATATTGCGGATGAGCTGCTCGGACACGATGCCGTCGATCAGGCTGCCGGTTTTGAAATATTCATCCAGCCGCACCTCCCGTGCAAACACGATCAGCGCGCCCACCTTCTCCCGGCTCATGGTCTCGCAGGCCATAACGGTCTGGGAGATCACGGCATCCATCTGCGCCACGGGCTTTGCCCCGCCGAAAAAGCTGCGCAGCCGCACGCTGCCGCTGAGGTGATCCAGCATCCGCCGCAGCTCCGGCTGGAACAGGATCACCAGCGCCAAGAAGCCCACGGACATGACCTGATTCAATATAAAGTTGATGGTGTACAGCTCCAGCAGGCCGGTGACGGCGGACAGCACCACCATCGCCACCACCACCCCCGCAATGCGCACGGCGCTGGAGGTTCTGACCAGGGGGAGCAGCTTATAAATCAAAAATGCAACCAGTGCAATGTCCAGGTAGTCCGACCAGCGCATTCTGCCCAGCTGCTGAAGAATGGATTGTATCATTTCCATGGGAGATTCATCCTTTATATTGAAACAAATTTACGCCGAAAGTGAGGCGCTCCGTCCGTCAGCGTATACTTGCCTAGTATCTTTTTTATTATAGCGGAAAACGCAATTGATGGCAATAGAAATTCTGCATAAAATTTAATCTGCCCTCCGCCGCACGATTCGGCAGGGGAAGTGGGAAATGTTAAATTTTTCAAAATCTCATTGCTGCCATGTTGCTTTTCACCGGGGGTATGGTAAAATATTCCCGTACATAAAAATAGGAGGGAGAGGCAATTGATGAATGAAGTCAAGAACCCCCAAAAACCGCTGATTTTCTACTATATCATCGTCCTGGTCGCGCTGATGCTCTTCAACATGCTAGCCATGCCCTGGCTGGCGGAGCACAGCATCAAGGCGGTGGACTACAACACCTTCGTGACCATGGTGCAGGAGGGCAAGGTCGCCCAGGCGGAGATCCAGGAGCAGGATAACCGCATCCTCTTCACCGGCAGTGACGGGCGCACCGTGTACAAAACCGCCATGGTGCCGGACAGCGACCTGCTCCAGCGGCTGCTGGACGCCGGGGTCTCCACCTCCGGCGTGGAGATCGAGCAGACCTCCCTGCTGGTGAATATCCTCAGCTGGGTGCTGCCCCTGGTGCTCTTCATCGCCATCGGCAATTTCATGTCCCGCAAAATGGTGGAGAAAATTGGCGGCGGCAATTCCATGATGTTCAACATGGGCAAGTCCAACGCCAAGGTATATGTCAAATCCTCCGAGGGCATCAAATTTGCCGACGTGGCCGGTGAAGATGAAGCCAAGGAAAACCTGACCGAGATCGTGGAATATCTCCACAATCCCGATAAATACAGGGAAATCGGTGCCTCCATGCCCAAGGGCATCCTGTTGGTGGGTCCTCCGGGAACCGGCAAGACCATGCTGGCCAAGGCGGTAGCCGGCGAGGCAAACGTCCCCTTCTTCTCCATGTCCGGCTCGGAATTTGTGGAGATGTTCGTGGGCATGGGTGCCTCCAAGGTGCGCGACCTGTTCCGTCAGGCCAAGGAGAAGGCTCCCTGCATTGTGTTCATTGACGAGATCGACGCCATCGGCCAGAAGCGCAATTCCGGCGCTTACGGCGGCAACGACGAGCGGGAGCAGACCCTGAACCAATTGCTGACCGAAATGGACGGCTTCGAGGGCAACAGCGGCGTTATCATTCTGGCCGCCACCAACCGCCCCGAATCCCTTGACCCTGCGCTGACCCGTCCCGGCCGGTTTGACCGCCGGGTGCCCGTGGAGCTGCCCGACCTGAAGGGGCGGGAGGAAATTCTGAAGGTGCACGCGAAAAAGGTCAAGATCGCCGACAATGTGGACTTCACCCAGATCGCCCGGATGGCCGCCGGTGCTTCCGGCGCAGAGCTTGCCAACATCGTCAACGAAGCCGCCCTGCGGGCGGTGCGGGACGGCCGCCCCTGCGTCACCCAGGCTGATATGGAAGAGAGCATCGAGGTCGTGATCGCCGGTTATCAGAAGAAGAACGCCATCCTCACCGACCACGAGAAGCTGGTTGTCTCCTACCATGAGATCGGCCACGCCCTGGTCGCCGCCCTGCAAAATCACTCCGCCCCGGTGCAGAAGATCACCATCGTCCCCCGCACCTCCGGCGCGCTGGGCTACACCATGCAGGTGGACGAGGGCAACCATTACCTGATGACCAAGGAGGAGATGGAAAACAAGATCGCCACCCTGACCGGCGGCCGGGCTGCCGAGGAAGTGGTGTTCCAATCCATCACCACCGGCGCTTCCAACGACATCGAGCAGGCCACCAAGCTGGCGCGCGCCATGATCACCCAGTACGGCATGAGCGAGGAATTCGGCATGGTAGCGCTGGAAACCGTCAACAACCAGTACCTGGGCGGCGACGCCTCCCTGGTCTGCTCTGCCGAGATGCAGGCCAAGATTGACGATCGGGTGATCTCCCTGGTCAAGCAGCAGCACGAAAAAGCCGTCAAAATTCTGGAGGACAACCGCCAGAAGCTGGACGAGCTGGCAAAATTCCTCTACGAAAAGGAAACCATCACCGGCGAGGAGTTCATGGGGATCCTGAACAAGTAAAGTCGTGAACGGCTGAAAAGGGGCTGCCGCAAAAACGAATTTTGCAGCAGCCTCTTAAACACACAAAAAACAAGAGAGCCCCCTTTGCCGGATGGACTCTCTCGTCTTGTTTTATGCAGGCTATAGGGGAAACTCTGATGAAATCGGCAAGAGCCGGCGGCAGAAGATTTGCCACCCAGCAGAAGACGATTTATTCAGGGTTTCCTCATATTATTCGTGCTCAAAGCCGACCATGATCGCGCCGGATTCCGCATAGTAGCTGCACAGGCCGGTGCTGGCAGCGATCTGCACATCGGCATCCGGCCAGGCTGCCAGGAGCTGCCCGGCAAAGCTGTCTGCCAGCGCGGGATTTTCCACATGGGTCAGGCGTACCTTTCCGCCGGTATAGCCTGCCTGGCGCATCTGCTCGATCATCTCCGGCAGCGCCTTGCGGTCGCCCCGGGATTTTGCCAGCTGGGCAAGGGTTCCCTCGTCGCTGGCCTTGCCCACGATGCGGATGCCCAGCACGCCCACGGCGGCGGCAACGACCTTGTTCACCCGGCCGTTCTGCGCCATATTGTGCAGGGAATGCAGGCAGAACAGCAGCCCAGTGTGCTGCTGATAGGCTTCCACCTCCTGCACCGTCTGCTCAAAGGGCAGACCGCGGGCAATGCAGTCCTGGAGCTTTTCCAGGATCAGGTGCAGCTCCGGGCCGGTGCTCCGGCTGTCGAACACCGCCACCTTTGCCTCGGGGTGCTCCTGCCGGTACAGCATCCGCGCCGCCATGGCGGAATTGAACGATCCGGAAAGGGCGCTGGTGATGGTCACAACATAAATTTCGTCCCCGCCCTCAAAGGCGCGCAGCCATGCATCCACGCTGGGGCAGGCGGTATACGACCTTCCCTTGTGCTCCGCCAGATAGCTGAGCATATCCCCCACATTCAGCGTCCCATCGTCCGTGAAGCTGCGCGCTTCGGTGGAGATCACCAGCGGCACATACGCTGCCGGAATTCCGGCCAGCGCCGGGCAATCGGACGAGGAATCGGCAATCAGTTTGATCATCATCTCACCCTCCGTGACTTTTTTCTCCCGGACATAATAGCACGGTTTCAAATACCTGTCAATCCAGTTTTCAAAAACCGATTGACAGGTTTTCAAAAATGTTATAGAATGTTCAGAAGTTGAGGAGGTATGCCTATGACCGAAGAAAGCCGCCGCCAGCTGGAAGAATATGTGGCCGGATTCCATCTGCCCCGCTACCGGGAGCTGCCGGACATCGGCCTGCGGCTGGAACAGCTGACCCGCTACACCTCCCGCTATGTTCCCACGCCCCTCACCGGCTCCATGGTGAGCAACTATGTAAAGCAGCACCTCATCCCCGGCCCCGTCAAAAAAGCCTACTGGCAGGAATCCATTGCCTATCTGATGGTGCTTTCCTACATCAAGACGGCCATGAGTCTGGAGGACATCCGCCTGATGATGCAGGTGCAGCGCAGATCCTATGATCTGGAGACCGCCTACGACTATTTCTGCGCGGAGCTGGAAAATCTCCTGCGCTATGTCTGCGGTCTCAGTCCCGCCCCCAGTGAGATCGGCACCACCCACACCGAGGAAAAGGAGCTTCTGCGCACCGCGCTGTTTTCCATCACCTATAAGCTCTATATGGATCAGTACCTGAAATTCTACCGGGAGGAAGAGAGCAGGCTTGCCGCCGCGGCAGACAATGCACAGTAAGGAGCGCTCGATATGTCACAGATCACAAAGCGGGCGCTGGAGCAGTCGCTGAAAAATCTGCTGCTGCAAAAGCCGCTGACCAAAATCACCGTGGGCGACATCGCCGAGGACTGCGGCATCAGCCGCATGACCTTTTACTACCACTTCAAGCACATCTACGACCTGGTAGAGTGGTCGTGCATGGAGGATGCCCGGCAGGCGCTGGCAGAGAAGAAAACCTGCGGCACCTGGCAGCAGGGTTTTCTGCAGATCTTCGAGGCGGTGCGGGAGAACAAGCCCTTCATCCTGAACGTCTACCGCTGCGTCCATCAGGAGCGGGTGGAGACCTATCTCAGGCCCCTGGTGGACAGTCTCCTGATGGGCGTCATCGATGAAGAGGCCGCTGGTCTCGTCGTCCGGGAGGAGGACAAGGCGTTCATCGCCCGGGTGTACGGCTATGTTTTCATCGGCATTATGATGGACTGGATTCGGGAGGATATGCGCACCCAGCCCGAGGAGATTGTAGAGCCCCTGGCCCGGCTGATGAAGGGCTCCATCCGGGAGGCGCTGCTGCGCTTCGCCCTATAAAGCCCCGGGTTTTATCAAATCCGGCGGTTTGATAAAAATTTATACACCTTCTTCCCCAGTGACTAAAGTTTGGTCACTGGGGTTTTTCTGTCTATTGTTCCAATAAAAAATCGGGGTATAATAAAGCCATCAAGACAAACAAACAATACCAAATGGAGGTAACATTATGTATTATTCTGCCGGAACCTACGAATCCTTTGCCCATCCCGAAAAGCCCAAGGATGTGGATAAAAAGTCTGCCTACGTCATCGGCACCGGCCTGGCCGGGCTCACCGCCGCCTTCTACCTGGTGCGTGACGGCCAGATGAAGGGCGAGCACATCCACCTGCTGGAAAAGCTGGATCTGGCCGGCGGCAGCTGCGACGGCCGCAAGGACGTGACCAAGGGCTTCTTCATGCGGGGCGGCCGGGAAATGGACAACCACTTTGAAATCATGTGGGATACCTTCCGGGATGTGCCCAGCATCGAGACCCCGGGTGTCTCCGTGCTGGATGAGTACTATTGGCTGAACAAGCACGACCCCAACTACTCCCTGTGCCGGGCCACGGTGAACTGCGGCCAGGATGCCCACACCGATAAGAAGTTCGAGCTGGACAAGGCCTCTGCCATGGCGCTGTCCAAGCTGTTCCTCACCCCCGAGGAGGCCCTGGAGGGCAAGAAGATTTCCGACGTGCTGCCCGACTCCTTCTGGAGCACCAATTTCTGGCTGTACTGGCAGACCATGTTCGCCTTCCAGAAGTGGAGCAGCGCCCTGGAGATGAAGCGCTACCTGTGCCGCTATGTCCACCACATCGACGGCCTGCCCGATTTCTCCGCCCTGCGGTTCACCAAGTACAACCAGTACGAGAGCATGATTTTGCCCCTGGTGAAGTACCTGGAAAGCCACGGCGTGAAGATTGAATACGGCATGGACGTAAAGAACGTGGTGATCGAGAAGGAGAACGGCAAGCGGGTGGCCAAGCAGATTGTGTATGTAAAGGACGGCCAGGAGCAGACCATCGACCTGATTGAGGACGACCTGGTGTTCATCACCAACGGCTGCTGCACCGACACCTCCTGCTACGGCGACCAGACCCACGCCCCGGACCTCAGCGGCGTTGAAAACGGCAAGGGCGAGTCCTGGGATATGTGGAAGGCCATCGCCGCCCAGGCAGACCACGGCGAATACGGCAACCCCGATGCCTTCTGCTCCGACGTGGAGGCCACCAACTGGATGAGCGCCACCGTGGCCACCTCCAACGAGGAAGTCCTGAAATATATCATGAACATCTGCAAGCGGGACCCCCGGGAGGGTAAGGTTACCACCGGCGGCATCGTCACCGTTAAGGACAGCGTGGACAACTGGTATCTCAGCTGGACCATCAACCGCCAGCCCCAGTTCAAGTCCCAGGACAAGGGCCTGGTGCTGGTGTGGCTGTACGGCCTGCACACCAATGTAGAGGGCAACTATGTGAAGAAAGCCATGCGGGAATGCACCGGCGAGGAAATCTGCCGGGAGTGGCTGTACCACATCGGCGTGCCCCAGGAGCGGATTGCAGACCTGGCCAAGGATGCCTGCAACACCACTACCTGCTATATGCCCTATATCAATGCCTTCTTCCAGCCCAGAAAGTGGAGCGACCGTCCCCTGGTGGTGCCCGAAGGCGCAGTGAACTTCGCCTTCCTGGGCCAGTTCGCCGAGACCCCCAGAGACACCATTTTCACCACCGAGTATTCCATGCGTACCGGCATGGAGGCCGTGTATACCCTGCTGGACATCGACCGGGGCGTGCCCGAGGTCTGGGGCAGCAAGTACGATGTCCGGGAGCTGCTGCGGGCCTGCTACTATGCCCTGGATAAGAAGCCTCTGAAGGATGCCGACCTGTCCTTCATGGAGCGCGAAGCACTGAAGATCGCCGTTAAGAAGCTGCAGGGCACCGATGTTGAACTGCTGCTGAAGGAGAGCGGCCTGATCTGAGAAAAACGATCACATTCCGGAGGTCAGGCGCATATGGCCTCCGGGTGCTGATAAAGGGGCATGCCGCAAAATAGACATCCTATCTATATAAAATAAATGCATCAATGCCTCTGAAAACAGGGCAGGAAACCGGGGAATTCCTCTGGTTTCCTGCCCTGAAAATTTGCAAAGTGCTCATCCGGTTCCGTGCTGCCCGGAAAGGCCCCGGCGCACCGCCGTCAGGAGGGCATCCGTCTGCCAGTCGGCGGCGTCTGGGCCGAAGCTGACCCGGACGGTGCCCGTTTCCAGCGTCCCGGCGCTTTCATGCGCCAGCGGCGCGCAGTGCAGCCCCGCCCGCACTGCGATCCCCCGGCGGGCCAGGAGCTCCGCCGCCTGCTCGCAATCCATCCGCGGCACAAAGGAGAGGGTCCCCGCCTGATGCGCGCCGGAAAATACCCGCATTCCCAGCGTCTCCAGCCCTCCGGCACAGCGCCGGGCCTGCCGGTGCTCCGCCCGGCTGATGGCAGGCATATGCTGCATCACATAGCGCATGCCCGCCTCCAGTCCCGCCGCACCGGGTACGTTCTGCGTTCCTGCCTCCAGCCGCTCCGGCAGGAGCTCCGGCATATCCTTCTGGATGGATTCGCTGCCCGTCCCACCATACAGCAGCGGCGTGGTCTCCCCGGCGCACAGCAGCAGTCCCGTCCCCTGGGGGCCCAGCAGGCCCTTATGCCCCGGCATGGCGATGAATTCCGCCCCCAGCTCCCCCAGCTTTACGGGCAGGCTCCCGGCGGATTGCGCCGCATCCAGAATAAACGGGACCCCCCGCGCCCGGCACAGCGCCGCCATCTCCTCCACCGGCAGCACATAGCCGAACACATTGGACACATGGGTAAACACCGCCGCCTCCGCTCCCCGGCGCAGTGCGCGGTCAAATTTCTCCAGCGTATCCGCCCAGTCGAAAAGTCTGCGCCCGGCAATGTGCAGCTGCGCCCCCAGCGCATACAGCGGCCGCACCGCCGCATTGTGCTCGAAGCCCGATACCGCCACCGCCGCCCCCGGCTTCACCAGGGAACGGATCGCAATGTTCAGGCCATGGGTACAATTGGAGGTAAGCACCACCTGCTCCGGGCGGCAATCAAAAAGCTTTGCCGCCGTCTCCCGGCAGGAGAACACCGTCTGCGCCCCCAGCTGTGCCGCCGGATACCCGCCCCGCCCGGGGCTGGCGCAGCGGCGCATGGCATTTTCCACCGCCCGGTAAACGCCCGGCGGCTTGCGGAAGGAGGTCGCGCCGTAATCCAGATAGATCATAGTGCCGTTTCCTCCAGCTTTCCTTCCTCCCGCTGCCAATACACCTTCCCGATGGGCAGCTGCTCGGCACGCAGCAGCCCCACCGCCTGCTCGATCTGCAGCGTCTGCACCCGCAGGCTGTAGCCGCATCCCTTTTCCGCCATCCACCGCTGCGTGCGCCGGATGCTGCACCGAAATCCCGTCCGGCTCAGGATTCGCTCTCCCCGCTGGGCATAGGTCACGGAGCGAAATGTGATAAAGTAGACGCCATCAACTCTCATACGACAAAACCTCCCGGAACATTCTATGGCAGGAGCGGAGCAATGGTGCCTGATCCGGCGGAGAAATCCGCCGCCCCGCAGGGGTATTTTTCCAATATCCGGGGAAGATTTTATTAAAATTCCCCGCACATTTGCGGGGCGCTTGAAATCTCCGCCGGAATGTGGTAGTATGGATAAAATATTGTTGGGAGTGGACGAATCTGATGAAAAAACGAACCCGTGCCTTGCTGCTTGTTTTCTGCCTGGTCGTCATTGCCATTCTGGCGGCGCTGGGCGGCCTGTGGTATTACACGGCGCACCTGGACAGAAGCGGATGGGTGCAGCAGAACGGATATTACTATTATCTGGATGAAAAGGGAACGCCTGTCTCCGGCTGGATGGAAGAGGCCGGAAACATGTACTATTTTGGCCAGAGCAGCGCCATGGTCACCGGCTGGCAGGCCATCGACGGCAACCACTATTACTTCGGCAGCAGCGGCGTGATGCACACCGGCTGGCTGGAGGAGAATAACCAGCGGCGCTACTTCCTGCAAAGCGGCATCCCTGCCTCCGGGTGGGTGGATGTGGACGGCCTGCGGCGCTACTTCCTGGCAGACGGTCTGCTCGCCTCCGGCTGGCAGGACATCGACGGCGCACACTGCTACCTGTCGGAAGAGGGAACCCTCGCCACCGGCTGGCTGGAGCAGCCAGAAGGGATCTACTACCTCGATGACCGCGGCTGTCCCCTCGGCGGACTGAATACCATTGACGGCAGCACTTACTATTTCTTTGACGGCAGCCGCCTGATGGCTCAGGGCCTGATCGACCTGGCGGACGGAACCCATTTCTTCGCTGAGGATGGAAAGATGCTCACCGGCTGGCAGACCATGGATGGCTCCACCTTTTATTTCGGCGACAGCGGCGTGATGCACACCGGCTGGCTGGAGGAAGACGAATACCGCTACTACTTCAATGACGACGGCACCATGGCCGTGTCCCCCACCGTCATCGACGGGGAGACCTGCTACTTCACTCCCGACGGCATCTACGTGCTGCTGGTAAACTACCGCAACCCCATGCCGGACAGCTATACGCCCAACCTCGTCGCCTACAACAGCTGGGCGCGGGTGGATGCCGTTGCCGAGCAGCACCTGCGGCAGATGATCCTGGACTGCCGCGCCACCGGCATCGAATGCTGGCTCAACTGCGGCTACCGCAGCCAGGATGAGCAGAACACCATCCTCAATGACCGCACCAAGGAATACCAGCAGAAGGGGCTGAGCTATCAGGACGCCTACAACAAGGCGCTGGAGACTGTGGCGCTGCCCGGCTACAGCGAGCACGAAACCGGCCTTGCCTTTGACATCGTCTGCTCCGTCACCCCCACGTGGCTGCACGAGCACTGCTGGGAATACGGGTTCATCCTCCGCTATCCCGAGGATAAAGCGGACATCACGAACATCGTCTATGAGCACTGGCACTACCGCTATGTGGGCACCAAGGTATCCATGGCCATGAAGGACTCCGGACTGTGCCTGGAGGAGTACCTGGGCGCAGCATAAACGACCGATTTCTTTTGCATCGAGGTGAGCACCATGGGAAAATACAGCCGTCCGAAGAAATCCCACCGCACGGGCAGGACGCTTGCGCTGCTGGGTGCGCTGATTATCCTGGCTGCAGCCTTACTGGTCATCATGCCGCATACGCTTCGCCCTGCCGCGCAGCAGGCTGACATTGTCCCTACAGAGCCCACCACCGAGACGGAGCCGGTTGTTATAACGGTCGTAACGGCGGACGGTCAGCCCGAGAGCCTGACCTGCTTCGCAAGCTATACCTGCACCCCCGATCAAGCGGAGCCGGGTGCCGTGGTCGCCGTCTGGGGGGATGCCCAGCTGACCAACCAAGCTCTCCAGATCTATTATCTCAATGCCATCCGCACCCATCAGTCCGGCAGCGAGGTGCAGCCAGACCTCTCCCAGCCGCTGGAGAGCCAGCGCTGTCCGCTGGTGGAGGAGAATATCTCCTGGCAGCATTATTTTTTGAATCAGGCAATCCGCAGCTGGCAGACGCAGCAGGCGCTGCTGGAGGCGGCGAAGGAACCGCGCCCCATCACCGAGGAGGCCTACAAGCCCAACGAGCGGAAGGATCTGCATGGGGAATATGTATCCCCCGACCTGCCCGTCAACCAGTTCCTATACCAGGATCAGCCCTGCTACAAGCCGAACACCATGCATCAGAGCTATCTGGACGGCCTGGGCGAGCAGATGGACGAACTTGCCGCCGGGCGGGGCTACACCGACCTCAATGATTGCGCGCAGCGCGTTTTTGGCGGATTGGTCAGCGCGGATGATTTGATTGCGGCGGCGCGGGATTATAATTTTGCCTATATGTACTTCACCGAGTGGAGCTACGATGCCGCCACCGACGAGGAGCTTTCCGAATATCTGGAAAAGAATCCCCTGCCGGAAAATGATGCCTATACCGTGGACATGCGCCATGTGCTGCTGATCCCGGAGGATGCCGAGGTCGCATCGGACGGAACCGTCACCGCCTCCGAAGAGCAGTGGAAGGCTTGCGAGGAGCACGCGAAGAAGCTGCTGCAGACCTGGTCGGGAGAATATTTGACTACCCTGAATCGGGATGCAAATTTTGCCAGACTGGCAAACCGGAATTCTCAGGATGCCGGTTCCAGGGTCAACGGAGGACTGTATCAAAATGTGCGCCGCGGTCAGCTGATTAACGAGCTGGACAGTTGGTGCTTCAGCGAGGATCGCAAAGAGGGCGAATATGCCATTCTCCGCTCTCCGCTGGGCTGCCATATTGTCTTTTTCCGTGGGAGCAGCAGCGTAACGCAGGCAGCTGTCCGCGACGATATGTTCCGCCGCCAGGCGGAGGAGGAGCTGCAACAGCGCCGTGAGGCTGCCGACCTGAAGATCGATTACAGCGCCGCCGCCCTCTGGGCGGACTGGACGGCCGCGTCCGTTCTGCCGGTGGATACGCTCTACACGGATGTGGCGCACGAGCGCTTCCCGGAGGTAATGGTCTATTTCCAGCAGGATTATTCCTCTACGCCCTATGGCGCCAGCTATGTTGGCGTCAGCGGCTGCGGTGTTTCCGTGCTGGCGATGGTCGCCACCTATATGAATGACACCGTGATTACCCCAGCCATGATGGCAAAGCGTTATTCCTCGTATTATCTGGAGGGCGCAGGAACCCGGGGCGAGCTGTTCATTTATATGCCGGAGGAGCTGGGCTTCTTCCTGGATCGCACTGCTTATAAGATCGACGAATTTGCCGAGGCGCTGATGAACGGCCAGCTGGTGGTGGATCTGCAGTACAAGGGCTATTTCACCACCACGGGGCACTATATGCTGCTTTCGGGCTACAATCCGGAGGACGATACCTTTCAGGTGCGCGACTCCAATATCAAAAATTATAAAAAGCTGGAGGGAAACAAGACGGATCGCTTTACGCGCGATCAGGTCAAAAATGCCAGCAACTGCGGCTACATCATGCAAAAGAAGATCACCCGCATTCCTGCCTGCGCCCGCTGCGGTGGGACCTTTGAGGACACGGCTCTGGAGAAGCTGCTTACGGAGGACTATATCTGCCCCAAGTGCAGCGCTGCCATTGCCCGCCGAAGTACCTTTTTGGAACTCATGGGCGCGTAAATACGGCAAACATCCCCTCTGCTGTTTTGCAGAGGGGATGAATCATATTTCAGTAAATTCGTAGCTGTAAGTGACAGCATTGCCCGCGAAACGGTAGATGATCTGACCGGAGGGCAGAATCTCCTTTGTAAACCTGGAAAACTCTCTTCCGTGCTTGGCACGGATATAGTCCGCCGGATCCTCCAGCTCTACTTCTTCAAAAGCAGTTTGTGGGTGGGATTCTCCTCCACAGGCGTTAGAAAATTTGATAACAATTTCATATTCCTTCATAGACAACTCCTTCTTACAGCTTACTTTGAATATACGCCCCGACCTCTGTGACCGGCAGGCCCAGGACAAGGGAAAACTCCTGCTCGATCATGCCCTCCACCCGGTGCATGGTCTCCCGGTCGGCCATGGACAGCGCCTTTTCCATCTGCTGGCGGTGCAGGCAGGCGGCAAGGAGCACCAGCTCTCCGGTGTCCCGGCGGGAGAGGATCTTCTGAATGTGCTCTCCGCGCTGCTTCCGGTCGGCGATCCAGGGCATCTGTGCATTCCGGATGCCGGCGAGGATCCCGTCGATCTCCTCCCGGGTCAACAGTCTGCGGGAACGTGTGTCGGAACTCTCTTCCGGGAGATAGAAGACCGTTCCCTCCTGGTTGACGGGGCTGAGAATATAGTAATTCCGCGCGCCTGCCCCGGTTCTGAAATCCATAGTGCGAATGTCCGTGACCTGACAAATTCCCTGACCGCTGTAATTGATATAATCGCCCTTCTGATACATCCTCTGCGCTCCTTCTCATCTGCTTCGGCGTGTTGAAACTTTTCCACTTTTATTATATCAAATCCGGCGTACAATTTCAAAAGTCATTTTTTACAAAACTTTTCTATCATTTTTTGGTCAAAACGCCCTTTGCATTTTTGAAGGCAAAAAATTATAATAAATCCGTAGTAAGCAATACCGCGCATGATTCGGCGGCATACTGTGCCATACGATTTTACATGGAACAGGAGATTAAAAATGAAACGAGCGAAAGCAGCCTGCCTTTGTCAAACACTCCATTTTATGCTGAAGGAGAATGTACCACACGACTACGCCTGCAAACTTGTGCAGGAAGAGGTCGTCCAATACAAAAAGGGGCTGGAGCGCAATCGTACCCAGTATAAGCTGGTAGAGCAGGCGGAGCAGCCGGACGGTTCTGTTATTGTAAAGATCCTTAAGCAGTACAATTCCAGCCCCGTAGGGGACTATTTGAAGTAACCACATAGTCCAAAAACCCGTTACTTTCATCACGGCAAATCCAGGAGTACAATTTCAAAAGTCAAATTCCGCGAAACATTTCCCGCCGTTTTTGTTCAAAACTTCCTTTGCAATTTGCGGCTCAAAGGATTATAATGAATCCGTAACGAGTGGCACAGTGCGTAAATCCGGTTGCGCAGCTGTGCCGCTTTTTGTATGCACAGGCTGCGGGAGCGGACTGTGCATTTTCTATCAAAAGGAGTACATTTATGGAAGAAGCAAATCAGTTCCTGGGCACCCAGCGCATTGGGAAACTCATGCGGCAGTATGCCCTGCCGTGCATCATCTCTCTGCTGGTGGGCGCGCTCTACAACATCGTGGATCAGATCTTCATCGCCAACGCAAGCTACCTTGGCTCTTACGGCAATGCGGCCAATACCGTGGTGTTTCCGCTGACGGTGGTGGCGCTGGCCGTGGCAGTGATGATCGGCGACGGCTGCTGTGCCTTTGTCAGCATCAGTCTGGGGCAGCAGGAAGTCAAGGCCGCCCAGGACAGCGTGGGAAATTCCGTGGTGATGGTCGTTGCCGGCAGTCTGGTACTGACGGCGGTGTACCTGCTGTTTTCGGACGGCATCATCGGCATGTTCGGCGGCCGGGTCAATGAGGAAACCTTCCGGTATTCCAAGGAATATTTCTTCTACATCTCCCTGGGCATTCCCTTTTACATGTTCGGTCAGGCCATGAATCCCATGATCCGCGCCGACGGCAGCCCCAGGTTTGCCATGGTGTCCACCCTTGCGGGGGCGGTCATCAACATCATTCTGGATCCGATCTTCATTTTCACCTTCCATTGGGGCATGATGGGCGCCGCCGTGGCGACGGTGATCGGGCAGGTCGTGACTGCGGTGCTGGCGGTGTGGTATCTGTGCAATATGAAGATCATCAAGCCCGTCCGGGAAAATTTCAGGCTGAACGCCCGGGTATGCGGCAGAACGCTGGCACTGGGCGTCACCAGCTTCCTTTCGCAGATCAGCCTGGTGGCAGCCATGGCGGCCATCAATAATATGCTCCGCAAATATGGCGCTGCGGACGAGATCTTCGGCCAGAGACAATACGCCCAGATCCCCATGGCGGTGGTTGGGATCGTGATGAAATTTTTCCAGATCGTCATTTCCATCGTCGCCGGCATGGCCGCCGGGTGCATCCCCATTGTGGGCTTCAACATGGGAGCAAAAAAACCTGAGAGAGTGCGGGCGCTCTTCACCCGCCTGCTGATTGCGGAAGGGTGCGTGGGTCTTGCGGCGCTGATACTGGTGGAGTTCTTTCCCCGGCAGCTGATCGGCATTTTCGGCGCCGCCAACGAAAGCGCCTATTATACAGATTTTGCCGTCAAAGCGTTCCGTACCTATCTTTGCATGATGGTATTTGCCTGCATCAACAAGGCGTGCTTCATCTTCCTCCAGGCCGTGGGCAAGGCAGCAGCCTCCACCGCACTGTCCATGGTGCGGGAGGTCGTATTCGGCGTGGGCTTTGCGCTGCTGCTGCCCGGATGGTTCGGCCTGGATGGCGTCCTGTATTCCATGCCGCTGTCCGACATTCTGACCTTCGTCATTGCGGCGATCCTGATTGCAGGCACCTACCGGGAGCTGGGAAATCATTCCGCGATGCCATGAATCCCCGCATTTCCCTCATCAAAAAAACTCCCCTGTCTCATTTTAGGGAAGCTCTGATTAAATCAGCAAGAGCTGGCAGCGAGGAATTTTGTTCCCAGGCAAAGGATGAAAAATGGCAGAATACTTTGTGTACCCGCAAGGGGTATGCCGCATCCGTAAGCCAGCTTTCGCTGGCAACGGCTGCGCTGTATTTCCCATTTTTCATCCTGCTGCATGGGGTCAAAAGACCCGCTGTCCGGCCGCAGATGATTTATTCAGAGGTTCCTTAGAGACGGGGGAAAATTCTACGCTCAGGCTGCTTTCTTTTTCTTTTTGGAAACGCTGCTCCAGGCATGCATCACCAGTGCCAGGGCGATGACGCCGTAGGAGATGAACACGCGGAAGTATTCGCCGATGGCGGCGTCGCCGAAGAGGTTTTTACCGGCGGCAGGCGCCAGGATGAACAGCAGATGGAACAGGATACAGCCCAGGATGGCCTGGGAATTGGTCGCCTTGCGGATGGAGGCGCCGCCCACCAGGATGGCAGCACCGGCGTACAGGCCGACCTGCTCATGGGCGCCGTAGGTCTGGAAGGAGCCCATGTTCTGCACGAAGATCAGCTGGCCCCAGCCCGCAAGCACCGTGGAGATCATGATGGCAATGACGCGGATCTTATCCACATTGATGCCGGAGACATTGGCGACGGTGCGGCTCTGCCCCACTGCCCGGAACTGCTGACCCAGGCGGGTGCGCATCAGGGCATTGTTGAACAGGCACAACAGACCCACCAGGGCAAAGGTGACCATGGGCACCTGCACCATGGAGAACATATCCCGCACGGCGGGGATCTGGTAGACCAGGCAGGGAACGGTGCTGATGACGGCGGCGCGGATGGTTCTGCTCTTATCCGCCCGCTTGCGGAAGAAATTCACCAGGGCAATGACCAGCAGGAGGCCGCAGAAGATATACAGCCCGGTGCCGAAATCCACCTTCCAAATGCCGTCCAGTGCGTACTTGAAGCCCCGGTCGGTGGAGAGGTCGATGGTGTTCGCCACGCCGGTGGAGCCCTTGATCACCAGGCCGGGGGCATTCAGCGGGATCAGGTTGCCGAAGATGAACAGGAACAGCAGCTGATACAGGCCGTTTGCGAAGTAGCCCAGGATCAGGCCGCCGATCATCTCCTGCCCCTTCATCTTGTTCAGGAGCTTGCCGATGAGGAAGCCGAAGAAGGCGGCGATGGGGACAGTCATGAGCATGGCGGCGATGAAGGCGGCCAGGGAGCCGAAGCGCCCCGCCACATTCCACTCGATCACCCACAGGGCGGAGATCTGCGCCGCCATGGCGCCGATGGTCACGGCGAAGTTGATGCCCATGCCCGCCACGATGGGCAGGATCAGCGCCAGCACGATGAAGGCGTTCCGGCTCAGGCGGCCGAACAGCTCATACATCACATAGGGAACGGTATAGCCGGAGAAATACAGGCAGATCACGCACAGCACGATGAACATCACCATGACGGCGTTTGCCCGCAGGAAGGCGGACACATCAAATTTCTTACGAAGCTCAGCCACGGGAATCACCTCCAGACTTGGTCAGGGCATACAGGATAATACCGTTGGAAATCAGGATACGCAGGGTCTCGGAGATGGTGGAGCCGGGCACCAGCACATTGGCCACCGGCATGCCCAGCGTCAACACGCCCTGGAAGAGGAAGGTGCCGATGAGCACATGGCTGATCTTGCACCGGCTGGTGGACGCGCCGCCGATCAGAATGGCGGAAGCCGCCACGAAGCCCATCTGCCGGGGGGTGGTGTACAGCTGCATGAAGCCGTAGCTCTGGGAATACACCAGGATGCCCACCGCGCCGAGCACCGTGGAAAGGGTGGTGCCGATGATGCGCATCTTATCCACATTGATGCCTGCCGCCTGGGCAAAGCGGGGATTATTGCCCACGGCCTGCATGGCGATGCCGGTCTTGCTCCGGGAGAACAGCCACACCAGCGCACAGCACAGCGCCATAAACAGCAGCAGCCCCGTGGGGACGAAGAAATCGCCGATGCTGAACGACAGGAAATTATTGAGGATCTGCTTGAAATTGGTATTGTCCAGGCCGATGGTGTTGCGCAGTCCCGTGCCCAGCGGCCAGCGAAGCTTGAGGGAATGGAAGGGCAGCACCAGCCAGGCGATGCACATCAGGCTGACAACGGAGAAGCCCACATAGGTGGTGACGGACATCTCCTCACCCTTGAGCCGGTTGAGCAGCTGGCCGTACAGGTAGCCGCACACCGCCGCGATCACGCAGCCGAAGGCAATGGCGAACAGGAAACCCCACCAGCCGGGGATGCCCCACTCGATGGTGACCAGGCCGCCGATCAGGCCGGCAACCAGTCCGATGGGCAGACCCAGGTTCAGGCTGATGCCGCACTGGATGCCGGGCACCATGGCCAGCACCATGACGGCGTTCATGCCCATGCGCACCACGGAGTTGCTCAGCAGGGTGGACAGGGACAGGTCATACCACAGGCACATGAAGCACAGCAGGATGAAGAACACGCCGATGACGATGCGGGGAATGCCCAGCTTCTGCACCAGCAGCTCATAAAATACGATCAGCGCCGCCACGACCAGCAGGGCAAAGCCAGCATAAATCAGGTCGTCCGCATGGCGGATCAGGTAGCCGGAGACGGTGGAGCCGCTGCCGGACTGGGTCATATAGCGGTCGTACTGGGTATCGTAGGTATCGCCGGACTGATAGACGATGGTCTCCATGGTCTCGCGCAGGGAGGCAAGGGCATCGTCATCCAGCACGGGATAGAGCGCCTTCAGCGCCTCGGCCACCTGGGCATAGGCATCGTCCGCGGCAGCGGCGGCCTCCAGCATTTCAGGCGTCGCCTCAAAGCCGCTCATGTCCACCTGTACGGTGTCGTTTTCCGGCACGTCCTTGCCCTCGGCCAGCAGCGCCTCGCGCTGGGCGTCCTGCGCCGCCTTGGCCTCGGCATAGTGGGCATCGATGTACGCCTGGGTGGCTTCCGCCTCCAGCTCGCCCGCATGGGTCAGCAGGCGGTTATATTCCAGCGCGGCGGCCTTCAGCGCATCGCTTACCTCCACGCCCTGGGCAAATTCCGCGTTTTCATATTCGGCGCGCACGCGCTCCTCCGCCTCCGCAACGGCGGCGCGGATCTCGGACATGCCGCCGCCTGCTGCCTTGGCATCCTGCTGCGCCTGCTTCTTGGCGATGGCGACGTAGCTTTCCACGATGCCGTCGCCTGCGGCGTTCATCAGGGATCTTGCACGCAGGTCGCTGAGAATGTCCAGCCCCGCATCCTTATGCTTTTTGGGCAGGTTCACGCCGCCCAGAATCACCAGCGCCACACAGGCCAGGCAGAGCACGGCGGCAATGGCTCTCCTTACTTTATTTTTCGTCATTGCGCTCACCCTTCTTTCTTATGATCGCCGGGGCGGATGCCGGACATGGCCAGACCGAAGTCCGCATCACTGGCATCCGGTGCCAGAATATCCACGAGCTTGCCCTCGGACACGATGGCGATCCGGTCGGAGATGCTGCGCAGCTCCTGCAGCTCGGAGGAAACGATGACCACCGTCATTCCCTTTTCCCGGTTCAGCTTCACCAGAGTTTCCAACACCAGCTTCTTTGCACCGATGTCGATGCCCCGGGTGGGTTCGGATACGAAGAGGAATTTGGGATCCATGCACAGTGCCTTGGCAATGCAGACCTTCTGCTGGTTGCCGCCGGACAGGGTGCCCGCCGCCTGGGTGGAATCGAAGCAGCGGATGTCCAGCTCGCGGATCATCTCCTCGGCGTTCTTGCGGATGGCCTTGCTGTCCTTGAGGGTGAAGGGGCCGAATTTCTTCAGGTAATCGCCGTGCACCTGCATGGCGTTGAACACGATGTTATCCTCGATGGACTGATCCAGCAGCAGACCCACGCCCTTGCGATCCTCGGACACCATGGCAAGCCCCGCATGGAGCGCCGCGTTCGTATCGCCGGTTTTCAGGGTCTCGCCGAAGAGCTCCACGGTGCCCGTGGTCTCGTACAGACCCATCACGCCGTTGGGAATGCCCAGCTTGCCCTGCCCGGCCAGACCGCCGATGCCGAAGATCTCGCCCTCGTAGACATCCAGATCCACGCCGCGCACCTTCTCGCCGGGCATGCGCACCTTCAGATCACGCAGCTTCAGGGCGATCTTGTCGCTGTGGCCGGTGCGGGGCTGCGCATCCACCACGGATTCGCCCTTGCGGCCGATCATCAGCTCCGCCAGCTCCACGATGGTGGTATTCTTTACGGAGCGGGTGGCTGCCAGCCTGCCGTCGCGCAGGATGGTGATATTGTCGGCAGCCGCCATGACCTCCTCCAGCCGGTGGGTGATGAAGATGATGGCAATGCCGCTTGCGGCAATTTTTTTCATGACGGACACCAGCTGCGCCGCCTCGGACTCGGTGAGCACGGCGGTGGGTTCATCGAACACCAGCAGCCGGACGCCGGTCTTATCGATCTCGCGGGCGATCTCCACGAACTGCATGTAGCCAACGGGCATACCCCTGACCTTGGTGTATTCATCGATGCCCATACCCACGCTGTCCAGCGCCTGCCGGGCATCCTCCGCCATGGCGTCCATATCCAGCGTTTCCAGGCTCTTGCCGAAGATGCGGCTTGCCAGGTTGGGGTGGGTGATCTCCCGGTTGAGCTTGATATTCTCGGCAATGGTAAAGCCGGGCAGCAGCATGAACTCCTGGTGCACCATGCCGATGCCCTTGTTCATGGCGTCCTGGGGGGAGGCAATGTGTACCTTCTCCCCGTCCAGCAGCACCTCGCCCTCGAAGCCGCCGGTGCTGTGAATGACCGGCATGCCGAAGAGGGTGTTCATCAACGTGGATTTGCCTGCACCGTTTTCACCCAAAAGAGCGTGTATCTCGCCCCGTTTGACAGAAAGGGAAACATCACTCAGCACGGTGTTGCCGCCGTAGTGCTTGGTGATGTGCTTCATCTCCAAAACATATTCGCTCTGCATTCTCTGCGCTCCTCCTTTATATATACCAATATCCAATGAAAACCGCCGACTCCGGGTCAGCGCCTTTCATTGGGCATCAGAAAACCCACGACGAGCCAGCCCGCTCCAAACGGGCTGGCTCTGGGGGAAATTCACTTATTCTGAATTGCAGTTTCCTGAATTACAGATAGTCGTTGAAGTCGACAGGCGCCAGCAGGATGGTGTAGTAATTTTCAAAAGTGGTGCCGTTGGCATCGGTGTAGGGCTCCACCTTTGCGCCGGGAACCTTCTCCTGCAGCATGGCGGACAGCTTTTCGGCATCGTTCTTCACGGTGACATCGCCGTCGATGTAGGCCTTGGCGTACTCAACGCCGACCTCGATGATGGTCATA
This sequence comes from uncultured Oscillospiraceae bacterium, assembly GCA_934567355.1. Classification (GTDB taxonomy): domain Bacteria; phylum Bacillota; class Clostridia; order Oscillospirales; family Oscillospiraceae; genus Faecousia. The sequence goes on from CAKTJC010000001.1 coordinate 164,695, forward strand.
GCCACGGGGTGTGCCCAGGTGGAGAAGCGGCCGACAGCGTCGTGCTCCTGGAGCTTCAGAGCGATCTGATGCAGAGCTTCCTCGTCATCGCCGCCGATCTCCAGTTCCAGACCCAGGGTAGCGGGGAACGCGTGATAGGGGCTGGGGCAGCAGGGCTGGGGATAGTAAGCGTTGGGCTCATCCAGAACGGCTGCCTGCAGGGAAGGCTGCATGCCGCAGTTGGTAGTGAAGAAAGCGACCTTCTTGCCCTCGTACTTGGCCAGCTGCTGGGGGACATCCTCCAGGATGAACTGCTGGGAAGCGGACAGGCCGGCTTCTGCGGTGGGGTCGGGAGCGGTGACGTCAACCAGCTCGATGCCCAGAGCCTCGGCATTTTCCTTCAGCAGCTCATGACGGGCAACGATCAGCTCCATGGCCATGTGACGGGGGAAGGAATAGTGGATCAGCACATCGATGCCCCAGTTGGCGCAGGTCTCCATGATGGTGTCGCCCTGCTTGGCTTCGTCGGCGTACATGACCACGTCGGCAGCGGCGGAGATAACGGCGGGATCCTCCTGAGGCGTACCGGCGATCAGCAGGATGTCGTCACGACCCATTTCACGGATCTTGTCGAAGGCAGCCTTTGCGCCGGGAACAGCCTGGCACATAACAATGGCCTTCACATCGGGGTCGGAAGCGAAAGCGACCAGCTTGGAGACGGTGGTCTCCATCTCGGACATGAAGTTATCGGGATAGGTGTCGGTGATGATGTGGTCGGCGCCCCAGGTGGCGACAGCCTTCTCGGCAGCGCGGAACTCTTCCTCGCCCTGAGAAACGGTGCCGGTGAGAATGGCGACCTTCCAATTGTCGTTGGCCTCAGCCTTGGCGGTCATGCCGCACAGACCCAGCGCCATCACGGCAACCAGAAGCAAGCAAACGATCTTTTTCATAGTTTTTCCTCCTTTTTTTGTTAAGCCCGGGAAGGGCAATAACTGCAAAAATTCATCTACAGGATCCATTCTTTCATTCCAACGGAATGAAAGAGAAAAGGGACGTCCCTTTTCGTCGATCAATATTTTTCGGTCGTCCATATAACGAAGACGAACGTCTTTGCTGCAAGAACTGGTGCTATTGTAGCATCGAACCGGCAGAATTGCAATATAAAATATTAAGAAATTCACATTTTAGGAAATTAGACAAAGGATAGCAGAATAATTATTCGCTTTATAGGAATTTTCACCAACGTCTTTTTGAAAAAGGACGGCCTTTCCCAGTTCAATTCCTTCGTGCAGTTTCATGATTTTTTCAAATCGGATTTTATTTTGTGCATAAACAGTGCGATATTCATTCTTTTGCATGCAAAAATGAACGCCGGAGGCGGTCTCCGGCGTTTTGCAAGTTCTTATTCTGTTCTATTCAATTTTGCGGCTTCCAGCACTGCTTCCGCCGTCAAAATCCCGTCAATGGCGGCGGACATGATGCCCCCGGCGTAGCCCGCGCCCTCGCCGGTGGGATACAGACCCCGGAGGGCGGACTGCCGGGTCTCATCCCGCACGATGCGCACCGGGGAGGAGCTGCGGGTTTCCGGGGCGGTGAGCACGCCGTCCGGGTCGGCAAAGCCCGCCAGGTTTTCTTCCAGGGCAGGAATCGCTTCCGCCAGGGCATCCGTGAGGCGGCGGGGGAGGATTTCGTGCAGATTGCACCAATGCACGCCGGGGCGGTAGGTTGGCTGCACCTTCCCCGCGCCGGTGCTGGGTCTTCCCGCCAGGAAGTCGCCGACACGCTGCGCGGGGGCGCGGTAGGAACCGCTGACTGCATAGGCGCGCCGCTCTATCTCCCGCTGCCAGTACATGCCGCCCAGTGCGCCGGGGTAAGGAAACACCTCCGGGTTCAGGGTGACCAGAAGCGCCGCGTTGGCGTTCTCCCCCGCCCGGTCGGCATAGCTCATGCCATTGGTGACCACGCCGCCCGCTTCGGACGCTGCCGCCACCACATAGCCTCCGGGGCACATGCAGAAGGTGTACACCGTGTTCTCATCCAGGTGCTTCACCAGCTTATAGTCCGCCGGGGGCAGGGCGGGATTCTCCGCTCCGTATTGGGCCAAATTGATGTTTTTCTGCTTGTGCTCAATGCGCACGCCCATGGAAAAGGGCTTCGGCTCCATGGGCACCAGGCGGGTGTGCAGCATCTCGAAGGTGTCGCGGGCGCTGTGGCCGATGGCAAACACGGCTTGGCTGCACGGAATCCGTTCGCCGCTTTCGGTTATCAGCGCCGCCAAATGGTTTCCGTCCGTCTCCATATCCGTCACCTGGGTATTGAAGCGCACCTCACCGCCCAGGGCAATAATGCGCCTGCGGATGTTCTGCACCACGGTCAGCAGCACGTCCGTGCCCACATGGGGCTTGGCATCATACAGGATGTCCTCTCCCGCTCCGGCGGTCACGAACTGCTCTAAAATCCACTGGATTCTGGGGTTATTGACTCCGGTGTTCAGCTTGCCGTCGGAAAAGGTTCCCGCGCCGCCCTCGCCGAACTGCACATTGCTGCGGGGGTCGAAGCTGCCGCCGCTCCAAAAGGCTTCCACCTTTTCGTGCCTGGCAACGGCATCCTCGCCCCGTTCCAGCACCAGGGGCTTCTGCCCCGCCAGGGCCAGCACCAGGGCCGCAAACATGCCCGCCGGGCCGAAGCCCACCACCACGGGCCGGATTTCGGGGGCAGGCTGGGGCTTGGGCGGCTGATAAAAGCTGACAGGCGCGACAGCTGCCCGCTTGCAGCCCGCTTGCTTCAGCACCTTTTGTTCGCTGCCCTCCACCGCCACATCCACGGTGTAGATGATTTTCACGTCCGGCTTTTTCCGGGCATCCACACTGCGCCGCACGATGGTCAGCTTGCGGATGCGGGAGGGGGACAGCCGCAGCAGCTGCGCCGCCTCATATTGCAGCTGCTCCGCACTGTGGGCAGGGGGCAGCGCAATGTCTCGTATTCTAATCATTTTGTTCCTTTCCGGCAGAGCTTCCCGCCAAGCGGCCGGAGCTCCACGCCCATTGCAAATTATAGCCCCCGCAATCGCCGTCCACATCCAGCACCTCGCCGCAGACATACAGCCCGCGCACAAGCTTGCTTTCCATGGTTGCAGGGTCAAATTCGGCGGTGACAATGCCGCCCGCCGTCACCTGGGCGCTATCCATGCCCAGCGGCTCCGTCAGCGCTGCATCAAACTGCTTTGCCAGCCGGGCAGCCTCCGCCAGCTGACCGTCATCCAGGGCGGCAATGGGGCTGCCGGGGGAAATCCCCGCCGCCTGGGTCAGCACCCGTCCCAGCCGATTGTGGAGGATGCCGGTAAACAGCTCTGCCGCCGACAGCTGGGTATTTCTGCGCCGCTGCAATTCTTCCAGCAGCGTCTTCTCGTCCATATCCGGCAAAAAATCCAGACGGCACACCCAGCTGCCCTTTTCCTGGCACACATCCCGGGACAGCTCAAACATCACCGGTCCGGACAGGCCGCACTCGGTAAATTGCAGCTCCCCCACCGACTGACGCACCGGCGCCCCGTTGTGAAGAATCTGTGCGCGGCAGTTTGCCCGCACGCCCTTGAGGGACACCACGCCGCCCCAGCCGGTTTTCACCTGCACCAGATTGGGGCGCAGACGGGTACAGCGATGCCCCAGGCTCCGCAGCAGCTGATAGCCGGACATGGAGCCGCCCAGCTTGGTGCCCGCCAGACCGCCGCAGGCGACAATCAGCCGGTCACAATCCAGATTACCCTCCGCCCATTCCAGATGGAATCCAAGGGGTGTTTTCTTCACTTTTGCCACTTCACAGCCCAACTCCACCCGGATATTTGGCTTTTCCAGGGCAAAGCGCAGCACATCCACCACGGAATTGGCTTGGTCGGAATAGGGATACACCCGCCCGCTCTCCTCCGCCATGGTGTAAAGTCCCATATTGCGGAACCAACGGAGGGTATCTTCCGGCGGGAAGCGGTTCAGGGCATATTCACAAAAGGCAGGACTGTCCCCATGGTAGCCCCCTTCCAGGGCATGGAGGTTCGTTAAATTACAGCGCCCGTTGCCGGTGGCCTGGAGCTTGCGCCCCAGCCGTGCCTGTCGTTCCAGCAGCACCACCTGCGCCCCGGGATGTTCCGCCGCCGCCAGTGCCGCCGCCATGCCGGAGGCACCGCCGCCGATAATTGCAATCAACATAGGGTTTCCTCTATTCTATAAATTTGCTCCCATTATAACGTATTTCCCATCACTTCACAAGGGGAAGTTCCGGGAAGGCGGAAATTGCCGCTTGCAGCGCTTTTTCCCGTATGCTATACTGAAGCCATGCTGGAATAACGGTTCAGCAAAATCAAATTTTGCGGGGGTATCTCCATGAGACATGAATGTAAAATAACCGTATTGGAAACCAAAGTATTTCCAGAATTGCAGGAACAGTATTTGGCAGACCCCAAGTCGGGCTCCTGCCCCTGCTTCAAACCGGGAGATACCTTCCTTTTGCAGCGGACACCGGAACGGGACGACTTCTATCATTTGATGAACGGAAAATTCTGCGGAGAAGCATGGGATGCCATCAGCAGATATGTATACAGCGCATTGCAAGGCGGCTCCATCATGCACAAATGGACAAATGACGACAGAATGATGATTGCCTGCTGCAACGACGGTACTCGCCCGGTCATCTTTAAGATTGAACGCATTGACATTCCAGAAAACGAAGACGAACGGCAATGGCTGGAAAAGCAGAATTTTAAGAACACCGCTGAGGATGCCTATACGGGTTGAGAACCCCCGGCATTCCGGCTGAATCCCTCCGGGGTGCAGCGCTGCACCCCGGGGAATTATTCTCTTGCGGCGCTTTTTTTCGTATGCTATACTGAAGCCATACAAATATAGCGCCCGGCTGGACGCTTCCGGAGGTGTTATCTATCAAAACATTTTTTGAATCCGTGCGAAAACCGCAGCGGAACATTCCCCTGAGCGGGCTGATTTCCACAACGGTGGGCATCATTCTCCTGGGCTTTCTCCTGGGCGTTTTGCAGAAATGGCTGGACAGCACAGCTTCCAATCATCTCCCGGAGGTATTGCAGCAGCTGGATTTCAGGAATTATTTCGGGCGGCTGGCAATCTGGATGCTGCTGGGCACCGTTCTTTCCGTCTGCTCCCCCACCCCGCTGTGGGCTGCCATCCATACCTTCTGCTTTTTCATCAGTATGCTGGCGGGATACTATCTCTACTGCAATTATGTGCTGGGCTTCCTGCCCAGGCGCTATATGCAGATGTGGATTGTGATTTCCTGTTTTTCCTTTTTAATGGCATATGTGTGCTGGTATGCAAAGGGGAAGGGAATCGTGGCAGTTTTCCTGTCCAGCCTCATCCTCGGCTGTCTGCTGGCGCAGGCTGTGAATCTTGGGCGGGACGGGTTTTACGTCTACCATTTCCTGGAGGTTCTGACATGGCTCGCCGGTGTAATTCTTCTGAGAAGGAAGCCGAAGGAATATGCCATAGAACTGGGGTTATCCATCGCGGTTGCTTTTGTATATCAGTTGGTGATACCCCATTGGGGATAAAAAGGAGGACATATGGAAACCGTAACTTACATCACCTTGCGGGAACGCCCGGAACTAAAAGACGATGCCGCCCAATGGTTCCATCAAAAGTGGGGCGTTCCGGTGGACGCATACCTTGCGTGCATGGATGCGTATCTCGCCAATAAGACGGAATATGGCTGGTATCTCTGCCTGAATGGCAGCAAAATCGTCGGCGGCATGGGCGTTATCGAAAACGACTTTCATGACCGGAAAGACCTGACACCCAATGTCTGCGCCGTCTACACGGAAAAGGACTATCGCTGCCAGGGTATTGCCGGGCATCTGTTGGGTCTGGTGGTGGAGGATATGCGCAGCAAGGGCATTTCGCCGCTGTATCTTGTCACCGACCACGTTGGATTTTATGAGCGGTACGGCTGGGAATTTTTGTGCATGGTGCAGGGCGACGGAGAACCGGAGATGACCCGGATGTACATCCACCGGTAAGCAGGGGGAAGCAAGCTGGCTTGCTTTTCCGAATAATAAATCGGGGCATGGCCGCACTTCCCGTGCGTCATACCCCGATTTGCGCTTGCAATCTGTTGAATTTTGTGCTACTCTGTCCGTGGTGCTACCAGCACCCCGGCAGGCGGTTCCCCCTCGACGTTTTCCATCGGGGGGTGAGAGCTTCTTTTTTACCCCCAATCTTTACAGAGAGGGGGTGGCAGATATGATTGTTACATGGTCTGACTTGATTCAGTTCTGTATCCTTATCTTTGCTATTCTCGCGTATGCGGAAAGCAAAAAGAAGTAACCGTCCCTCTCCAAAGCAACGGTTACTTCTTTTGACCTAACTTGGGGAGCCGTCTGCTGGCGGCACCCTTTGTACTTGTATTATACCCCACCCCGGCTGTTTTGTCAACGGCTCTGTCTGCGGGCGTGGAAATTTTTTAAGCATGGTACTGTGATGAATCGAACAAACATTGAAAAAATTGCAAAAACCCCGGAGGACAGGCTGCTCCTTGCCAAGCTCTGGGACAAAATTGATGCCGGAATGCGCAAGAGTATCATGGTCTCCACCTGCTTTCTCTCCCCACGGGAGCTGGAACTGAGCCGGTTCCTCTTCGGTGCGCCGGAGGGGCTGCATGAATTTGGCGGCTATGAGGATGCCGAGCGGAAAATGCTGGTGTATCTGCCGGACTATTTGGAGCAGTCCGCCCTGACGGAGGAAGACAGCCCGGTTGTCTGCCTCCGGGCCACCTTTTTCCAAGGGGACAGCCCCAGCCACCGGGACTTCCTTGGGGCGCTGATCGGCGCGGGCATCAGCCGGGAGAACATCGGCGACATCTGCGTGGGGAAGGGCTGCTGTGACTTCTTCGTTACCCAGTCTGTTGCCCCTTTCCTGCTGCAAAGCTTCACCGGCGCCGGGCGCACCCGTCTGCATTTGGAGCAGATTTCTCTGGCAGAGGTTCAGGTGCCCGACCCGGAGGTAAAGGAAATCAAGGACACCCTGGCTTCCCTGCGGTTGGACAGCGTGATTTCTGCCGGTTTCCGCATTGGGCGGAGCCTGGCCAGCACTTACGTCACCAGTGGGAAAGCCGCCATTGACGGTCTGCCCTGCGAAAAACCGGACAAGCCGGTAAGGGAAGGTTCCAAAATCTCCGTGCGGGGCCTGGGCAAGATAAAGCTGGCAAAGATAAACGGAACTACAAAAAAAGACCGCATCAGTGTGGTCATCCATCAATATATCTAAAGGAAAGCGAATATGGAAGAACTAAAAATGAAAGACGTGATTGCCCGCATCAACGAGCTGGCACACAAGGCAAAGACCGAGGAGCTGACCCCCGCAGAGCTGGCCGAGCGGGACAAGCTGAGAAGAATCTATATTGACTCCGTCAAGGCAAACCTGACCGGTCAGCTGGAAAATACCTATCTGCTCCGCCCCGACGGAACCAAGCAGAAATTGGAGAAAAAGAAATGAGCCTGCGGCAGGAGATTGAAACCTTCCGCCCCGGGTGCGAGCAGGAGGAAAAGGATCGGCAGGAGCTGCTAAGCTGGCTGGACAGCGGTGTGGATATTTATTCCCGGGCATGCAATACCGCCCACCTGACCGCCTCCGCCTGGGTGGTCAGCCCCGACCGGGAACAGGTGCTGATGATCTATCACAACATCTACCGCTCCTGGGCGTGGATGGGCGGCCACGCTGACGGCATGGAAGACCTCCGCGTCGTGGCTGAAAAGGAAGTGCGGGAAGAATGTGGGCTGACGCACCTGAAATCCCTGGATGACGGCATTTTCTCTCTGGAAATTCTCACCGTGGACGGGCACGAAAAACGGGGGCAGTATGTCAGCTCCCACCTGCACCTGAATGTGACTTATCTGTTTGAGGCCGACCCCACCGAGCCGGTGTTCATCAAGCCGGATGAAAACAGCGGCGTTGCCTGGTTTGTCGTGGACGAGGTGCCGCAGAAGGTCACCGAGCCCTGGATGCAGGCGCGGATCTATGACAAGCTGATCGCCCGGGTGCGCAGCGAATATCCCCAGAATAAGGAGCATGCTTAAATGGAATTTCTGCCTGTTACCAAGCAGGAAATGGTCAGTCGCGGCTGGGAACAGTGCGATTTTGTATATGTATGCGGGGATGCCTATGTGGATCATCCCTCCTTCGGTCACGCCATCATCTCCCGGATTTTGGAGCGCCATGGCTACAGCGTGGGCATCATCTCCCAGCCGGACTGGAAAAATCCCAAGTCCATTGATGTCTTTGGCCGCCCCCGGCTGGGCTTTTTGGTCAGCGGCGGCAACATGGACAGCATGGTAAACCACTATTCCGTCACCAAGCATCGGCGGAAAACCGATGCCTTTACCCCCGGCGGAGTGATGGGCAAGCGGCCGGACTATGCCACCATTGTCTATTGCAACCTCATCCGCCAGACCTATCAGGATGTGCCCATTCTGATTGGCGGCATCGAGGCCAGTCTGCGGCGGCTGGCACACTATGACTATTGGTCTGAGAGCATGAAGCGCTCCATCCTCCTGGACGCCCAGGCGGATTTATTGATGTACGGCATGGGCGAGCGCAGCATTGTGGAAATTGCAGAGGCGCTCAATTCCGGTATGGACGTGAAGGACATCACCTATATTGACGGCACGGTGTTCAAAACCGCCCAACTGGACGACAGCCTGCCCACGCTGGTGCTGCCCTCCTTTGAGGAATTGAAGCAGAATAAACGTGCCTACGCCGAGTCCTTCAAGGTGCAGTACGGCAACTGCGACCCCTTTACCGCCAAGCGGCTGGCAGAACCATATGGCAAAGAATATGTGGTGCAGAATCCCCCCCAGAAGCCCCTGACCATGGAGGAAATGGATGCGGTGTACGATTTGCCCTATTGCCGCACCTATCACCCCAGCTACGAAAAGCTGGGCGGTGTCCCCGCCATTGAGGAGGTGAAATTCAGCCTGGTGAGCAGCCGGGGCTGCTTCGGCGCCTGCTCTTTCTGCGCCCTGACCTTCCACCAGGGAAGAATTGTCCAGGTGCGCAGTCATGAGTCCATCCTGAAAGAAGCCGAGCAAATGGTGCAGGACAAGGACTTCAAGGGCTACATCCACGATGTGGGGGGCCCCACCGCCAATTTCCGTCACCCCGCCTGTGCCAAGCAGATGACCAAGGGCGCTTGCGGCGGGCGGCAATGCCTGTACCCCACCCCCTGCAAAAACATCAACGCCGACCATTCCGACTATGTGGCGCTGCTGCGGAAGCTGCGGAAAATCCCCGGTGTCAAAAAGGTATTCATCCGCAGCGGCATTCGCTTTGACTATCTGCTGGCAGAGCAGAAGCAGACCTTCTTCCGGGAGCTGGTGCAGTATCATGTGTCCGGTCAGCTGAAGGTTGCCCCGGAACACGTTTCCGATGCGGTGCTTTCCCGGATGGGCAAGCCCAGAAATGCGGTGTACAATCGGTTTGTGGAGCAGTATTTCGCCCTGAGCAAGCAATACGGCCTGGAGCAGTACCTCGTTCCCTACCTCATGTCCAGCCACCCCGGCTCGACCATGAAAGAGGCGGTGGAGCTGGCAGAGTACATCCGGGACATGGGCTATAACCCGGAGCAGGTGCAGGACTTCTACCCCACCCCCTCCACGTTGTCTACAGTCATGTATTACACCGGCCTGGACCCCCGCACCATGGAAAAGGTGTACGTCCCCACCGACCCCCACGAAAAAGCCATGCAGCGGGCGCTGATTCAGTACCGCAATCCCAAGAACTATTATCTGGTGAAGGAAGCGCTGCTGGCCGCCCACCGGGAAGACCTGATTGGCTCCGATTCCAAATGCCTGATTCGCGCCGTGCCCCCAAGAATGAACCGGCAGAACGCCCCGGCAAAAAGGCCGCCCCGGCCTCTGCCCGCCAAAAGCAGGCAAACACCGGGGCGGAGCGGGAGGCGCTGAGCGCTCCCCGAATCACAGCATGGTATACTGAATGGCTGTGACCACATCGTGCTCCAGAAGGACGACCATTTGCTCCTGGGAGCGGGTGACGATGCAGCAGTCGTTTTCGATGGATTCCTCTCCCAGGCACTCGCGCACCCGGGCAGCGTTGTCGCCGACGCTGATGCCCTCCGGGGTCTGCATGCCGGCGGCGGTGATCATGACGCCCAGAATGCGTTCGCCGTCCTGGCTCTGGAAGGTTTTCAGCCGCAGGCCGGTGAACTGATAGGTCTTTTCCACCCCGGAATACAGGCCGCTCTTGCTCTCGCCGTAGCCAAAGGGTGCGCCCAGCGCGGCCAGCACCGGGGCAGCGGGGGCATTGAGTGCAATGGGCACATCCTGACGCATGAGGGTGGTGAAGCCTGCGCGGGCCTGCTGCCTCCCGCAGCCCGCAAGCGTCAGGCAGAATGCCAGCAGAGCGATTGCAAATTTTTTCATTGGAATGTCCTCCTTTTCCCTATTGTTTGTTTTTTCCGATGTTCCATACGGAAACGCGCCTCTTCGGCGGCTTCCTTTCTGCTGATACTGTAGAAAGGAAATGCATCCGAAAAGGCGCGTTTTTGTATCCGATTTGCATCATTTTCCGCCCCGGTACACGGTGAGGATCACGCCGTCGTTTTCACGCAGGATCCGAAGCTCCAGCCAGGCGCTGCCGCCGGAGGTCACGGGCGCGGTACGGCGGTCAACGGTGATGGAATCGTAGTATTTCCGGGCTCCCTGGGATTCCGCCGCAGTGTCGGCGACGGCGGTGTCGGACAGCCCCAGGTATTGGCCGAAGCTGCGCAGCACATCATACCAGCTGGTCTGCGGATCGGTGTCCAGCCTGCTGCCGCCATAGTCCAGGCGCACCAGGCGGCCGGACTCCATGTCCATAAAGGCATGCACCTGCCAGCCGGAGGCGGAGGCGGTGAATTCCGCATAGCGCAGGCCGCTGACGGCTTGACGGTCGAACATGTAGTAAATGCGGATGCGGTAGTCCGTATCCTCCCGGAGCAGCTCCCGCACCTGCTGCGGCAGGATGCCGGACCGGGCAAGGCGGTCGAATTCCGAAAGGAAGAGGGCATATTCCGTCCCGTCGCCATCCTCTGGGGTGGACTGGGAGATGTAGGTGGTGAGCAGCTGCTCCCCTTCGCCGAACCAGCTTTCGGCCAGGGTATCCATACGCCAGGTATAGTCCGACGAATTCTGCGCCGTGACGGCGACCTGCTGCACCTCCATGTGCAGCTCCGGCGGCGGGCTCCATTTGAGCAGCAGCTCCGGCAGGAAAGCGCCTGCGATCACCACCGCCGCCACCAGGAGAATGATCAGCCAGTTTTTCATTTCGCCACCTCCCGCAGCACGAAGGTCACCACGGTGCCCTTGCCCACGATGCTCTCATAGTGCAGCCGTGCACCGTGCAGCTCGGCAATGCGCTTGGAAAGCGCCAGCCCCAGCCCTGCGCCGCCCTCGGCGCGGGCGCGGGATTTATCCACCATGTAAAACGGCTCCGTGATCCGGCTGATGGCCTCCGGCGGGATGCCCCTGCCCCGATCCTTCACGGCGAAGCAATAGCCGATGGGGACGGGGGTGCCGAGAATGGTGATCTTGCTGCCCGGGTTCGATGCCTTGCGGGCGTTGTCCACCAGATTGTACAGGAGGATCTCCAGCAGGCTCTTTTCTCCGATGAGCCATGCATCCTCCACCCGAAGCTCCAGCACCAGCTTGCGCTGCTTCAGGGGATAGGCGATGCTCTCTTCCACGCTTTTTGCCAGCGCCAGCGCGGAGAAGCGCTTCATCTGCGGCGTCTCGTTTTCCAGGGAGAACAGGCGCAGAAGACTGTGGGACATGGTCTCCAGCCGGCGTCCCTCTGAAAAAATAAAGCTGGCCGCCTCAAACTGCTGCTCCTCCGGCAGCCGGCGGCTGCGCAGGGTATCGGCATAGCCGATGATGGAGGTCAGGGGCGTTTTCAGCTCGTGGGCGAAGGCGGCGGTAAAGTCCTTCTGCTGCTGGGTAGCCAGCTCCAGAGACTGGATGTGCTCCTCCAGCTCCTGGGTCATGTGATTGAACTGCGTCGCCAGGATGCCGATCTCGTCCGCCGTGTGTACATTGGCGCGGACGCTGTAGTTTCCCGCGGCGATCTGCCGGGCGGAGCGGGACAGGTTGCGGATGGGGGCGGTGAGCACTGCACCCAGGGCGATGCCCGCCACGATGCTGAAGGCTGCCGCCGCCAGATACACCAGCCGGAAGGTGGCAAGATACTGCCCCCGCAGCCGGTACAGGTCGGAGACGTCGCGGCGGTTTTCCAGATAATACCTGCCCTGATCCACGGAAAAGCGGCAGGTGACCACCAGCTCATAGACATCCTGCGCGCCCTCGGGTGCTTTGACGATCTCGTATTCCAGCGTCTCCCGTGGCTCCATGGGGTGGGTGAGCCGCAGGCTGTAATCCCGGAAGGGAGATATTTGCAGCGCTTCCTCCAGCGCCCGCTCCGTGACCTCCGCCCCGGTGCCGGTGCGCCGCTCCACCGCCATGGTGCCCAGCACCGAGCAAAGCAGCTGGGTCTCCTCTGCGGCGGCGGTGATCTGGTGGGTCAGCTGGGCATTGAACACCGACGAGACAATGGCATAGCCGCTGACGGCAACCGCCAGCGACACAATGAGCACCACGGACAGGGTGATTTTCGCGGAAAGCCTCATCCGTCGCCCTCCAGCCGGTAGCCCACCTTGTGGATGGAGCAAAGGCGCTGCTGCCAATCCAGCTTCCGGCGCAGGCGCTGGACGTGCAGATCGACGGTGCGGGTATCGCCCATGTAGTCCGATTCCCACACCCGCTCATAGATGGTCTCCCGGAACAGCGCCACATTCTGGTTTTGCAGGAAGAGCACCAGCAGGTCGTATTCCTTCCGGGTCAGGGTGACGGGCACCCCGGCCTTGGTGACCTGCATGGATTCGGTATCCACCGTCACATCCCCCAGGGTATAGACGGAGCTTCCCTTCCCCGCCCGGCGGAGCACGGACTCCACCCGGGCGATCAGCTCCACGATCTCAAAGGGCTTGACCAGGTAGTCATCCGCCCCGGCGCGAAGCCCCTGCACCCGATCCTGCACGCTGCCCTTGGCGGTGATGAAAATCACCGGGGTGCCGGTGGGCTTGATCTGCCGCAGCAGGTCGTAGCCGTTGATGCCGGGCAGCATGATGTCCAGCAGCACCAGGTCATAGCTGTGCTCCATGATCAGATCCGCCGCCGTGTTCCCGTCGTAAGCGCGGGTACACTGGTAGCCGCTGGCGCTGAGATTCCAGTCGATCAGATTTGCAATGGGCCGTTCGTCCTCGACAATCAAAATTTTGGTCATGTCTCTTTCTCCAATGTGCGCGTTTCCCTGCCGGGAACATAGAAAGTGCCTCCTTGCATGCCCCGGGGAGGCGGTTTCTTTCCATCTTTGCCCCGGAGGCAGGCTCCGGGGCAGGGGCCGATGAAATTTTATGCCATTATATCATGATTCGCCCTCAATTTCCAGTGGGGAAAGCGCACCTTGTTCATTTCTCCGCTGGAATATTCTTTCAGAATCAGCACTCTACACAAAATTATATCTTTTTTTCTGGAGGACTTGACAAGAAATATTTTGTATGATAGCATACGGACAAATTGAATCGCTGGATAGAGGCGCGGGTCGTATCAGTACCCCATGGCAAGGCCGGGTGGCCGCGATGGGCGAAAGGGCGCACCGCCGAAGTGGGAAGAATTCACCCGGTTTTTTCCTGCTGGGTCGTCAGAGAATATCTGCCGGACTGTCACAATTCTTTGTGAAGCGCTATCTTTGGCCATTCGGTATTCCCGCGTCCCGCCGTACCCAATCGGGGGCAATGCCGATTTTCCCATGGACCGCTTGCAAAGCGGTTCATTTTTTATTCTCTGCCGGGTATTTCCCGGACAAATCAAGAAAGAAGGAAAAAATGATGAAGAAGATCCTCTCCCTGATCATGGTGCTTGCCGTGATGCTCAGTCTGGCTGCCTGCGGCAGCGACACCGCCGCCACCGAAGCCCCCACGGAGGCTGCAACCGAGGCTCCCACCGAAACCGAAGAAGTGACCGAAGCGCCCACCGAGGCAAACGCCGTGATCACCGGCGTGGAGGACGGCGTGCTGACCATCGCCATGGAGTGCGCCTATGCCCCCTACAACTGGACCCAGAGCGACGATTCCAACGGTGCGGTGCCCATCTCCAATGTCCCCGGTTCCTACGCCAACGGCTATGATGTGATGATCGCCAAGAAGATCTGCGAAGCCAACGGCTGGGAGCTGGAGGTCATCCAGAGCGACTGGGATTCCCTGGTGCCCGGCATCCAGACCGGCAAGTTTGACGCCGTCATCGCCGGCCAGTCCATGACTGCCGCGCGCAGCGAGCAGGTCGATTTCGCCGGCCCCTACTTCTATGCCACCATCGTGTGCGTCACCAAAGCGGACGGCAAGTTTGCAGACGCCGCCTCCATCGCCGACCTGTCCGGCGGCTCCTGCACCGCGCAGATCGCCACCATCTGGTATGACCAGTGCCTGCCCCAGATCGAGGGGGCAAACATCCAGCCCGCCGCCGAGACCGCGCCCGCCATGCTGATGGCGCTGGAGACCGACATGGTGGACTTCATCTGCACCGATATGCCCACCGCCCAGGGCGCTGTGGCCGCCTATCCCGATATGAAGATCCTGGATTTCTCCGGCACCGACGGCGACTTTGAATTCTCCGACGAGGTGCGGGCGGAGAATGTGAACATCGGCGTTTCCCTGATGAAGGGCAACACCGTACTGAAGGAGAAGATCGACGCAGTGCTCAGCACCATGACCGCCGACGATTTCAATGCCCTGATGGAGCAGGCCATTGCCATCCAGCCCCTGAGCGAGGATTAAAACCGGACATGGGCGGCTTGCAGCCGCCCATGACATAAGGAGACAGAAAATGGAAAAATTCGCAAAGCTTTTCACCGAGATCGGAAAGCTGTGGGCAAAATTCGGCGGCTCTTATCTGCTGGGCATCCGCAATACCCTGATCCTCGCCCTGGCCGCCACCGCCATCGGCTGCGTCATCGGCTTTATCTGCGGCATTCTCAATACCATTCCCTGCGCAAAGAACGATTCCCTGCCCAAGCGGTTTTTCCTGAAGCTGGTGCGCATTCTGGTGCGCATTTATGTGGAGGTCTTCCGGGGCACCCCCATGGTGCTGCAGGCGGTGTTTATTTACTACGGCCTGCCCTACTTCACGGATAACGCCGTGAAATTTACCAGCATCTGGTTGGCGGCGCTGGTGGTCGTCTCTATCAACACCGGCGCTTACATGGCCGAGTCCGTCCGCGGCGGCATCATCTCCATCGACCCCGGCCAGACCGAGGGCGCGAAGGCCATCGGCATGACCCATGTGCAGACCATGATGAACGTGATCCTTCCCCAGGCGCTGCGCAACATCATGCCCCAGATCGGCAACAACTTTATTATCAATGTGAAGGACACCTCCGTGATGTTCATCATTGGCTTCCCGGATTTCTTCGCCGCGCACCGGGCGGCGGTGGGCGCAAGCTACCTGTACTTCCCCTCCGCCACGGTGGAGATGGCCGGCTATCTGTGCATGACGCTGGCCGCCTCGCTGCTGCTGCGGTGGGTGGAAAAGCGGCTCGACGGCAGCAGCGACTATGAGCTGGTGCAGGTCGACCCCCTGGTGATGACCGCCGGAACCTACAACCACCCTGACCGGGGCACCCCCTTCGACGAGCGGAGCAAGGAATTCCGCGGCCGCACGGCGCAGGAGCTGAAGCACGGCCGCACGAGAGGAGAGCGTTGAGATGGCGCAGTGTATTCTACAGATAAATCACCTTTCCAAAACCTTCGGCAATCACGAAGTACTGCGGGACATTGACTTCACCGTGAACAAGGGCGATGTCACCTCCATCATCGGTGCCTCCGGCTCCGGCAAGTCCACCCTGCTGCGCTGCATTAACCTGCTGGAAACCCCCACCTCCGGCGAGATTCTGTACCACGGGGAGAATGTCACCGCCTGGGGCTTCAAGGCTCCCAAGTACCGCACCCATGTGGGTATGGTGTTCCAGAGTTTCAACCTGTTCAACAACATGACCGTGCTGGAAAACTGCATCACCGGCCAGGTGAAGGTATTAAAGCGCAGCCGGGAGGAAGCCAGGGAGCACGCCATGAAATACCTGCAAAAGGTGGGCATGGCGCCCTACATCAACGCCCGGCCCCGGCAGATTTCCGGCGGCCAGAAGCAGCGGGTTGCCATTGCCCGCGCCCTTGCCATGGACCCGGAGGTGCTGCTGTTTGACGAGCCCACTTCCGCCCTGGACCCCGAAATGGTGGGCGAGGTGCTGGGGGTCATGCGCTCCCTGGCAGACGAGGGCATGACCATGCTGGTGGTGACCCACGAGATGGCCTTTGCGCGGGACGTGAGCAACCATGTGGTGTATATGAACCAGGGTGTCATCTGCGAGGAGGGCACGCCCGCTGACCTCTTCGGCAACCCCCGGAAGCAGGAGACGAAGGATTTTTTGTCCCGGTTCCGCAACAACTGAAAAATTTTCAGGAGCACCCAAAATAGGGTGCTCCTGATTTTTCTCTGTATTACGAATTGCGTGTCAGCTCGCAGGCCAGGGTACAGATCTGTGCGGGGGAATTCTTGGGAATATATTCCCGCTGGCATTGGTGCATATGAGCCAGGTGCTGGGGGTCATCCGGGAGGGTGAGGAGCTTTTTCAGCTCCTCCGGGCGCAGGATGGCGGGGACGGCCATGCCGGTTTCGGTGAAGAAGGCCAGATTGCGGCTTTCACAGCCGGGGATGGGGGGCAGCAGCGCCAGGGGCGCTTCCATTACTGCCGCCTCGGTGGTGGACAGGCCGCCGGGCTTGGTCAGGCACAGGTCGCAGGCGCTCATATATTCCGCCATGCGGGGGGTGCTGCCCAGCAGCTGCACGGTATCCCCGAAGCGTCCCTCCAGGTGGCGGCGGACGGAGGCATTGCTGCCGCAGATGACGATCAGGCGGAAGGAGGTGCCCTCCACCTGCGCCGCCAGCAGCTCGATGGCCTTTTCCAGGCTGCCCGCGCCGATGCTGCCGCCGGACACCAGCAGATAGCGCTTTTCTGCCTCCAGCCCCAGCGCCGCCTTGGCCTCCGCCTTGGTGATGCCGCTGCGGAAGGCACTGCGCACGGGGATGCCGAAGGGATAGATCTTTTTCTCCGGGATGCCCCGGGCGACAAATTCCCCGGTAAGCAGGGGCGATGGGGTGACGTAGGCGTCCAGCTCGCATTCCTCGGTGAAGGGAATGCAGGTATAATCCGTGGCGACAAAGATGGTCTTGGGCAGCTTCACGCCGTGATTTTTCAGGTAGGTCAGCATCTCCGCCGGGTACAGGTGGGTCATTACCGCCACATCCGTGGGATGCTCATCCAGATAGCGCGCCAGCGCCTCGGATTCCAGGCCGTTGGCAAAATACACCGGGCTGCGCCAGGGCAGGCGGCGGACGGCGTTGCCCAGGGCATACACCGCGCCAAAGCCCCGGGGGCTGGCCTGGGCGAGGGAAATATAGGCGCTGTTCACCCGCTTTGCCAGCTTCTCGGCGCAAAGATCCAGGGGATTCATCACCGTGACACTGTGCCCCCGGCACTTCATTTCCTCTTCCACGGCAGCGGCAGCGGAATTGTGGCCGCCGCCGGTGCCGCAGGACATGATCAGAACATTCATTAGATTATCTCCTTTCCGGCAGCTGCACCTGCATATGCTCCCGCGGCTCCTTGCTCAGATGCAGCCGCATGCCCACCGTAGCGGAAATGAGCATATAGCCGCAGATGATCCCCACCGGCTGATGGGTAAGGGCAAACAATGCCAGGGTCACCAGGTACGTAACGGCTGTCCGCTGAAAATGGGGAGCGATGCGCACCACCACGGAGAAGAAAATAAAGCTCCCCGCAAAAATCAGCACCGGCCCCCAGAAGGGCACCAGCCCCAGCAGGCAGCCGAAGCTCACCGCGATCGCCTTGCCCCCGTGGAAGCCGAAAAAGCAGGGAAACGCGTGCCCCACCACCGGCGCCGCCAGCACCAGCGCCAGGGACGCGGGCGTAATGCCTCTGCCGGTGCGCACATACAGCCAGACCGGCAGGATGCCCTTCATCAGGTCGCCCACCAGGGTGAGCACGCCGCAGGCAAAGCCGCCGTATGCAAAGGCATTGGAGGTGCCGGGGTTGGCATCCTTGCTCTGCAGCAGGGCATCCCCCGCGCCGAACAGGCGGCACATCACCCGGGCATACAGCACGCTGCCGGACAGATAGCCGCCGATGACATAGAACAGATACCGACTCATATGCTCTCTCCTTTCGGCAGCTCCACGGTGAAGATCACCGCCCCGCCGGTGCTCTCGGCGGATACCGCGCCGCCGTGCAGCTCCACGATCCGCTTGACGATGGCAAGCCCCACGCCGTTGCCGGCGGAAAAATGGGAGCGGTCGGCCTGGTAGAATTTCTGGAAGATCCGCCCCAGGTGCTCCGCCGGGATCTCGCCGCTGTTGGCAATACGCACCCGGACCTTATCCTGCGCCTGCTGGATCTGGATCTGCAGCGGGCCGTAATCGGGGGAATACTTCACCGCGTTCTGCACCAGATTGATCCAGACCTCCCGGAGCATATCCTCGTTGGCAGTGATGCTGACCTCCGGGAAATCCATGTCCAGCTCCATATGCTTTGCCGTCCACTGATCCTCCAGCAGCAGCACCGCGCTGCGCAGCTGCTCGGACAGATTGTATTGGCTCACGCCGGTGAGAATGGTCTGATTCTCCACCTTGGTCAGCCTGAGCACGTTGGTCGCCATGTCCGAAAGCCGCCGGGATTCCTCCACGATGGCGTCGATGTATTCCCTCTTCTGCGTCTCGTCCAGGTCGGCGCGCTGCAAAAGCTTTGCAAAGCCCGCGATGGAGACGATGGGTGTCTTGAACTCATGGGAGAAATTGTTGATGAAATCCCGACGGAGCATCTCGGTATCCCCCAGCTCCTCCGCCATTTTATTGAAGCTCTCCTCCACCTGGAGGAAGGCGGGGATCATATCGATCCGCTTTCCGAAGTGGACCCGCGCCTGAAAATCCCCGGCAGCCAGCCGGTTCATCTGGTCAATAAGCCAGTTGATGGGCTTCAGGGGGATCCGCACT
Organism: uncultured Oscillospiraceae bacterium; assembly: GCA_934567355.1. Classification (GTDB taxonomy): domain Bacteria; phylum Bacillota; class Clostridia; order Oscillospirales; family Oscillospiraceae; genus Faecousia. The sequence continues at coordinate 183,854 of CAKTJC010000001.1, forward strand.
GCCAGGGCGGAAAGTCCCGTGCCCACGATCAGGCTGATGGCGGCCATCAGCAGCAGCGTCTGGAGGGTGCCGGAAATGCCGATGGCAGAGAATTTCAGCAGATCGAACCAAGTGAGCACATAGATGATGCCCACCGCCAGCAGCAGCGATACCGCCAGAATGGCGAAGGTGAACAGAGAAAACAGCAGCGTCAGCGAGTGATGCCGCTTTTGGCTTTTTCGCTTCATTCCTTCTTCACCGCCTTATAGCCCAATCCGCGGACGGATTCCACGGAAAATTCGTCCCAGCCCTCAAAGCGCTTGCGCAGCCGCCCCACGTGGACGGTGACAGTCTCCCAGCCCGTTTCGCAGTCCATGCCCCAGATCTCGTCCATGAGCTGGATGCGGGTGAAGATCTTGCCGGGGTAGGACAGCAGCTTATACAGCAGCAGAAACTCCTTCTGCGGCAGCTCCTGGGTCTGGCCGGGGCGGGAGACGGTGAAGGAATCGTAATCGAGCACCACATCCCCCACCACAATGCGCCGGTCACTGACGATCTTCGCCCGCCGCAGCAGCGCCTTGATGCGCAGCAGCATTTCCTCTTCATCGATGGGCTTTGTAATATAGTCGTCGGTGCCCACCAGAAAGCCCCGGTGCTTATCCGCCGGGAGCTGCTTGGCCGACACCATCAGGATCGGCAGCGTGCTTCCGCCCTGGCGCAGGGTCTCGGTAAAGGCATAGCCGTCCATCCGGGGCATCATCACATCCAGGACTACCAGATCGATATGCTCCCGATCCAGCATCTCCATGGCTTCCTGCCCATCCGTTGCCGTAAACACATGATACCCCGCCCCTTCCAGGATCGCTTTCATCAGCAGCCGGGTATTCTTGTCATCATCCGCCACCAGAATATTGACCACATCTATCCCCTCCCCTGCTATGGATACAATAAACGCTTTCGTCCGTTTCGTCAAGAAGAAGCATTATCTAAATAGAGGTATCATATTTTCCTAAACCGAAAGAAAACAAGATTGGGAAAATGGATTAACTAACCACCATCCTTTTGCGACATCACACAGGTTGTTTTCAGCATATGATATTTTGCCGCTTCTGGTCTAAGTTGTTCTTTTCTAGGAGACTCTGGTCAAGTTCTCCGATATCTGTCCCCGTATTCCATAGATCCCCGGCGATTCTCACCATCTCCTCTCCATAGGCGGCAAAGATCTTACCTTAAAAAATCCGGTCTGAGACGTCAGACCGGATTTTTTAAGGAGACCCCGAGCGAAATTTATCCCACTCGGATTGAAGAAGTAAGCGCAGCGAAGGGACCGGGGAGGATTTTGGTGCGGGGGATGCCCAGATAGTCCGGGCGGAAATCAATGTCGGAGCCGTCGGGATTTTCAAAGCGTTCCTCCGGCTCGAATGCCTTGCCCAGAAGGTCGCTGCTCACGGCGGCGCAGGTGAAATCGCCAAGCCATTCAGCCAGATCCGACTCAAGGTAATATCCGCCGTCCCGCTCTGCCAGACGCACGTTTCCGCCCTTTTCGCAGACGAGCTTATTTTCCTCGCCGTGATAGGCGGCTGCGCCGTGCAGATACGCATTTCCGTTGATCCAGACAGGCAGGTGGGAGTAGTGAATATCCTTCAGCCGGCTCATATCCTCCATGCTGGGCTTGTGCGTCAAATCGAAATTGCTGATCCAGGCGTCATAGCTGGGATAGTCGTCCCAGACGAAATTGCCGACATGACTGTTTTCGGAGAAGAAAAAGCCCATTTCTTCCTTGGCACCCGCCTCCCGCATCGGCCAGCGCTGGACATAGAGATTGTTATAGAACCGATTGTCCCCATGCAGGCAGGATTTGAATCCGATCAGCTCTGTGCGGTGGGGGTAGTGATAGGAGAAATAGCGCGGCTGGTTAATTCCGTTGGCAATCTGATCCGTTCCGTCGCCCACGGAAGTGAAGCTGCCGCAGATCAGATTATGGACGCATGCCACGCCCTGCGCCGCAAAGCGGATGGAAACGTCGCTCAGGAGCAGGTTATTGTCAATCAGGGTCGGACCGAGGCTGGCTTCCATAAAAATGTCCTGGCTCATGAAGCGCTGACGGGATCTGTCCAGTCCCTCGGGCAGCTGGTTGTCGTGGAGCAGGTTCGCACTGACGCGGGTGCCCTGCGCCACCCAGTCCAGCCACAGACCCATGGAGCAGTGGTGGATATGATTGCGGCGAATGACGGTATCAATGGGTACGTGGAGCTTGATGCCTGCGACCTCCGCCCCCAGCAGCTGCTGCATCAGATTGATGTGGTGGACGTGGTTATCCTCGATGGTGCTGAAAATGCAGCCCTGCCGCCCGATAATTCCGGCCTGCTCGCAGTGGTGGATATTGCAGCGGCGGACAATATGTGAGCCGATATTCTCCTTATACCAGCCCTGGGACAGTGCACGGCAGATGGACTCCCGTCCCATCTGATTGGCGCTTTTGATCTGCCGGTGGAAGAAATACTGCTCATTGTCCGGATCGTAGTTGCGCCCCAGGGAGATGCCGCAGCATTTGCTGCCGCTGATTTCGCAGTCCTCGATGATCCAGCCCTTGCTCCAGTTAACGCCGATCATCCCATCCTGATGGCACGACGGCGGCGCCCAGGTGGTGGCGGCTTTGGTCACGGTGAAGCCGCTGACGGTGATGTAACTGCGCCCCTCCCGGGTGGGGAAGATGCACCGGCGGCGGACGTTAAATTCCACATTTTCCTCATTGGGATTTTTGCCCTGGAAATTTGCATAGATTACGGTCTGCCCGCAATCCTGCACAGTAAACCATTGCAGTCTGGATTTTTCGGGTTCCCAGGAGAACGGATAAACTTCCCCGGCGATGCATTCCTCCAGGCTCCGGCTTTCATACAGGGATTGCCCGTTCAGATACACATCCCCCGTGTGGAAGACGGACGACCCCATATACCAATCGCCTTCCACAAGCTGGATATAGGGATTGTAGTCCCCGAAGATGTCGTTTGAAACGCGGGTTACCCATGTGCTGCCCTCATATTTTTCCCAGCCGGTAAGCGGCTCTGCGCCGGTAATCACCGCCGCCAGCGGCTGCTCACTGCGGTAGACGATCCGCTGTGCTTCCGTTCCCGAATTAACCGGATCAATGTATTCCCGGTAAATTCCGGGTGCGACGATTATCTCATCGCCGGGCTGCGCAATTTTTGCCGCGTCGTTGATGCGGCGGAACGGCGCTTCCTGCGTGCCGCTGGAGCCTGCACCGGAAAAGTGCGCATTGACATATATTTTCATTTCGTGATACTCCTTCCTGTCGGTATGGGGAGCCCATTGGGCAAATCAGCGGTTCCCCGAAAGCGCCAGATAAAACTGATAATCCTCAGCCCGTCTGCATAGGCCGCTGTCACCGCTTTGCAGTGCAACGACCGCCAGCGCCTGCCTGATTTCCCTTACACCAATGGGGGCACCGGACGCAGGGCGCTCCAAAGCGGCTGCCAGTGCTTCCTGCTGGGCGGGGGACAGGGTGCCATAGACATAAAACAGATATTTTCTTCCGTCTGCCGTCAGATCTTTTTTCTCCGGAATGCCGGTGTGCATTCCCTTTTCCATGCGGTCGCGCTCCAGACGCAGGTCGTCGTGGGTATATTGCCTGTACTCCGGCAGCCCCATTCTCTGATACATTTCAGGCGGTGCATCGTTCGCCTTCATTTGCAGGCGCATTTTATTGCACAGTTCTACTGTTACATTCTCATCAAGGATTCGCGTATTTTGACCGGGGCCACTGTCCAGGCGGAAGAGCATATCGCAGGGGCTGCACCGTTCCTCCCAGGGAGACGCCTTGATTTTCATCAGTTTTGCACCCTTGGTAAAGGAGAATCCCTCACTCATCCGGGCGTCCCGGAACTGATCGACCGTAAACATGTCGCGCATATTGGTCGGCATCAGCGTATAGGCATACAGCTGCGAGGTATCGCGGGGTGCACGGAAATAGGTATACGTTCCGTCCGTAATGTTGACGCAGCCCCCAAATTGACCGTAGAGCACCGTGTCATGGATCGTTTCGCCATCGACATATGCTTTTCTGAGTGGCACGCCCTGCATATCCCCGGGAATCGGTAGGCCAAAAAAGTCCAGCAGGGTAGGGGCTACATCGATGCTCTGGGTCAGCTGCGCGCAGGTGCCGGCATGGCCATAGCGTGGGTCATATAGGAAGAACGGTATGCATGCGATTTCATTGAACATGGGCGCAGCGTTTTTGCCCCACCATTCGTGTTCTCCCAGCAGAAAGCCGTGGTCGGTATTGACGATGAGCATGGTGTCCTTCCACATGTCGTATCGATCCATCGCATCGAGAACCAGCCCCAGCTTTTCGTCACACATGGTGACAAGCGCCTGATATTCCGCGCGCACATGCTCGACTGGGTCACGCTGCCGGTCGACGGGGACATATGCCGGCCAATCCATGAATTCTCCGCCATATTCCTTTTCATATTGTTCCAGATACTCCCTGTGTACCTGGAAGGGCTCGTGCGGATCAAAGGTTTCGATTTGCAAAAACCAGTTGTCCGCCTTTTGATTTGTGCGAATGAATTCCAATCCCGCCTCAAAGGTCTTGCTTTGAGGCATTTTTTCCGTGGTGTCCAGGTACTGCCGGTTGACCCAATTCTGCCGCCAGTACTCCGGCGTCATTCCGACGCGAACCTGCTGTGCGGCGCCAATGGCGGGAATCGGCGGCTCGTCCACCATGCCCTTCCAGGAATCCGCCTCCTGCCCGCGGAAGAATTCCCACGATGAAAATCGGTTGTGATATGTACACCCGCCGTCCTCAAAATAGTGGTAATGGTCGGTGACCAGATGGGTGTAAATACCGTTATTTTTTAAGATTTCGGGCATGGAGTCGTCGTACGGCTCCATCGGCCCCCAGCCCCGGTGCAGAAAATTATACCGTCCGGTCTGCAGCTCCCGCCGTGCCGGCATGCAGGGCATCGAGCCGACGTAGAAGCGGTCGAAGCGGATGCATCGCTCCAGCAGCCTCGTGAAATTCGGGGTCAGGGTATCGCATTTTTTATAGGCAGACAGGAAGCCTTTCGACAGGCTGTCATACATTACCATTATTGCTCGCATGTATCCTCCAGTCAGGCAGATGGAGAGCTTCCTAAGCTTCCGTACTTCTGGCCTTGTATTTCTTGTTAAGCTCTTCTCTGCGCATCAGCGCCATCAGCACGAGCAGCGCCAGGAGAATCATCATGGTTATTGCCGTGGCTGCCTGAGAGGGCATCGTGAATTTCAGCAGGAAGATGCCAAGCAGCTTGAAGGCAATCGATGCCAGCAGAATTCCAATGGTCAGTGTGCAGAAGCTCTGCATAAACAGGGCGAGGAACACAGGCGTGAAGCCCGCAAATACACTGGAAATGCTGCTCATATTCAGACCGGGAGCCATATAGCTGGAATAGCCGGTCTGCAGGATGCCGGACAGCCCGATCAGCGCGCCGCACAGCGCAAAGCTTGCCAGAACGTTTGCATTGATGGGGATACCGGAGTTCATGGAGACCCGCAGCCCGCCCTTGATGGCATTGTAGTGCATGCCGAAGGTGGAGTGCGTCAGCAAAAAATGTACGGCGGCAGCCACTGCAATGGCTACGGCGAAGATAAACATGGTATTGCTGAGCAGGGAAAGCTTTTCGTTTCCGAATACCATCAGTCCCTCAGGGGCGTATGCATTGGAAAGCGCCTCGAAAATCAGCGCCATACCGATACCGGTGACGAAGGTGGGCAGCCGCAGTGTGACAAAAACGACGCCGGACAGCAGTCCTGCCAGTGCGGCAAGCATAATACACAGCACCAGCGTGCCAAAAACGCCGAAGCCAAGCGAAATCGCAAGGTTGCCGCCCACAAGGCATCCAATCAGCTGCTGCCCGCCCAGGGAAAGGTCCATTCTCCCGGCGGTCATGTTGATTGCAAGTGCGTAGGAGGAAAGCAGGGTGATGCCGACGCTCCGAAGGAAATTGTTGACATCGACCGCCGACACAAACAGGTGCTTCCCGAAAATGATCAGCGACAGCACCTCCGTGATTGCAAAAACCGCCAGCGGGAGCAGCGCGGCTGTGAGCAGCCCCCTGATTTTTATCTTGAAATTATTCGGCATAATCATCCATCCTTCCCATTGCCGGCGGCAGATGCCGCCGGCGCAGGACTATTGAAAAAACTTGGTTCTCGTCTGCGTTACAGACCCAGCCGCTCCATGACGGTTTCAAAGCCTACATTGTCATTGATGTAGTTTTGCAGCCACTCGGAGGTAAGCTGATCGTTGAAGGGTTTGAGCATCTGCTTGAATGCGTCGAGGGAGAACATCCAATTGCCGTCGTGGTCAATTTTCGCAATGCGGGCGTAGTCCTCCGCGCTGCTCGAGCGCATAAAGCGGATATTGTAGAGCAGATAGTTTCCGTCGGCGGTCAGGACGGCGTCCCGATCCCCGTAAACGGCGTTCAGAAGAATTGCCATCAGCACGACGCCGTTGGCAGAGCTCTTGAGCATGCACTGATTCAGCGAGGCATTGCCATAGGGATCCTTGGTGTCGAAGGCGGCCTGGGTGGCGGATACAATGTTAGAGTTGCAGTATACCTTCACATCCTTGCCGATGGCCTGCTCCGCTTCCGCGATGGCGGTGGTTATTTGCAGATAGAAGCTGTCCGGTGCAACCAGGACATCATATTCGCCGCCCTTGAGCAGCTCCGAGCAGGTTTCGTTGAGGTTCTGCGTGGCAGGGTCAATGCAGATCTTTACATCGTCCCGGCCGGTATCCACATACAGCCGCTTGTTGGTGGTGGCGAGGGAATAGACGTCATCCTCCGTCCAGCCCAGGCTGTAGATGTCGTTGAAGGCGTTGAGCGCACCAATGGAGGTGTACAGATGCTTGGGATTAAAATTCTTCGCGCCGTAGTTGAGCAGCACCATGCTGTGCGTCTCGCCGTCGTCCTTGAGGTCGCCGGTCAGCATTTCATAGAACGCGGTAGCCATGTACTGGCCGTCCGCCGTCACCATGCCCACGAAGTACTTCGACTCGGTGGCGACACCGGGCATCCATGAGGCGTCGTAAATCCCCAGCTCGTCACATTTTTCCGCAATGATATTGGCGGAATCCTTGTTGCTGGAAGCCATATCGATGAAGCCGACAGCACCCTGCGCGGCAGCGTTTTCCAGGAAATCCACCGTTTCCTCATCCGAGGAGAGCACGGGAGAGAAAATGAACTTGATGTTCAGGCCGGGAGCCAGAACCTCCTGGTAGTACTGCTGCTGGAGCAGTTCCTGCTCGCCGATGGTGCCCCAGCCGCAGGCAATGATGACCGGGGGGACAGTCGCCTCGTCGGGCTGCACCGCCTTTTCACCGGTTTCCTCCGTTTTTTTGTCGGCTGCCGGGGCAGCGTCGGCCACAGCAGCATCCTGCTTCTTGCCGCAGCCTGCAAACAGCCCCATCACAAGAACAAGGCAAAGAGCAAGCGCGATCACCTTTTGGAATTCTTTCATTTTCATCGTTCTCCTTCTTTGTTTTTTGGAAGCTCTGACAAAACCGATAAGCACCGACGGCGGAAAATCCCTGACTGGCCGGAGAATCCAAGGCGCCGGGATATGCGATATGTCCCTTGCGTTGAATTCCACAGCGCAGACGGAAGGAATCCACCGGCCTGCCACAGATGGTTTATTCAGAGGCTCCGTTGATATTTTTATGCGCAGCGCGCACAATATCCTCAGAACATATCCTTTACGGGCAGTGTGCTGGGCCGCTTGTTTCCAAACGTCAGAATGACGATAAACAGCGCCCCCTGAATGGCCTGCACGTAGTAGGACTGAACGCCCACCATAATCAGGCCGTTGGCCAACATAGAGGTCATGACGCCGCCCACAACGCCGGAGTAGATTTTGGAGCGGGTGCCGCCCATCATAGGTGTTCCTGCAAGCACGATGGCAAGAATCACATCCATATTCAGTGACGAGCAGGAATTGTAGGAAACCGACACATTTCGAATGAGGAATGCCGCTGCAGCCAGCCCCACACTGATTCCGGAGATCAGGAACGCAATGACGATCGCCCTGTTCTCATTCATGCCGGTCATCTTGGCGCAGGTCTTGTTCTCACCGATGAATTTGAGCATCCTGCCCAGTTTGGTGCCATCGAACAGGAAAACGCAGACCGCAAAGAATACCAACATCAGGAGGATCGGGACATTCATGTTTTTCAGCGCCTGCATATCCGCAAGCGGCATTTTAATGGGCGCAGTCAGCGTCCACTGCTGCAGGCTGAGCATCAGGCTCATCATTACATTGGTAACGACGATGATTCCAACGCCGAGAAAGTGACTCAAAACGCAGCACGCCATCATAATCGCCACACCCAGCAGCACGCACGACCCCAGCATCAGCCAGAAGGAGCCTGTCTTTATATAGACGTTCACGCCCAGCATGCAGGCCATCGCCGTGGAGCTGCCCATGGCAAGATTCAGATTTCCGGTGGAATAGATGAACACCGCGCCTGTGCCCACAATCGCCAGCACGATGGACTGATTAAGAATGATCTTCAGATTCCTTGCGGCGATGAAGCGCCCGCCGGTAAGTGCGGTAAACAGGAGCCCCATCAGCACCAGCAGAACCAGGGGGCTGAAATAACTTACAAGCTTGTTGTCGCTGATGCGGCGTATTTTTTCTTTCATAGCGCTTCTCCTAAATCATACAGTCAAGAATATCCTGCTCACGCATACCGTTTGCCCGGAAGAATTCTCCGTTGATTCTTCCATTCTTCATCACAAGGAGCCTGTCGCTCATACCGATCAGCTCCGGCATTTCCTCGCTGATGATGACAATGGATTTCCCCTGCTTTTTCATTTCGTAGATCAGCCGGTAAATTTCCTGCTTGATTCCAATATCGATGCCCCGGGTCGGGCAGTCCATGATGTAGATTTCGCATTCCTTTGCGAACCATTTTCCAAATACGACTTTCTGCTTATTGCCGCCGGACAGCGCCCGCACCGCCTGGTCGGCAGAGGTGCACTTGATTTTCAGCCTATCTGACTGCGCCCGTACATAAGCCCGCTCCTTCCTGGGGGAATAGAGCAGTCCTGCAATGCGGTTGACATCCAGTCCGGCGCTTGCAATATTTTCCGCAATGGAGGCATCCAGCGCCAGCGATTCACGATCCCTGTCCTTGGAAATGTAGGCAATGCCGCTGCGCACCGCCTTCTCGTCGCTGTCAATTCTCGTGGAGCCGTGCAGCAGCACTTCGCCCTTGGCCAGTCGTTCATCGCCGAAAAGCACCTTTCCGATCACGTGTACGCCGGAATCCGAAAGGCCGCCGATGCCCAGAATTTCGCCCTTGTGCAGCTGGAGGGAAACATTGGTGCAGGCTTGCAGTGCCGTGACGCCCTTTGCCTCCAGCACAACCTCATCCGAATAGCCGTCGCTGTCGCTGCGGTAGTAGTCCCCAGTAAATGCCCGCCCGATCATCAGGCTCTTAATTTTGTCAATTTCAAATTCCTCTCGCCGCAGATGCGCCGATACATGTCCGTCGCGCAGGATGGTCAGATTGTCGCAGTGCTCCATTACCTCTTCAATGTCGTGGGAGATGATGATGACTGCCTTGCCCTCGTCGGCAAAGCGGTGCATCAGCCGGAACAGAAGCTCACGTCCGTCCTGAGAGAGCACGTTGGTGGTTTCGTCCACAATCAGGATTTCGGGATTGGAGTTGTACGCTTTCGCAATCTCGACGATTTTTCGTTCCTGCATGTTCAGGCTTGCCGTGGGCATCTCCGCGCGAATTCCGCGTGCGCCAATCTTCTGGAGAATCTCATCGGCGCTCTGATTCAGCTTCTTCGCGTCCACAATGCCGAAATGGGAAAACCGCTTCTCCTGCCCCAGAAAAATGTTCTGCCCCACGGTGATGGAGGGAATCGTACCGGCCTCCTGGACAATGATGCCGATGCCGCCGCGGCTGGCTTCGAGCATGCTGCCCGGCGCCCATTTGGCATCTCTGAAAGTCATCGCGCCGGAGGAGGGCTTGTAAATGCCGGCGATGATAGAGGACAGCGTTGACTTTCCGGAGCCGTTTTCTCCAATCAGGCCGGATATTTTTCCTGCCTCTACCTCAAAGTCCACATTCACAAGCGCCTTCGTGATACCAAAATTCATGCAGATTTTTTCACATTTTAGCAGCATTCCATCAATCTCCTCCGCGCCCTTTGATTATCAAATTAAGTACATGTTTAATATTTGTATTTATTTAATCTCTTTTTGTATCTAAGTATAGTACTACCACACGGAATTTGCAAGAAGAAAATGTAATTAGAGAATTTTTCGTACTAATGCATGAATCCAATCGAATAAATTGTGCATATTGTACATGAAATTATGCTTGCATTTTCTAATAAAGCGTGATAAGCTTGTACTGCTTATATTAGAATGCGATTTTGCAAAGGGTGAATGCTATGTCAATCAAATACATGTCCATTTACCGGGACATCAGTGAAAAAATTTCCGAGGGGCAGTACCCCACCGGAATGCGCCTGCCTTCCGAATCTGAGCTGATGAAGACCTATGACGTCAGCCGGCAGACCGTCCGCTCCGCACTGGCAAAGCTCCGGCAGGAGGGCTTGGTTAAAACCTCCCAGGGCAGCGGTGCCTTTGTCGATGCAGCCCATGCACAACTCCATTCCGGCCGGGTTGCACTCATCATGTTTCAAACTGACGTTTCTGCATTTCCGATTATTGTGCAGAATATTGAGCAGTACTTTTCCGAGCGGGAAATCAATCTCATGCTCTTTGTTTCCAACGCCAGCATTACAAAGGAAAAACGAATTCTGGAGCGCCTGCTGGCCGACCCGGTGGACGGTATTCTCTTCTACCCTCTGGATTCTCAGTATGAATGCCTCCATACCGATCTGCTCAATCAGCTGGATAAGCAAGGCACCCGCATTCTGTTTGTGGAGGCACGGTACGCTGACCCGGCTGTGGCACATTTTCCATATGTGGCAATCGATAACTACGGGGATGCCTACAAGATCACCACGCGGCTCATCGATGAAGGGAACCGTAAAATCGGCTGCATCGGCTTCTTCCACGGCCAAATTGGCCAACGCTACTGCGGCATGCGAAAGGCGCTGTATGACCACGACGTTCCGCTTTTTTATTCCTATGATCTCTCCGCTGCCGTCCACGGCGCCGGAGTCAATCAGACGGATTCCAACTACAGCATGAGAACCCCCATCTTTGATTCTAAACTGCTGGAATGCACCGCACTGATCTGCTTTAACGATACGCTTGCCGAGACAATCACTGCGTTTTTGCAGCAAAATGGCCGTGGAAATATCGAAACATTGGTAATCTACGGAAACACTGCCGTTCCTCATATCGACGGCATCCGCTACATTCTTCTGCATCACAACACCGAGCTGATTGCCCGTCTGGCAGCCGAGAAAATTCTCAAAGAAATCAACGGCAGCAGAGAGGCCTCCGAAATCATCCCCTTCACTGTCATCGGCTGAAAGCTGTGGATTTTCCTCCCGAGAAAGCGCTGCTGACCGGGCGGGATCGGCTTCAAAGCGATATGGCAAAGCCGTTGAACCTACCCTGTTTTAGGGAAACTCTGATTAAATCGGCAAGAGCTGTGAGCAAGAGATTTTTCGGCCAATCGAGGTATTGAAAACGGCGGAATACTGTATGTACCCGCAAGGGGTATGCCGCATCCGTAAGCCGGCTCCCGCCGGCAACGGCTGCGCTATATTTCCCGTTTTCGGTACCGAAGAGTGGGCGGAAAAGATCCGCTCACAGCCGCAGACGATTTATTCAGAGGTTCCTTAGTGGCAAGCAAAGAGAAAATGCCCCTCTCCGCAAGTTCACGGAGAGGGGCATTTTAACTATTCCTGAAGCTGCACCACGACGTTGTGGGGCAGGCAGACGATGACGCCGGTGATGTTCGGGGTCAGGGCGGGGGTGTGGACGCAGGTTTGGGTGGGGCAGTCGGCGGAGGTGATCCGGGCGCTGCCGCCGCGGATGGTCAGGGTATTATACCAGCTGCCGTCCGCCGGGGCGATGGTGACGGTGGCGTCCGTATCCAGGGGATAGACGCCGTATTCCTCCCCATCCACGGTGACGCGGACAGCAGTACCGGGCGCACGCCAACGCGGCAGCAGCGCCAGTGCGGCGGCAGCCGCAGCCAGGGCGAGCGCCGCGATCAAAATCAGCGTGCGAGTGGATACGCGCATGGCCTGCGTTACAGGAAGCGGATGGATTTGGTGGGACACTTTTCCACGCACTTGCCGCAGCCCACGCACTTTTCCGGATCGATCCGGGAGAGGTTGTTTTCCAGGATCACCGCGCCCTGCTCACACTGCTTGGCGCACAGGCCGCAGCCGATGCAGCCGGCGGAGCAGACCTTCCGCACGGACGCGCCCTTATCACGGTTGGAGCAGCGGACGGCGATCTTCGCGGCGCGGTCGTGCATGCCGATGATGCCCTTGGGGCAGGTCTTGGCGCACAGGCCGCAGCCCACGCACTTGCGGGGATCGACGACCGCCACGCCGTCCTGAATAGAGATGGCGCTCTGAGGGCAGATCCGCACGCAGCTGCCCAGACCCAGGCAGCCATAGGCGCAGCTGCCGTAGTTCAGGCCGCTGAGCACGGCGGCGCGGCAATCGGGGATGCCCACATACTGCGCCCGGGGCTTTGTGGCATCGCAGGTGCCGCCGCAGCGGACATAGGCCACCTGGGGATCCTGGTCAACGGTCTCCTTGCCCAGGATGGCGGCGATTTTTGCAATGTTCTCGGTGCTGTTGCCGGGGCAGGCATCCATGCGGGCCTCGCCCTTGACAATGGCCTCTGCCACGGCGTCGCATCCGGCGTAGCCGCAGGCGCCGCAGTTGGCGCCCCGCAGGCATTCCCGCACCCGGGTGACCCGGTCGTCGGTTTCAACATAGAATTTCTTGCTGGCAGTGACCAGCGCGCCGCCCAGGATCAGGCCTACCAGGCCGATGACCAGAGTGGAAACAATCACAATATTCATGCTTTATTCCTCCCTCAGGACAGGCCGGCGAAGCCCATGAAGGCCATGGCCATCAGCGTGGCGCACAGCAGCACGATGGGCGCGCCCCGGAAGGGGGCGGGAATGGCGTCCTCGTCGATGTGCTCCCGGATGGCGGCCAGCAGGACGATGGCCACGGTATAGCCGACGGCGGTGCCCAGGCCGGCGAAGGTGCTCTCCAGAATGGAGTAGCCGTTCTGCACATTGGTCAGCGCTACGCCCAGCACGGCGCAGTTGGTGGTGATCAGGGGCAGATAGATGCCCAGGCTCTGGTAGACGCCGTGGGCGTTCTTCTTCAGGAACATCTCCACCATCTGCACCAGGGCGGCAATGACCAGGATGAACACGATGGTTTTCAGGTAATCCAGCCCCAGGGGGAGCAGCACGTACTGATACAGCGCCGCCGCCACGGCGGAGGACACGGTGAGCACGGCGGTAACGGCCAGACCCAGGGAGAGGGATGCCTTCTTCTGGGCGGACACACCCAGGAAGGAGCAGATGCCCAAAAACTGGCTGAGCACCACGTTATTCACCAGCGCGGTGGAGACAATGATCATAATCAGACTTTTCATTCCTCTGCCTCCTTTTGGTCGCAGGTGGTGGAGCCGCAGTTGGCGCAGCAGCCGTCGCAGCCCTCCACCATTTTCTTGGCGCGGTTCTTGATGCCCACGGCATTCATGATGGCCACCAGAATGGCCAGCACCAGGAAGGCGCCGGGGGCGCGGACGAAGAAGGCGATGGGCTCAAAGCCGCCGGGCAGGGCAAAGCCGAAGATGGAGCCTGCGCCCAGAAGCTCCCGGATGGAGCCGATGAGGGTCAGCGCAATGGTGAAGCCCAAGCCCATGCCCAGGCCGTCGAACAGGCTCAGCAGCGGGGGATTCTTGGAGGCGTAGGCCTCGGCGCGGCCGAGGATGATGCAGTTGACCACGATCAGCGGGATGTAGATGCCCAGTGCGGAATACAGCGACTCCAGATAGGCCTCCATCAGCAGCTCCACCACGGTCACGAAGGATGCCACGATGACGATGTAGGCGGGCAGACGCACCTCATCCGGGATGAGCTTGCGCAGCAGGGAGATCACCAGATTGGAGATGACCAGAACTACCAGACTGCTCAGACCCATGCCCAGGCCGTTGATGGCGGAGGTGGTGACGGCCAGCGTCGGGCACATGCCCAGCATCAGCACGAAGGAGGGATTCTCCTTCACCACGCCGTTATAAATTCGTTCCCAATATGCTTTCATAAACCGTTCCTCCTTAGCTGAGGTTTTCCGCGAAGTACCGCAGGGCACCGTTCACCGCGTTTACCACGGCGGTGGAGGAGACGGTCGCGCCGCTGACTGCATCGACGGTGCCCGGCTCCCCGGATGCGCCGCCCTTGTTCAGGGCAAAGCTCTGGGTATTCACATTTTCAAACTGGCTCATGAACTCCGGCTCGCCGCAGCGCATGCCCATACCGGCGGTCTCGTGCAGCTCGGTAAAGTAGATGCCGGTGACGGTGCCGTCGGGCAGGATGCCCACCACCAGGGTCAGACCGCCGTCGTAGGACTGGGCATTGTGGACGCTGAGGACATAGCCCGCAGTGTTCCCGCTGCCGTCCAGACCGGTAAAGACCTTCTGAACCGTTACGGAATCGTATACGCCCGCGTCCGCCTCAATGGTGTTCGCCTCAAAGCTTTCCGCTGCCGGGAGCACCTGCTGGTAGGCCAGCTGGTTGGCGCGCTCCTGATTCTCGGCGATCTTTTCCTCGGTGGTGGCAAATACCGCGCTGAGGATCAGGCCGGAGATCAGGGTGATGACCACCAGGATGATGACGGGCTTGGGAATGGCCTGCTTGAATTCCTTGGGGATGCGGAAGCCATAGGGCACGGGGATGAACAGCTCATCGATCAGGTTGCCGAACATATTCGCCAGCAGCACCGCATAGGTGGTGGAGTCGGCGGAGGAACCGTACACCCGGAACAGCCCGATCAGCACGCCGGTGAGCGCGCCGTAGAGCAGCTGACCCTTGGTCGTGGAGGGGCCGGTGACCGGGTCGGTGGCCATGAAGAAGGCTGCCATCAGCAGTCCGCCGCCCAGCAGCTGGGGAAGCAGGTAGTTCGGATCCAGCCCGTGGCCGCCGAAAATGGCGAGGAATATGGCAGTAGAACCGATGGTCGCCGTGGGAATTTCCCAGGTAATGCCGCGCCGCAGCAGCAGGAAGATGCCGCCGATCAGCAGCCCCAGGGCGGAGCTTCCGATGGCGCCGCTGGTATTGCCCAGCACCATTGCCCAGATGTCCACGCTGTTTCCGGCGGCAAGCTCCGCCAGGGGGGTCGCGGTGGATACGCCGTCGAAGGTATAGCTGGTCATGGCCGCGCCGAAGGAGATCAGCAGGAAGCTGCGGCCTGCCAGGGCAGGATTCATGATGTTATGTCCCAGGCCGCCGAACAGACATTTGACGACCAGGATCGCAAACACACAGCCCAGCACCGGAATGTAGACCGGCACCTTTGCGGGCAGCGTCAGCGCCAGCAGCAGACCTGTGACCGCGGCGCTGGCATCGCCGATGGTATTGCCCCGCTTGGTGGCGAGGTTGAACAGGTATTCCGTCACCACCGCAGCGGCGATGGAGACGATCATGATAAATCCGGCATACCAGCCGTGCACCCACACACCCATGGCAGCCGTGGGGAGCAGCGCCAGCAGCACATCGCGCATGACGGTCTTGGTGGAAAGGCTCCCGCGGTCATGGGGGGCGCTGGAAAGATGCAGTAATTCACTCATTGTCCGATGCCCTCCTTATCTCTTCTTGGTTGCCATGATCTCGGCCTTGGTCACCTTGAACAGCTGCATCAGCGGCCGCTTGGCGGGGCAGATGTAGGTGCAGCAGCCGCAGGCGATGCACTCCAGGCCATACAGCCGCTTTTCATACCGCTCGTAATCCTTGCGCTGGGCGGCCACCTGCATCAGCTGGGGGCTGAGACCCAGGGGGCACACCCGGTTGCACCGGCCGCAGCGCAGGCAGGCCGTCATGGGGGCGGCGGACACCGGGTCTTCCGGCAGCGCGGTGATGGCATTGTTGTTTTTGCAGATGGGCACGTTCAGGTCGATCAGCGGGATGCCCATCATGGGGCCGCCGGAGAGGATCTTTTCCGGCTCCTTGCCCTCTTTCCAGCCGCCGCAGGCATCCACCAGCTCCTGGCTGTTGGTGCCGATCTTTACCCAGAAATTCCCGGGGTTCTTCACGCTGTCGCCGGAGACGGTGACGCCGCGCTCCATCAGCGGTTCGTTCAGGCACACCGCCCGGTACACCGCCCGGATGGAGGCCACATTGTCCACCACGCACCCGGCGTCGGCGGGGAGCATGCCCAGCTTCAGGTGACGGCTGGCCACCACGCTGATCAGGGAGCGCTCGCCGCCCTGGGGGTACTTGGTCTTCATGGGCATGACGCTGATACGGTCGTGATCGGTGCATGCCGCCTTCATGGCGGCAATGGCGGCGGGCTTGTTGTTTTCGATGCACACCACACCCTTGGCCTGGGGGAAGAGCCGGAGGATAATATCCATGCCCTCCACGATCTCCTGGGCGCAGCTGCGCATCAGCTGATCGTCGCAGGTGATGTAGGGCTCACACTCTGCGCCGTTGGCAATGATGTAGCGGATCTTATTGGGCTCCTTCACCGTCAGCTTCACATGGGTGGGGAAGCCCGCGCCGCCCATGCCCACGATACCGGCGGCTTTGATCCGTTCCAGGATCTCCTGGTTGGTCAGATCCAGGTAGTGGGTCTTTTCCCCGATGCCCTCCGCCAGGACATTTTCCGCATCCGGGGTGATGACCACCGCCTGCGCCAGGGTGCCTGCGGCGGTGGGACGGGGTTCGATTGCCTTCACCGTGCCGGAAACGGAGCTGACAATGTGCGCGGATACAAACGCGCTGGCCTCCCCGATCCGCTGACCGGCCAGCACGTGCTCCCCCTTCTGCACAATGGGGACAGCAGGCTTGCCGATGTGCTGGTTCATTAGGAACACCAGATCCCCCTTCGGCACATAGGGCACCAGGGGCATCTCACAGGAAAGCTCCTTCCGCTCCGCCGGATGAACGCCGCCTCGGAATGTACGATCTCCCATAGACATCTCTCCTTATATTACGGTGGAGACAGCCCCCGCCGCCTCCACCGTGGATTTTTTGTCTTATTATAGCAGGTTGCACATTCAAGTGCAATATTTTTTTCATAAAAGTTATGTAAAATAACGGCAAAAATATGCACAAAAAGGCTGCCCGCCGTTCCGGGGAGCCGGAGCGGCGGGCAAAGATGGAAAGGGAGATAAGAATCAGTTTGCTTCGTCGGTGCGGTAGATGAACTTCACCTGGCCGTCCATGGTGCTGTCCAGGCCGGAGAAGGTGCGGTAGTTCCGGGAGGCATCCACGATGGCATTGACGCGGGCCAGCAGGGTATCCAGATCACCGTCCACCAGGCCGCTGAGCTTCTGGATGCTCTCGTCGCTGAATTCCTTCAGGCCGTCGGACAGCTGCTGCGCGCCGTCGTGGAGCTGGGTGACGCCGTCCACCAGCGCGGGCACGGAGCCGTTCAGCTGGGTCAGGCCGTCGCTGAGCTGGACTGCACCGTCATACAGGTCGGAGCTGCCGCTCAAAATGGCGGAGGCGCCTTCCGCGGCGGAGGCAACGCCATCCGTATAGGTCTTCAGGCCGGTATAGAAGGCATTGTAGCTATCCAGGGAATCCTTCAGCTTAGAGATGGTCTCCAGACCGGAAGCGGCCTCAGCCAGCTTGGACTGGACAGCGGAGGAATTCATGTTTTCTTCAATCAGGGAGTTGATCGTCTGCTCCACATTCTGGTCGATCAGCGCCTGAACCTCCTGGCTCTGCATCTGGGCATCCAGGTTGGAGGCAATAGCAGCCTGAGCGGTTTCGCCGTTCATCTGAGCGTCGATCGCGGCGGCGATCTGCGCCTGGGTGCCGTCCTCCTGCATCTTGGCATCCACAGCGGCAGCAATGGCAGCCTGCTGCTCTGCGGTGATCTGGCCAGCCTCTACGGCGGCCTGATAGGCATCCTGCGTCAGCCCGGTGACCGCACTGACCACACCGGCAGTCACCTGGGCGCGAACGGCTTCGGTGACCTGGGCAGCGACCTGCTCGCGGACGGCCTCGGTGACCTTGACGCTGACCTGCTCACGGACAGCGGCGGTGACCTTCTCCACCACGGCAGCGCGGTTGGCTTCCACAATGGCGGCAACCTGGTCCCGCGCCTGCTCGCTGACAGAGGCTGGGCTGAGGGAGCCCATCACACTGGAGAGGACTTCGCTGTAATTTTCAATGGTCAGATCCTGCACATTCACACCGGCAGCTCTGAGCTGTGTGGTAGCGGTAGCCAGCAGGGTGTTGAACACCTGCTCCGCGCCGCCGTTGAGGGTATCGTTGTTGGAAACCAGGGTATCCAGGCCGCCGGTCAGCTCGGTCGCACCGGCGTTGAGCTGATTGGCGCCATCCTGCAGGGCGGCAGCGCCATCGGTCAGCTGCTGCACGCCGTCGGCCAGCTCGCCGGACTTCTCCAGCAGGGTCGCAAGGCCTTCCTCCAGGGCGCCGGTGCCGTCGGTGAGCTGGGTCAGGGCATCGGTCAGCTTATTCACTGCATCGGACATATCCTCAGTGGAATCCAGGGGGGTATCCTCCAGCGCGTTAAACACCTCGTTGGTGACCAGGGTCAGGGTCATGCCCATCTTGAAATCGGTAACGTCTGCGGAAATCTCAACATAGTCGGGAACCTCCAGGGTGTCCTTTTCTACGCCCAGGTTCTCCTGCATGCCGGGCATCGCCATGCCCACCACGGCGGTACGGTCGCCATCATTGATCAGCTTGCCGTTGGTCACTTCTACATTGCGAAAGCTGCCGTTGTCCAGCAGCATGCCGGTGACAACGGCGAAGGGCACGTAGATCTTTTCGCTCTTGCCGTTCAGCTCCACCGTCTCATACTGATGATTTTCATAGTCGAAGCGGATGGTCACATGGCCGCTCTTGCCCACAAGATCGGCGACGGAGATGTCCTCGCCGTCCAGCTGATAGGAGATGGACACGGAGACGGGCAGCTCCCGGTCGGTATTGCCGCGGTAGTAGATGTCGTTTCCGGCGGCGCCCCAGGTGAGCGCCTCACCGTCGGCGGTGAAGGTCTCCTCACCCTTGACGTTCTCAATGTCCGTCAGGGTGCTGCGGTCGGACAGGGCATCCTCTCCGGCGGCATTTTTCAGCCAGTCACTGACGATGACCTGCCGGACACTGCCGGTGGCATCGGCCAGGACATACACGGTCTCATCCTTGGTGCTGCGCGTCTGCTCCGGCTCCGCCAGAGCCATTCCCGCGCCGCCCACGCACAGCGCCGCACACAGCGACAGGGCAATGATTTTCCTTACAAGCTTTTTCATTTTATGATTCCTCCAATTCATACGGTGGCTGATTAGTGAATACGGGTCATGCCCACGGTGGTCTTGCAGATCACCTTATCGAGCAGCATGAACATGGCGGGCAGGATGAAGATGACCAGCAGCATGCTCACCACGGCGCCCCGGGCGATCAGCATGCACATGGAGCTGACGATCTCAATATCGGAATACAGCGCCACACCGAAGGTTGCGGCAAACATGCCCATGCCGGAGACGATGATGGAAGGAATGGAGGTCGCCAGCGCGGTATGCACGGCGGTCTTCTTATCCTTTCCGGCGATGCGTTCGGCCTTATAGCGGGTGGTCATCAGGATGGCGTAGTCCACCGTCGCGCCCAGCTGAATGGTGCTGATGCAGATGGGGGTGATGAACGCCATGCTCTGACCCAAGTAGTGGGGCAGGCCGAGGTTGATGAAGATGCCCAGCTCGATGACTGCAATCAGGATGATGGGAAGGGTCAGGCTCTTCTCCACCAGCAGGATGATAACGAAGATGGCAATCAGGGACACGGCGGTGACCACGGCGAAGTCATGGTTGGTGGTTTCAATCATGTCCTTCATGCAGGGGGCTTCGCCGATGAGCATGCCGGAGGGATCGAAGGCCTTCAGGATCTCGCCCAGCTGGGTGATCTGCTCGTTCACCGCGTCGCTGGCGGGGGCATATTCAGAGTTGATCAGCAGCAGCTTCCAGTTTTCACTTTGCAGGGTATCGGTAAGCTCGCTGGGCAGGAATTCGGCGGGGATGCGGGAGCCGATGACGCTCTCCATGCCCAGGACGTACTTCACGCCCTCCACCTGCTCCATTTCGTCCATCATTGCCTTGACGTCCTTGGAGGAGGTGTCCGCATTCACCAGCACCATGTGGGTGGAGGCGATGCCGAAATCATTTTGCAGCTTCTTGTTGGACACCACATAGTTGATGTCCTCCGGCAGGCACTGCCCCATGTCGTAGTACACTTCGTCATTGGCTTTGGAATAGCCGTTGTAGGCGGGGTAAATCAGCGCCAGGAACAAAATCAGGAACACGGGGAAGATCTTGATGATGCCTGCGGCAAATTTATCCATGCTGGGGATGATGGAGCGGTGCTTGGTCTTCTGCAGGGGCTTATCGAGCACCAGGATCATGCTGGGTAGCACGGTGACGCAGCCCAGGACGCCCAGCAGCACGCCCTTTGCCATGACGATGCCCAGGTCACGACCCAGCGTGAAGCTCATGAAGCACAGGGCAATGAAGCCCGCGATGGTCGTTATGGAGCTGCCGATGACGCTGGTCAGTGTCTTGGAAATAGCCACGGCCATGGCCTCTTTGTTATCGGCGTAAAGCTCGCGCTGCTCGTTGTAGCTGTGCCAGAGGAAGATGGAGTAATCCATGGTCACGGCCAGCTGCAAGACGGCGGACAGCGCCTTGGTGATGTAGGAAATCTCACCCAGGAAGTAGTTGGTGCCCATGTTCAGCAGGATCATGGCGCCGATGGAGGCCAGGAACACCAGCGGGATCAGCCAGCCATCCAGGAACAGGAACATGGCGACGCAGGCCAGCAGCACGGCAAGGCCGACGTAAATGGGCTCCTCCTGCTCGCACAGGTCTTTCAGGTCGACCACCAGGGCGGTCATACCGGAGACGAAGCACTGCTGGCCGCACAGGTCGCGGATCTCCTTGACGGCGTCCATGGTGGCATCCTCAGAGGTGCCGGAGTCGAAGAACACAGCCATCATGGTGGAGTGGTCGGTGTTGAATTCATTGTAGACCTTCTCCGGCAGCAACTCCATGGGGATGGACAGGTCTGCCAGGGAATCGTACCAAAGGACGGTGTCCACATGGTCGATCTTTTCAACCTTTTCCTTCAGGGCGGACACGTCCTTGTTGTCCATGCCCTCGAAGATCAGGAAGGTGAACGCACCCTTGTCGAAATCCTTCAGCAGCTCATCCTGACCAATGACGGTTTCCATGTCGCTGGGCAGGTAGGTCAGCATATCATAGTTGACCCGGGTGGCTGCCATGCCCATCACGGATGGGATCATCAGCAGCAGCGTGAGGATCAGGATGGGGATGCGGTATTTGACGACCGCTTTTGAAAAACGCATTTCACATATCCTCCATTACATCGTAATATTCCACGTCGATCACATCGGGTTTCTGGTGATTGACGATTTTGACAAGGCTCACGGCCACGCTGAGATTCAGGATCCCTTCGGAAAGGAGGGAGATGCCCAGCAGCTTGACGATCACGTTCAGCGCCTCGGACGGGCGGAAGGCCAGCAGCAGGCCGATGATGCCGGTGATGACGGCCATGCCCATGGTCAGCCACCACTGCCGGATGCCGAACCGCTTGGCGTCCATGGCGATGCGGGTCTTGAAGAGGCAATCCACCAGGATGCAGATGCCCATGGAGATGCACAGGAAATTCATCATGTCATCCGGCTTCATCAGGGTGATGGCGCCCATGATGATCAGCAGGATACCAAACTGCAGATCATACTGGAACGCCAGGCGGAACAGGTCTCTTGAGAAATAACCCACCAGCCGCACCGCGCCGAACACGATCATGGTGACGCCGAAGAACACGGCGATGGTCTGGGCGGACGGGGCGGGGAATGCGATGAGGGCAATGCCCACCAGGCAAAAGATGATCGCGATCGCAATATAGCCGTACTTCGCGACCTTCATCGGAACAACAGAACGGGTTTTCATTTTCTGCGCCTCCCTTGGCATTTGCTTCGGTTCCATTGACTGGATATAAGATACTCCATTTTCCTCCGGTTGAACACGGACACATCGGGGCTTATGCCCGAAAAACAGGCACCGGGGAAAATCTGTCCAATTTTTATGCACCCCTTGCCCCGGTGGTGAAAATTTGGGCAGCGGGAGGGGTTTGCCCAAAAGGTTTACATAATCTTTTTGTTTTTGGAGCGCGTATACCCATAAAAAAACAAAAAAAGGGTTGCAAATGCCACCCTTCCGTGTTATAATCCTCTGTGTGTCCGGCCATGGGCGCGATACACCAACCAACATTGGGATGTCGCCAAGCGGTAAGGCACCAGACTTTGACTCTGGCATCCGTCGGTTCAAATCCGGCCATCCCAGCCAAATCTGATCCGCTAGCTCAGTCGGCAGAGCAACTGCCTTTTAAGCAGTGGGTCCGGGGTTCGAATCCCCGGCGGGTCACCAAGAAAAGCCACCACGTTTTTTCGTGGTGGCTTTTTGTGTTATCATGCGGAACCGGTCGGATGAATGGGATGCGGGGCCGGTTTGTTTGTAGGGGCCGATGCCCACATCGGCCCGTGACGGGGTGGGTTATTTCCGTGGGTGGGTGAATGGGGGGTATTGGGTCGTTATCCGGTTTACCCTGTTCCATTCAACGCAACGCGGTCATTTTGTGAGATTGCGGGCCGATGTGGGCATCGGCCCCTACAGTCTCGCTGAACTGCGTACCGTTCAACGTACCTTTCTCTTGCCTCCCGCTTTGCGGGGGAGGTTGGATGAATGGGATGCGCCAAAGGTTTCATTGTAGGGGACGATGCCCACATCGGCCCGCGGCGGGACGGTTTATTTCCACGGGTGGGTGAATGGGAAAATGTTATATGAACGTCTCATTTCCCCGTCCCATTCAACGTACTGCGATGTTTTCGTGGGGGTGCGGGCCGATGTGGGCATCGGCCCCTACATTCTCGCTGAACTGCGTACCGCTTAACGTAGGTTTATTCGGTTTCGGTGCGGTCGCAGAAGACGGTTACTCTGGTGGCGCCGCCGGGGGTGCAGGTGTAGAGGGTCAGGGCATGGCCGCTGTTTTGAACGGCGTCTACTGCGTCCGGGGGAAGGGTCTGCACGGAGGCGACGGTGTAGTGATGGTCGGTGCCGGTGACGTCGGTGAAGGTGACCGTATCGCCGGGGCTTAAATTCTTCAGCTTGCCGAAGTGGCTGTAGAAATTGTGGGCGGCGATGACCAGGTCGTCGGTATAGTAGGAGCCGAACTGGCGGCAGGGGGCCACATTGAGCTTATCATAGCTCCAATCGGACATGACCGGCAGCTCCAGCTCCTGGGAGGGGATATGGAGGTAGCCGATATAGTCGTTATAGCCCACAGTGACGGTGGGCATCTCGGAGGGGGGCTCGGAGGTCTCCGGCTCCGTTTCATCCCCGGCGGTGTCTTCCGGCTGGGGGGCGGGCGGGGCGGTGGGGCAGAGGGTGGAAGCCATCACCTGCTTCACATCGCCCAGCACATCCTGCGCTTCTTCCCCGGCGCGGCTGGCCTGGATGAAGTTATAAACCCACAGGAGCAGCGCCGCCAACAGCAGCGCTGCTCCCGCAATGGCGAAAGGATTGATCCGCTTTTTCTTATTCACTGCGCTTCTTCTTCCGGCTGTACACCGCGCCCAGCACCAGCAGGATCACGCCAAGGCCTGCCAGAACGGGGATGGGCCAATTGAGCTGACCGGTCTGGATCAGGGAGGTGGAGTTGGTGACGGTCACAACGTTGCCGCTGCGGTAATAGGAGGGGGTGAAGCCATAGGGCACATTGTATTCCTTCACATACCAGGTGGAGGGGATGTGCTCGAAGGTGTGGGTCCAGTTGTTCTCCGGGCTGAGGATGGCGGTGAGCTGACGGGTGCCGTCCTCATCGTACACGCCCACGGTGACGTAGTTCGGCTTGGTGATGCCGTCGCGGATGGTGCCCCAGACCTTGACGACGGTGAGGTTCACATACTCGATGGGCGGCTCGTCGCCGGGGCCGATGTTATGGATGACGACGGTGCTGCCGTCATCGGTGGTCATGTACTCCACGCGGTAGCCCTCGGGCACCGGGGTCTCTTCCACCGTCCAGGTGTGGCTTGCGTAGTCTTTTTCGATCAGGCCGCCCTCCATGCGCTTTTCGAAGGTATAGATCCAGTTGTTGGCCTGGTTCAGGGTGACGGTCTGGGCGACCTCGCCGTCGCGCAGGAGGTTGACGGTGACGGAATCTTCGCTGTGGTCCGCGCCGCTGTCCTCGCTCCACTGCTTGACCACGGTGAGCTGGCTGTGGTCGAAGGCCTCCACCAGGAACTGCCAGTCGATCTCACCCACCCGGTTGGCATAGGCATTGTCCAGGGTGATGGGGACGGACAGGGCCACGTTCAGAGTAATGGTCTCGCCGGACTTATAGTCCCCCAGGGGGAGGAAGGTACCGGCGGGGCCGTACTGCTGGTCGGCCTTGCCCTGGAAGACCGTCGCGCCGGTGGCGGCGTTGGTGACGGCGATGTCCAGCTGGGCCAGGAAGTCCAGCATGTCGGCGGCGTCCTTGCCGTGCTCCCTGGCGGCGGCCAGGGTAGATGCCTCGGCGGTATTCTCATCGTTGGGGATGACCCGCAGGGAGAGGCGGACGAAATCCGTATCGGCGGAGGTATTCTTGATGGTGACCTGGGTGGACACCCGGTCGCCGGGCATCAGCTCTTTGAAGCCGGCGCCGAAGAGATCGGTGGAGGTATAGGTGCTATCCTTGCCTGTAATCGTGAGCTGATTGCCGTCGGCATAGAGCACATCGGCGGCGAAGGCGGAGGCAGCCAGGCTGACCAGCAGCAGCACCGCCAGCGCCAGGGAGAACAGAGTCCTGCATGTTTTTTTCATGACGCTTCCCTCCCCTTAGTTCAATGTAACATGCCAGACATCGGTAATGACATTTGCTGGCTGGCTCTGAATGGCCGTGGCAATGATCTCCACGGAAAGACGGTACTGCGGGTTTTCCGGATGCGTCCAGGTACAAGTCAGCAGACTTCCTCCTGTGGCATCGTCGGGTGCGACGGGATCGCTATAGTAATAATAGCCATCGTCTTTCAGTACCCACCGTGAATCAATAGGCATTTTGAGGTCGTAACCATAGCCACTGGGGACGGAAGGAACAATGTTGTTATCCGAATCCAGCCAGTTTACAACAACGTATGCCCGGATATAGGCGGGAATGTTGCCCGTGTTTTTGATCTGCACATTGCTCTTCTCGTCATTCTCGAAGGTTTCTTCAACATCGCAGCTGACCTTCGCGTACTCAAAAGTGTTCACAATGGAGCTCGTATTGGTGGTCAGGTAGGCGACGGTGGTGCCGATGACGGCACCCGCCAATAGGATGACGGCCAGAAGCAGGATTGCTGTCTTGTTCATGCGGACTGCGCGTCTTCTGGGTTTTCTGGGATTTCTAGCGTAAGTACCTTGATACATGAATGCCGCCTCCTTTCTTAGTTACCTTGTCCAAAGATATTGTCTTTGTAGGCGCTGCCGTCGAGCCATTGATGTTCATCACGGGTGTTATTGAATGTAACCGTCGTGGTTGTGCCTCCAGTGACATTTGCTGTCTGGGTCGGCCCGCCATTCGGCTCATACCGCCAGCTCCAGTCTGTCACTTCGGTAACGGTATACTGACCAACTTTCAAGCCCTTGATTGTCACATGGCCATCGCCTACAATAACAACCTTCAAAGCATCTTCGATTCCATCTCCGGTTACCCTGAAGATAAAGCTCTGGTTCTCATCGATGGACTGTGTACCAACTTTGTAGATTGTCAAATCACCCACATCGTACTCGAACTTGGCAAAGTAGGTAGCGGCAACGTTCTTTCCATCAACCTTCTGAGGAACGATCTTGTTGCCCACCAGCCAATTTTCGCCGCTTACAGGCTGCGTGCAAGCTTCGTCTGTGTACCAACCGACAAATCTGAAGTTTGTACTCGCACTGGCCAGCGAACCGGCGGCTTGACCGGTAACAATCTTCACGCTTTCAGAATCAAGGCTGACTTCTCCGCATCCGGTGGGGCCAACCACCTCATAACTGATGGTGACTTCCTTCTCAGTGTAGTAGAAGGTAATGATATTGAGCTTTGCCGTTTCATCCTCTTCAATTCTGATGTTGATGGTCGCGGTGGTGGGGTCTACCTTATCGTAGTTCTCAATATCAATTGCGCTCTCGGAGATAACCGCACCATACTTCCCCTCGCCCGTCTTCGGGTCATGCAGCTGTTGGCCGGTGCCATCTTCCAGATAACGCACCACATAGGGGTACGAATTGCGGGTATAGTAGAGCTTCAGTTCCAAGCCATTGGCCGTCAGGACTCCGCTCTTGAGAGTTCCTACTACCGTCTCGTCATAGGTAAAACCGGGAATCGTTATTGATTCAGCGGAATACTCTGTGTCAATGTCACCCTGAGCCTGAGACGAAGTATACTCTGTCCACCCGTCATCGTTGAGATTCTCGGTATAATGGGTGATCTTGTAGTAAGCGTGCTCCTCATCCTTGGTGTAGTAGAAGTAAAGAATGTTCTCGCCGTCAGGAGTGACCACCAGACGCTTCTGGTAGGCATCAGGCATGTAACCCGGAATCACTCGGAAGGTTTCGGTGACGACCGCTTTGCGATTGTCATTTACTACCTTGTCAGGCACGGTTACTCCGTCAAATACGCTGGTATTTGTTTCGGTATTGATATATTTGACGGTATAGGGAACAGCTTCCTTCTGGACATACTCAAAGATGACAACATTCTCACCGTCAATGCTCATTACCAGGGACTTCGACTTGGCCGTGGGGAAATACCCCTCCTGATAAGTCAGGTACAGCTCTGTGCCGCCCTTGGCATCAAAGGTTTTGGTCGTAGCGACCAGCGCAGAGCCGGTCACATCGTCGGCTACCTTCGTATCTGTGCCCTGAAGCACAAACCGAACGGTATACGGTTTCAGGTTCTTGGAACTCCATTCACCGTAAAGAACCATGTCCTGACGAATCTGCATGGTGGGGTCAAAGTACTTCTTTTGCCCATTTTCATAGTAGAACCAGACAACGAATGTGTAGTCACCATAAGGCTTTGCATCGTTCATAGCCTTCTCGGTCAAATGTGCTTCCACATACTTCTTCGCGATATTGCCGCCATGTTCAACCACAAAGCTGGCTTCTTCATCGCCTGTGGGCTTATAGACTTCTGTGTTTTCCTCTGTAAGGTGGAACTCAACCTTATGCGTAATCGGCTTCCATTTGGCATAGAGGATCAAATTCGAGGCGGGCATTGTCATATTGTTCAGGTCTGCCTCAGAACCGTCATAGCATCCTGCCGTCGTATACCAGCCACCGAATTCATACGCATTGGGTTCAAGATCAGCGGGATAATCAGGCACAAAGTAGTGGCTGCCCAGCGGTGCTTCATACTTGACAGTTGCATCCTTCTCGGTGAGCTGTCTGTTGTAGTTGTAGAAACTTAAGGTGTAGCTGTTACGGGTATAGTAGAACTTGGCACCATCAAAGTCATCTCCAACTTCCGCACTTCTG
This sequence comes from uncultured Oscillospiraceae bacterium, assembly GCA_934567355.1. Taxonomy (GTDB): domain Bacteria; phylum Bacillota; class Clostridia; order Oscillospirales; family Oscillospiraceae; genus Faecousia. Next base: position 211,610 of record CAKTJC010000001.1, read on the forward strand.
GTGGCATTGAATGTAAAGCCTTCAATTTCAATGAACTCTTCAACAGTAACAGTATAGCCTGTACCTGTAGATTTGTTTTCATAGAAAAGCTTGTCCTTCCCATCTAGGCCTTCAACATAGTAATACGCTGTGGACGTGCCATATCCTTCCGTATATGCATAGTACCACCTATCTTGTGTGGGCATGACGTCCAGATACGATGTCCACGGATCACTTGCCTCTCTAGTTTCACTCCAGTTGGACGTACCTGCCTGCGTACTCTTTGCGCTAAATTCATCACGAATCTTCGCGCCCCATTTTTTGGTAATGGTTCCGTAGTCATCATTTTTAGAATTTGCTTTCCGGAAATGCAGAGTAAACTCCACGCGGTCATAATACACGTTGATGATGGTAGTGCCATCAGCGGCAACCGTTTTTTCATCAGACTTTACGAGCTCCCAGAGTGTCGCATCCATATCCAGCGGAGACGTATAGCAGCCTGCATTATGCTTATGAGCCACCTTACCACAGGTGTAGCAGGAATCAGTATGCGTGTGCGTACAACTCATTCCGCTAGCTTTAACTTTGTATTTGTAATAGTAATCAGGATTCCATGATGTATTATCACTGGTATTACCAACCTGATCACCTTTCAGTTTGTTGAACTGTGTCGCATTCAGGCTGAAATACATTCCGTTAAGCCGCAGGTAGTAGTTATCTCTAGAGCCAAGAAATGCGTTTTCATCATCATAGTAAAGATAACCATCTTCCAGACCGAGCTGCGCAAAATAAGTTTCAGGTTTGCTATCGCACCACGATGCTACTTTTTCATTGGGATTAACACTCCCGGCATTCGAACGCAAACCGTAACAAGCCAGTGTATGCACATGAGCGCAAGACAACGTGCATCCGGCAGCCGCGTGATCATGTTCCTCCTTGCTGCATGTCAAAATATGGGTTAAATCTTCTTTTGTCAGGGTCGTTCCGGGTTTTGCTTGAATTTCGGAACTCTTGATGTAGCTATATTTTTCATCATCCGCGTTTTCGCCCCAGACGACAATGGTTACCTTTGCGGTTGCGTTGGTTTCCCAGATAGCGTAATAGGTCTTGTGCACACAGGGCATTGTTGCGGGCAAATCAGTTGCTGCCTGATCTTCCTTTGTCTCAGACCAGCCGCCGAAGGTATAACCGGCCTTGGTGGGGGTCTTCACATTTTCGATCTTCGCGCCGTAACGGGCATAGATGGGATCGGTGCCGTAGCCGCCGTCCAGGTCGAAGTTCATCAGATAGTAATACCGATCGTAATACACTTCGATGACAGTGCTACCATCGGCTGCAATTCTGGCCTGCTCATACGGCAGAGCATAGAAGCCGTCATAGGTTTTTTCAACGTCCGAAACTGTGCTATGGGTCAGGCCCTGTTTTGTCTCTCGCGCGACTTCGGCATACAGGTCATTGTCTACGTTCTGCTGATAGTGGATAACGGTATAGTTGACGTTGGTGGGCTTATAGACCACGGTGAAGGTCAAATCCTGCGAAATCGAATCGATATGCTCCTTGATGGAGTTCACCTGTTCGTCTTTGTAGTACGGCAAATAGCCCAAGACCGTAGGGAAGTCGACCTTCAAATCGAAGGAGGTACCCTCTGCCAAAGAGGCAGTATAGGGAGAAGCCACGGTATTGTTGTCATCGTCTATGTAATTGATTACGATATTATAGGTTGGCTTCACTTCCCCCTCTGCATGCGCAGAGACGGTGAACAAATCCAGAAAGGCCGCAGCCAAAGAGAAATTAGATTCCTCAACGGCAGGTTCCTGGGATTCGGCGGGGGTAGGGTCAGTTACGGGAGCCTCGGTGGGGGCTTCCGTGGGGGTGGTAGACTCTTCGGTGGCCTCGGTGGATTCCGTGGTGGAATCGGTGGGGTCAGTGACTTCGGTCGGAGTGGTGACCTCGGTGGGGGTGGTGGTTTCCGTCGGGGCGGGGGAATCGGTTTCGTGGATCACGACACTGCCCGGGTCGAGGATGGTGAAGGAGATGGGGGCGCGCTCGGTGGCCTCCAGGGTGGCGACGGTGGCGGGGTCAACGTCCATCTGGACGGTGATCTCGTCGGAGAGGACTTCCTTGCCCTCGGAGGTGATGAAGCGGCAGCGGACGAAAGCCTGGCCATAATCATCCAGCAGATTGGCGACCATGGCAAAGCTCAGCTCCAGGCTGGGCGCAGCGGAGCCGACGATATTTGCCCACTGGGAGCCGGCCTTGATCTGCCACTGGTAAGCGCCGGAAACATCGGAATCCGGGCGGGCGGTGAGGGTCAGCTTGCTGGACTCATAAAGCGTGACGGCGCTGACGGTGCTTTCATCCTGATATACATTCAGCTTGACATCCCCATCAGCAGCCGCAGTCAATGCGGCGGGGAGGAGGCCCAGGAGGAGGGTGAAGCAGAGGAGCAGGGCCAATATTCTTTTCTTCATATTGTTTGTCCCCCTTTTCAGGCTGCAGGCCAACCGGCGGCGTTGGCGGCGGCGGTGCCGTTATTGGCCGTCTGCACGGCCTGGGCTGCCACGTCCACGATGGCGGTGGCGTTCTGGTATTCATTGCCCATCTCCGGGCGGAAGGTGACCGTCGTGAAGACGGGCGCGGTGGTCTCGCCCGGGGCCAGGGCGGCATTATAATAATAGTAGCCGTCCTCGCCGGCGGTCCAGTCGGCGGTATTGATATTCAGGGCGACCATATCCGTATTGGGGGTGCCGTCGCGGGTCAGCTCGATGGTCTTTTCGATCTTCACCCGCACCCAGACTTCGGATGCGCCGGTATTTTTGATCTCGGCGATCTTGGTCACCTCGGTATTGGGCATGATGCCGGTGAGATCCTCGAAGGGCTGGGTCTTTTCGTCATCCGCCCATTCCTGGAGCGTGATGTCCACGCCGCCGGTGGTGATGACATTGTGGGCGGTGCCCTCCGCATTGAAGTACGCCAGGCTCCCGGCAGCCACGGAGGCCACGCATATGACCAGCGCCGCCAGCATCAGAATTTTTCGCTTCATCGTCCAATCTCCTCTCAAGCTGATATTGGTAAATTTCCGCAGGGGAATCTTTTTGGGTAGGTTTATGGTCATGAGACCATATGACAGCATCCGGTATCGTTGTGCGCAGGCACGGAAGGGCTGCATGTAGGGGCCGATGCCCACATCGGCCCGTTTTGTCGGTCGATTGGGCGGGTGGGAGCAAAAGGACGGGGTTTGGGATGGGGGAACCATCCTGCCGCTGTGTCGGCGGGGGGGGTGGGACGATGTGGGCATCGTCCCCTACGTTCCGTCTTTTTGTTTCCGCAACGGGGGTGGACATGCAGTTGTCCGGGCCGGGTGCTCTCATATGGTCTGCACCCTGGGTGGGTGCAGACCATGGGGTAAATATGTAGGGTTAATTACTTTGCGTCGAAAGCGGCAAAGGCAGCTTCCCAAGTATCAAAGCCATCAGCCTGGATAGCCTGTGCAACGACCTTGACTTCCTTGAAGGACTCGGTATTTGCATTGTCGATACCAGCAGGAATGGTAACGGCCTGGAACATCGCAGTGGTATCAGCACCAGGAGCCAGGGTGCCATCGTACTTCAGGACGAACTTTGCATCGAACTGGCCAATCGTGAAGACATCGCCAGCCTCAACGCCAACAACGCTCCAGCCTTCGCCCAGCTCGCCAACCAGCAGGTTCAGTGCGGCCTCATAGCCTTCCTCACCAAAGTGAATACCGAATTCAGGATAGTAAGCACCAACCAGGTTCATCCAGTTGCTGACATTGACGGTTGCGCGGATGTAAGCGCCGTTCTTGCCAACGTTGTGGACAATGGGATCCTTGGTCACAACAGCACCGGGATAGATGTCATACGCATTGGAGGTAACACGGGCGCCTTCAGGATTCTTAACGTCGGTCTCATCAAGGGTGATCTTGACATCGCCCATGGTAAAGGTATTGGTTACGCTCTTGGTATCGGTCAGGTAAGCCATGGTAGCGCCAACAGCCGCGACAGCGACAAGAGCCATGGCCAGTACAATTGCTACGATCTTCTTCATTGTCATTTGCTCCTTATATTATAATGTATTGTTTTTCTGCACACGCGTGCAGGGGATTCCATAGCCGGTCTTTGGCAGACCATATGACAACAGCCGGGAACGTTGTGCGCGGGGGAAGGACTGCATGTAGGGGCCGATGCCCACATCGGCCCGTTTTGTCGGTCGATTGGGCGGGCGGGAACAAAAGGACGGGGTTTGGGATGGGAGGAACCATCCTGCCGCTGTGTCAGCGGGGGGTGGGCGGGACGATGTGGGCATCGTCCCCTACATTCGCGTTGGGACGCGTGCCATTCATCGAGCCGGGGTGGTTCCGTGGGGCGCGACGTTCCGTCTTTTTGTTTCCGCAACGGGTTTCGCCTTGCAGTTGTCCGCGCAAGGACGCGGGGGTGGCCGGATGCTCTCATATGGTCTGCCCCCCGAAGGGTGCAGACCATATGAGGTTTACACAATAGATCAGCTACGCAAAATTGAGTTCCGGCTTCTGCTTACTGCCAGTTGGAAGCGGTGCCGCCCCAAGGATTGTAGTTAGCGCCGAAAGCAGCAGTGATGGCGTCGGAAGCATTGTCAAAGCCCTCGGCCTGGCAAGCAACTGCGAAGACGGGGCAGGAAACGCTGTTCCAATCCCAACCGTCGTCCAGAGTGACTTCCTTGCCAAAGGCGTAGCACTTGCCGTCCTTGATGTCGAAGGACTTATCGAGGTACACGCCCTGCACGAGCTGCTCGGTGGTAGCACCGGCATCAACAGCCTGATAATAGTCAGCGTAGTAAACGTTGTACTTGATGCCGTCGATGGTGGTCTCATAGTAGTTCCACTTGCTGCCGTGCATCCAGATCCACTCAACACCCTCGGTGGAGGAAATCGCACCGTTCACAACCTTGTTGCCAAAGTTGAAATGCAGGACGTTCATGCCAGCATTGAAGGTCTCGTAGCCGTCGTCCAAAGCAGTGGGGATAGCAAAGTAAGCGCGGATGTAAGCCTTCTCGGAGCCGGTGTTCTTGATGGTGACCATCTTGTCAACGTAGTTCTTTGCGGTGGGCATGCCCAGAGCGTCCTTCTCACCCTGTGCGGAGCCGACGATGGGGTACAGCTTCTTGTTCTGGGCGAAGGGCTGCTTGCCGCCGTTACCATTGCGCTCTTCCTCGATCAGGTCGATGGCGACATTGCCGACGGTGAAGGTGTTCTTTTCGCTATCGGTATCGGTGAAGTAAGCCAGAGATGCGCCAACCACGGCAACAGCAGCCAGAGCGACGCACAGGAAAATTGCGATAAGCTTCTTTTTCATGTGATTTTACTCCTTCGTATGTACTTCATTTTTGCATTACATGTTTACACGCTGGGTGAAAGGGGGTTAGGCAGTGGTCTTAGCCTGAGTCCATGCAGCCTCGACAGTAGCGATGCCATCCTTCTGAACAGCGTAGGCAGTGATGGTCAACTTAGGCTTGTTAGCATCAGTGATCGTCGGAATTTGGTCCTTAGTCAAAGTATCGCTAACCAAAACTTTGTTGTTCATCAAAACCGCAAAGTCGGTATCCGCAGTTGTAGCAGGAACCTCGCGATAATAGACATCCGTCTCGCCGGTCACTAACGTCCAGCCATCTGCCATTTCATAAGTCACCGCATCCACGAAGGCTCCTGTTTTCTCAACCTTTACAAACAGCCAGCAAGCCTCGGAATTGGCCCTGACAGTAACCTTAGGGTCTTTGCTAATAGCCACACCAGGAATGATCTTGTAGTTATCGCCAGTGGTTTCAGTCAGCGTAATATTGATATCACCGTAAGTGAAGGTATTGACAACCGGGTCAGTCTTGGTAACCAGCCATGCAAAAGTGCCGCCTGCGGCGCAGCCGAGGGCGAGGACCAATGCAAGAATGGCCACAAATGCCTTGACGCTTACAGTGCGCTTGCTTCCGGTACGCTTCTTCATATTATGATTCCTCCTTTCTCCCGTATTTGCCATGAGGTTATTTCAACGGAGGGAGATGAGCTCGATCCGATGAAGGTGGGGTGTTAGGCGAAAGCCTTCCAAGCAGCAGCGGCGTCGGCAAAGCTATCGGCCTGGATGGCCTCAGCAGTAACATTGATCTGAACATCGCTCAGTTTTGCAAGAGCGTCCTTATCAACCATGCCGGGAACTTTGATAGTCTCAAACAGAGGCTCAAGCTTTTCATTGGTTTCGGTAGCATCGACTTTGGTTGCATAGCGGAACTCATAAATACCGCTACCATCTGCCGTCTCAGTGTATCCAGCGGGCTGCCACTTCGTGCTATCCCATCCAGTAACAAGCTTCTCAAGCAGGAACACGTTATCCGAATAGAAGGAGGAATCAGTAATAGCAGCCTTGAGAGAGGCAATATTCTTAACTTCAACCTTCATACGGACATAAGAATCTTCGCTACCTGCCTTAACGGTGACAGTGGGATCCTTGGTGTACTCGTGGCCAGGCATCAGCTTGTAGGTATTTGCCTTAACGCGAGTTTCATCGACCTTTACGCCCTTGGTATCAACATTGGCCTCGTCCAGGTCGAGTTCAACCTTACCAATGGTAAAGGTATTCACAACTGCCTCAGTGGTGTAGGTCAGATACGCCATCGTTCCCATCACAGTGGCGGCGACGAGCAATACCGCGCAGAGGGCCAGGAGCAGTGCTTTTTTTCCTGTTTTCATAATTGAAAACCTCCTAAAAAATATTTTATATTGGGAGCCTTGCGGCATTACCCCGATGTTGGGTGGGCTTCGGAACCGGTTGGGTGAACGCGAGGCAGTTCCGATTTGTTCGTAGGGGACGATGCCCACATCGTCCCGCAGGGGAGGGTTGGGCGTTTTTATGGGTGGGTTGAATGGGGGGCGGGCCGGCGATTTGCGGCGGGGTGCGGGCCATTCAACGGGGTGCGGTGGGTTCATAAGGTTGCGGGCCGATGTGGGCATCGGCCCCTACATTCATGTACTGTTACTTCTTCTCCTTTTCTGCCAGGCGGTGGAGGAGGAGGGTGCGGAGGGCGGCGGCGGCTTTGTCGTCGTAGCGGCCGGATTCTACCAGCTGGCGAATGACGTCTACCTCCCGCTCGGTGAGGAGGCCCTCGGTTTTACGGCGGATCTCTTCACGCAGCGCCTCGGAGGGGTCGGGGGCAGTCGGCGCTTCGCTGGGCTGCGGGGTTGGTTCCGCGTGGGGGAGCGATTTTTTAGGGGACGGGCTTGCCGTGGGCTTGTCTGGGGTGGGCTGAGGGGGCGGGGGGAGCTGCTCGGCGGGGCGGGCGTCTACGATGGACGGGGCGTCCGCTTCGGGGAGAGGCTCGTAATCGGGGGCGGGCTCGATGGGGACAACGTCAGGCGCAGGCTCCAGGGGAAGCTCGGCAGGAGCTTCGGGGAGGGGCTTGGCCCTTTGGGAGCGGCGGGGCTTCTTCTCCTTCTCCTTCTTGTCCTTATCGTCGGCGAAGATGTCGGGGATGAAGACCAGGAGCAGGAGGATGGCGCCGGCGGAGATGGCGATGTACATTCCGGGGGGGTGCTGGATATAATCGGCGAAGTAGCCCAGCTTGGGGATGGAGAAAATGGGGGTGCCGACTACATTCTTATAATGCACCAGGCCGCCGTCCTCTGCCTCGTTAGCGTCGCCTTTGGTGCGGAAGCGGATGACGGCGGGGTCCTCTTCGTCGGGGACGATGCCCACGACGCGGTGGGTGGCGATGGTATTTTCATCCAGCATGAAGGTGATGGGGTCGCCGACCTGGATGGAATAGGGATCGACCTTTTTCACATAGATCATGGAGCCGGTATGGTAAGTAGGCTCCATGGAGCCGGAGAGGACGGTGAAGACCTGGAGGCCGACGACTCTTGCGCCGACCAGGAGCAGCGCCAGCAGCACCACCAGGGCCACCAGAATGCTGCTGAGGATGCTGCATACTTTTCTGAAGATTCGCATGAGTGTTATATCTACCTTGTCGTGTGATGTTGGGGCAATCTGCGGAGCCGGTCTGCTTGTAGGGGACGATGCCCACATCGTCCCGCGGTGGGGGCGATTTATTTCCATGGCCTGGCTGGATGTTATGTTTGTCCCGTTTCCCTGTTCCATTCAATGTACTGCGGTGGGTTCGTGAGGGGGCGGGCCGATGTGGGCATCGGCCCCTACATTCATGTTGGGGGGCGCTGCATTCAACGTACCTGGTGGGCGGAACCGTTTCCAGGTGGGGGAAATGGGGGAATGGCAGGCTGGGGGCGGATTTGCGGGAGCCTGCGGGGATGGGGGGATAAGCGGGGGTTTAGGGACTAAACATTTGTCGTGACGGCAATACTTCCCCCGTTTTTTTCTGGTATTATAGCACTTTCACGTTCATCCGTCAAGTGTTTTTCGAATGTTTATATACCCAGTACCCCCCCCCGGAAAAATTTACACTTTGTTCATATTTTATGTAATAAGTGCTGCGATTCTGTAGGATATTGCCGTTTCCTGTTGTGCTAAGTATCTAAAAGTCGGTGCAAATTCGGCGGATGCGGACCATGCTGAAAAAGCCTCCCAGAGGGTGCAGCTGCGGCGATAAGCAAGTGCTAAGGCGCGGCGTTTGTTTCGCTCCGGCCAGGGGGTGGGATCGGGGGGCAAATCCAGGCCGCGAAGGGTCAAAATCCCCGCCAATGCGCGGGCGGCAAAGGCGGCTTCCCGGTGCAGCGCGAGCAGGGTCTGGCGGGCCTCGCCGGGAAAGGCGGGCGCCAGGGCGCGGTAATCCGCGGCGGCTTCCCGGCAGAGCTGGGTCAGGCGGGGCAGCTCCATGGGCGGCTTGCCGCCCACCCGCTGCCAGACGCGGGCCTCCATTTCCTCCATAAAAAGGTCACTCCTTCCATTTCGTTTCCTTCCATTTTACTTGGGGTGGGGGAAAAATGTGTGAAAAAAATATTTGCTTTTCCGTTCATTTGTGCTATAATGGGTGCAGGAATATACGCAAGGAGGCCGCCGCCATGCCCAGAACCAGCCGCAAACCGGAAGAAATTATGAATTTCGTGAATGAATTTGTGCAGGAGCACGGCTATTCGCCCTCGGTGCGGGAGATCGGCGAGGCGGTGGGGCTGCGCTCCACGGCTTCGGTGAGCTATCACCTGCAGGCGCTGCAGGCCAAGGGCTTTTTGGGCTCCGCCGGGCAGAAGGGGCGCAAGCGTGCGCTGGCGGCCGGGGCGCGGCCGGGGCAGATCCCCATTGTGGGCGTGGTCACGGCGGGCGTGCCCATCCTGGCGGTGGAAAATCAGGAGGGCACCATGGCCTGGGACGATCCGGGGTGCTTTGCCCTGCGGGTGCGGGGCGACAGCATGATCAACGCCGGGATCCTCAGCGGCGACAAGGTGGTGGTGCGCCCCCAGCAGACGGCGGACGACGGGCAGATCGTGGTCGCCCGGCTGGGCGACGAAGCCACGGTGAAGCGTCTGCGCCGCCGCCACGGCGAGATCTGGCTGATGCCGGAAAACGAGAACTACTCCCCCATCGACGGCAGCCAGGCCGAGATCATCGGCATCGTGAAGGCGGTCGTGAGGGAATACTGAAAATGCGAACCCCGCCGCGAAGCAAACGCGGCGGGGAATTTATTGACATTTTTGGCTGTCCTTGGAGCGCTCGGCTCCGTCGCCAGCATTGTGTCTCTCGTGCTGTATCTGTATGATAAACAGCACGATAAAAAAAGTGAGCCGTCTGCTAGCACCAGAACGGCTCATGGTTCCTTGAGGGCTAAGCCCTCAGCATCGTAAGTCATATATTGCGGCAACCGTCTGGGGTTTCACCGCAAGGGGGTGCTTGTTCGCGCAGGCATCTCCTTGTGTTTTTATTATAAGCCAGGTTCCGGGAAATGTCAAGGGCTATTGCCGGGTAAGCAGGACAATGGATTCCACATGGGCGCACCGGGGGAAAAGATCGGCGGCCATGGCTTTTTCCACCCGGAAGCCCCGCGCTTTCAGAAGGGAAACGTCCCGCGCCAGGGTTGCGGGGTCACAGGAGATATACACCAGGCGCTTGGGGCTCATGCGGGCGACGGCCTCGATGGCGTCGGCGCTTAAGCCCTTGCGGGGCGGGTCAACGGTGATGACATCGGGGTGGATGCCCTTCGCTTCCAGCGCCAGGGCGGCGGCTCCCGCGTCCCCGCAGAAAAATTCCGCGTTTTCAATGCCGTTGCGCTTTGCGTTATCCTTGGCATCCTCGATGGCCTGGGGCACCACCTCCACGCCCATGACCTTTCCGGCGGCGCCCGCCATAGCCAGGGTGATGGTTCCCACGCCGCAATAGAGGTCCAGCACCAGTTCGTCCTTCGTGATGGCGGCAAGCTCGATGGCTGCCCGGTAGAGGCGCTGTGCCTGGGTGTGGTTCACCTGATAGAAGGAGCGGGGGGACAGGCGGAAATGAAGGCCGCACAGGGTATCTTCGATATAGCCGGGGCCGTAGAGGGTGAGAAACTCGTCCCCCAGCACGGCGTTGCCCTTTTTGGTGTTCATGCTGAGCACCAGGGTGGTAAAGCCGGGGATTTTTTGCAGCCGCGCCACCAGCTCCGGCACATGGGGCAGCTTCCTTCCGTTGACCACCAGGCAGACCAATATCTGGCCGGACACCGCGCCCCGGCGGACATAGATGTGCCGCAGGAGGCCGGTGTGGGCGGCCTCGTCATAGGCGGTCACACGGTACTGGTTGGCGTAGTCCATCACCGCGTCCTTCACCCGGTCGGTTTCCTCCGGCAGAATCAGGCATCGGCTGTTTTCCACCACGTCATGGGTCCCCGCCCGGAAGAATCCGGCATACACCCGCCCCTTTTTGGAGGCCACGGGGTACTGCGCCTTGTTGCGGTAGCCGCACAGCGCCGGGGCGGCCAGGATGGGGATTTCCTCAAACTGCTCCCCGGCCAGCCGGTTCAGGCAGGTTTTCACCCGGTCGGCCTTCAGCCGGGTTTCCTCCTCATAATCCATGTGCCAGAAATCGCAGCCACCGCACAGCTTCGCCACCGGGCACTGACGGTTCACCCGGTGGGGGGATTTTTCCAGCAGCCCGGTGATTTTTCCCGCCGCCCAGGTTTTTCGTACTGTCTCAATGCGCACCCGCACCCGCTCCCCGGCAATGGCGTTGGGGATGAAAACGGTAATGCCCTCAATATGGGCAATGCCCTGCCCCTCTGCGGTGTAATCCATGATAACCGCCTCGTAAATCTGATTCTTTTCCAGCACGTTCCGTTTCCTCGCTGCTTTCCATTTTTTGATGATTATACCACGGGGATCTTCCGGAGTAAAGCCCAAACGGGGTTGCAATGGGGAGCGGATTTTGGTATATTGGAGGGGCACGCCGGTGTGCGGTGTGCTTATTCCATATATTATAAGGATGAGCCTATGGACATCACCTATCAGAATTGCCGTCTGTGTCCCCGGGAGTGCGGTGTGAACCGGACGGCGGGGGAGCTGGGCTTCTGCGGCTGCCCGGGCACGGCGCTGGTTGCCAAAACCATGCTTCACAAATGGGAGGAACCGGTACTGGCGGGCAGCGGCGGCAGCGGTGCCATTTTTTTCGGCGGCTGTACCCTGCGATGCAGCTACTGTCAGAATGCCGCCATCAGCGGCGGGGCGGTGGGCAAACCCACCGACAGCACCCAGCTGCGGCAGATGATGGAAGACCTCATCGCCCAAGGGGCGGAGAACATCGACCTGGTGACCCCCACCCATTTTCTGCCCACCATTCTGCCCGCACTGGAAGAAAAGCTGCCTGTCCCGGTGGTATACAACTGCGGCGGCTATGAAAAGCCGGAAACCATCCGGGCGCTGGCAGGGAAGGTGGACATTTATCTGCCTGACCTCAAATACACCGACTCCAAGCTTGCCCTCCAGCTGTCCGCCGCTCCCTATTATTTCCCCACCGCTGCCGCTGCCATCCGGGAGATGGTGGCGCAGGTGGGCGCTCCCCAATGGGAGGGGGAGAAGCTGAAAAGCGGCGTGGTAATTCGTCATCTCATTTTGCCGGGGCAGGTGGAAAATTCCCTGAAAGCCCTGGATTGGATTGGCGAGCATTTCCGCCCCGGCGAGGTGCTGGTGAGCCTGATGCGGCAGTACACCCCCATGGGCGGTCTGCCCGCCCCCTACGATCGGCGGATTACCGACGAAGAATATAACGCAGTCCTCAGCTGGATGTACCTCAACGACCTGGAGGGCTTCACTCAGGAGGCCGAGGCGGCCGACAAGGGCTTTATCCCGGATTTTTGATTGACAACAAATCAAAAATGTGCTATGGTTACGGGGAAAGTAAATAACCATCTTAGTGCTTTTGGAATCGTGCGGATTTCAAAAGAGAATAGGGAATCGGGTGCAACTCCCGAACGGTACCGCCACTGTAAGCGAGGAGGCGGCCGCACAAGGCGAAAGCCGGTCATTGGGATTTTTTCCTGAGAAGGCGGTGCGGCAGCTGGTGATACGCGAAGTCAGGATAACTGCTAAGGATGGGTTGTGTGCTGCTGCTCTGCAAGTATGGGGCGCAGTTGCTTTTGGCGCAGAAAATCGGCTGCGGCAGTGGGTTCACTGTCGCAGTTTTCTTGTTTTCCGGCTGCCGGATTGGGGGTTCCCTCTTGCCCCGAGCCGGATTGCCCTCCCGGGAAACAGGTCTGCGTGTGATTTCCTCCGGGGGGAGTTTGCCCACTCCCCCCGCTTTTTACTGCCATAAGGCAGTAAAAAGTGAAGAGTGAATAGGTAAGAGTGAAGAAGTTCCACCCAACTCCCGGAAGCGTATACTTATTCACTATTATCCATTATCTCTTATCCCTTATCTAAATGCAGGCTCCCGCAACTGCGCGGCGCGTTAAAACGGAACCAGCCCCCCGTTAAGGGCTTCATTACGGCGCGAAGCGCCCTCGGCTCCACCTCTGGGGTGTTGCAGAGCGCAGCGAATCTTTCAAAATTATGATTGCCGGTGGCAATCATACCATTATTAAAAACTGCTGAGCGAATGCGAAGCTGAGGGGGTGCGCTGCGAAATATGGGAGCACAACAAAAATACGGACGATACCCTCTCTGCGACTCGCTAAGAGCCGCCTGCGGCGGTTGCTCGCTTGCATAGCGCCTGCGGGCGCTTAAGTCAGCCCGTTCGGGCTGCCAGCTCTCCCAGAGGGAGAGCCAAGGGCGCTTCGCGCCGGGGCGTGTGCAAAATTCCCTATTATTAGCTAAATCCGCCACAAAAGAGGCATTCTTATGAATCAAATTGCACTGTCCATCCTTCTTGGCTTTCTCATTGACTGCGTTCTGGGTGACCCCCACCGGCTGCCCCATCCGGTTATTTTCATTGGAAAGCTCATTTCCCTGCTGGAAAAATTCTTCCGCCGTCTGCTCCCCAAAACCGTCACCGGGGAGCGCATTGCCGGCGGGTTTATCTGGATTTTCACCGTGAGCATCAGCTTCTTTGTCCCCTGGGGCATTCTGCGGCTGTGCGGGCTTGTTTCCCCCTGGCTGGCACTGGCGGTGCAAAGCATCATGTGCTGGCAGATTATTGCCCCCCGTTCCCTGCGGGACGAGAGCATGAAGGTATACCATGCGCTGAAAACCGGCACCATCCAGGAAGCTCGCCATGCCGTCTCCATGATTGTGGGACGGGACACCGACCGGCTGGACGAAGCAGCGGTGGCACGGGCGGCGGTGGAAACCGTGGCAGAGAATGCCTCTGACGGTGTGATTGCCCCCCTGCTGTTTCTGGCGCTGGGGGGTGCCCCCCTGGGCTTTTTCTATAAGGCAGTCAATACCATGGATTCCATGCTGGGCTATGTGGAGCCGCCCTACAAAAATGTGGGCTGCATCCCCGCCAGGCTGGACGACCTGTTTAATTTTCTCCCCGCCCGGCTCAGCGCCCTTCTCATGCTGGCCGCCGGGGCATTGTGCCGCATGGATGTGAAAAACGGCTGGAGGATTTTCCGCCGGGACCGCTACAACCACGCCAGCCCCAACTCCGCCCAGACCGAGTCGGTGTGCGCCGGTCTGCTGGGCCTGCGCCTGGCCGGGGACGCCAGCTACCATGGGGTGCTGCACAAGAAGAAGTACATCGGCGACCCCCTCCGGGAAATCACCCCCGAGGACATCCCCGCCAGCTGCAAGCTGATGTATGTGACCACCGTGCTGATGCTCCTGCTGTGTATCGCCGCCCGGCTCCCGATGAATGGTGGAATGTAAAAACTTTTGAGTTTCGTAGGGGCGATGAAAATCGCCCGAAACGTTGGATTTTAGCGAGTAGTCGGTTGAATGGTGCGGCTCGTTCCCGGCTCCCTCTCTGAGGGAGCTGGCACGCCCGAATGGGCGTGACTGAGGGAGTGTCGTTCGTTGAATGGTAAAAACCAAAATCTTCCGAGCCTTCGTAGGGGCGATGAAAATCGCCCGCAACGTTACGGTTTGGGTGCGGCACGTTGAATGGTACAAGCCGTTCCCGGCTCCCTCTCTGAGGGAGCTGTCACGCCCAAAGGGCGTGACTGAGGGAGTGTCGTCCGATGGTTGCTCCATGCCAACGATTTATACACCAGTTCATTTTGACTCTGAAATTTTTGAGCTTTTACGTTCATCGAAGGACACTCCCTCAGTCTCGCATTCGCTCGACAGCTCCCTCAGAGAGGGAGCCGGGGATGGGGTGCGTACCATTCAACGTGCCGCCCGGAAAACGCAAGATTGCGGGCGATTTTCATCGCCCCTACGAAACTCTGATTTTTTTACATTTTACCATTCAACGTACCGCCCGAAACTCTGATTTTTTTACATTTTACCATTCAACCAAACGCAGAAGATTTTGGATTCGCTGCCATTGGGGCGGCAAAGAGGTTTTTATGCTATACAACACCAAAAATCCCCATGGGGGGGAAGTGTACTCCCATCCGGTTTTGCTGGATTTTTCTGCCAACATCAATCCCCTGGGTACGCCGGAGGGGGTGGAGCGGGCGGTGATGGCTTCCCTGCCCCTGCTGTTTCAGTACCCGGACCCCTATTGCCGGGAGCTGGTGGGGGCCATTGCCCGCCACGAAGGGGTGCGGGAGGACACCGTTCTCTGCGGCAACGGGGCGGCGGAGCTGATTTTCGCCCTGTGCAGCGCCCTGAAACCCAAAAAGGCCCTGCTGCCCGTGCCCTCCTTCTCCGAATACCGCTCCGCCCTCTCCGCCGGGGAGTGCAGGGTGGAATATTACCCCCTGGGGCAGGAGGACGATTTCGCCCTGACCGAAGCATTTCTGCCGGTGCTGGAAGCCTTCGATGGGCAGCTTCTGATGCTGTGCAATCCCAACAACCCCACCGGGCAGGTGATTTCCCCGGGGCTTCTGGGGAAGATTGCCGCCCTTTGCCGGGAAAAGCGTATTTTCCTCTTTGTGGACGAGTGCTTCCTGGATCTGACCCAGGGGGGCGACGGCCTGAGCCTGAAGGGCCTGCTGGGGGAATTTCCCGACCTGCTGCTGCTGAAGGCCTTCACCAAAAGCTACGGCATGGCGGGGCTGCGGCTGGGCTACTGCCTGTGCGGCAATTCCCAGGTGCTGCGGCGGATGGGGCTGTGCAGCCAGGCCTGGAACGTCTCCACCCCCGCCCAGCTGGCAGGCGTGGCCGCCTTGCAGGAGGGGGAGTTCCTCCGCCGTGCCAATGAGATGATTCAAAAAGAGCGCCCCCGGATGGCCCGGGAGCTGGAAAATATGGGGCTGCGGGTGATTCCCTCCCGGGTGAACTATCTGCTGTTCCGTGGCCCCCGGACCCTGGGGGAGGCGCTGCTGGCCCGGGGGCTTCAAATCCGGGACTGCTCCAATTACCCGGGGCTGGAGCCCGGCTGGTACCGGACGGCGGTGAAGCTGCCCCGGCAAAACCGGCTTTTGCTGGACGCAATCAAGGAGGTTGTCAATGGCTAAGAACATTATGATTCAAGGCACCATGTCCAATGCGGGCAAGAGCCTGCTGGCGGCGGGCCTGTGCCGCATTTTCCGGCAGGACGGCTACCGGGTGGCCCCCTTCAAGAGCCAGAACATGGCCCTGAACTCCTTCATCACCAAAACCGGGGCCGAAATGGGCCGGGCCCAGGTGGTGCAGGCCGAGGCGGCGGGCATCGAGCCGGATGTGCGGATGAACCCCATCCTGCTCAAGCCCACCACGGATGTGGGCAGTCAGGTAATTGTCAACGGTCAGGTGCAGGGCAATATGCGTGCCATGGAATACTATCGCCGGAAGCGGGAGTTTATCCCCGCCGTGATGGAGGCCTACAATTCCCTGGCCCAGGAGTATGACATCATCGTGATTGAGGGTGCGGGCAGCCCGGCGGAAATCAATCTGAAGGCCACGGACATTGTGAACATGGGCCTGGCAGAGCTGGTGGATGCCCCGGTGCTGCTGGTGGGGGACATCGACCGGGGCGGGGTGTTCGCCCAGCTGTACGGCACCATTGCCCTGCTGGAACCCCAGGAGCAGCAGCGCATCAAGGGCACCATTGTCAACAAGTTCCGGGGCGACCGGGCCATTTTGCAGCCCGGCATTGACATTCTGGAAAAAATCTGCGGCGTGCCGGTGGCAGGGGTGATTCCCTATACCCATGTGGACATCGACGATGAGGACAGCCTCTCCACCCGCTTCCACACCGGGGACGGCCGCAAGGACATTGACATTGCGGTGGTGAAGCTGCCCCGCATTTCCAATTTTACCGACGTATCCCCCCTGGAGCGGTTTGAAAGCGTGTCGGTGCGCTACATTGAGCGCCCCGACCAGCTCCACCAGCCGGATATGATTCTCCTGCCCGGCACCAAAAGCACCATTGCCGACCTGCTTTGGCTGCGGCAATCCGGCCTGGAAGCCGCCATTTGCCAGCAGGCCGCCCGGGGCTGCATCGTCTTCGGCATCTGCGGCGGCTATCAGATGCTGGGCACCTCCATCCGGGACCCCCTGGGGGTGGAGGCCGCCGGTGTGACGGAAGTGAAGGGCATGGGGCTGCTGCCCATAGACACTGTGTTCCAGGGCGAAAAGGTGCAGCAGCAAACCGGCGGTGTGTTCGGGGAGATTCCCGGTGCGCTCCACAGCCTGAGCGGTCTGCCCTACATCGGCTATGAGATTCACATGGGCAGAAGCCAGCAGAAGCTGGCCCCGCTGGTGAACCAAGGCAACGTCTATGGCAGCTACATCCACGGTATTTTTGACGGGGAGGGCATCGCCCAGGCCGTCATTCGGGATCTGGCGGCAAAAAAAGGCATCGACCTTGGTAAGCTCGATGCCTTTGACCCGGAGCGCTACAAGCAGGAGCAATACGATAAGCTGGCCGATGCCGTGCGCGGCGGGCTGGATATGGAATTTATTTATAAGGTCCTCAACCGGGAGGTATGATCCCCTCCGCCAAGGAAACTCTGATTAAATTGGCAAGAGCTGTGAGCGAGAGATTTTTCGGCCAATCGAGGTACCGGGAACGGCGGAATACTGGATGTACCCGCAAGGGGCATGCCGCATCCGTAAGCCGGCTCCCGCCGGCAACGGCTGCGCTATATTTCCCGTTTTCAATACTGAAGAGTGGGCGGAAAAGATCCGCTCACAGCCGCAGACGATTTATTCAGAGGTTCCCTAGCTCCATTGCACGCTTCAGCTTGCTCTTGGGCTGGGGCAGCAGCGCGAAGCGCTGTGCCAGACCGGCGGCAAAATGGCGGGTCTCCTCGTCGGTGCCCTGCTTCTGCTCCACCTCGACCTCGCAGAAGGGAAACTCCCTTCCGCCGCCCAGGAGCACCCCCCGGTCCAGCGCCAGCTCTACCTGCCCGGCTCCCGCCGGAAGCAGCGCGGCCTTGCGGGTGAACCGCGCACCGCAGGTCTGGACAAGGCCATTGCGTGCAAACGCTGCCAATTCCTCCGGCGCGCCCATGGCGATGAGCACCGGCAGTGCTGCCGCCACATCCGCCGCTTCCGTCTCCCATTCCCCCCGGCTTCCGTCGGGCAGGGCGGTCTTCACGGTGCATATGGATACTCCGTTTTCCAGCCGTCTGCGCAAGGTCCAGCGCAGGCGGCTGATGTTTTTCTCCCCGTCGTCGTAATAGGCCGTCTCCATCCGGATCTGGCGGAAGGGTGCATATTCCTTTTCGATCTGCGCCAGCGTCTCCCCGTCGGCTGCATATTTCAGCTCAAATTCCCGCCCCACGGCGATCCCTCCTTTTTGATCATTATACAATACCGGCCGGAAAAGGTAAAGACAAAAGCTGCCGCAAGGATCTCTCCCTGCGGCAGCTTTCTTTTGTTGAATGATTACAGGCCAGCCTGTTCCAGCAGGGCAGGAATCTTGGATTCCCAGCCCAGGCTCATGATATGCACACCCTGGCAGTAGGGCTTGCACTCCCGGATGATGCGGGCGGCAATCTCCACGCCGGTGATGCCGGCCTTGGTCTTTTCCTTGTCGGCTTGCAGCTCGGCAATCAGCTCGTCGGGAATGTGGACACCAGCCACATTGTTGTTCATGAACTTGCACATACCGGCGGACTTGGGAATGATGATGCCCACCTGCACGGGCTTGCCAAACTGCTTGGCCTGCTCCATGAACTGAATGAACTTTTCAGGCTCAAACACAGCCTGGGTCTGGAAGTATTCGGCACCAGCCATCACCTTGCGCTCCATCTTCACCAGCTGTGCGTCCACGGAATCAGAGCAGGGGGACACCACGGCACCCTTGGCAAACTTGGGAGGCTCGCCCACCAGCTCGTTGCCGCCCAGGTCCTTGCCGCTTTCCAGCACGCTGGCAGCATGGAGCAGGGACACGGAATCCAGGTCGAACACCGGCTTTGCCTGGGGATGGTCGCCCAGCTTGGTGTGGTCGCCGGTCAGGCACAGAATGTTATCGATGCCCAGCATGGCAGCGCTGAGCAGGTCGGACTGCAAGGCAATGCGGTTGCGGTCACGGCAGGTCAGCTGGAAGATGGGGGTCATGCCTGCATCCTTCAGCACCTTGCAGGTAGCCAGGGAGCCCAGGCGCATGACGGAGGACTGGTTATCAGTGACGTTGACAAAATTGACTTTCTGGAGGTACTTCTTGGCCTCCTCCACCATGCCATCAATGTGAATACCTTTGGGAGGGCCGACCTCGGCAGAAACAACAAATTCGCCGTTATCGAACAATTCAGTGATTCTCATATTCTTTTGCTCCTCATTCTCGTTTAAGATTCTTTGGTGGCTTTGGTGGCTTCATCGGTATTGAAGTCATGGAGCTGAACGCTGCATTTCAGCACGTCCAGACGACCCTGCGCCTTCAGGCGCTGAATAATCCGCTCCCAGCCGCATTCCATATCGGGGCAGACCTCGCACTTGCCGTTTTTGGTGCCGCCGCAGGGACCGTTGACCAGGCTCTTGGAGCAGGCAGTAATGGGGCAGATGCCGCCGGTGAGGTTCAGATAGCATTCGCCGCACTGGCCGCAGTCGTAATTCAGGGGGGTGACACCCTGGAAGCCGGGCAGCTCGATGGTGTCGCAGCAGGCGTACACCCTCATATCCTCCAGCTCCTGAGAGATGGTCTGCACGCCCACGCCGCAGGAGAACACCAGCACAGCATCCGCCTCGCTGATGGAAGCCATGCAGGAGCGCAGCCGCAGCCGCAACTCATCGGGGTTGCAGATATAGTCGGTGGTCAGGCTGCCAACCACCTTGCCCTCTGCGGCCAGTTCCTTTTGCAGTGCCTCGGCCTCCTGTTCGGGGAAGCCAACTTCCTTACAGCCGTGGCAATTGACAATGAAAACCTTGCCGGAAGCCAGGGAAGCAATCGTCTCTTTCGATTTCAGTTTCGTCATTAACATAGTTTCTCAGCTCCCTTATTTCTTCTTCAGCAGGGGCATCACAAGTCCCTTAGCAGCAGCCATCTTGGACACCAGAGGAATCTTGGACGAGCAGATGTATTCGCAGCACTTGCAGGAGAAGCAGTCCATCACACCCAGGCTCAGCACCTTTTCGGCATCGCCCAGGGCGGCATACTTCACAATATCCAGAGGTGCCAGCTCCATGGGACACACATCCACGCAGCGGCCACACTTGATGCATTCCTTCTCCTCGGTGTGGTCGGTGGCAATGGCAATCACGCCGTTGCTGCCCTTGATGATGGGCACATTGGTATCCTTAATGGGAGCGCCCATCATGGGGCCGCCCATCTTGAGAGTTGCATCCTCGCCGGTAACACCGCCGCAGTAGTCAATCAGCTCCTGCACATTGGTGCCCAGCTTCACCATGAAGTTGCCGGGATGTGCCATCAGCTCGCCGGTGACGGAAACGGCACGCTCCACCAGGGGCATACCCTTCTGAATGGCATCGGAAATGGCCTTTGCGGTGGAGGCATTGGACACCACGCAGCCCACATCGGCGGGCAGCTTGCCGCTGGGAACCGCACGACCCATGACCTTCTTGATGAGCATCTTTTCAGCGCCCTCGGGGTACTGGGTCTTGGCAGCGCACACCCGGATGTTGTCATAGGGAGCAACCTTCTCCTCCATGATGGCAATGGCATCGGGCTTGTTGTCCTCAATGAGAATCACGCCCTCGGGGGCAGCGACAGCCTTCATCATGGCGCGCAGACCGTAAACAATCTCATCGGCATACTCCAGCAGCATCCGATGGTCGGCGGTCAGATAAGGCTCACACTCGGAGCCGTTAATCAGCACGGCATCGATGGGCTTGCCGGGCTTGAGCTTGACATAAGTGGGGAAGGTAGCGCCGCCCATGCCGACGATGCCCTTCTGCTTGACAATCTCCACGATCTCGTCGGGGGTCAGCTCCTCCAGGGGCTTGCCGGGAACGACGGACTCGTGAAGCTCGTTCTTTTTATCATTCTTGATGACCACGCTCAGCACGCCGGGTCCCTTGTTGGGATGGGTGTGAGGCGCAACCTCTACCACCGTGCCGCTGACGCTGGAATGGACGGGAGCGCTGATAAAGCCGGCCTGCTCACCGATGACCTGGCCGACCTTCACATAGTCGCCGGGCTGCACCACGGGATTGGCCGGTGCGCCGATGTGCATGGCCAGAGGGATGATCACGGTATCCGGCTCCGGGAACTGCACCAGAGGCATCCTCTCGGTGAATTCCTTGTGCTCCACGGGGTGAACGCCGCCATAGAAGCCCTCGTAGCGCTTGGCGCGTGCCTGGGCGACGTAGGCCTTGATCTCATCCACATTGACCTTGGAGTAATCCCGCAGCTGGACATCCTGGCTCAGGAACTCCCTGGTGCGCCCCTGCTTTTCCAGGCGCTGGTAAATCTTTTCCCAGGCGCAGTCCTTCTTGGGGTCGATCTCGCACTTGCCGTTCTTTGCGCCGCCGCACTGGCCGTTGACCAGCCCCTTGGAGCAATCCACAATGGGGCAGATGCCGCCGGTGACGTTCAGATAGCACTGGGCGCAGGCGCCGCAGGTCTTCTGGGTCAGCGCCATGCCATGATGGCCGGTGTAGTTCAGGGAATTGGTTGCGGTAAAGGTGGGGACGGAGGCAATATCCGCCACGGTCTGCACGCCCAGGCCGCAGGAAATCACCACCACATTCTCGGTTCCCGCAGGGATCAGAGAAGCCAGCTTCTTTTCGGTCTGCACCTGGTTGCACAGGAAGCTCACCTGTGCGGTGCCGGTAACGGTTTTGCCCAGAGAAGCGGCAAGGGCTGCCACCTGCTCAACCTCCGGCTCCTGCACGGTATTGAACTCTTTGAAGCACTTGTTGCACGCCACCAGGAACAGATTGTCCTTCCCGGCCAGCAGCGCAGTGAGCTCTTCGTTGTTCTTTAACTCATACTTGGTATAATCCACCAAATATCACCCTCTTATCGTTTTGTTTGTTTGCACGCAAACGGATGCTGGTTGAATTATATCATATCCTGCCGGGGAATGTCCAGTATTCCGCCGGGATTTTTGTTGGAAATCGGTGGCATTTTTCCGCTTTTTAGTTAGCTTATGCTAACTAAAGTGTCAAAAACCCCGGCAGTGCACCGCTTTGGGGCACTGCCGGGACGGGCAGCAGGCTTACTCCATATAAGGTTTTCCCAGATAGTCGCGCATGTCGTAGTAATTCTGCAGGTTGCGCCAGCCCTTGCCGCTGCGGGTGCTCGGCGCGTTATTGACGACGTTGGTATCCGGCAGCGCCTCGCGCAGAGTCGTCAGCTTCTCGTTGCCCAGGCCGAATACCCACAGATTTTTGAGCCATGTCATCCGGGTCAGCGGCTCAATGCTGGTCTCCCACATGTGATCGTCAACGTTCAGATCCTCCAGCGCAGTGCAGCCGACCAGCGGGGAATAATCATGGACGATGCCGTGATCCAGCTCCAGGTAAACCAGTTCCTTGCAGTTTTCCAGGGGCGTAATATCCTTTACCTGCGTCCAGGCAAGGATCAGGTATTTCAGGTGCGGCATAAAGGCGGCAAATTCGATGTTTTCCACCGTGGAGTGGCCGATGTCGATGCACACCATATCCTCGCAGTAGCGCAGATTATAGGCATGCTTGTCCTGGAAATAATACTCCCCCTGCTCGATGGGCATGAACTTGGTGTCGTCGGTGCGCGCCTTGCACTTATCGGTGAAGTATACCGTCCAGACCACCTTGTAGCTGCTGCGCACCTCCTCGCGGTAGGCGGCCATGTCCTCATTTTCGATGCCGTCGCTGTTCACGATCAGCTTTTGCAGGTTGGGGAGCAGGTCTGCGATCTGCTTGGCATCCTCGATGCTGCCGATGGGCTGATTGGAGATGTCTACCTCGGCGGCATCGTCGGCAAAGGTATTGCCGAATACCGTTACATCCCAGTGGATCTCCACATTGGGATATTCCCCGCGCAGGGCATTCAGCTCCTGATAGTCCGCCTGGGGATCGTGAATGGTCAGGGTCTTCAGTGCCGGCATGGCGGAAAGACCCACGGAAAGCTCCTGATACCCGGCGCCGGTGACAGTCAGCTCCTGGGCAGCGGCATCGATGGGCGTCTCGCCGATGGCGGTCAGGTATTCCACCTGCCACTGGGGGTGCTGCTGCTGGAGCTGGGAAAGCAGGGCAAATTCCCTGCATCCCCGCCCGTCCACGCGGGTAAGGTCAGGCAGCAGCTCCATCATCCGGATGTCCTCCTGGGTCAGGGAGCCCAGGGTCACCGTCTCGGCATCCGGGGCGTAGCGCTCCCCGGCAATGGGCAGGGTAAAGCGGAACTCTATATCGGGATACTGCCGGTATGCCTCCACCAGGGCGGCATAGTCCGTGCAGGCTCCGGCATCCACGGTTTTGAGGTTCGGGAAATAGGCCAGCTTTTCCACATCGGCGTGCTGGAAGCGGGTCACCGTCAGCGCCTCGGCGGTGCTGTCGCTGTAGCCGCCGGACAGGGGGACGCTCCAGAGGATCTCCGTCCCCGGCATCTTCCAGCCCAGCGTATCGTATTCCTCCGCGGTGAGCGCCTGATCGCGCAGATCGAGGGTCTCCCGGTTCCGGGGGAAGAGCTGCCCGCCCAGCACCACATAATTTTTCAGAACAAAATAACTGACCGCCAGAATGACCGCCAGAGCGATCACCAGGAGCGTTGCCAGGATCGTACCCACCAAATGTCTTTTTTGCATTGATTTTCTCCTTCGTTTTTCCTGAGAACAGCGTCTATTATGACCGTTTTCGCAGGAGAAGTCAAGAGCGGCGGAGAAAAACATTGCGTCTGCGCGGATTACGGCTTTTCCTTCGGAATGGTGATGGTCAGCACGATCTGGCTGTCGGTCTCCCTTCGCTCGGAGACGGCGGGGATGCCGCTGGACTGCATGCGCGAGAGCGACTGGGTGAGGCTGTTCAGGAACGCCCCCACGTTGGCGCGGGCGGGCGCGGCCGGTTTGCCCCGGAGCAGGGACTGGATGTACTTTTCCGCCTGCACCACGCTCATGCCGCAGCGGGCGATCTCCGCAATGGCAGCAAGCTTCTGCTCCTCGTCCGTCAGCTTCAGCAGGGCGCGGGCGTGGCGCTCGGTCAGGTTTTCCCGGCGCAGGGCATCGAGCACCGGCTGGCTGTGGCGCAGCAGGCGCAGCTTGTTGGCAACGGCGCTCTGGCTCTTGCCCAGGAGCTTGGCCGTCTGCTCCTGGTTCATGCCGCCCAGCTCCATCAGGCGGCTGATGCCCCCGGCTTCCTCGATAAAATCCAGATCCTGGCGCTGGAGATTCTCCACCAGCGCGGCAAGACCCGATTCCCGGTCGTCCATCTGCATGACGATGCAGGGCACCTCCGTCAGCCCTGCCAGCATCGCCGCCCGCAGCCGCCGCTCTCCCGCCACCAGCTCATAGCCCGCCCCCACCCGGCGGACGGACAGGGGCTGCAGGATCCCGTGCTGCCGGATGGAATCGGCCAGCTCCGAAAGCTCCTCCTCCCGGAACACCTGCCGGGGCTGGGCAGGGTTCGCGCGGACGCTCTTGGGCGGCAGGAACACCACCCGCCCGGACTCCATGTAGGTTTTCAGCTTTTGACACTGCATCTTTTGAATGACCTCCCCTTTCGCAAATCATTGCTGAGGAAGCTCTGAAGGCCCGCTGCTGCGCACGATCGCTCCAGAGGTTCCCTGCGCCCCAGTATAAGCGCCGCGGTGCGGAAAATACCACGAATCGTGCGCCGGGAAAAGGGGAAAACAAACGACATTTTTCCGCCCGGCAGATAGGGCGTGGGAGAGTTTTACAGTTGGTTCACGCCCTCGACTTGTTTTTTTCCATGGGAGAGGGTATAATGTGTCCAATGATTCTCTCGGAAGGAGCATTTTGATGCGTACCAAAGAAAATGAGGTAACGGTTGTGGTGCAGCAGATCCTCGACCAGGTGCGCCTTGCCGTGGTGGGCAAGGACGAGGTGCTGGTGTGGGTGCTGGCCGCGATTCTGGCCAGAGGCCATATTCTGCTGGAGGATATTCCCGGGGTGGGCAAGACCACCATGGCGCTGGCGTTTTCCAAGGCGCTGGATCTGGGCTACAGCCGCATCCAGTTTACGCCGGATGTGCTCCCCTCGGACATTACGGGCTACAGCGTGCCCGATCCGCAAAACGGCGGCCTGCGCTATCAGCCCGGCGCGGTGCTGACCAATCTCTTCCTGGCGGACGAGCTCAACCGCGCCACCTCCCGCACCCAGTCCGCCCTGCTGGAAGCCATGGAGGAGGGGCAGGTCACCGTGGACGGCGTGAGCCATCCGCTTCCCCAGCCCTTCATCGTCATCGCCACCCAGAACCCGGTGGGGGCGGCGGGCACCCAGCTGCTGCCCGACAGCCAGATGGATCGCTTCCTCATCCGCCTGAGCCTGGGCTATCCCGACCCCGGCGACGAGGTGACCATGGTCTTAAGCCGGCAGGAGGGCAATCCCCTGCAATCCCTGCGCCCCGTGCTGTCCAGAGAGCAGCTGTGCGCTCTCCAGGACACGGTGGAAAAGACCTTCATCAGCGACACGGTGGTCGGCTACATCGTCCGCCTGGTGGGCGCGACCCGGACGGATGCCGAGATCACCCGGGGCGCCAGCCCCCGGGCGACCCTTGCCGTGGCTGCCATGGCAAAGGCCATCGCCCAGCTGCGCGGGCGGGATTATGTGGTGCCCGCCGACGTGCGGGAGGTATTTTCCCAGTGCGTGGAGCACCGGCTGATCCTCACCCCCCGGGCGCAGACCCAGGGCGTCACACCGGGGCAGATCCTGCAGCGGATCCTGGAAGCCGTGCCCGCCCCCCGGCTGCGCTGATATGTTTGGGCGAAGAATGGAATATCTGCTGCTGCTGACGGCAGCGGCAGTATACTATATTGCCAGCGGCGAGTGGATCTCCTGGATCCTGCTGCTGACGGTGGCGGGGCTGCCCTGGCTTTCGCTGCTGCTGAGCCTGCCCGCGATCCTGAGCTTCCAGGCCGCCCCGGCGGGGGCGGAGGCGCTGACCCAGGGCGAGGAGGCGGAGATCTGGCTGCTGGGCAGCTGCCCGTTTCCCATGCCACCCTTCCGGGGGCGCATCCGGGCGACCGCCTGCTTCACCGGCAGAGCCTGGCGCTATGAGCCGGACAAGGATTTTCCCACGGAGCACTGCGGCGGCTACCGGCTGGCGGTGGAGAAGGCGCGGGTGTGCGACTATCTGGGGATTTTCTCCTTCCGCGCCCGGAAAACCAAGGAGCTGCTGCTCCTGGTGCGTCCCAAGGTGCAGCCGGTGACGGATCTGGTGGATCCCCAGCGGATGGAGATCGGCAGCTGGGTGCCCAAGCCCGGCGGCGGCTTCTCCGAAAATCACGAGCACCGGCTCTATCGCCCCGGCGACAGCCTGAACCAGCTGCACTGGAAGCTCTCCGCCAAGGTGGGCGACCTGATCCTGCGCGAGCCCATGGAGCCGGTGCAGGGCGCGGTGCTGCTGACGCTGAGCCTGCGGGGCGCGCCGGAGGAGCTAGACCGGAAATTCGGGCGACTGCTCTACACCGGGAATTACTTATTGGAGCGGGAGCTGGATTTTGAAGTCCGCGCCCTGACCGGGGCGGGCGTGCTTGCCTCCCATGTGGATTCCAGAGCGGCGCTGCTCAAGGCGGTGGATCGGCTGCTGGCATCCCCCCTCGCCGCCGAGGGCGACGCCTGGGACGAGGGGCTGGAGGCCAGCTGGCAGTATCACATCGGAGGTGACGCCGATGAAACGTAAGCTTCCCGTGTTTGCGGAGGCGATGGTGCTCTCCATGCTCGCCGCGTGGAGCGCCGTGGGCTGCCTGCAGTCCGCCTTCTCCCTCCGGCTGAGGTCGCCCAATGCCGTCCTGCTGATCTGGCTGGTGTGGGCGGCGCTGTGCGGCGCGGCGCTGCTGCGCCGGTGGGGCGGTGCGGCGCTGCTGGCGGCCGCCGCCGTGGGCGCTGCATGGCTCTGGTACGACGGCGCTTTCGGCACTCAGGCGGTCAGCCTGCTGGGCATCCTGGCAAAGGCCTACGACGGCGGCTACGGCTTCGGCGTGCCGGAGGCGCTGCAGGTGTCGCAGACCGCCCAGGATCTTCCGCTTGCCGTATGGGGCATGGGCATCATCCTGGCGGTGAGCCGCACGGTGTGCCGCCGCAGGGGCAACGCCCTGCCGGTGCTGCTGCTTCTTCTGAGCCTGGCGGCGTGCCTGGTGGTGACGGACACGGTGCCGCAGTGGCAGTATCTTTTCGGCCTGCTGCTCACCTTCGGCCTCCTGCTGCTGACGGACGGCGTCCGCCGGGAAAGCGGCGGGCAGGCCAGCCGTCTGTCCGCTGCCGTGGCGGCTCCGCTGGCGGCGGCGCTGGTGCTCCTGTTTTACTGCTTTCCCCAGAGCAGCTATGTAAATAACACCCAGGCGCTGCGGGAGGATCTGCTTGCCACCCTCAACGGTCTGCCCCAGATGATCCAGGCGCAGGGGATGGATCTTTTTTCCGGCCTGCGCCCCCGGGAAAAGGTGGAGCTTTCCACCCTGCCCACCCAGCTGCTGCTGGGCATCCCGGTGGCGGAGGTCACGGCGGAGCAGTCGGGCAGCGTGTATCTGCGGGTGCAGGACTACGACGTTTACACCGGCACCGCCTGGGAATCCACTCCCTCCCGCCAGGATACGCTGGCGGGCAGCGGCAGCCAGCGGGGCGGCATAGAAGTGCGCATGCTCAGCAATCAGCGAAATCAGCTGGTGCCCGCCTTTCCGGACGGGCAGGTATTCCTGACCGGCGGAGCGGCGGAAAAGGAGGCGGGCGAGCAGAGCTTCCTGCTGCGGGAATTTTCCCTGGCCGCCTACCCCGGCGACCAGTGGCTCCTGCTGCCGGAGGCCACCGGCACCCGAGCCCGTGCGCTGATCCAGTCCGAGGGGATCGGCACGGAAAGCGTGGAGCAGACGGTGCAGGCGGTGGCGGAATATGTACACGGCAGCGCCGTGTATGACCGCAGCGGCACCACCATGCCGGAGGGGGCATCGGATTTCGCCCTGTGGTTCCTGCAGGAGGCGGAGGACGGCTACTGCGTCCACTTCGCCACGGCGGCGGCGGTGCTGCTGCGCAGTGCGGGGATCCCGGCGCGTTATGTCACCGGCTACCGGGTGGACGCGAAAGCCGGGCAGCCGGTACAGGTGACCTCCAACGACGCCCACGCCTGGGTGGAATACTATAACTACCGCACCTGGGGCTGGTACATTCTGGAGGCCACCCCCGCCGCGCCGGAGGATCCCGGCGAAGCGGAGACTGCCGCTCCCACCGAGGCGACTGTCCCCGCCGCCCAGCAGGCGCCGGAAACCACCTCCGCTCCCATTACGCAGCCCCTGCCCACGCAGGAAGAAAATCCGCCTGCGGCGGCGCATTCCCGCAGGAGGCTGCCGGTGTGGATCCCCGTGACCCTGGCCGCCCTGGCACTGCTGGCGCTGCTGGCCGAGGGGCAGCGGCGGGTGCGCATGGAGCTGCGCCGCCGCAGACAAAAGCGGGGAACTGCCAATCAGCGCGCCGCCGCCTGCGCCCGGGAGCTGCAGCTCCTGTCCCGCCTGACCCGCACCCGGATCCCGGAGGAGGTGACGGAGCTGACGGAAAAAGCCGTTTTCAGCCAGCACACCCTCACCGCCCCCGAGCTGCGCACCTATGCCCTCTGCCAATCCGCCTACCGCCGCCGCCTGCGCACCGCCCCCTGGTGGAAAAAAGCGGTTTACCGCTACTGGTACGCGGTGATCTGATAAAGCGTACATTGAACAGAACACACTCCGACACGAATGTAGGGGCCGATGCCCACATCGTCCCGCAACCTTACGGAACCTCCGCAGTACGTTGAATGGGACGGGGGAATGGGATGTGAAAACGTAACATTTCCCCATTCAACCAGAGCATGGACTTAAACCACCCCGGCGCGGGCCGATGGGGGCATCGGCCCCTACAATGAGGCCTTGGGTGCATTCCATTCATCTGGCCGGTTCCGTATTTTACCTGTCGCGCCCTCGGCTCAATTAACAATAACAATATGGAGGAACCATCATGGAAAAAGCGTTTCTTGAGGCCTGGAAAAAATGCCGGGAGCAGGCGGCGGCGGCCGGGGTGCGGATGCGCCCGGTGGAGGATGGGGACGCCATGAAGACGGCGCACCGCGCCCTCTCCGGCTCCCGCCTGAGCGACGGCTTCCCGGCGCTTGCCAAGATCCATCACCTGGAATGGAGCCTGGAGGCGCTGGCGGTGGATCGGCGCTTTACCGCCCTGTTCACCGACGAAGAAGCCAACGAAGCCCTCCAGCGCCTGATGGAGGCGGGGTATTTTGCCCTGTAAGCAGCAAGCCCCCGCCGGAGCGTGAATTCCGGTGGGGGCTACCGTTTCGTTTCAGCTGCATGTATTCGTCGGGCGACGGTCATCCGCAGAAGTACTCTCCAAAATCCCCGGCCGGCGGGGCCGGAACACCCCGCTTGACAGAGGCACGCGGCAGGGGTATAATGGGGAACAGTTAGAGTATGCTAACTGGAGGCAAGGGAGGGATGACGCATGCAGATCCTGGAGCATGGAGCAGAAAATGAGCGGACGCTGCTGTTTTTGCCCTGCACGGCGGAGCCGGTGTGGGCATTTGCGGATACCGTGGCGCTGCTGGCACAGCAATGGCATGTGTTTCAGGCGGTTTACGACGGGCATCAGCCGGAATATCCGGGGGATTTTCTCTCTGTGGAAAAGACGGCGGACGACATCCTCGCCTGGTTTTCTCAGCGGGGCATCCGCCGGCTGGACGCCGCTTACGGGTGCTCCCTGGGCGGGTGCTGCCTGACCCGGCTGCTGGCCCTGGGGACGCTGCCCATCAGCTGCGCCGTGATCGACGGGGGCATCACCCCCTATCAGCTGCCGCTGGCAGCGCGGATCGGACTGGGCGTGCGGGATTATCTGCAATTCAAGCTGGTGGCAGGCAGCCGCGGCATTCTGGAGGCGGCTTTTCCCCCGGAGCGCTTCACCCCGGCAGGAGAAGACCCGGCAAAGCAATATGACAGGATCGAGGCGTACCTGAAAACCTACTCCGGGCGCACCATATGGAATGTTTTCTGGTCGGCCAACAACTATTCCCTTCCTGCCGTTCCGGCGAAGACCGGCACAAAAATCACCTACATCTACGGTGATGAAGAGAAGAAGGACCGGAAGCGCAACATTCACTTTATCAAAAATTACTTCCCCCAGGCAAGGATCCACGGCATCCCCAAAATGGCACACGCAGAGCTGGTGATGATCTATCCGGAGGAATTCTGCCGGTATATGCGGAAGTTTTTATCAACGACAGGAGGCACAGCACACAATGAGTGAGAAAATAACGCTCTCCGGAGTGCCGGAGACCATGCTGCAGACGGTTTATGCCCGCGCCAAGGAGACCCGCACCCGGGGCGCCATCCGCGACGATGCCGCCGTGGCCCTGGTGGAAAAGCTGGACTACGACTTTTCCCTGGCCGACCGGGACGGCGCCATGCACAGCGGGGTGATCGCCCGCACCATCGTGCTGGACCGGCTGACCGGGCGCTGGCTGGCCGGGCACCCCGACGCGGTGGTGGTGAACATTGCCTGCGGGCTGGACACCCGGTGCTACCGGATGAACGGCTTCGCCCACTGGTACAATCTGGATCTGCCCGCCGTCATAGATGTGCGGCGCGGGCTGCTGCCGGAAGAGGGCGCCATCTCTCAGATCGCCATGTCCGCCATGGAGGACTGGGGCAGCGAGATCCGGGAAGATGCGGCACCGGTGCTGGTGATCATCGAGGGGCTGACCATGTACCTGAGCCAGGCGGAGGTGCAGCAGATCTTTGCCGTGATCGCCGGGCGGTTCCCCAAAGCCACGGTGTTCGCGGAGACCATGAACCCCACCGTCGCCCGGCGCTTCCAGGAGAAGTCCATCAAAGGAAGCAAGGCAAAATTCACCTGGGGCATTCGGGACGGCAAGGCGCTGGCTGCTCTGCTGCCGGAATTCCGCTTCGCGGAGGAACATCCGCTCACCGAAGGGATGGCCGTCTTTGTGCCGGTCTACAAGCTCCTGGATAAGATCCCCCCGGTACGCAATATCTCCAACCGGATCGTTGTTCTGGAAAAAGATTAGAAGAACAGAGCCGCTGCATCTACCCGCAGCGGCTCCGTTTTTCAGTGTGTCAAAAAAGCCTCGCAGAGTTTGCCGCCCGCAGGCGGCAAATGGAGTCAGATCATTTTCTGCCGGGGCGTGTACCTGGCAGAAAATACTCTACAGGCTGCAAGTGTGCGAGTTGTCCGCTATCGGCGGACAAGGAGTGCGCGCAGCAGACTGCAATTCCCTTGTCAAAAAAGGCCGTTGGCCTTTTTTGACAGTCTGAACAGAGCCGCTGCATGTACCCGCAGCGGCTCCTTTTTATAAGCGTTATTCCTCTGTTTTCAGTGCGATGTGCACATCGTCCAGCTGCTTCTGGTCTACGGTGCTGGGCGCGCCCATCATCAAATCCTGGGCATTCTTGTTCATGGGGAAGGTGATAACCTCGCGGATGCTCTCCTCACCGGTGAGCATCATAATCAGGCGGTCAACACCGGGGGCTGCACCGGCATGGGGGGGTGCGCCATAGGTGAAGGCATTGTACATGGCGGGGAACTTGGCCTTCACGGCATCCTCACCCAGACCCACCATCTCGAAGGCCTTGACCATAATTTCGGGGTCATGGTTCCGAACAGCGCCGGAAGCACACTCATAGCCGTTGCACACCAGGTCATACTGGTTGGCATTGACGGCCAGCAGCTTTTCGGCATCACCCTCGGCATCCTCCAATGCTTTCAGGCCGCCCTGGGGCATGGAGAAGGGATTGTGGCAGAATTCCAACTGGCCGGATTCCTCGCCAATCTCGTACATGGGGAAATCCACAATCCAGCACAGCGCATACTGCTCCTCGTCGAAATGGCCGGGCACCCGGCGGCCCAGCAGAATGCGAATCACGCCGGCGGTCTTCTGAGCAGCGGACTTTTTGCCGGCAGCCATGCACACGAAGGAGCCGGGCTTGAGGTTCAGGCGCTCTTTCAATGCCTCGCCGCACTCGCCCAGGAACTTGGAGATACCGCCGGTCAGGTTGCCGTTCTCGTCCACCTTGACCCAGCAAGCCTTGTTGCCGGTCTGGACTTCCACATCGGCAAGCAGCTTATCAATCCACTTGCGGGGCTGGTTAAAATCATCCACCGCCACGGCCTTGACCACAGCGCCCTCGAAGGGGCCGAAGCCGCAGCCCTGCACCACATTGGAAATATCCTGAATTTCCAAATCGATGCGCAGGTCGGGCTTATCGGAACCGTAGCGCTCCATGGCATCGTTATAGGCAATGTGCCGCCAGGGAGCCTGGGCAACCCGCTTGTACTTACCGAATTTCTCGTAAACAGGCTGGAGCACGGTTTCCAGGGTTTCCAGCACATCCTCCTGGGTTGCAAAGGCCATTTCCATATCCAGCTGATAGAACTCGCCGGGGGTACGGTCGGCGCGGGCATCCTCATCCCGGAAGCAGGGGGCAATCTGGAAATAGCGGTCAAAGCCGGAGGTCATCAGCAGCTGCTTGAACTGCTGGGGTGCCTGGGGCAGGGCATAGAACTTGCCGGGATGGTTCCGGGCAGGAACCAGGTAGTCTCTTGCGCCCTCGGGGCTGGAGGAAGTAAGAATGGGGGTGGTGATTTCCAGGAAGCCCTGCTCGGTCATCAGGCGGCGCAGCTCGGCAACCACCTGGCAGCGCAGCACGATGTTGTTCTTCACCGCCGGATTCCGCAGGTCGAGGAAGCGGTATTTCAGCCGGGTGTTCTCATCGGCATCCCGGGACTTGTTGATTTCAAAGGGCAGCTGGTTGTGGACGCACTTGCCCAGCACCTGAATATCAGTGGGAACAACCTCAATGTCGCCGGTGGGCAGCTTGGGGTTCTTGCTCTCCCGCTCCCGCACGATGCCGGTGACGGAGATGGTGGACTCCTTGTTGATGGGCTTGACCAGCTTCATCATTTCCTCGGTTTCCACAACCACCTGCGTGGTGCCGTAGTAGTCCCGCAGAACCAGGAATGCAAAATTGGAGCCGACTTCCCGGACGTTTTCCAGCCAGCCGACAAGGGTGACCTGCTTGCCCGCATCGGAAAGACGCAGCTCGCCGCAGGTATGAGTTCTGGATTGCTTCATAGATAAAGCCTCTCTTGTTCTCTGAATTTTGGCGCCCTTATTTTCTCACACAGCCGCAAAAATGTCAATACGGTATGCTCTTCAAAAATGCCTCCAGACTGTCAAAGTCAGGCGTATGGGCTTTCATTTGTGCTTTGGAAAATTCATAATTCCCGACCAGCTGCATCTGGGCATCCCAAACAGGCGGGAGCGAATCCGGGTCGGAAGAAAAGAGCCAGAAAAATTCGTGCAGCGCCTGCTCATCCGGCTCCCGGCCAAACCGCCGGCGGTACTGCCGCACCAGCTCCTGCGCTTCCTCCAGCTGGGCCTTTTGACGCTTCCGGCGGTACTCCTCCAGCGGCATAATGACCCGGCAGGGATTGCCCGCTGCCACGCTGTCCGCGGGGATGTCATGCGTCACCACAGAGCCCGCGCCGATGATCACATTGTCCCCAATGTGTACACCCTTCAAAACAGTGGCGTTCATTCCCAGGAAGACATTATTCCCGATCTGCACGCTCCCGGCAGAGCCCAGGATCTCGCCGTAAACGCCCTTGAGCACTGACCAGTCGTAGCCGTGCGTCAGGATGGTAACGCCCTTTGTGATCTGCACATTGTCGCCGATCTCGATCATCCAGGGGCGCGTCTCATCCAGCGACACCGTCCCCGGGGCGAACACCACCGTATTTTCTCCGATCTTCATACCCAGACGGCGCAGCCGGTTCAGGTAAATTTCCGAATCCGTCTGTGATCCGTAGCGGAGCCGGTGCACGATCTTCCGAAGCAAGCCCATGGGAAGTCCTCCTTGTTTTTCTTTTATTATAGCGCCGATGCGCCCGGAATACAAGGCTCACTTGAAATCCCCGACGGAAAATGGTATGATGAAGGCCTTGAAGAATATTATCTTTCTTGGAGGAATTTATGCTTCCTGAGCAGTTTTTATCCCGCATGCGCGTCCAGCTGGGGGACGAATATGACGAATATCTGCGCGCCTTGCAGCGGCCGCGGGCGGTGGCGCTGCGGTTTAATCCGCTGAAGGGGGTGGCTCCCGCCCTGCCCTTTGCGGGGGAGCCGGTGCCCTGGGAGCCGGAGGGGGTTTATTATGACCCTCAGGCGCGGCCGGGGCTGCATGTATATCATGAGGCAGGCGTATATTATCTACAGGAGGCCAGCGCCATGGCGCCCGCCGCGCTGCTCGACCCTCAGCCCGAGGAGCTGATCTGCGACCTCTGCGCCGCCCCGGGCGGCAAATCCACGCAGATCGCCGGGCGGATGCAGGGGCGGGGACTGCTGGTGAGCAACGAGATCAGCCCCAAGCGGGCGGCGGTGCTCTCCCGGAACATCGAGCGGCTGGGCATTGCCAATGCCGTCGTGACGAACGAAAGCCCCGCCGCGCTGGCGGAGCGCTTCCCGGAATTTTTCCACCGGGTGATGGTGGACGCCCCCTGCTCCGGCGAGGGGATGTTCCGCAAGGAGGAAGCCGCCGTCACCGATTGGAGCCCGGAAACGGTGCGCATGTGCGCCCGGCGGCAGGCGGAAATTCTGGACTGCGCCGCAAAATTGCTGCGCCCCGGCGGGCGGATGGTCTACTCCACCTGCACCTTCGCCCCGGAGGAGGACGAGGGCGCGGTCACGGATTTTCTGACCCGTCACCCGGAATTTGCGCTGGAGCATGTGGATGCGCCCTGGTTCCGGGAGGGTACCCCCGGCATGTACCGCCTGTGGCCGCACCGGCTGCTGGGCGAGGGACATTTTGCCGCCGTGCTGCGTAAAATGGGCTGTGACAATTCGTCCCCCGTCCGCGCCGCCGCTTCTCCCCTGCCCCGGGAGTTTCTGGACTTTGCCGGGGTGCTGGGGATCACGCTGCCCCCCGGGCAGACGGTGCGCTTCGGACAGACGCTCTTCTGGATGCCGCCGGAAATGCCCCCGCTGCACCGGCTGCGGGTACTGCGCCCCGGACTGGAGCTGGGGGAAATGAAAAAAGGACGCTTCGAGCCCGCCCATGCCCTGGCGCTGTGGCTGCGCGGCTGCCGCCGGGAGGTGAGCTTTTCCCCGGAGTCGCCGGAAATGGCGGCCTATCTCCACGGCGAAGCGCTGCCCTGCGCTCAGAAGGGCTGGTGCCTGGTAAAAGCCGGGGAATATTCCATCGGCTGGGGCAAGGGCGACGGCAGCAGGCTCAAGAACCACTATCCGAAGGGTCTGCGCAAATAAAAAACTTTACAGAGCCGGCTTTCTGTGTTAGTATAAGAATCCAGCCCCATTTTGCCTGAAATTATCGCAAGGAGAGGATCATCCTTGGCAGTGTATGAAATCAACGGCGGCAGGCCGCTCAGCGGCAGCGTCACCATCAGCGGCGCGAAAAATGCAGCCGTGGCCATCTTGCCCGCTGCGCTGCTGGTCAGCGGCAAGTGCCGAATTGAAAATATTCCCGATATTTCCGATGTGCGTATCCTGCTGGACATTCTCGACGGAATGGGAGCGGACATTCACTGTCCGGAGCCGCACGTGGTGGAGATCGACTGCACCGCCGTCCACTGCACCGAGCCGAACCGCGAGCTGGTGCAGGAGATCCGCGCCAGCTATTATCTGATGGGCGCGCTGCTTGGCCGCTTCGGCCGGGCGCATGTGGCGCTGCCGGGCGGATGCAGCTTTGCTTCCCGCCCCATCGACCAGCACATCAAGGGCTTCCTGGCGCTGGGCGCGGACGTGGAGGAGACCGAGGACTATGTCGCCCTGAAATCCGGCGTCGGCGGACTGCAGGGCAACCGCATCAGCCTGGATATGGCCTCCGTGGGCGCGACGGTGAACATCATGATCGCCGCTACCCTGCTGCCAGGCCAGACCGTCATTGAAAACGCCGCCAAGGAGCCTCACATCGTCGACCTGGCGAACTTCCTGAACACCATGGGCGCGCGCATCTCCGGCGCAGGCACCGACACCGTGAAGATCCGGGGCGTCAACGCCCTGCGCGGCGGCACCTATGCCATCATCCCCGACCAGATCGAAGCCGGTACATACCTGGCTGCCGTCACTGCCGCGGGCGGGAACGTGCTGGTGCAGAATGTGATCCCCAAGCATCTGGAGTGCATCACCGGCAAGCTGCAGGATCTGGGCGCGCGGATCATCCCCTTCGACGATTCCATCCGCATCATCCGCAGTGCGCCCCTGCGCCCCTCCACCGCCAAAACCAGCCCCTACCCCGGGTTCCCCACGGATATGCAGGCGCAGGTGTGCGTGTGCATGGCGCTGGCAAACGGCACCAGCCGGCTGACGGAATCCGTATACGAGACCCGCTTCTTCGGCTACTGCACGGAGCTGGAGA
Organism: uncultured Oscillospiraceae bacterium; assembly: GCA_934567355.1. GTDB lineage: Bacteria > Bacillota > Clostridia > Oscillospirales > Oscillospiraceae > Faecousia. The sequence goes on from CAKTJC010000001.1 coordinate 247,951, forward strand.
GCATGGGCGCAAAAATTTCCATCACGAATAAGACCGCCACCGTCATCGGCGTGCATCAGCTCCACGGCGCCACCGTCTCCGCCCATGACCTGCGGGCAGGTGCGGCGCTGGTCATCGCCGGTCTGGCCGCCCAGGGCACCACCCATGTGCGGAACATCCACTTCGTGGAACGCGGCTACGAAAACCTGATCGGCAAGCTCACCGCTCTGGGTGCGGACATCAAGCGAATTGAAGAGTGAGTAAGCAGGAGCCGCACAAAACGCGGCTCCTTTTTGGCAATAAAACAAATACAGCACTGCCGCCGGATACTGGCTGCTGTGCAAACACAATCCGCAAAGGCGGATTACTTGCCTTGCGCGTATACATTGAGAAGGAGGGTTCCCATGTCTCCCATTGAACAGCAAATTGAAGGAATCGTGGACAGCATTCTGGAGGATTACCGCCATGGGCGGGACATCGATAAGCTCGACCCCTTCGTCCACCCGGACAAGGAGACGGTGACGGACATCATCCATAAGCTCCTGCGCATCGCCTACCCCGGCTCGTCCCGGGATAAGAGCTACCGAATGTACAATTCCCGCTATAATCTCTCCATGCTCATTGAGGACGTGATGTACAACCTCAACAAGCAGATCGCCATCGTCCTGCGCCAGCAGCTGGACGAGGAAGCGGCGGAGGAACGGGCGCAGGAGATCAGCCTGCAATTCTTCCGGGAAATTCCCAAAATCCGTGCGGTGTGCCAGACGGATGTGGAGGCCTTTTACGACGGCGACCCCGCCGCCTACAGCAGCGATGAGATCGTGTTCTGCTACCCCGGCCTGTTCGCCGTGACGGTATACCGCATGGCACACGTGCTGTATACCCTGGGGGTGCCCATGCTGCCGCGCATGATGACGGAGCATGCCCACAGCGTCACCGGCATCGACATCAACCCCGGCGCGTCCATCGGCAACTATTTCTTCATCGACCACGGCACCGGCATCGTCGTGGGCGAGACCACGGTCATCGGCGACCATGTCAAGCTCTACCAGGGCGTGACCCTGGGCGCGCTGAGTACCCGGGGCGGCCAAAGCCTGCGGGGCAAAAAGCGCCACCCCACCATCGAGGACAATGTGACCATCTACGCCGGTGCCTCCATCCTGGGCGGCGAAACAGTGATCGGACGGGACTGCGTCATTGGCTCCAATGTGTTCATCACCCACTCCATTCCCGCCAGCACCACCGTCAGCGTCAAGAGCCAGGAGCTCCAGTTCAAATCCCACAAAACGGAGCCCTTCTGGGAAGACCAGAAGTAGCGATTTCTCCCGGAGAGCCATAAAAAATAACTCCCCCGTGATTTTATCACGGGGGAGAATGCATTTCATACGCCCAGAATGGACTTTGCAAACAGGAAATACAGCAGCAGGCTCATGGCGTCCACGATGGTGGTGATGAAGGGGGAAGCCATGACTGCCGGGTCGAAGCCCAGGCGCTTGGCAATGAGGGGGAGGGTGCAGCCCACGATTTTGGCGACCACCACGGTGACGCCCAGCGTCAGGCAGACCGTCAGGTCTACCGCTACGGTGACGCTGGCGTTGCCCATGAGCAGCCGGTCGATCAGCATTACCTTGCCGAAGCACACCAGCGCCAGCACCGCGCCGCACAGCAGCGCCGCGCGGACTTCCTTCCACATCACCTGGAAAATATCCTTAAAATGCAGCTCGTCCAGGCTCAGGGCACGGATGACGGTGACGGAGGACTGGGAGCCGCTGTTGCCGCCGGTGTCCATCAGCATGGGGATGAACACCGTCAGGATGGGCAGCGCGCCCAGGGAGGTCTCGAAGGAGCTGATGATCATGCCGGTGAAGGTGGCGGAAACCATCAGCACCAGCAGCCAGGGAATGCGGTGCTTGAACAGATCCCAGGGAGAGCTGCTCATATAGCTCTTCTCCGAGGGGGTGATAGCGGCCATGATCTCCATATCCTCGGTGGCCTCGTCCTGCATGACGTCCATGGCATCGTCGAAGGTGACGATGCCCACCATGCGGTTTTCCTTGTCCACCACGGGCAGCGCCAGGAAATTGTACTTGGAGAACATGCGGGCAACCTCTTCCTGGTCATCCTGGGTGGTGACGGAGATGAGGTTGGTTAACATGATGTCGCTGATTTTGGTATCGTCATCCTCGGTGAGCAGCAGATCCTTCACCGTGACCAGACCCAGCAGGGTGCGGTCGGTATCGATGACGTAGCAGGTATAGATGGTCTCCTTGTCCACGCCCTGGCGGCGGATCCGGGTGATGGATTCCTCCACGGTCATGCCGGGGCGCAGGGCGACGTACTCCGTGGTCATGATGGAGCCCGCGGAGTTTTCGGGGTAGCGGAGGATCTGATTGATGGAGCTGCGCATCTCGGGGTCGGCCTGCTCCAGAATGCGGCGCACCACGGTGGCGGGCATTTCCTCCACCAGGTCGGCCGCATCGTCCACATAAAGCTCGCTGAGCACTTCCTTCAGCTCGTTGTCGGAGAAGCCCTGAATCAGCAGCGCCTGGGTATCGGGCTCCATTTCCACGAAGGTCTCCGCCGCCAATTCCTTGGGCAGCAGGCGGAACATCAGGGGAACCTGCTTCTCCTCCAGATCATTGAAAATGCCTGCCACGTCGCTGGGGTTCATGGTGATGAGCATGTCCCGCAGGGTGGCGTACTTCTTGCTCTCCAGCATTTGCAGGAGGGCTTTTTCCATAATTTCAAACCGTTCTGCCATATTTACCTCCTAAATTATTCAAAATTTAGAGAAGCTCTGATGAAACCGGCAAACGCTGACAGCGAAAGATTTTCCTGCCTTGGAAACCACGCAGCCGGGAAAAAGGACCCGCTGCTCAGCCGAAGTCGATTTGTTCAGAGATTCCTTAGAGGCAATTTACAGGACCGAACTATTGGGAGCCTGCCACGGAAGCAGGCCGCATCCTACTTCGGCCCGGTATATTGCCACTGCCGCCGGCGTCCATGGTGTTCCCTCCTTTGTTATCGCATAGTTATGGTTATTTTACCCCTTTTGCGGGAGATTGTCAACAAAGAATGGCTGTTTTTTCCGGGCAGCGCGTTGTCTTCCGGCAGGGCCGCAAAAATATTTTTTATTACCTATTGACATGGTAGGCAATTAGGCGTACGATACTTTCAACGAATTTGAGCGCACAGCCAATCAGGAAAGGAGAGAAATGCGATGAAAGCGATCGTTATGATGTCTGAAATGTGTTGCTGTCGGATGCAGTTCTCCCGGGCTGATTCAAATGGCCAGGTGCATTCGACCGTTTTGTGCTGCACCGATGCATAGCAGCTTGCCCCATGGGCGAGCCGTAAAGAAGCCATTTGCCGGGAGCTTACCGTAAGCCCCCGGCTTTTTTGGCGCTCAAATTCCGGGAAACATTTTGACGACTTACTGAATAATCTGGAAAGAGGTAAATGATTATGAAAAACATTCTGAAAAAAGCGGGCGCTGCCCTTCTGGTACTGATGATGATCGCCGCCGTCCTCACCGCCTGCGGGAAAGACGCAGATGACGAGACCGTTGCCGCGACAGAGACGACCATCTACCGCACCGTTGACGAGATCAAAGCCAGCGGAACCATCAACATCGGCGTGTTCTCCGACAAGAGCCCCTTCGGCTATGTGGATGAAAACGGCGACTATCAGGGCTACGATGTGTATTTTGCCAACCGCATCGGTCAGGATCTGGGTGTGAAGATCAATTACGTCTCCACCGAAGCTGCCAACCGGATCGAGTATCTGCAGACCGGCAAGGTGGATATCATCCTTGCAAACTTCACCGTGACCGAGGAGCGGGCGCAGGAAGTGGACTTTGCCCTTCCCTATATGAACGTCGCCCTGGGCGTGGTATCGCCGGATGATGCGGTCATCAGCAGCTTGGATGAGATTGGCCCGGAGGATCAGGTGATCGTCATTTCCGGCACCACGGCGGAGACTTACCTGACCAAGAACTATCCGGATATCAAGCTTCAGAAGTACGACGCCTATGCTGAAGCCAAGACCGCCTTTGAAAACGGAAACGGCGTGACCTGGGCAAACGACAACACCGAAGTGATCGCCTTTGCCATTGAAAACCCCGGCTACACCGTGGGCATCCCCTCCCTGGGCAGCGCGGACACCATCGCCCCCGCCGTCACCAAGGGCAACGAGAGCCTGCTGAAATGGCTCAATGACGAGATCGTCAGCCTGGGTAAGGAAAACTTCTTCCATGCCGACTATGAGGCCACCCTGCTGGATACCTATGGCAAGGACTACGAGGATACCCTGGTCGTGGAGGGCGGCAGCAACTGAATCGGATCGTCCCCCGGAGGAAGCCGACGGGGGACGACTTGATGGTCAAAATCCGTGAAATGAAGGTGATCTCAATTGGACTGGGCTGTGATGAAAGCCTACCTGCCCCTGTATTGGGACGCGCTGCTGCTGACGCTGCGGGTGGGGTGGAAGGGCGTTGCCATTGCCTTTTTGGTAGGGCTGCTGGGGGCGGCGGTGCTGCATTTCCGGCTGCCGGTGCTGCGGAATATCGTCGCCGTTTATATTGAGCTGTTCCGCAACACGCCCCTGCTGGTGCAGCTGTTCTTCATCTATTTCGCCCTGCCGAAGCTGGGGCTTCGCGTCTCGCCGGAAGGGTGCGGCACCTGGGGGCTGGGACTGCTGGGCGGCGCGTATATGACGGAGACCTTCCGCAGCGGCCTGGCGTGCATCCCCCCTGTCCAGTCCGAGAGCGCCCAGAGTCTGGGGCTGACCCGGCTCCAGACCTTCCGTTATGTGGTTCTTCCTCAAGCCGTTTCCTCCAGCGTCCCCGGACTGGTGGCCAATACGGTGTTTCTTCTCAAGGAGACCAGCGTTTTTTCCACCGTCAGCCTGATGGATCTGATGTTCACCGCCAAGGATCTCATCGGCATGTACGCAAAGACCATCGAGTGCCTGGTGCTGCTGGTGGGATTCTATCTGTTGATGCTTCTGCCGGTATCCGTTCTGGGAGACTGGCTGGAAAGGAGGCTTCGCCATGCAGCGTTTGGGGATTGACGTACTGTTCAAGGGGACAAACTTCCTGCGCCTGCTGGGCGGCCTGTGGGTCGCGGTGCGCATCAGCCTGATCTCCGTTGCCGTCAGCATTCTTCTGGGACTGCCGACGGGCGTCCTCATGACCTCGAAAAAGCGGATATTGAAGGGTTTTTTCCGGGTCTATCTGGAAATCGTCCGCATCATGCCGCAGATGGTGCTGCTGTTTGCGGTGTATTTCGGCACCACCCGGGTGTTCGGCTGGAACCTGGATGCGGAGACCGCCGCCATCCTGGTATTCAGCTTTTGGGGCACGGCGGAGATGGGCGACCTGGTGCGCGGCGCGGTGGTAAGCATTGCGCCCATCCAGTATGAAAGCGCTGCTGCCCTGGGGCTGACGAGATCACAGACCTACGCCTATGTGATCCTGCCTCAGACCGTCCGGCGGCTGCTTCCGCTGTCCATCAATCTGGTCACCAGAATGATCAAGACCACCAGCCTGGTGATGATGATCGGCATCGTAGAGGTGCTGAAGGTGGCGCAGCAGATCATCGAAGCCAACCGGAGGAGCTCGCCCAATGCGGCCTTCGGGGTGTTCGCCGTGGTATTTTTGCTGTATTTTCTCATCTGCTGGCCCATTGGCAGGCTGGCGGCATATCTGGAAAAGAGGTGGGCATAATGGAAACGCCCCTGCTGGAAGTAAAGCATCTGCACAAGCAATTCGGGAGCAGCGTCATCCTCCGGGATTTGGATCTGGAGGTGCGCAAGGGAGAGGTCATTGTCATCATCGGCCCCTCCGGCTGCGGAAAGAGCACGCTGCTGCGCTGCCTGAACGGACTGGAGAACATCCAGTCCGGCGAGATCCTTCTGGATGGGAAGCCCCTCCGCAAAGATTCGGGGGATATTTCCGCTATGCGGCAGAAGATCGGCATGGTGTTCCAGAGCTATGACCTGTTCCCGCACCTGACCGTTCTGGAAAACATTCTCCTTGCCCCCATGAAGGTGCAGAAGCGCAAGCGCCCGGAGGTGGAGCAGGAGGCAATGGTGCTGCTGGAAAAGGTCGGCCTGGCAGACCGCCGGAATGACTACCCACGGCAGCTCTCCGGCGGCCAGAAGCAGCGAATTGCCATTGTCCGGGCACTGATCATGCACCCGGAAATTCTGCTGCTGGACGAGATTACCGCAGCTCTGGACCCGGAGATGGTTCACGAGGTGCTGGAGGTCGTCCTGAACCTGGCACGCAGCGGCAGCACCATGCTGATCGTCACCCACGAAATGTCCTTTGCCCGCGCCGTCGCCGACCGCATTCTCTTCCTGGAAAACGGCGGCATCGCCGAAGAAAGCACCGATCCGGTTGATTTTTTCACCCGCCCCAAAACACAGCGGGCACAGCAGTTTTTGAAGTCGCTGGAATATTGATGATGGGGCTGCGCCGAGGAAAATATCCGCCCGATCTCCAAGTCAAAAAGAGCAATGGCTCCGCCGCGTTTTTACACCGGCGGAGCCATTCTTTGTCCCTGCAAGAGGCGGACCATCCTGCATCCTATATATATTGCATGATATTGCTGCAACGCGGCGCTATGAATTGGCAGAAATCAATTCCCCATAGTTTTCGAAATATCCATTGACGCCCTGCTTATTCAGCAGCATATCCTTAATTTTATCGGCAGCATTGCCGTATCCGTTTGCATAGGCCATAATATACCATTTCATAGCAGAATCATAGTCTCCGTCTTCGTAATATTCGTTTCCAACATTTGACATCGCAACAGCATTTCCTTCAGCTGCGGCTTTTTTATACCAGGCCATGGTCTCCTCATCGGTCAGAATGTACAGCACGTCCTTATTGTTCTCATCATATCTGTGTCCGCACCATCCGATATTGTTCATGCCGGACGAACATCCTGCATCGGCAGATTTCTGAAGATATTCCACGGCTTTTTGCTCGAGCGCAAATACATCATCCCACAAGGAAATCCGGCCATCATCGCTTTCGGTATGGTTCTTATTTTGAGAAACCTTGCGCCGCCATTGCTCGCTTTTGGAAAAGCTTTTTTCTACTCCCTTTCCCTCTGAATACATATTCATTATTTCATTCATTGCGTCTGCATTTCCCTGGTCAGCGGCTTTCAGGAAACAGTCCATAGCCGTAGTATAATCCTGTGCTCCAAAATAGCCATATTCATACATCAGCCCCAGCTCGTACATGGCAAATGCATCTCCCAGGTCAAATGCTTTCAGGTACCATTCCCGTGCAGTCCATACATTTCTGCCAAGTCCCCCTATTC
>CAKTJC010000002.1 GCA_934567355.1 uncultured Oscillospiraceae bacterium
CTGCGCCGACAATACTTGCAGGGTGACTTGCCGGGAAGATAGGTAATGCCAACACAAAGACAAAAAGTCTCGCCAATCGGCGGGGCCTTTTTTAATGCCTTGTCAGTAGTGACAAAAACGAAATAACCGCAGACTGTGTCGAAGCAAATCCCTCCAGCGGGGTTTTATGTGCACTCGGTGAGCGCACATTCTTTAGGAAACCTCTGAATGAATAGCTTAATATTCTATCATTCTTTTTATTAAGCAATTTTTCTACCATACCAGACGAGAAAATACTTAAATTATATGGACTTTGAGATTTTTAACCACTACTCCACAAAAAGGGCAGACTGTCCTTACTTAGATTGCGGAAGTTTTCCGCCCAGCAATTGCAAAGCAATAAAGACTTGTATAGGAGAACATTGCATAAAGGCAGTTCGAGTTCTCTTCAGCTCTTTGTATACTATTTTTGTTGCCAAACTTGTACTTTATGATCCGAAATGCGCATTCCACCTTATTTTAACGAACTCCATTGGCTTTTTATACTCTCTAGTCTCACGTCAATTGTAATACTTTAGGTGCTTTTTCTTAAGAATTTTATAACAGACTTGAAAAAATTATACATTAGTGCTATGATTACTCAAAAGGAGGGCAATCCCTGAATACTCTTCGGTGAATGCCGGAGTACAATCCAATGAAAGGTGACGGTGAATTTAATCGAAACTTTTCTGGAGAAAATAAGGAGGACATAAAATGAAAGTGAGTGTTTTGAAGCGCCTAATTCCAACCCTGCTTGCTTTGATGGTGGTCGTTGCGCTTAGTTCCGTGGCCATTGCGACGGAGGCTGATCCGGATTCTATCATTTGCAAACAGTGCTATGATGCTGGTTTGACGACTGGAGACCTGCATGCGACGACCGAGTACATGAAGATTAGTGAAACCCAGCATGCTCAGTATTATGAATGTGATAATGGTCACAAGCAACTGCGTTATGACAAGGAAGATGGAAGCTTCCGCGATGTGTTTGATCATGTTGCAAGCGAGAATGCAACATGTGAAAAGGCAGCGGTCTGCGGCGATTGCAAGCAGAGCTTTGGCGCGCCGTTGGATCATACGCCTGTTGTGGATCCTGAAGTTCCTGCAACCTGCACCAAGACTGGCTTGACTGCTGGCTCCCACTGCGGCGTTTGTGGCGCTGTAATCGTCAAACAGGAAGTAGTTGAAAAAACTGCGCATGACTTTGACGAAGGCAAAGAGGTGGCTCCCACCTGCACTAAGCAGGGTGGCGTTCTCTATACATGCAAAAACTGCAAGGCTACGTTGCTTACTGATGTGGTAGATCCGATTGCTCACTGGTACGATGAATGGGAGCCCGTCGGAAATAATAAGATGAGTGCCCCCTGTAAGCGTGCCGGCTGCGACTACGTCAAGACCACCGAATGCATTGATTGGACATTTAAACTCTTGGATGAAGACACAGATGAATCCACCGAATACGCTGTTTGCCCTGTTTGCGGCGAAACCAGCGATGGAACACGCTTGGAAATGGTTAAGGATGCAACCGTTTGGACACTTACGGGCTGGACACCTCAGGGTGAGCTGACCATTCGTGTGGGTGATTTGGAAAACGGAGAGAAGATTATGAGCCTTGCCTTTGAGTTTGATGCCCGCTTGGTGCAACACATTGGCAATGCAGAATACACCATCCCTGCTGAAATCCTGGAAGGCTACAAGCTGATGCTGCTGGACGAGGATGGCAATGAAACAGAACTGGAAGTTACTGTCAAGGGGAAAAAGGCAACCTTCGCCGTGGACTTTACTGCTCCCTGGCAGGAGCGTACTCCCGTTCGTGTGATGCATCTGGTCCCTGTAGAGGCATGATCCATTTGAGTGGAAAAGCACATACTGGAATGCACTGAAAGGTAAATATCCAAAAACGACGCTGCTCCAAGGGCAGCGCCGTTTTTTATGAAAAGGGAGGACGGTCAGAAGTGGCCGTCCTCTTTGTCAGCAATGTTTATGCTTCGGGTGTATCAAAACCCTGGGGGTTCTTCTGCTGCCAGTTCCAGGAATCGCGGCACATGTCTGCCAGGGTTTCCTTTGCCTCCCAGTGGAGCACCTCGCGGCTCTTGGAGGGGTCAGCATAGCAGGTGGCAATGTCGCCGGGGCGGCGGGGGGCAATGACATAGGGGACATTCACATGGTTCACTTCCATGAAGGTGTTCACCATGTCCAATACGCTGTAGCCAACGCCGGTGCCCAAGTTGAACACCTGGCAGCCCTTCTGGCCTTCAGTGTAGTTCACGGCAGCCACATGACCCTTTGCCAGGTCAACCACATGGATGTAATCCCGCACACCGGTGCCGTCGTGGGTGGGGTAGTCGTTGCCGAAAATGCTCAGCTTCTCCCGGCGGCCAATGGCGGTCTGGGTGATGAAGGGCATCAGATTGTTGGGGATGCCACGGGGGTCCTCGCCCAGCAGACCGGACTTGTGAGCGCCGATGGGGTTAAAGTACCGCAGCAGAATTACGCACCACTCGGGGTCGGCGTTGGCAATGCCGGAGAGAATCTGCTCGGTCATATACTTGGTCCAGCCGTAGGGGTTGGTGCAGCCGCCGGTGCGGCTGGTTTCCTTCAGCGGCATTTCGTTGTCGGCGGTATAAACGGTGGCAGAGGAGGAGAAGATGATGGTCTTCACATTGAAGGCCTTCATCACCTTGGTCAGCACCAGGGTGGAATTGAGGTTGTTGTCGTAGTACTCCCAGGGCTTGGCAACGCTCTCGCCTACAGCCTTGAGGCCGGCAAAATGAATCACGCAGTCGATCTTATGGTTTGCAAAAATTTTGGTGAGCAGCGCCTCATCCCGCACATCGCCCTCGTAGAACGTCACTTTCTTTCCGGTGAGCTGCTCTACCCGCTGCAGGCTCTTGGGGTTGGAGTTGCACAGGTTATCGATCACAACGACTTCGTGGCCGCTTTCCAGCAATTCAATGCAGGTATGTGCGCCAATATATCCGGCACCGCCGGTGACAAGTACATTCATATTTGTACCTCCTGATTCATTTTTTCTGACGCTGTCATTCTACAGCGTTTTTGCGAGAAAATCAATACTCGCAGTGGGTATTTTTTTGCGTCGGAAGCGAAGCACCCCAAGGCGAAATTCGAGAATCGTCCAGTTGGCCGGACACCAGGATCCCACATTCGGCGAAATAGTTTTTCTTGCTATTTTCCAAAACAAAGGCTATAATAACATTATTATGCCAACAGGAGGCGCTATGGGGAAAAAGAGAATTCGTCTGCTTACCACCGGCGGCACCATTGCGTCCGCCCCCGGCGGGCAGGGGCTGGAGCCTCAGCGCAGCAGCGTGATGGAGCTGGCACTGGAGCAGCTGCGTAATTTTTATGAGATCGAAGTGGAGGATGTGCTGTGCCTGGATTCCTCCAATATTACCCCGGAGCAGTGGAAGCTGATCGCAGCCCGGATCTTTGAAGGGCGGGAGGGATACGACGGAATCGTCGTCTCCCACGGAACCGACACCATGGCATACACCGCCTCCGCGATTACCTTCATGCTGCCCAATATCGACCTGCCGGTGGTATTTACCGGTTCGCAGCTGCCGCTGGCAGATATGCTGTCCGACGGTGCTTCCAATCTGCGCACTGCTTTCGCCATGGCTGCCTCCGGGCACCCCGGTGTATTCCTGGCATTCGACCGCAAGGTGATGCTGGGCTGCCGGGCGGTGAAGGTGCGCGCCTCCGGCTTTTCCGCATTTGAAAGCGTCAATGCGCGCTACTGTGCTCAGGTGACGACCCATGGACTGGTGGTGGATGAGACCGCGCTTCCTCCGCACCGGGGAAAGGCGGAGCTTCGCACGGAAATCAGCGCGGATGTCTTCCTGCTGAAATTGACGCCGGGGCTGAAGCCCGCCGTCATTGAGATGCTTGCCGCTATGGGCTACAGGGGTATTGTCATTGAGGCCTTCGGACTGGGCGGCATCAATGTACTGCACCAGGGGCTGCGGGGCATCCGCCGGGCAGTGGAGGACGGCATCAGCGTGGTTGTGACCACCCAATGCCTGTATGACAGTGCCAATCTGCAGGTTTATCAGGTGGGCAATCAGCTGCTGGAGCTAGGCGTTATTCAGGGCAGGGACATGACCAGCGAGGCTGCCATGACCAAGCTCATGTGGGCCATCGGTCAGGGCTGCTCGCCGGAGGAGATCAAGGAAGTTTTCAGCCGGAATCTTGCCGGAGAAGTGGAAGAGGGTTGACCCCACAGAAGGAGGGAATATATGGATCCGATTTATGTCACCGGGCATCGGAACCCGGATACGGACTCAATCGTGGCAGCCATGGCCTATGCAGCGCTGCGCAACGCCTGCGGCGACCGGGAGTATGAGGCCGCCTGCCTGGGACATGTGTCCGATGAGACGCAGATCGTGCTGGATCGCTTTGGCTTCCAGCCCCCCAAGCGCATTCACAATATGTACACCCAGGTGCGTGACTTGGATTTTGATAAGCCGCCGATCCTCAGCGCGGCCGTGACCCTGGGGCGCGCCTGGCAGCTGCTTTCCGACGATAAGAAAAGCTCCGCCCTGCCCGTTGCCAACGAGGATGGCACGCTGTATGGCATGCTGTCCCGGGAGGACGTGGCAAGCTACAATATGGATCTGGTGTTCAACGGCTATCTGGAGGAGGTGCCGCTGTTCAACGTTCTGTCCGTGCTGGAAGGCAAGGTATTGAATGATGCGGGGGAGAGCACCGACTCCATCGGCGGCGAGGTGACCATCGCCCTGCCCAAAAGCCGGGAGAATCTGCTGTTCTCCTCGCCCAAAACCGTCGTGCTCTGCGGCCACCAGCCGGATATGATCCGCCGTGCCCTGGAGCTGGGCGTCAGCTGCCTGGTGCTGTGCCAGGCGGAGCTGGACGAGGAGCTGCGCAATCTCCCTACTACCACCTGCATCATCTCCACCCCCTTCGATGCCTATTCCGCTGCCCGGCTGATTTTCCAGTCCACCCCCGTGGGGCGCATCTGCCGCACGAAGGAGCTGGTGTGCTTCCACCTGGAAGACCGGGTGGACGAGGTGCGCGAGCAGGTGCTCAAATTCCGGGAGCATTGCTACCCCATTCTGGATGAGAACGAGAAGGTTGTGGGCGTGCTCACCCGCTATCATCTGCTGCGTCCCCGCCGGAAGCGGGTCGTTCTGGTTGACCATAACGAAATCGCCCAGTCCGTTCCCGGCCTGGAGGAGGCGGAGATCCTGGAGATCATCGATCACCACCGCCTGGCCGATATTCAGACCAATAATCCCATCACCGTGCGCAATGAGCCGGTGGGCTCTACCAATACCATTATCGCATCCATGTTCCAGGATCGGGGACTGATGCCTTCCGAAAAGATGGCGGGCATGATGGCGGCGGCGATTATCTCCGATACCGTCATGTTCAAATCCCCCACCTGCACATCCCGGGACATCCGCACGGCGGAGCGGATGGCGCGCATTGCCAATGTCTCCCTGGACGAGCTGGGCAAGACCATTTTCTCCGCCAGCCTGGGCAACAAGTCCGTGGAGGAGCTGCTCTTTACCGACTATAAGGAATTCCATATCGCCGGTCACGACCTGGCCGTGGCGCAGATCACCTGCGTGGACAGCCCCAGCATGCTGGGGCGCAAGGACGAGTTCCTCACCCGCATGCGCAAGGTCGCAGAGGACAAGGGCTTCTCTGCCGTTCTGCTGATGCTGACCGATGTGCTCCTGGAGGGCACTCAGCTGATCTATATCGGCGACGACGAGACCATCCGTCAGGCCTTCAATGTGGAGCCGAAGGACAATACCGTCTTCCTGCCCAAGATTATGAGCCGGAAAAAGCAGGTCATCCCCATGCTCTCCGCCATGTGGGGCTAAGGCATCAGCTGTCAAAAAGACCGGCACATATAAAGTAAAAAACACGACGAGGAGCCCCCAATGTCATTTGATGCATTACTCGGCAATGAACAATTGAAGATGAATCTGCGCCGGAGCATCGGGGCGGGGCATATTTCCCATTTTTATCTGATTTCCGGGGCGGAGGGTTCCGGCAAGCATACGCTGGCGCAGCTGCTGGCGGCTGCGATTCTGTGCCAGGGGGAGGACAAGCCCTGCATGCGCTGCCGCCCCTGCCGGAAGGTGATGGAGAACGTCCATCCGGACTTTATCACCGTGGACGACCCGGAGAAGAAGACCGTCCCGGTGGATCTGATCCGCCAGGCGCGAGCGGACATGTACATCCAGCCCAACGAGTCGGAGCACAAGATCTACCTGTTCCCCCGGGCGCAGGATATGGGCCTGCCCGGGCAGAATGCGCTGCTGAAGGTGCTGGAGGAGCCGCCCGCCTACGGTGTTTTTATCCTGCTGACGGATAACCCCAATAAGCTTCTGCCCACCGTCCGTTCCCGCTGCACCGAGCTTCGGCTGCTGCCCCTGCCGCACGATACGCTGCTGGGTCAGCTCCGCCGGGATTTCCCCCAGGCGCAAGCCGAGGATCTGGAGGCTGCCGCCGTCCGCAGCGGCGGAAATCTGGGGCAGGCAAAGCTGCTGATGAAGGACGGGCAGCAGCTCCCCCCGCAGACCCGGGATTTCTTGCAGGCCATGTGCCAGCGAAGTCCCCTGCTGCTGATGCAGACGCTGGTGCCGCTGGAAAAATGGAAGCGGGACGCGCTGGATGAGCTGCTGCAGCAATGGATCGCCCTGACGGAGGCGGCGCTGGTCAACCGGAGCGGCCTGCAGGCGGTGTCCCCCGGCGCGCGGCAGTTGGCCGCCGTCTATACCAGCGCGGAGCTGAGCAGGCTCCTGGCCGCGCTGCGCAAGAGCAGCCTGTACCTTCAGAGCAATGTCTCCCCGGGCGCCGTGTGCGGCTACCTGGAGTGGGAACTGCAGATACAAAAGAAATGAATATTTCAGCGTGAAATCGCTTGATTGATAAAGGAGTAAACCCCATGGAAGAACTATTGAACCCTGTCCAGGAGGAGACGCTGGAGGTCGTGGACGTCCAGTTCCGTCCGGGGCAGAAGGTATACTATTTTGACCCCAACGGTGAAAAATTCGCACCCGGCGACCACGTGATCATGGATACCGCCCGGGGCGTTGAATTCGGTTTGTGCGCGGCTGGGAATCATAAAATCAACACGAAGGACGCCGTGGCGCCCCTGCGGAAGATCCTGCGCCGTGCCACCGCCCAGGACGAAAAAATCAACGAGGAAAACCGCGCCCGGGAGCGCCGCGCCTTTGAGGTCTGCGCGCAAAAGATCCAGTCCCATGGGCTGGATATGCAGCTGGTGAGCGCCGAATGCGCCTTCGACGGGAGCAAGATCCTGTTCTATTTCACAGCCGACGAGCGGGTGGATTTCCGGGAACTTGTCAAGGATCTGGCGGGCGTGTTCCATACCCGCATCGAGCTGCGGCAGATCGGCGTCCGGGACAAGGCAAAGATGGTGGGAGGCCTGGGTATCTGCGGCCGTCCCTTCTGCTGCGCCAGCTTCCTAGATGATTTCCAGCCCGTGTCCATCAAAATGGCCAAGACCCAGAGCCTGAGCCTGAATCCCACCAAAATTTCCGGCACCTGCGGGCGGCTGATGTGCTGCCTGAAATATGAGCAGGATACCTACGAGAGCCTGATCCGCACCAGCCCCAAGCCCGAATCCTTTGTGGATACGCCCGAGGGGCGCGGCACCGTGGTGGAGGCGGACATCCTGCGCCAGCGGGTCAAGGTGCAGATGGAAAATAATCCCGATACCGTTTCCGTTTTCTCCAATGAGGAGATCGCGATTTTGCGCAACGGAAAGGCCAAGAAGAACGACCCGCCCATTCCCGCCGATCTGGCACCCATCTCCGGCAACGGGAAGCGTGCGTCCAGGCTCAGGGAGGATGCGCCCGTTCTGGAGCCGATCCGCTTCCGCTACCGCACGGATGCCATTGTAGAGGAGCAGCCGGTTCCCGAGGCGGCACCTCAGGAGGAGCCGCAGGAGCGCCCTGCTCGCTCCGGCCGCGGTCGCCAGCGCTCCAGACGCCCGGAAGGGCAGGAGGAGCCACGCCAGGAGCAGAGCGCCGAAGAGCGCCGCCCCCGCCGGGAGCGCAGCAGACGCCTGCGCCCCGAAAATCAGGAGCAGAAGCCGGAGCCACAGACACAGCAGCAGGCAGCCCGTACCGACGCCCCGAAGGAGGGGCAGCAGAGCGCTCAGCGTTCCCGCCGGAACCGCCCGCCCCGCAAGTCCGGTCAGACGCCGCAGCAGGAGCCCGCGCCTCAGCAGAGCGCCGCCCCGCAGCCGGCAGCCGAGGGCGAGCAGCAGAGAAAGCCCCGCCGCAATAACTATCGCCGCAGAAAGCCGAAGGCACCCCAGGCAAACGGCGGCGCGGGGGAATAAGGGGCAGCTGCCATTGCGGCATGCGCCCGATTTGGAGGCTATATGAGCAAATTTGAATTTTCCGTACCCTGCCTGTTTGGCCTGGAGGGGCTGGCAGGGGACGAGCTGAAGCGGATGCACCTGGAAAACGTCCGGGTGGAGAACGGGCGCGTCCTGTTTTCTGGGGACGAGCGCGCCATGGCCATGGCCAATGTGGGTCTGCGCACCGGCGAACGGGTGCTGATCGTGCTGGCGGATTTCCAGGCAAAGAGCTTTGAAGAGCTCTTCCAGGGCGTCTACCGCTGCCCACTGGAAGATTATATTCCGAAGGACGGCAAATTCCCTGTCAAGGGTCACTGCCTGAACAGCACCCTGATGAGCGTGCCGGACTGCCAGGCCATCATCAAAAAGGCTGCCAGCAAGCGCCTGGGCGAAAAGTACGGTGTGAGCTGGCTCCCGGAAACGGGAAATAAATTCCAGCTGCAATTTTCCATCATGAGCGACCGGGTGCAGCTCTATCTGGATACCTCCGGCTCCGGCCTGCACAAGCGGGGCTACCGCGCCAACGGCAATGATGCCCCCCTGCGGGAAACCCTGGCGGCTGCCATGATCACCCTGGCGCATTACCGGGGGAAGGAATTCCTGTGGGACGGCTTCTGCGGCAGCGGCACCATCCCCATCGAGGCCGCGCTGATCGCCCGGAACCAGGCGCCCGGCATGTACCGCCGCTTCTCCGCCGAGGCGTTCCCCTGGGTGGAGCCCAAGGTCTGGGGCGACGTGCGCACGGAGCTGCGGGACAAGGAATTCAAGGGCATTTATCACATTCTGGGTTCCGACAACGACCCCAAATGCGTTTCGCTTTCCATGGCAAACGCCAAAAAGGCGGGAGTCGACCGCCTGATCACCTTCCAGGACGGCGATGCCACCAAGATGAGCCTGCCCTGTGACCAGGGGATCTTCATCTCCAATCCCCCCTACGGCCAACGCATGATGGAGCAGCAGAGCGCCCAGCGTCTGTATGCCGCCCTGGGACGTCACCTGAAATTTGCCGACGGCTGGAAAAAGTACATCATCACCAGCGAGCCGGAATTCGAGCACTATTTTGGCAAACGCGCGGATAAAAAGCGCAAGCTCTACAACGGCATGATCAAATGCGACTATTACATGTATTTCGAGGGCAATAAAAGAAAGTGAGCCAAAGGCGGCGGGAAAATGCCGCCTCGGCTGTCAGACTCCCCACCCCTTACCCGTCACGACATAGAGAGACAGAGAATTATGAAGCACTTATTTATCATCAACCCCGCTGCCGGAAGCAGCGACCATACCATGGAATATTCCAGTGCCATCCGCACTGCCTGTGATGCCCGGCGGCTGAATTATGAGATCCGGGTGTCCATGGGGCCGGGGGACTGCGCGAGAATCGCCCAGGACGCCGCCAAAACCGGGCAGGAGCTGCGCACTTATGCCTGCGGCGGCGACGGAACCCTCAACGAGATCGTCACCGGCATCCGGGATTTTCCCAATGCCGCCGTCACCGCCTATGCGGGCGGCAGCGGCAACGATTTCGTGCGGATGTTTGATAATCCCGCCGCTTTTTCGGATCTGGATCAGCTGCTGGATGCCCAGGAGCGCACTTTTGATCTGATTCGGGTGAACGATGACTATGCCTTCAATATCTGCTCCGTCGGCCTGGATGCCCGCATCGGCACCGATGTGTCCGGCTATAAGCGGATCCCCTTCTTCCAGGGCTTCCGCGCCTACGCAGTGTCCACGGTGGTGAATGTCATCCGGGGCATTGGGGAGCATTATGTGGTCGAGATCAACGGCGAAACCGTGGACGGTGAGCAGACCATGATCTGCGTGTGCAGCGGCCAGTATTACGGCGGCGGCTTCCACCCCGTGCCGGAGGCCGATCCCACCGACGGCAGGCTGGAGGTGCTGCTGGTCAAAAAGGTCAGCCGCCTGCAGGTGGCTGGAGTCATCGGCAAATACAAGGCGGGCAAATACCGCCAGCTGGAAAATCTGATCCGCCATTTCACCACCGATTCCCTCACCATCCGCTGCGACAGACCCAACGCCATCAACCTGGACGGCGAGCTGCGGTTTGCCAAGGAGATCCATATCTCGGTAGCACCGGAAAAAATCCGGTTTTTCTACCCGAAGACCGCCAACCTTTCCATCAAACCCTGGCCGGATGCGGCACAGGCAGAACCGGCCGGCCTGAAGGGCTGATATGCCCGGGGCAGAAACTCGCAGGGGCGGATATTAGCCGCCCGAAAGGGAACGAAAGTGAGCGGTATGGACGAACGGCTCAATCCCGGTACACGGCGGACATCTGTATCCGTCCCTACGCACACAAAATGTTTTAATTCCCCGCGATTTAAGATGCCAAGGCATTCTAAATCGCGGGGAATTAGGGTCTGTCTGAAAACCGGAAATATGACCAACAGCGAGGGATTTTTCGCCTGGTGAAGCCATTTTTTCGCAGAAATACTTTGTGTATTGCAAGGAAAAATGGCGCACAGCAGGCGGAAAAGATCCGCTGTCTGGGCGTGTTGACGGTTTTCAGATAGACCCTAGTAAAGAACCTCTGGATAAATCGCCTGAGGCTGTGTAGCGGCTTTTTTGCCGGGCGTGCAGATTCATACGCGCCCGGTAATTTGAGCGGTCATTTTTCTTCCTCAACAAATACGAGCCGCCTTGCCGGAGAAACGGCAAGGCGGCTCGCATTCAAATTTCCTTGTACATCGCCGCCGCATCATCCTTGCGAACGGTTTCGGATACCTGCAAAACCTCCACAGCTACCGTGCGGGCGCCCATGGAAATTTCAATCTTGTCGCCGACCTTCACATCATAGCTGGCCTTGGCGGGTCTGCCGTTGACGCTGATGCGGGCGTTGTCGCAGGCTTCATTGGCCACGGTGCGCCGCTTAATCAGCCGGGAGACCTTCAGGTATTTGTCCAGGCGCATCTTATTTGCTGATGGCGTCCTTCAGGGTCTTGCTGGCCTTGAAGGCGGGCATACGGGAGGCGGCGATCTCCATGGTCTCGCCGGTGCGGGGGTTGCGGCCCATGCGTGCCTCGCGCTCCTTCACTTCGAAGATGCCGAAGCCGCTGACCTGCACCTTGTCGTTCTGAGTAAGGGCGGCGGCGATGGCATCCAGGGCGGCGTTGAGCACCTTCTCGGTGTCCTTCTTGGTCATGCCGGTCTTCTCGGCGGCGGCGGCGATCAGTTCTGTTTTATTCATGAAAAAAACCTCTTTTCAATAATTTTTGCGGGCGGGGAGCTTTGCCCCGATTCCCGGACATTTTCCAGGGAAAGACTCGGATTTCCTCCGACTTTTCCCAGGGAATTTTGAGCTTTCTTAGATTAACATAACCAAAGGCAAAATGCAAGAGCTTTCTGGTAAAAAACTCACAGTTTCAGAATTTTTGCGATTTTTTCGCCCTTGGGCAGCAGCATACAGTCCTCTTTGGTGATAACCTTCAGGGCAATGGCCGCCAGTACATAGGCCACCATACCCACGGCCACCGGCAGTCCCGCCAGCAGCACCCGGCTGCCAACCCCCGCCGTGCTCAGGCACCACCAGCTCAGCCACACGGCCACGCCCATGATGCAGGATGCCAGAAGGGGACGGATGAGATTCCTGAGAATCCGGGGCGGGTCGGCTACCAGGGAGCGGATGGAGAACACATTGAGGATGCAGATTACCACATAGCTGGTCAGGGTGCCGATGGGGGTGCCCACAATGCCAATGGCCCGGTTGCCGGTGAGGACGTACACGATGATGAGCTTGATAACGCCGCCGATAAGCATATTCACCACCGGCCGGTTTACGTTGCCGTGGGCCTGCATAATGGCGGTGGTTACCAGCACCAGGGCGTTGAACACCACGGAGATGCCCAGCACGGTCATCATCTGCCCTGCCAGAACCAGCCGCTCTCCGCTGTAGCCTCCCAGCAGGGCGGTGATGGGCCTGGCCAGGCAAACCAGCCCCACGGCGCAGGGCATGGCGAAGATGCCGGTGACCCGAATGGCGGATTCCTCCGTCATCCGGGTTTCCCGGAATTTCTTCAGGGTGATCTGGGCGGTAATGGCGGGGATGATGCTCACGGTGATGGGGGTGATGAAGGCGCAGGGCATGTTATAAATGGTCTGGGTCATGACATGCACGCCCCGCATGGTGTCCGCCGCATCCTGGGTGATGCCGGAGCCCAAAAGCCTGCCCATATAAATCTTGCTGGACAGGGAGGTGATAATGGACAAAATGGTGGAGCTGACGGTGATGGGCACCGCAATTTTCAGCAGCTCCCGGGCGGTGGCGGAGAAGCTCTTGGGGGTGTCGCCGGTGTCCGGCAGCTGGGTGTAGCTCCTGCGGAAGCAGCGGTAGAGATACACCGCAGACACCAGGCAGCTGGCGGTGACACCCAGAATGGCACCACCGGCGGCCAGGGAGATGTCTGCCGTGGCCTTCAGGAAGGCCAGTGCGGCGGCCATGCCCACAATCAGCTTGGTCACCACCTCCAGCACCTGGGAGACGGCGGTGGGAATCATATTGCTCTGGCCCTGGAAATACCCCCGGAAGGCGCTCATGATGCAAATCAGCAGCACACAGGGCCCCAGGCAGCCGATGGCCGCCCAGGCATCCGGCTGGTTCCAGAACCGGGCCAGAGGACGGCAGAAGGCCGTCATCAGAACGCTGCCCACAATGCCCAGCAGCAGGAAAATCCGCTTGGCGGTGGCATACACCTGCCGCACCTGGGCGTAGTGCTCCAGGCTGCTGGCCTCGCTGATCATCCGGCTCATGGCCACCGGCAGCCCGGCGGTGGAAATCATCAGGAGAATGTTGTAAATTTCATAGGCGGTGCTGAAATAGCCGAAGCCCTTTTCGCCGATGATGGCGTTCAGGGGCACTTTGTACAGCGCGCCCACCAGCTTTACGATCACCGTCGCCATGGCAAGCAGGGCGGTGCCCTGCAGGAAATTCTGCTTTTTTTGCTCCGACATTATGCTTCCTCCGCAGCCGGCTCATCCTTCCGGAAAAGCTTGGGAATCGCTTCGTTTACCAGCTCCTCCACCACGGCGGAAAGGTCGATGGTGGGGAACTTGCCATTCTGGTACAGGACTTTTCCCCGCACCATGGTCATGGCCACGTCCCCGCCCTTGGCGGAGAAGACCAGGCCATTGAGCACGTTGTGGCAGGGCATCAGATGGGGGGCGGTGAAGTCGACCAGGGCAATGTCCGCATCCATGCCCACCTGGAGCATGCTGCATTCGCGGCTTCTGCCCTGCGCCTGTGCGCCGCAGACCGTCGCCATCATCAGTGCGGCGGAGCTAGGCAGGGCGGAGGCGTCCTGCTTCATGCTGCGCACCGCCATGGAAGCGCCGCGCATGACCTCGAACATATCCAGGTTTCCGGCCTCCACCGCGCCGTCGGTGCCCAGGGCGACATTCATGCCCGCCTGGACGCAGTCGATCAGCTGGGCGCACGCCATGCCGTTTTTGGCGGATGCCAGGGGCAGCGCCACGGCGCTGACCTTTTTGCGCCCCAGGATCTTCTGCTCGAAGGGCTCCAGATAATTGCACCCGGCGGCGGTGACAGGGACATTAAAGAGCCTATGGCAATTCAGCAGCTCGCCGGGGTTCATGCCGGTGCGCTCCAGGCAGCTTTCCACCTCGCCGGGAGTCTGCGCCAGGTGGAGCTGGATGCCCAGATTCTGCTCACTGGCGTAGCCCACCAGGGCCTCCCACAGCTTGTAGTTGCTGGTGTACTCGGCGTAGATACCGGCATCGATTTTGATGCGGCCATTGTCAAAGCCGTTCCACTTTTCCGTTACCCGCACCAGTTCCCGGCATTGCTCGTCGGTATCGAAGTCGAATTCCTCATTCTGGTCGATGAAGCGGTAGCTGGACAGCGCCAGGTTAGCCTTGATGCCGGATTCCGCCACGGCCTTGGCAGTGGCGTCGGGGTAATAATAGAGATCGGAGACAGAGGTCACGCCGAAGCGCAGGCACTCCGCAATGGAGAGTAATGCTGCCGCCCTGGCGCAGCGGGAATCCATCTTTGCCTCCTTCTTCAGCAGCTCCTCCAGCGCCTGGGCATTACTCAGGTCGTCGGTGTAGCTGCGCAGCACGGAGGAAGACAGATGGGTGTGGCAGTTGATAAGGCCGGGCATGGCCACCATGCCGGTGCCGTCAATGACGGTTTTCGGCGGCTCCTTGGGCGCCTGCCGGGAGATGGAGACGATCTTGCCCCCTTCAATTCCAATGTAGGCGCCGAAAATGACCTCCATTTTGGCGTTCATGGTCACGGCAGTGACATTGGCAATCAGTGTATCCAAAGAAGGACGCTCCTTTCATTTTGTGCTGAGGCCGGGGTGGGGCAGCAGCTCAAACAGCGCTTCCTTCTGCTCCAAGACCTTGGGCAGAAGCTCGATGTACTGTTCCGGAAATTTGGGATTGTGGAAGCGCTGCAGGGTGCCGTTGGGGAGATTCACCTTGTTCATGCCCCCGCCCCCGAGGGAGAGGATGGTGTGCACTTCCTCCATCATGTAGATATTATACAGGCAGTCCATCCCGTCCCGGCTCCAGCCCACGTTTTCAAAGGAGCCGGACATGTATTTCTGCCGGTACAGGTAGTAGGGCTTGTAGCCCAGGGCGGCAAGGGTTTCGCTGGCATAGGCCACCATTTCGGTCACATCCTCGGCGCTGGGCAGGCTCCCTCGCTTTTCAAAGAGATCGGCTCCCTTTTTCAGCGCCAGGGTATGCACGGTGATGTTGGAGGGACGCAGGGCGGCGACCCGGTCGAGACTGCGGCGGAAGCCCTCCACCGTATCCTCCGGCAGACCGGCGATCAGATCCATATTGACGGCTCCAAAGCCTGCTGCCGTCGCCTCGCGATATGCCCGCACCACGTCCGCCGCCTTGTGCGGCCGTCCGCAGGCGCGCAGCACGTGATCCTCCATGGTCTGGGGATTGATGCTCATGCGGTTTGCTCCGTGGGCACGGATGGTTTGCAGCTTGGCTTCATCCAGCGTATCCGGCCGCCCGCCCTCTACGGTGTATTCCAGGCAGCCCGACAGGTCGAAGGATGCGGCAATGGCATCCATCAGCCGTGCCAGCTGCGCCCCGGTCAGCGTCGTGGGGGTGCCGCCTCCGATATATAGGGTACGCACCCGACAGCCGGACTTGCGCAGCAGTGTGCCGGTGAAGGCAATTTCTTTCAGCAGCGCATCCAGGTAGGGCTCCAAAAGCTCCGTTTT
This sequence comes from uncultured Oscillospiraceae bacterium, assembly GCA_934567355.1. GTDB lineage: Bacteria > Bacillota > Clostridia > Oscillospirales > Oscillospiraceae > Faecousia. The sequence goes on from CAKTJC010000002.1 coordinate 15,622, forward strand.
CTTCCCCACCGTCCGGCTGACAAAGCTGCAGTAGGTGCACCGGGTGGGGCAGAAGGGGATGCCGACATACAGGGACAGATCCCCCGGCGCCAGCGCGGCCATGGCCTTTACCGTGGCCTGGGAGCACTCCACTGCTAGCTTTCGCCTTGCCGGGGTGACGAAATAGACATCCTTCAGCATTTTCTCGGCGGAAGATGGCGTGCCGTCCTCCAGCAGATGCTTTGTCGTCAGCTTAGTCGGGCGGACGCCTGCCAGTGCCCCCCAAGCGGGAAGGCGCGGCAGCAGCTGCACGGCGGCCAGATAAATGCTCTGCTGCAAAGCCCGCCGCCGCAGGCGCACCGTCTCGTCGTCGGCTTTGATGCGCCGGGTGGAGGCTGCTTTTTTGCCGTCCAGCGCGATCTCCGCCCGGACGGTGAGATAGGTATTTCCCCGGGAGAGCTTGGAAACCGCCTCCACCGGGGCATTTTCCGGGAACAGTGCCAGCAGCAGCTGTTCCACGGCGTAGCGGTCGTCATGACCGACAAGCGTTAAATTCATGACGTGCTCCTTACCGCAGATAGGGATTGCTGTCGCGCTCCCAGTCAAGCTCGGTGGAGCTGCCGTGGCCGGGGTAGACCCGGTAATTGCCGGGAAGCGCCGCCAGCTTTTTCAGGGAGGCCAGAATCTCCTGAGCGTTTCCGCCGGGCAGATCCGTCCGCCCGCAGCTGCCGCAGAACAGGGTGTCACCGGAGAACATCACATCCTCGCACACCAGGCACACGGAGCCGGGGGTGTGCCCCGGGGTGGGGAGCACCCGGAAGGTCAGCCCGGCGGCGGTGACGGTGCCGGTGGAGGGGTAAGTATCGGTATAGCAGAGCTTTCCACCCGTGATCATGGGGGGCAGGCTCAGGTCGGCGGCGCTGATGTACACGGCGCAGTCCGTCTCCGCTGCGATTTCCGCCACGGCACCTACATGGTCAAAGTGCCCGTGGGTCAGCAGGATGGCCTCCGCTGTCAGGTGCAGGCTGCTCAGGGTGCCCAGAATCTTCCCCGCCTCATAGCCGGGGTCGATGATGCAGCAAAGATTGCTGCCGGGGTTGCGGACGATGTAGCAGTTGGTCTGATACAGACCCAGGGTCAGTTTGGTCAATTCCATTGGATTTCCTCCACTATAGTTTGCTTACCGCCCATGCAGAGCGTGTGCAAAACGGTTCGGCGTGCAGTACGTTACCGGGCGGGTTAGGGCACTAACGTATGGGTACAGGCTCCATTCGTCATTGTCCGGCGGCACTGCCGCCGCCATGTCTGGGGCTTTGCAGCTGGTCGGTGTCCAGAATCAATGTCACCGGGCCGTCGTTGAGGGATTCCACCTTCATGTCCGCGCCGAAGCGGCCATGCTGAGGCGGGTAGCCAAGTTCCTCGCAAACGGACAGAAACTTTTCATACAGCGCATTCCCCAGCTCCGGGTTCGCGGCCTCGGCAAAGCTGGGGCGGCGACCCTTGCGGCAGTTGCCGTACAGGGTGAACTGGCTGACTACCAGCACCTGGCCGCCAATCTGCTCCAGGCCCAGATTCATCTTGCCGTTTTCGTCCTCGAAAATCCGCAGACCCAGGGCCTTTTCCGCCAGCAGGCGGCACTCCCTTTCGGTGTCCTGGGGGCCGACCCCCAGGAGAATCAGGAAGCCCGGGCCGATTTCTCCCACGGTTTCCCCATCAATGGCCACGGAGGCGTATTTGACACGGGTGAGCACTGCTTTCATGTTAGTTCTGTCCTCTCCGGGAGCCGGTTACGTCGCGGATGTTCAGCAGACGATTGCGGATATTGTCCAGCTCCGCCACATTTTTTACTTCAAAACGAATCAGGCAGGTGCTTCTGCCTCCGGGCAAATCCTTGGCACTCAGCTCCTTCACCCGGACCCGGGCGGCGGTGAGCACCATGGCTACGTCCAGCACCAGGCCGTCCCGGGTCAGGCAGTCCAGCTCCAGGGTGGTTTCGAAGGGCTGCTCCTCCTGACTGGCCCAGCGGACCCGGACCCAGCGGGCGGCCTGCTTGGGGTCGTCCCGGTGCTGGGCATTGGGGCAGTCCGCCCGGTGGATGGACACGCCGAAGCCCTTGGTGATAAAGCCCACAATGGAGTCGCCGGGCACCGGGGTGCAGCACTTGGCAAACTTAATCATGCAGGAGTCGATGTCCTCTACAATGACGCCGTTTACCGCATGGCGGTTCTGCTTGGCGGTCTCGGAGTCCGGGTTGATGCGCAGGGGGGAGGCGGGGGCCTTCTCGGCGGTCTGGGCCTTGACGGCCTTGCTCACGTCGTCCCGGATGCGGCCCACGGCCTTCACGGCGGTCAGGCCGCCGTAGCCGATGGCGGCGTACATATCGTCCCAGTTGTCGAAGGACAGCTTTTTCAGCAGATGGGAGGCCAGCTCCTCATCGGCCAGGGCGGACAGGGGCAGCCCCACCCGCTTGAACTCGGACTCGAAGGAGGCCTTGCCGTGGACGATGTTCTCCTCCCGCTTCTCCTTCTTGAACCACTGCTTGATTTTGGTGCGGGCCTGGTTGCTCTTGCAGATGTTCAGCCAGTCCCGGCTGGGGCCCTTGGCGGTTTTGGAGGTGATAACCTCCACAATGTCGCCGTTTTTCAGGGGGGTATCGATGTTGGCAATACGGTTGTTTACCTTGGCGCCAATCATGGCGTTGCCCACCCCGGAGTGAATGGCGTAGGCAAAATCAATGGGGGTGGAGCCGGAGGGCAGGGAGACAATCCGGCCCTTGGGGGTAAAGACGAAGACCTCGTCATCGAACATGTCAATCTTCAGGGACTGGACATATTCCTCCGCATCGGCATCCTGCTGGCTTTCCAGCAGCCGCCGCACCCATTCGAAGTCCTTTTCGCTGCCGGAGCCGGTGCCCTGCTTGTATTTCCAGTGGGCGGCGATGCCGTACTCCGCCGTCTCGTGCATATCCCAGGTGCGGATCTGCACCTCGAAGGGGATGCCCTCGGAGCCGATGACGGTGGTGTGCAGGGATTGGTACATATTGGGCTTGGGGGTGGAGATATAGTCCTTAAACCGGCCGGGCACCAGATTGAACAGGTCGTGGATGTGGCCCAGCACGTTGTAGCAGTCCGGGATGGAGTTGACAATCACCCGGAAGGCATAGATATCGTACAGCTGGTCGATGGTCTTGTCCTGTGCCAGCATCTTGCGGTAGATGGAATAGACATGCTTGATGCGGCCGTAGGTGGTGTTCTGGATGCCCATGGCGTTCAGCCGGTCGGTGATCTTGAACTGGATGGACTGCATGAACGCCTCGTCCTTTTCCTTGTGCCGCTGCAGATAGCTGGTGATCTCCTCGTATTCCTTGGGCGCCAGGTAACGCAGGCTGGTATCCTCCAGCTCCCATTTGATCTTCTGCATACCGAGCCGGTGCGCCAGGGGCGCGTACACGTCCATGGTCTCTCTGCATTTGATGATCTGCTTTTCCGGGGACTGGTACTGCATGGTGCGCATATTGTGCAGCCGGTCGGCGATTTTGATGAGCACTACCCGGATGTCCTTGCTCATGGCCATGAACATCTTGCGCAGATTTTCCATCTGGGCTTCCTCGGTGGAGGAGAAATTGGCCCGGGTCAGCTTGGTAACACCCTCTACCAGCTCGGCCACGGTGGGGCCGAAGAGCTTTTCGATTTCTTCGTGGGAGGCGTCGGTGTCTTCAATGCAGTCGTGGAGCAGCGCGCCCAGGATGGCATCCATGTCCAGACCGATCTCCACCACGATCTCGGCCACGGCCAGGGGGTGGATGATGTAGGGGGAGCCGTCCTTGCGCTTCTGGTGCTTGTGCTTTTCATCGGCATAGCGGACGGCTTTATCGATGAGCTCCATATCGGCCGTGGGCATTCTGCGGGCAATGGCGGCGCACAGGGAGTCGTAATGTTCTTCGAAGGTTTCCAAAATGAATCAGCTCTCTTTCGGCGCGCCGTGCAGCAGGCGCTGCATGGTGGCGCTTTGGGTCAGGTCGGCTTTTTGGGTGCCGTGGGTCAGGCGGATGGATATGTATTTGTGCAGCCGCTGCTGGGTTAAAAGAGCGCCGTCCCGGAAAATATCCAGGCAGGTCATCAGCTGCTCCAGGGTCAGCGGCTTTCCCGACCAGCGGACAATTTTGCGGCACAGGCAGATGGGGGATTCCTCAATGGGGGTTTCTCCCTGAGCGGCAAGATACCGCCACACGGTTGCCAGCCGCTCCCGGTCGGGCAGGATATATTGGGCGTCCTCCGGGGTGAAGCTGCCCCGCAGCAGGGCGCGGTAGTGGGCGGTTTCGGTGCCGCAGGGCACGGCGCAGCTGGGGCGAATATCCACCACGTTCATTTGCAGGCTCCGCTCGCCCTGATAGCAGTTGATCTGGGGCAGAAACGCCACATCCACCAGCTCCCCCTGCTGGAGCTTCACGCTGCCGGGGGTGACGGAAAAATAGATGGCGTTGAACACCTGCTTGTCCTTGCGCAGACGCAGGCGCATATGCTTGCCGCCGCCGACCATGGTGATCCGTTCCACCGTCAGGGCGGACAGCAGCAGCACGGGCTTCGGGCAGCCGCTGCCGGTGGGCTCCAGGATGTCCAGCGCTTCGAATTCCGGCAGCGTCATCAGCTCCGGGGGCACCACACAGTCGATGTCCACGCTGGTGCGCAGCGTCTCCCCGGCAAAATATTGGGAGGCAAGCTCGCTCACCTGGCGGCGGAATTCCGGAATATTCTCCCGGCGGATGGTAAAGCCCGCCGCCAGCTCGTGGCCGCCGTAGCTTTCCAGCAGGTCGGACAGCGCCGTGAGGGAGGCGAAGAGGTTGAAGCCCCCGTGGCTGCGGGAGCTGGCCTTGCCGTGCTCTCCGTCCAGGCAGATCAGGAAGGTGGGGCAGGCGTATTCCTCCGCAATGCGGCTGGCGACAATGCCCACCACACCCTGGTGCCAGCTCTCGTCGGCCAGCACAATGGCATCCGGCGCCTGGCCGGCGGGGAGCATGGAGATGGCCTGCCGGTAAATTTCGGATTCGATGGTCTGCCGCTGCCGGTTCAGGTCACACAGCTGCCGGGCGTCTTTGGCGGCCTGATCGTCGTCCTGGGTCAGGAAGAGATCGACTGCCACGTCCACCTGCCCCATCCGTCCGGCGGCATTGATCCGCGGGGCGAGCATGAAGCCGATGGAGGAGGCGTTCAGGCTTGCCGGGTCGCAGCTGCATTCCTTCATCAGCGCGGCAAGCCCCGGACGGGTGGTGCGGCGCAGGGACTGCAGCCCCCGGGAGACGAACACCCGGTTTTCCCCCACCAGGGGGATCACATCCGCCACGGTGCCCAGGCACACCATGTCGGCATATTCGTTTAAGATTTCCTCGGTATTTCCGCTGAGGGCGCAGGCCAGCTTGAATGCAAGCGCCACACCGGAGAGATTTTTGTGAGGATAGGTATCGTCCGGCTTGTGGGGATCCACAATGGCCATGGCCAGCGGGAGTTTGTCTTTGCACTCGTGGTGATCGGTGATCACCAGGTCGATGCCCAGGCGGTGGCACAGCTGTGCCTCCGCAATGGCGGTGATGCCGCAGTCCACCGTGACGATGAGCTTCACGCCCTGCTCATGCAGGTGGTGGATGGCGGTGGGGTTCAGGCCGTAGCCCTCCTCCAGACGGCCGGGGATGTAGCTGATGCAGTCCGCTCCGCAGCTGCGCAGAAAATCCGTCAGCAGGCAGGTGGCGGTGATGCCGTCCACATCGTAGTCGCCGAACACGGCGATTTTTTCATGAGCGCTCATGGCGAGCCCTACCCGTCCGGCAGCCACGTCCATTTCCGTCAGCAGGTAGGGCGAGGGCAGCTCGCAGTTGCAGTCCAGGCAGTCGTGCGCCGCCTGCGCATCGGCGATCCCCCGGGCAGCCAGCACTCTTGCCGCCAGCTCCGGGTACCCGGCGGCGCGCAGATTCCGCAGTGCCGCAGGCTCCGGCTTTGATACATTCCAAATTCCATATTTCACAGCAATACACATCCAAAAACTTTTCCTGATATTATACCAAAAAAAGCCGGGGAGTACAATCCTTTTTTTACCGCTTTGGGGTAAACGCTCATTTTTGCTGTGTCTGCACCTGGGGAAACATGGAAATCAGGGTAATAACCAGCAGCGGACTTAGGATCATTCCCGGCAGCCCCCACAGCCGGAAGCCCACATACAGGGCGATCAGCGTCACCAGCGGATCCAGCCCCAGCTGCCGGCCGACCAGCTTCGGCTCCAGGGTGGAGCGGGTCAGGGCGGTGGCGGCGTAAAGCCCCAGCAGCCCCAGCGCCCGTCCGGTGTTGTGCTGCACCAGGCAGACAAGGCTCCAGGGCACCAGCACCGTCCCCGTGCCCAGAATGGGCAGCGCATCTACAACGGATACCAGCATCGCCCACAGAGGCGCATACTCGATCCCCAGCAGCAGGAAGCCCATCGTCAGCACCAGGCATGTGATGGACAGCAGCTTCAGCTGGGCGATCAGCCATTGCCCGGCGGTGGCGCGCAGGCGGACGAGAAAATCGATGGCTGCCTGAAAGTGGGATCGGTGGAGCTGGGCGCGCAGCCATTGCCGGATCCGGGGAAGCTCTGCCGAGGTGAGGAAGGCTGCCAGCACCGTGGTGCCGATGCCCAGGGCACTGTCCGGCAGCCGGGTCAGGAAGCTCCCTGCCATGGCAAGCCCCCGGCGGGTGACCCCGTCGAGCAGCTCTGCGCTGCCGGAAAACAGCTGCATCACATTGCGCTGCACCAGGGAGCGTACCCCCGGCGACGCCCGCTGTGAGGCCTCCAGCAGCCAGTTCTGCAGGGCGTTCAGCCCGTCGCGCGCCGTCAGCTCCATCTGGGGCAGAATTCCCGCCAGCACCCGCAGTTCCCGCACGGCAAGCCCCACCAGCAGCGTCAGCGCTGCGCAGATGACCGCAAACAGTGCGCCGACGCCGATCCCGGAGGCTGCCGCCCTCGGCAGCTTCAGCCTGCCGGACAGGAGCTTTACCCCCGGTTCTGCCGCCAGCGCCAGCCCGGCGCCCAGCAGAAACGGCATGGAAATGGGGAGCAGATATTTGATGCCCAGAAATGCCCCCAGTATGGCGGCGGCAAGAATGCCCGCTTTTTTCATGGAAAGACCTCCTTTCACGCTGTCTGCCAGGATCCTGCAATGGGAAATCGCGTCAATTGTTAAAAAACCAATAAAAAGGTTGCAATTCCTGAATAATATGTTAGAATACATAGCGTGAGAACGTATGTACACCGTACGCATACATATTTGAAGGAGACAATTTATGTCAACGAGTCCGCGATATTATCTGGTGGAAGAATCCGCCCTGCCGGAGGTGTTTCTGAAGGTGGCGGAAACCAAGCGCCTGCTTTCCACCGGCGAAGCCTCCACCGTCAACGAGGCGACCCGCATGACGGACATCAGCCGCAGCGCATTCTATAAATACCGGGATTCCGTGATGCCCTTCCAGAGCGCGATGACCGGCCGGGTCGTTACCTTCCAGCTGCTGGTGCACGATGAGCCGGGGCAGCTGAGCGAGATCCTGAATCTCTTTGCCGAGGTCAAGGCCAACATCACCACCATCAATTCCATTGTTCCAACCAACGGGACGGCGGTGATCACCATTTCCGCCTCCACCATGGATATGACCATCTCCCTGGAAGAGCTGATGGAGCGCCTTAGCTCTACCCGCGGCGTGGTCAAGGCCGAAGTGCTGGCCGGTTAAAGGCGTTAGTGAACAGTGGATAGCAAATAAGACTTTTTCCCTGTTCACTATTCACTTTTCGCTATTCACTCATAGTTGCGCTGCCGCCCCGCCCGGTTTTCTGCTGGGCGGCGCTTTCCTGCACCGTTCGCGCCCCTTTGACATACAATGGTGGCGGGAGGAATGGATATGCGGATGGTTCAAAAATTCGGAGGAACGTCGCTTGCCGACCCTGCGGCAATGCGCCGCGCGGCGGAGCTGACGGCACAGGCGTGGACGGAGGGGCACCGGGTGGCGGTGGTCGTCTCCGCTCAAGGAGATACCACGGACGAACTGATTGAAAAAGCAATGCTTTTAACGCCCCAACCCGCACCCCGGGAGCTGGATATGCTGCTGTGCGCCGGGGAGCAGATGAGCGCCGCGCTGTTTGCCATGGAGCTGACGCGCCGTGGCATTCCGGCGGTGAGCCTGACCGGTGCACAGGCGGGCATCCATACTACATCCTGCTTCGGCAGCGCGGAAATACTGGATATTTCCCCCCAGCGGGTGTGCGCGCTGCTGGAGCAGGGGACGGTGCCCGTGGTTGCAGGCTTTCAGGGGGCGGATGCCCAGGGAGACCTGACCACGCTGGGCAGGGGAGGCTCCGATACCACGGCAGTGGCGCTGGCCGCCGCCCTGAATGCGGATCTCTGCCGCATCTATACGGATGTGGACGGAGTATATGACCGGGACCCCAGGCATTTTCCGGATGCCCATCGGTTTAAATCCATCGGCTATGACGAAATGCTTGCCCTTGCCGAACGCGGCGCGCAGGTGCTCCACTCCCGCTGTGTGCAGCTGGCACGGGAGTATCATATCCCATTGGAGGTACGCTCCACCTTTACAGACACGCCCGGCACCCGGGTGGATACCAATAAATTCTAACCGCTCAAGGGTATTTCTATGCCGCCAGGTTCATAAAGATTATCCGGAGTGCTTCTTTCACAGAATGCTTTGAGGAAGCTCTGAATAAATCCCCTTCAGCTGAACAGCGGATCTTTTCCCTATCCGTGCGGTTTCAAAAACGGGAAATATAGCGCAGCCGTTGCCGGCGGGAGCCGGCTCACGGATGCGGCATGCCCCTTGCGGGTACATACAGTATTCCTCCGTTTTCGGAACCTTCGTCTCGTGAAAAATCTCTCGCTGTCAGCTCTTGCGGATTTAATCAGAGTTTCCTTAAAAACCAGTTGACAACAGAGAAGACCTGTGCTAAAATACTCGGGTAAATCAAAGAAGGCTGAACATCCGCCTCACCGTAAGCGTGCCTGCGAAACGGTTCATACGCTTTTTCCCTCCCGTGGCTGCGGGGCGGGGTGCGTGCTGCGGATGCTTTGGCATCCGTTTTTTGCTGCTTTTTTGGAGGTGCTTTACCATCGCAAAACTAGATCATCAGCTCAATGAGGAAATTCGGGACAAGGAAATCCGGCTCATCGGCGCCGACGGCGCACAGCTGGGCATCGTTTCCGCCGCCCAGGCCAATGCCATGGCAGAGGAGCAGGGAATGGATCTCGTAAAGATCTCCCCCAATGCCGTACCCCCCGTGTGCAAGATCATGGACTACTCCAAGTTCTGCTTCGATCAGAAGAAGCGGGAGAAGGAAGCCAAGAAAAATCAGCGGGTGGTTGAGGTCAAGGAAATCCGCATGAGCCCCAGCATCGACACCAACGACCTGAACACCAAGGTCAAGGCCGCCCAGAAGTTCCTGCAGGACGGCAACCGGGTGAAGGTCAGCGTCCGCTTCCGCGGCCGTGAGATGGCGCACACCAACCTGGGTGAGAAGCTCCTGATGGACTTTGCCGATGCATGCACCGAGATTGCCACCATGGAAAAGAATCCCAAGCTGGAAGGCCGCTTCATGGCGATGTTCCTGGCGCCGAAAAATAGCAAATAAACCCCACAATTTACAGATACGGAAGGAGAACTATTATGCCCAAGCTGAAAACCCATAGCGGTGCGAAAAAGAGATTCAACCTGACCAAAAACGGTAAGGTGAAGAGAGCACAGGCTTTCAAATCCCATATCCTCACCAAGAAGACCACCAAGCGTACCCGTCATCTGCGCGCAACCACATACGCCGATGTGACCAATGTGGATGCCATCAAGAAGATGATTCCGTACAAATAAGGATAGGAGGATACAGAAATGGCAAGAGTTAAAGGCGCAATGATGACGCGCAAGAGAAGAAATGCTACCCTGAAGCTGGCTAAGGGCTACTGGGGTTCCAAGTCCAAGCACTTCAAGATGGCCAAGCAGGCCGTTATGAAGTCCGGCAACTACGCTTTCGCAGGCCGCAAGGAAAAGAAGCGCGCTTTCCGCACCATGTGGATCGCCCGCCTGAGCGCCGCTGTGGCTCCCTACGGCATGAATTATTCCACCTTCATGAACGGTGTCCACAAGGCTGGCATCACCATGAACCGCAAGAGCCTGTCCGAGATGGCTATCCAGGACAGCGCTGCTTTTGCTGCTGTTGTGGAGCAGGCTAAGGCTGCTCTGAAATAAGCACCGTAAAGATCATCCCTGCCGGTTTTTCTTCCGGCAGGGATTTTTTACGCTCGATGTGAGATTCTTGTGTCAAAAGCGGTCTATCAGGGTGAGGAACAAAACGTAAGTGAGGTGACCCGACATGAATGACAGCAAAATCATAGAGCTTTTCTTCGCCCGGAACCAGGATGCCATCAGGCATACGGATGAGGTCTACGGGAAGCGGCTGCTCCACCTGGCGGACAGGATCGTCGGAAACGGGCAGGACGCGGAGGAGAGCGTCAGCGATACGTACATGAAGGCGTGGGATACGATTCCTCCCCAGCGCCCGGAGCATTTCTTTGCATACCTTGCAAAGATCTGCCGGAATTTCGCTCTGAAAAAGGTGGACTGGAAAAACGCCCGGAAGCGCAGCGCCGAGATCGTCGCCCTGACGCAGGAGATGGAAAGCTGCATCCCCGACGCCACGCGGGAGTGGGAAATGGATGCCCGGGAGCTGGGGCAGATATTGGATGCGTTTCTGCGTACCCTGACGCCGGAAAATCAGATGGTGTTTCTGCGTCGGTACTGGTATGCGGACACTGTCGCGGAAATTGCCGCCCGCTATCACATTGGCGAAAGCGCCGTGCAGATGCGGCTGAGCCGGACGAAGGGGAAATTGGCAGCATACCTTGCAAAGGAGGGAATTCAGGTATGAACGGAAAGGACATTGTTAACGGCCTGCAATACGTGGGCGACGACCTGATAGAGCTGGCAGAAAACGGACATTTTTCCGCCGAAGAGCAGGGTACCAGGAAGCCCCGCCGCCGCATCCGCCGTCCGCTGCTGGCTGCCGCACTGATCGCGCTGCTACTCCTGCTGGCAGGGTGCTCTGTTGCCTATGCGGTTTATGTGCTGAAAATGGGGAGTGTAAAAATCGGAACCGGCACCGCGCAGCGTGACTATTCCCTGGTGGATGGGGTGTATGTAAAGGATCCCCACACCGTCGATACCACCACCCTGACGCTGGCGGGGCTGGAAGGCTCCAATGCCTACAAGGCCTGCGCAGATTACTATGCTTTCAACACCGAGTACCGGGTCAATGGCGAACAGATGCGCAGTGAAGGCACCCTGCCGGAAAACTACTGGGATGACTATGGAAACGTCATGTACGAAAAAGGGCAGGAGCTGGCTGAAAAATACGGCCTGAAGCCGGAGGGACAGTCCCTGAGTTTCCGCACCACCCGGAATCTATGCAACGCACTGGGCGTGGAGCGGTTCATACGGGACAATCAGGGCATCAGTGCGGATATCGATGCCGGCGGATGCTACGACACCGGTAATTTCTGGCTGAATATGAGCTTCCGCTTCCCGGAAGACAGCGGCTATGACGTGACCTATTCCCTGGGTGCGCTCCACTGGAATCGGTACGACTGCTTCAGCCCGGACTATGTGACATTGGAGGACAGCGGCGACTGGGTGGAGCGGAGCTATACCACCGCCTCCGGGAATACCGTACTGATTCTCCGTTCCCCCAGCCAGGAACGTGGCTATATCCTCTGTGACCGGGGGGATGCCATGATGTCATTGCGGCTGGATGTGAACCCGGAATTTTACAGCGAAGCAGGCGGCGTTGTTTCCGTTGAGCGCGAGTATATGACGGATGAGCAGCTGAACCTGGTGGCCGACACCATTGATTTCGCCATTTCGCCCAGAATTCCCACTCAGGCAGATGTGGATGCCCAGGCGCAGCCGCCCCAGGAGGCGACCCAGGATGGCTACACCCTCCGGCTGAAATCCGTGGAGACGGATGGCTATGTGGCACGGGTTCTTATCAGCGTCACTGCTCCGGAGGGGATGGACATTGAGAATCTGAAAATCGGCACTGACCGCACATCCTTTACCACGACCGGACGGCAATCCCGCGGCGGTGGCGGAGGGCTCCACGCGGTTGTTGCGGACGGCGACGGGCTTGCCAACACCATAGACCTTCTGGCAGAATACTATGAATCCTTTCAGGATGGACTGCGGCCCTTTGAGCTTGGCGCCACATGGGATCTGGGCATCATAGATCTGTATGCAGATAAACGGAGCGCGTCCTCCCAAATTCTTGCGGAGGGGGAATGGCATTTTTCCATCACCTTCGACGAAAGTAACACCGACTACCGGGAGCTGGAGCTGCTGTCAAGCCCCATCACCATGACGGGCAGCGTCGGCTGGCTGGCAGACGGAACGGATGTCCTGATGGATTTCCCCATTGCCTCCTTTAAGCTGCGCAAATTCAGCAGCGAGATCACCCGGGATACCGCTGCGGAAACCGAGGAGCAGCGCGCCGCTGCGGCATCTGCGGATTTCTATGGGTGGCGCGACTACCTTATCTATGCTGTCATGAAGGACGGTACGCAAATTCAGCTGCTCCCCGATGGAAACTGTGCTCCCATTGACCTGACGCAGGTGGACTATGTTCTCCTTGGCGACGGCACCAGACTCCCGGCTCCGGGTTGAATATTCTGCTGATAAAAATGCGGCTGTGGGGATTTTCCTCACAGCCGCGTTCGGCTTATTCTGCTGTTTCGGGCTTGGCCTCTGCTTCAGGCTTGGCTTCCGCCTCGGGCTTGCTGCCTTCTGCGGCAGCCTTGCCGGGTTTGCCGCCGTTTTCGTAGTACTGCTCCAGGAAGGTGCCGAAGTAATGCTGCTCGGCCTCCTTGCGCACACGGATGGCGTCCTCCTTGTTGTCGAAGATGCCCAGATAGTGCACTTTCTTCTTGAAGGTGATGACGGCGATCCACTTATCGCCCCGTGCCTGCACGCCGGTGCAGCCGCTGGAATTGTTCTTCTGCAGGCGGCCGCGCTCCAGGCAGTCCACGCAGGTGCCGTCCACCAGGCGCATCCGGTCGGCCACAGAGCCATGCTTGGCGTTGGTGCGCCGGATCGCTTCAATGCGCAGGCAGCCGCAGCTGCGGGTGTTGCCGGAGAGCAGGGAATTGGCACTGGTTTCCACGGTTTTGCCGCAGTCGCACTGGCAACGCCACAGGAAGCTGCTGCCCCGCTTTTTATTCAGGCGCTCCAGCGCCACCAGGCGGCCAAAGCGCTGGCCGGTAATATCCTTGATCTTCTTTTCGGTGCGGATGCAGCCGCAGCTGGCGATCACCTTGTTGCGGATCTTATAGGGCTCCGCCAGAATCTCCTTGCCGCAGTCGCACTTGCACAGCCACAGGGTGCTGCTGCGCCGCTTCTGATCGGTGGGACGAATCGCCACAAGGCGGCCGGAACGCATGCCCGTTATATCGCCGCAATGCAGGCGCTTTCTGCCGCAGCCGCAGGAACGCTTGGTGCCGTCCAGCAGCTCTTTGCCGGATACGGAAACGTCTCTGCCGCAGCCACAGCGGCAATGCCAGAAGCCCTCCTGCTCCTTGTCCGGTTCAACGACCTGTAAGCCTCCAAAGACACGGCCAGTTAAATCTTCCATTTCATTACCTCCTGTAATGCACTTCATGCATTGTTTTTCTCCATTCTAGCAAATACTGCATGACACGATAATGACAAAATCCGTCATATTTTGTGCTTTCCAAAAATTTTCTGCTGCGATAATTGAATTCGACAAATGTAGACGAGAAAAATGTAATAAACCGCAGGAATTCAACAATTTTATTCCCAAAAGGGGCTTGCCGTTTTTGCCAAAATCCGATATGATGTAATGGGGATTTTCATAAAGAGGGGAGGACGCAAGAGCTCCGTTTGATGCGTCCAAAGGGCTTTTTTAATGAATCTTTTGTCATTCAATGCAGCGGCTGACCTGACCGGTATTCTGGGATTGATTTTTATCATTTTCAGCTTTTCGTTCAATTCTGCACTGAAATCCCGGAAGTCAAAATGCCTGTGTGCGCTGCTGGTGATTTTCATAGGTGTGATGCTTTCCGACCTGGCCATCACTGCCCACCAGGGCGAGGCGGACAAGGTGGATCTGCTGTATGCCGCGTTCTCAGTCAACCAGGTGCTGGATTGCTGCATGGCCGGTGTATTTGTGGCCTACCTGCGGATGGATCTGGGCGTCAAGCCGAAGGAATGGCGGGGCGAGTGCCACGCGATCTATTCTGCGCTGGGCGTTATGGTCATCATTGGGGCATTCAATCCGCTGCACCGGCGGCTGCTGACCATTTCCCAGGCCACGGGAATGATTTATCAGCAGAACCTGTATTCGCTGCCCCGCTACTTTAACTGCATGATCCTGGGCGAATGCCTGCACCGCATCGTTCTGCAAAAGGATGCACGGCGGCAGAACCGGCTGGCGCTGGGCTTTTTCTGCCTGAGCCATATTGTAGCCATTCTGCTTGATTATATTGTGCCCGGCTGCGACTTGGTGAATATGGCATCGCTGTTTTCCATGCTGGTGCTGTATACCAGCTTCTATGCGGAGCAAAACAGAAAGTACGCCCAGCAGGAGCTGGAGCTGCAAAGTGCCCGTGCGGCCCTGGTGCTGTCCCAGATCCAGCCCCATTTCCTGTTTAATTCTCTGACGACCGTGATGGATCTGTGCGATACGGACCCCAGGGAGGCAAAGGCTGCTTTGCAGGAGCTTTCCGACTATCTCCATTTCAAAATCACGGCCATGTCCAATTGCTATATGGTCAGCTTTACAGAGGATATGGAGTTCCTGCAAAATTATCTCAGGCTGGAAAAGCGCCGGTACGGAGACCGGCTGAAAGTGGAGTTTGACATCAACGCCACAGGCTTTGAGATCCCGCTGCTTACCCTGCAGCCCCTGGTGGAGAATGCGATCCGGCACGGCATCAGCAAACGCCCGAACGGCGGTACCGTCCGGGTCAGCACCCGGGACGCCGGAAGCTGCTACAGCATTGCGGTGGAAGACGACGGCGTGGGTTTTGATACCAACAAAGAATTTGATAGCTCCCGGGAACATATCGGCATGGCCAACGTCCGCACCCGCCTTGCGGCGCTGTGCGGCGGCAGCCTGATGGTGCGTAGTACGCCTGGTGTAGGTACCCGGGTAGAGATCATTATCCGCAAAAAGGAGGCAAAGCATCATGAATATCCTGGCCGTCGATGACGAGCCGAATGCACTGCATCTGCTTACAAAAAATATACGCGCGGTGGTTCCCCAGGCGGAGGTCGCCGAGTTTACCAATCCCAATGCCGCACTGGAATGGGCAATGGAAAATACCTGTGATGTTGCATTTCTGGATATTGAGCTGGGAAGCATGGACGGGATCGAGCTGGGCAAGCGGCTGAAAGAGCGTAACCCGAAAACCAATCTGATTTTTGTCACAGGCTTTCTGAAATACGCCATTTCCGCCTATGCGCTCCATGCCAGCGGATACCTTGCCAAGCCTGCCAGTCAGGATGCCATTCGGGTGGAGCTGGAAAATCTGCGCTATCCCATGCCCCGCCCCCAGACCGGCAAGCAGCTGGTGGTGCATTGCTTCGGCAATTTCGAGGTTTTCTATTGCGGCAAACCCCTGACTTTCAAGCGGAGCAAAACCAAGGAACTGTTCGCCTTCCTGGTGGACCGCAACGGCGCCCGGGTCACCTCCGGTGAGATCTGCGCCCGCCTGTGGGAGGATGAGACAGGCGATAAGCAGCAAAAGGATTACCTGCGTCACCTGGTGATGGATCTGTCCCAGACGCTGGAAAAGATTGGGGAGTCCGAGGTGTTCATCCGCACCCGCGGCGGTTATAACATCAACCCCAGTCTCTTTGAGTGCGATTACTATGACTATCTGAATAATGTCCCCTACGCCGTCCGCGCCTACCGGGGCGAATACATGCAGCAATACTCCTGGGCAGAAGAACGCATCAGCACTTTTATGGGAACAAAATAAAAATGCTGCGCTGCCGCGCAGTATCGAAGAGTTAAAAAGCGCCCCGAGGTTTTTGGCCTCGGGGCGCTGATTCAGATTACATATCGAAGGGTTCCATGGACAGGACGGGGTGGCCGACCTCGCTGAGGTAGTTCAGCAGAGCCTCGGGATCTTCGGTGCAGATGGTCTCATCGGCGATCATGTCGGTGAAGTTATCCACATCGTACAGCTCCTTGGCAGCTGCGTCCAGACGCTCGCGCATCTGATCCTTCAGCATCTTGGGCAGCCAGACGATGCGGCCCAGGCCGCCTTCGGCAGCGATGAACTTCTTGGAGGCGATGAAGTGCTTGCCGTGACCCATGAAACCGGGGGTCTGCACGCCGCCGCCGGTCATGGAGGCCATCTCGGAGAAGGTCATGCCCAGAGGAGTCATGCCCGCATGCTCACGGCAGGTGATGACAACACCCATGGACACGGGCTCCACGCCGCAGATACACTCGAAGCAGCCGCAGGAGGTCATGGGATCCTGGAACAGGGAGTACAGGGTCACGCGCTCCAATGCGCCGTGGGAGTACTTGGACACGGCCTCATTGACGGACTCGTAAGCGCCCAGGCGCTCGTCGGTGCAGCCGGTCTTGGGAACGATCTGGCAGGGACCGTTGGGATCCAGCTCCTTGGTGGCCTTGGCATCCAGCCAGGACACGGCGCCGCACAGACCCAGACGCTCGGGGGTGACGATGCACACGTGGCTGGGAGAGAAGGCCTGGCACATGATGCAGGTATAGAACTGGTCAACGGATTCGTCGGTCATGGAGGCCAGACGGGCGTCGCGGCGGTCAAAGACCTCGTTGGCGCCGGCGCGCAGCGCCTTGTTCTTCTCGGGATCGACCACGATGGTGACCTGGCACTTATCCACAACGGCCTCGAACTCGCTCTTGACCTTGGCGTACAGCACTTCGCCGATGTGACGGAACTTGAAGCCTGCCTCGAAGTCGGCCTTGCTGATACGGATGCGGATCATGTCACGCTGACCGGTGTGCATCACGCCCTCGATGCAGTTGAGCCAGGAGTGAATCTTACGCTCCATGACGGACTCAAAGTCGGGCTGCATGGACTTGCCTGCCACCTCGATGGTATAGGACAGGGAGATCTTGGAGCCCACGGGGATGTCGTCGATCTCGGGGCCGTCCACAATGATCTTGTGGTCTTCCACTTCGCTGGAATCCTTGGTCTGCACCAGCTCGAAGCAATCCACACGGGAGCCGTCCACTTCCACCTGCATGTCGCCGCGGCGGATGATCTCGCCCTCGAAGGCGGAGGCGAAGGCCACGGGAATATCGATGTTGGTGATCTTGATCTTGATGTCGCGAGCCTCCAGGGAGGTGGCGTTCCACTTGGAGGTATCCAGCTGCTGGATCAGGGACTTGGGAACACGGAACATGTTCTCGGTCTCGTTGGAGACGACGGGGAAGCCCAGGCAGATGGCGCCGGCGCCGTAGGACACGGTCTCATCGGACAGGGGCTTGTAGGCGTTGACGAAGGCGCGCACGCGATCCATGGTGTACTTGGCCAGAGCCTTGAAGTCGCCGGGCTGGATGTTGCCGAAGATCAGGGCAGCACGCAGAGCGACGGACACCACGTGGATGACGCTCTGGGTCTCCAGACCCAGGGGGCACACGCGGACGTTGGTGCCGGTCTTGTAGCCGGCGTCGGCCAGCTGCTGGCAGCACTTACCGGTCAGCGTGACCAGGATGCCCTGCCCCTGATAGGACTTGACCAGCGCGATGGTCTCGGCGGGGTCGTCCGCGCCGCCGATGATAACGGCAACGCCGGGAATATCGCCGGTGACCAGGGGCACGCCCAGCTCACGGACGAAGGCATCGGACAGGTGACCCAGCAGGGGCTCCTCATAAGGAGTTGCACCGTGGATGTACTTCAGTGCTTCCAGGAACTCCGCGCACAGGGCGGAAGCAATGCCGGACTCGAAGGCATCGTGCAGGCGGGGGTTACGGGTCATCTTGGCCTTGATGGTGGCCATGGCGGCCTTCATCTCGCCCAGGGTGGTGATCTTTTCGCCGGTCACTGCGTAGTAGCAGGGCAGGCTGTAAGCGGTGTCGGGGAAGGACACGCTCTCGCCCTCGCCGTACTGGGCGATGGCGCTATCAATGGCGGCTACGGTACGGTCGTAGTTGTAGTCGTTACCGCCAAAAACTCTGTCAAAAAGTGTCACAGTTTTTCCTCCTAAATTTCATCACGATCCAGGATCGCTTTTATGTTCCGAATTTCCTCGATGGCTGCGGGGCAGAAATCATAGGGAGATTTTCCCATGCGGTCTGCATCCATGATCTCGGGATTGTAGTGGATAAAGCCCAGGAAATCCTCGGCAGGGATGGCGCTGCGGATGAACTGCTCATCCCGCTCATCGCGCACCTTGTTGGCAACCACCCGCACGCGCTTGACGCCCAGGTCGGAGGCCAGACGCTTGACATTGTGGTAGGTCTGGACGGAGCGCGCGCCGGGCTCGATGACCACGATGAACTGATCCATATTCGATGCAGTTCCGCGCCCCAGATGCTCCAGCCCGGCCTCCATATCCATGATGACCACATCGTCTTTGCGATAGGTCAGGCTGGACAGGATAGCCTTGAGCATCACATGCTCCGGGCAGACACAGCCGCTGCCGCCCACATCCACGGTGCCCATCACCAGAAGCTTTACGCCGTTGATATCCTTTGCAAACTTCTCGGGGATGTCTGCCACATAGGGATTGAGCTTGTAAAACTTGTTGGAGGGGTCGGCGCCGGTGCGCTCCTCTACCAGAGTGCGCATTTTGGAAATGGGGACGATTTTATCCACTTCTTCCTGGCTCATGCCCAGAGCCAGACCCAGATTTGCGTCCGGATCCACATCGGCAGCCAGGACGACCCGGCCTTCATCGGCATACAGCCGCGCCAAGGTGGACGACAGGGTGGTTTTGCCCACACCGCCTTTTCCGGTAATGGCAACTTTCATTGCAGACGCCTCTTAGATGCCCAGCGCGGCTCGCTTCTGCTCGATGCGCTCGATCATCAGGTCGCCCAGCTTGTCGATGTCCAGCTCCACGGTGTAGTTGGCCTCGACCCAGTCCTTGATGCCGTGCTCACCCTGGAGCAGCGCGGTGACCTCGGAGGAGCCCTTGGTGTAGGGGTCAACACCCAGGAAGGTGTCGATACCGGTGGACACAACGTAGTTGCCGATGGACACGGCCTTCTCGCTCATCCATTCGGGAGCGCAGCCCACCACGGGAACCTGGGAGATGTTGATGCCCCAGTCCTTGGCGATGTCGGAGGCCAGAATCATCATACGGGAAATATCCACGCAGGAGCCCATGTGCAGCACGGGAGGAATGCCGGCCAGCTCGCACACGCGCTTCAGACCGTCGCCGCAGTACTCCTTGGCGTTGACGGGATCCAGCAGGCCGGCCTTGGCGGCAGCCTGGGCGGAGCAGCCGGAGACGATGAGGATAATATCATTTTCCAGCAGCTTCTTCATCAGCTCAATGTGAGCGGTGTCGGGGCGAACCTTGGGGTTGTTGCAGCCGACCATGGCCACAGCGCCGCGGAGGACACCGGAGTGCACGCACTCAATCAGGGGCTTGGTGGTGCCGAATTCGTCCACCTGGGAGTTGGCAACGCCGTCCAGGACCTTCTTGATGGCCTCTACGGAGTAGCCCACCCGGGCATTCTGCTTCTGGTTGGGGATGTTGACCATGCTCTGGTCGCGGTTCTTGAAGTTCTCAACCGCCATCTTCACGATTGCCTTGGCGTTGTCACCGGCGTTCTCGGCGGAGAACTGGATGAACTCGGAGTCGGGCATCCGGCAGATGGGGGAGGTGGTGATGAACTTGGTATGGAAGCACTTGGACAGGGGCCCCAGAGCGGGGAAGATGCACTGCACGTCTACCACGATGGCCTCGCAGGCGCCGGTGAGCACCACGTTCTCCTGGCTCAGGAAGTTACCTGCCATGGGGATGCCGTGACGCATGGCCACTTCGTTGGCGGTGCAGCAGACACCGGCGATGTTGATGCCCTTGGCACCCACGCTCTTGGCCAGAGCAATCATCTCGGGGTCGTTAGCATAGTACACAATCATCTCGGACAGGCTGGGATCGTGGCCATGGACAATGATGTTGACCATGTCCTTCTCCATCACGCCGATGTTGGCGGTGGTGTCCACGGGCTTAGGGGTGCCGAACATCACGTCGGAGAACTCGGTGCCCATCATGGAGCCGCCCCAACCGTCGGACAGGCCGCAGCGCAGCGCCTGACGGATCAGAGCCTCGGGCAGGCTGGAGTTGCCCATGTGGGTCATGTGCAGAGCGGTGGCAACTTCACGGTCGATGGCGCGGGGCTCAATGCCAGCGTCATGCCACAGCTGCTGGGTGTGCTCGGGAGCACGCTTCAGGAAGCGCTGGATGCCGAAGGGCTTGCCGTACTCCAGCAGGCCGAGCTCGGCGACCTCATGAGCCAGGTCATAAATGTCCTTGCCCTCGGTTTCAACGCCCCATTCCTTGGCAATGCGAATGAGCTTCTCGGGGTCTTTGACCTGATAGTTGCCGCCCTCCTTGGCCTGATGCAGGGTGTGCATGATTTCACGACCGTGATCGGAGTGCGTTGCGGAGCCGCCGGCGGTAAAACGCAGGAAGTTACGGCCAACGATGCCGTGAACATCACAGCCGCAGATGCCGCGGGGGCTCTTGGGAGTGATACGGCAGGGACCCATGGAGCAGATGCGGCAGCAGGTGCCCGCTTCGCCGAAGCCGCAGTGGGGAGTCTGGTTCTTGACACGCTGCTGCCAGGAGTCAGCGCCAACCTTCTTGCCGTTTTCCAGCAGAGAGTTTGTGGCGGCCTCCATCTCTTCAACAGTGGTCAGATATGCCCAATCCTTCAAAGTGATTTCCTCCTAAAAAGATATTCTAAATGAAACCCGATACGAAACGACAGACTTTCGCAATGTATCGATAGTATTGTACTAATTTCATCCCCAAATGTCAACTGTCAGGATGAAAGAAAAGCGTCTCTTTTTTATCCCCCCAGGGGGGATTTTTGGGCAATGTGTGCGAAGCGCTTTCTGGCGAGCCGCTGCACCCTCCCGCCCTTTGCTCCGCCCAGTGCCTTCGCGGTTCCCCCCCGGCAAAGCCCATAAGAAAATGGCACCGCAATTTTGCGGTGCCAAATGGGTGTAGGGATATGGCTGTAAGGCTCCTCTCCCTCCTTACGGATTAAAGCAGTCACGAATCAGTGCAGGCAGCTCTTCATACTCCTTCAGGATTTCGCCCTTATGAGCCTGCAGCGATTCATCCAGCTTTGTGTAGTCCAGGCAGTTTTGATAATCTGAGCTGCCCCAATACAGAATATTCCGGTCTGCATTGTAAAGAAGCCTGTCGGCGTTTTCAATGGAGAAGTTCTCGGCGTTTTCAAACGTGATTGTCTGGGAGGAGGCATACAGAATTTCGATAAAGCAATCCGTATCGTTCCGGATTTCGTCCCCGGAAGCTTCCCTGGTTTCCAGCAAATGGCCGCCGCAATTGGAGAGCTGACTTGCAAACGTGCGGTAAATGTAGGAGTCAACGGAAATGCTGCGCTTTTCGCCGCCTGAATAAACATTGATTTCCGCAATATTCCCTTCGACGGCGGAGAGCCCGTCCGGCAGCTGCTTTTCGTTGTCGCCAACCGCATAAATTCCGATAAAGCAGAGCGCGAGAGCCGCACATAGTGAAATAATGGAGATCACCGCTTTTTTGCGGTTCGTTTTTCCCTCGTGGATGCTGGTATAAACAATGCAGCCTGAAAATCCACCCAGGGTGTTTATCAGAAAATCTTCCATCTCTGCGTGCCTGCCGCCAAAGAGCTGCAAAAGCTCAATCGAAAACGAGGTGAGCGCGCAAATAAGAACCACTTTTTTCCAGTTTTCTCTGCACGAGCGGAAAAGAAGCGGCAGCAGGAAGCCCAGAGGGAAGAACAAAGCGAAATTCAGCAAAATGGGCACAATGGAGCTTCCAATAAACGGAACCAGATTATAGCTGAATGAGCCATCCAGATGATAGCTTAATGTAAAAATTCCCGTCAGATTCAGCAGCGTAACGCAATAGACGCAAAACAGAGCCTCAAAGATACATTTCCATGAGACACTCCGGCGCTTTTTGAAAAGATACAGCAAAGCAAGAATTGCAATATATATCAGGAGACCGGGGAAAAAGGATTCCTTCAGCGCCTGAATTCCGTTCATTATGTAGTTCATCATAAGTCATCTCTCCCAAGATTCCGGTTTGCGCATTGCCTCGCCGCAGCGCGCGCTTCGGGGGGCTGCTTACCGGAGCCTTTCTCCGTTGAGTACGGCCTCCACAAGGCGGTCATTGCGATAGCGCAATGTAAGCAGGAAGAAGGGGGCATCCTGCCACAGCAGCTCCAGGAAGATCCGATCTCCCTCCCACTGGGGGAGGCTGCTCACAAAGTCCCGGCTGACCCACTGCAGATCCCCCTCGCTGCACTCAATCAGCTCTCCCTCGAAGCCGTCGGCGGTGAACAGGTACATATACTCCCCCTCGCCGCCCTCGCTCAGGAAGGTGACCAGCCCCCGGCAGCGCCAGGAGGTGAGGGTCAGGCCGGTTTCCTCCTTGGCCTCCCGGAGCATACACTCGTCCGGGGATTCCTCGAATTCGAACTTGCCCCCGACACCGATCCACTTATCGTGGTTGATGTCGTTCTTCTTTTTCACCCGGTGGAGCATCAGCACATCGCTGTCCCGCAGGATATAGCAGAGGGTGGAATTGTGCATGGCTCAGTCTCTCCGCTTCTGCACCAGGCGATAGGCCAGGTGGTTGTTTACCACGGTGATTTCCCCATGGCCGTCCTCCCGCTCTCCGTCCAGCGTCCAGGGCATGTCGGGATCGGCGGTGATCTTGATTTCGCTACCGGAGCGGAAGGTGATCATCTCACAGTTGTTATACTGCTGGCTCTGTACGGCAGCGATGCATTCGGTCAGCTCAATGAGGTTTTTGGGAGAGCGCACCAGCAGCACCTCCAGCTTGCCGTCGGCCATATCCACCTGCTTGGGATCCAAGGTCAGGATGCCGCCGACGGAGGTGGAATTGCAGATGGCGCCGAAGAGGAAATCGTCCTCTACCGTTTCGCCGTTGATCTCCAGCCGGATATGCTCCGGGCGGATCTGGGACAGCTCGGAAATGCCGCTGAGCACATAAGCGGTGTGCCCCAAAGCGTTTTTAATGGACTGGGGGGTGGTATAGCTGGTTCTGGTGAACGCGCCGAAGGACGCTACATAGGAGAAAAAGCGCCCGCAGAAGCTGCCTGCGTCGTATGCAATCGGCTCGCCCTCCACGATTTCCTTCGCTGCCTCCAGCGGCTCGGTGGGCAGATGCAGGCTGGCGGCAAAATCGTTGGTGGAACCGGCGGGAATATAACCCACAGGCACATTCGCTCCGGCTTTCAGCAGTCCGGCCACCGTCTCATTGAAGGTGCCGTCGCCGCCGCAGCAGACCACAATGTCCATCTGCGTCCCCAGCGTTTTGGCAACCTCCGTGGCATCGCCCCGGCCTGCGGTCATGTGAACCGTTACCTGATAATTTGCCCGATTAAAGACTTCCAAAATCTCCACCAGATACTTATTGGCACGACGCTTGCCGGAGTAGGGATTCATAATAAAAAGCATTTTTTTCATGACGGTTACCTCTTTATCATGTATTGCCGAAAACAAAGGAAGCTCTGAATAAATCGGCAAGAGCTGGCGGCAGAAGATTTTGTCTCAGCCGAAAGTTCTGAAAGCGGAGGAATACTGTATGTATTTCCCGCTTTCAGAACTGCACGGATGGGGCAAAAGATTCGCCGCGAAAGCCGAAGACAATTTATTCAGAGGTTCCCAAGCAGCCTCATCCCGCTTGAGGCGGTGGGGCTGACAATCACGCGGGTATTATACCAAATTTTTTAGCTTTGGCAAGAGGAACGCACAAAGATTGTGCGAATTATCCAAATGCAAAGAGGCTCCCGCGGGAGCCTCCTGGAGCTTGCTCAGCAGCAGATAAATCCACGGCCGCCACAGCAGAACATCTGCACCAGATAGCACATGCACAGGCTGCCGCAGGGGATACCGCCCATGGCATAGCCGCCGTAGTTGCCTGCCTGACGCTTGTAGGCAGAGCCTCCCTGCTCCAGCTGCTCCAGCGCCCACAGATACTCCCGGTTGTCCGGCTCCATGCTCACCGCTCTTCGCATATGCTCCAGGGCGGTCACTTGGTTGCCCAGGGCATCGTTGGCGACGGCGCTGAGGTAGTACCAGCGGGCGTTGCGGTTCTGGCTGTTCTGCAGGACGTTCAGCGCCTCCTGCCAGCGGTGGAAGCGGATATACTGCTCTGCCGAGGTTTGATACCGGTCGCCCTGGTCGGCGGAGGTACGCTGCTCCCGGTAGCTGCCGAAGGGGTCGAAGCCCCCGAAGGGATCATAGCCGCCGAAGGGGCTGCCATAGGGATTCCCGTAGGAACCGCCGCCCTGGGAGGTCTGCTGACGGGCGTACTTTTCCGGGTTCTTGATCTGGTCGTAGGCCTCGTTGACCTCCTGCATTTTCCGCGCGGCCTCCTGGTCGCCGGGATTCAGGTCGGGGTGATATTTCTTTGCCAGGGCACGGTAGGCACGCTTTACCTCCTCGTCCGTGGCGTTGGGGCTCAATCCCAGAACCTTATAAGGATCGTCAACCATCACTGCGCCTCCTTCTCTGCTTTCCCGTGGCAGCGCACCCATACGCCGCTGTATACGATGTTGTCCAGCAGCGCCTTGTCCTGCACCAGGGGGAGCTTTTCATAGCTTTCGGTGCAGCGCGCCATGGCGAGCACCAGATATTCTTTCCACTTTTGCGGATCCTTCTCGCGGAAAAGCAGAGGGTTATACTGCTTTTTGCGTTTGTCGCGGTCGTAGTCCAGCATCGCATCCGCCAGGTAGATGAACCTGCCCAGCCAGAAGCCGAGGCTCCTGAGGGTTTCGCTCCACTGGTCGTCCTTCCAGACCATCAGCTCCGCCATCAGTCTGCCGAAGCAGGAGGCGGGCAGGTCGGGATTTTCCGTGCCTGCCTCTTCCAGCGCATTCATCTGGGCAATGCATTCCCGGATGGCGGCGCACTGCCGGGGGAATCGCGCTTCGACCGGCTCCAGGTGGGGCTTCAGCGCCTTCGCAAGGAGCTTCGCGGAGGGCTTCCCCTCGTCCTGCACATCGTCCATCGCCTTGTAATAGGCAAGCGCCACATTCATGTCCGCCGCATAGTCGATGCAGGCATTGGCGATCCAGGGCTTCGGATGAATGGCGTGGAGCATGCAGCGGTTCTTCCCGGCGCGCTCCTCCGGCTCGTAAAGGCTCATGTGCAGCAGCGCCAGGAACGCCATGTCATAGCTCAGCGTCACCCGCGCCAATCCGGAGGCGCGGCTGTGGATGCTCCGGCAGATGCCGCAGTACACGGCGCCATACCGCTCGCGTTGAGAAGCGTCCAGCTCCTTCCAGTTTGCAGTGACAAATCCGAACACGCAAGACCCTCCATCCAGCTTTTTCCTTCTCTTTTATCATCCACCTGTGAACAGGGGATAAACAAAAGCTCTTATTTGGGATTATTTTTTGCAAATGCCGAATATCTTGCAAGCAGCTGGTTCAGCGCGCCGCCGAAGAAAATGATTTCCAGGCAGCAGTAGAGCCACAGCATGCTGATAGCAATGGCATACACCGATCCGTAAATATTGGCATAGTTGGGGAAATGGGTCACATAAACGGAATAGAGATTGGAAAACAGCAGCCAGCCGATGGACGCCAGCAGCCCGCCGGGCAGGCTCTCCCAGAACCGGTTGCGCCGGTTGGGCAGGAACATGAACATCAGCGTAAACAGCAGGCTCTGCACCGCCAGCAGGAGCACAAAGCGCATATCGAGAATGTCCAGCAGGAGGGTCATGGCGGGCAGATTCAGCTCCCGGATGAATTTCAGCAGGGAACTGCCGAACACATGGAGCACCAGCGTCAGCAAAATCACGGCTTCCAGCGCGAAGGTATACAGCACGCTGATAAAACGGGTGTACAGGTACCCCCGATCCTCCGCCACGCCGTAGATGGCATTCAGCCCGGTGAGCAGGCCGTACACGCCCCGGCTGGAGGACCACAGCGCCGTCAGGGCGCTGACCCCCGCCACCGCGCCGGAGGCGTTCTTATATACGCTGAGGATCAGCTGCCGCGCCGTCCCCATCAGTGCCTGGGGAAGCACCCCTTCCAGCATTTCCAGCAGATTCTCCACCGTCAGCCCGGTGTAGCTCAGGCCGCTGAGCACCAGCAGCAGTGCCGGGAAAACGGACAGCACAATAAAGTATCCGGTGTTTGCCGCCAGCTGGGGAATTTTCATCTGATTCAGCCGGAAAATTCCAAGGCGGATGTACTCCGTCAGCTCCCGGAGGGAGATTTTTTTCATATGCAAAGGCTCCTTCCAAAGAGATACCGCGGGCTTTCAGGAGAGATTTTTGAGTGATGCCCCGAACGGGAAAGCCCGCTGGACGGTATGTACAGCGGGCTTTGAAACGGAGTTATTCGGCGGAAATCAGGTAGTAGTATACCGGCTGGCCGCCGCTGATCAGGCTGACCTCGGCATCGGGGCAAATATCCGCGAAGAGGTCGGCTGCCTTCTGGGCGTTCTTTTCCTTGATGTCGCTGCCATAGTAGATGGTAACGTATTCCTTGTTCTCGTCGCGTACCTTTTCGGCCAAACTCTTCAGCAGGACATTGATGTCCTGACTGGTGCCGAACAGGCTGCTGCCGAACATGGCAAGGTAGTCGCCCTCGTGGATGTCATAGCCGTCAAAATCGGAGTTCCGGGCGGCGTAGGTGATCTGCATGGTCTCCACGGTGGAAAGCGCATCGGTCATGGCCTCGGTGTTGGCTTCCACTGTTCCCTCGGGCTCAAAGCTCAGCATGGCGGTCACGCCCTGGGGCACGGTTTTGCTGGGGATAACCACCACGTTCTTGGGGGTCAGGGCATCCACCTGCTGGGCAGCCATGATGATGTTCTTGTTGTTGGGCAGCACGAACACCGTCTCGGCGGGCACCTTGTTCACCGCCTCCAGAATGTCCTGGGTGCTGGGGTTCATGGTCTGGCCGCCGGAAATGATGGCGTCCACACCCAGATTCATGAACACGTCCGCCAGTCCCTCACCGGCGCACACGGACACCACACCGATGGGCTTGGTGGGCTCGGCAATCTTGGGGGCAATCTCCTGCTCGCTGAGCACCTTCTCGGTGTGCTGCAAGCGCATGTTCTCCACCTTCACGGTGACGAAGGAGCCATACTCAATGGCTTCATGCAGCGCCCGTCCGGGGTCGTTGGTGTGGACATGCACCTTGATGATTTCGTCGTCATCCACCAGCACCAGGCTGTCGCCGATGCTGCCCAGGAACTCCCGGAGCTTTTCCGGGTCGTTCTGATTTTCCCGGGAGACGATGAACTCGGTGCAGTAGGTGAAGGTGATGTCCTCGGTCTTGAAGTCGGAGAAATCCGCCTGCTCCTTTACCTCGGCGGTGGTGGAAACTTCGGGAGCGACGATGTCCTCGCCGCGCAGGGCGCACAGCATCGCTTCCAGGGCAAAGAGCCAGCCCTTGCCGCCGGCATCCACCACGCCCGCCTTTTTCAGCACGGGGTTCTGGTTGACGGTGTTGGCCAGTGCCACCTTGGCTTCTTCAAAGGCGGCTTCCTGGACAAACTCGATGAAATTATTTTCCTGAGCGGCCTCGGCGGCCTTGGCGGCAGCCAGACGGGCGACGGTCAGAATGGTGCCCTCGGCGGGCTTCATGACGGCCTTGTAGGCTGCATCCACGCCGCCCTGCAGGGCGGATGCCCATAGCACGCCGTCGGCGTTGTCGTGCCCCTTCAGCATTTTGGAGATGCCCCGCATCAGCAGGGACAGAATCACGCCGGAATTGCCTCTTGCGCCCCGCAGCATGGCGGCGGCTGCAATCTTAGAGGCGGTGTACAGCTCCGGATCCTCTGCCTTGCGCAGGTCGGCGGCGGCGGAGTTGATGGTCATGGACATATTGGTGCCGGTGTCGCCGTCGGGAACCGGGAAAACGTTCAGTTCGTTCAGCGCCTGCTTGTGGATTTCAATGGATGCGGCAGCACTGATGATCATGCGGCGCAGATCGGCTCCGTTAATGGTTTGCCTCAATTTCTTTTCCTCCGTTCGTCAGTCGATCATCATGGAATCGATGAATACATTTACCGCACTGACCTGGGTGCCCGTGCACTTGGCCACCACGTAGCGAACCTCGGAAATGATGGAAGCGCCCACGGCGGACAGATTCACGCCGTTGTCCACCACGATGTGCAGATCGATGGAAATGGTTCCGTCGGGATTGAACGTGACCAGCACGCCCTTGCCCACGGATTCCTTGCGCAGCAGATGGTACAGCCCGTCCTTCACCGACCGCGCAGCCATGCCCTTGACGCCGAAGCAGTTGGCAGCGGCAGTGCCCACGATGTCGGTATACACAATATCGGACACATTGATGCAGCCACTTTCATTCTCATGTCGAATCATCGGGAATCCTCCTTATTGGATATTATACCATGCTCTGCTCCCAGCATTCGGGAACGGACAGACCCATCATGGTCACAATGGTGGGAGCCACGTTGGCAAGGCCGAAGTGGCCGTCCTTAATCTTCCAGTCGTGGTCCTTGTCATAGATGATGAAGGGCACGGGGTTCAGGGAGTGGGCGGTGCGGATAATGGTTTTGCCCTTCTTCACCTCGGTCATCTGGTCGGCGTTGCCGTGGTCAGCGGTAACCAGCACGGTGTAGCCGTACTTGTCGGCGGCATCCAGGATGGCCTTGACACCGGCATCCACGCACTCCATGGCGGTAACAACGGCACTCATAACACCGGTGTGGCCCACCATATCGCCGTTGGGGTAGTTGCAGCGCAGGAACTGGAACTGGTGGGAAGCCATATTCTCCACCATCTTCTCGGTGATTTCCTTGCTCTTCATGGCAGGCTCCTGGTCGAAGGGGATAACGTCGGAGGGCACTTCCTCGTACACTTCCAGGTTGGGGTCAACCTTGCCGGAGCGGTTGCCGTTCCAGAAATAGGTGACGTGGCCGAACTTCTGGGTCTCGGACAGGGCATATTCGTGGATGCCAGCCTCGCACAGACGCTCGGTGAGGGTGTTCTTGATAACGGGGGGCTGCACCAGATAGTTGGTAGGAATCTTCAGGTCACCGTCATACTGGAGCATACCGGCATACAGCACGCCGGTGTAGTCGCCCCGGTCGAACTTGTCAAAGTCCTTGCGGTCGAAGGCCAGGGAAATCTCCTGGGCGCGGTCGCCCCGGAAATTAAAGAGAATCACGCTGTCGCCGTTCGCAATCTTTGCCACAGGTGCGCCGCTGCGCTCCACCACAAAGGCGGGCAGATCCTGGTCGATGCAGCCGGTTTCGGCGCGGTAGGTTTCAATGGCCTCCTTGGCAGAGGGGAACATCCGTCCCTTGCCCTCCACATGGGTGCGCCAGCCTTCCTCCACCATGGGCCAGTTGGCCTCATAGCGATCCATGGTAATCTTCATACGGCCACCGCCGGAAGCAATGGCATAATCAGCGCCCTCGGTGCGCAGCTGTGCCAGCACGTCCTCCAGCTGTGCCACATACTCCAGCGCGGAGGTAGCGGGCACGTCACGGCCATCCAGCAGGATGTGGCAGTAGGCCTTCATCACGCCCTCTGCCCGTGCTTCCTTCAGCATGGCAATCAGGTGGGAGATGTTGGAGTGAACGTTGCCGTCGGACAGCAGACCCAGGAAATGCAGGGCATGACCGTCCTTTGCGTTGGCAATCAGGTTCTTCCAGGTTTCGGACTGGAACATGGCGCCGCTTTCGATGCTCTCCTCCACCAGCTTTGCACCCTGAGAATAAATCTGGCCGCAGCCCAAGGCGTTGTGGCCGACCTCAGAGTTGCCCATGTCGTCATCGGTGGGCAGACCAACGGCAGTGCCGTGAGCCTTCAGCCAGGTGTGGGGGCAGGTAGCCAGCAGCTTGTCCAGGGTAGGGGTTTTTGCAACGGCCACGGCATCGCCGCTGCCGCCGTCACCCTTGCCCACGCCGTCCATAATTACAAGTACAATGGGTTTTTCCATAACAATAACCTCCAAAGCGAATTTTTCGCAAAATTGACGGAAAGATACGTCTAACATTTTACATCATTTTCATGGAACTTACAACTATTATTTTATTTTCCCCGTTTCACACAAAAAAGCTTCCGGGAAAGCCGCCAAATAAGCGATTTTCCCGGAAGCTTTCCGTACAAAACGCCCTTGGCTCCCCGGTGGGGGAGCTGGCAGCCCGTAAGGGCTGACTGAGAGGGTGTCGTTCGTTGAATAGTAACAGCTCGAAGTTACCGACGGCACCCCCTTTGCCGCTGTGCGGCACTTCCCCCAGAGGGGGCAGCAAGCTGGTGCTGCTTTAGGGAAGCTCTGATTAAATCGGCAAGAGCTGACAGCGAGAGATTTTTCACTGGATGAAGGTTTCAAAAGTGGAGGAATACTGTATGTATTTCCCACTTTTGAAACCGCACAGCCAGGGAAAAAGATCCGCTGCTCAGCCGAAGCCAATTTATTCAGAGGTTCCTTAGATTATCTGCGTCTTCTTCTGCGCTTGCCCCGTCCGGCGGTGTGAACCAGCAGTGCGCCGGTGGCGAGGATGGCCAGGACGATGACTACGATCAGCAGACCGAAGATGCCGCTGCCGGTGGAGCCGCCGCCCTGATAGGGCTGGGGTGCCGTCACCTCCGTCGCCAGTACGATGGTGGGCTGCGTCGCCGGGGGTGTAGTCTGGGGCGGGAGCGTTGCCGCGGTGGGCGGCTCGGTATATACCGGGATGGTCACGGGCTCGGTGGCAGGCTCCGTATAGGCGGGCACCGTGGGCGGCTCGGTCACCCAGAAGGTTTCCTGCGTCGGCGCCTGAGTGGGCGCTTCCGTGGCCTGGGTGGGGGTATATGGATCGGTGCCGTCGGAGCTGCGGAATTCAATGCGACCCTGGAAGGCGGTTTCCAGCTGCTCAATCAGGCTCACCGACCAGGGGTTGGAGGCGGAGTAGACGATGGTGGTATAGGTATCCCACAGGCAGTTTTCGTCAAAACGGGGGAAACCGCCGCTGCAATAGATCTGGGTCAGATTCTTGCAGGAGCGGAAGCTGTTCTCCCCAAACTTTTTGAAGGTGGCAGGCAGGCTGATGGAGGTCAGACTGTCGCAGCCGGAAAAGGCGTCCTTTCCAATGGAGATCAGGCTGGTGCCGAAGTCGACGCTCAGCAGGCTGTCGTAATCCTGGAAGGCGTAAGCGCCTACGGTGGTCACGCCGCCGGAGAGAATGACCTGGGTAATGGTATTTTTATAGCTCATCCAGGGCGCGCCGCTGGGAAAATCGTACATGTCCCCACTGCCGGCGATGTACAGGGTGGAGCCGTCCAGCGACCAGCTGAGGTTATCGCCGCAGGTCGTTCCCGCTCCCTCCCAGATGATGTTATAGCCCTCCGCCGCAGCGCTTCCAATCAGCAGGAATACGCACAGGAGCAGCAATACGGTTTTTTTCATAGCCGTAAATTCCTTTCTGTGATAGAATGTGGCTGTCATTATAGCACAGAATTATTCGTTTTTGCGGATCGTAATAAAAAATTAATGTTTTCGTGTGAGATATTTGCTTTCAAATCCTGACTCAGTAGATGAAACGGAAAGGAGATGGCAATCATGGAAGACCAGAAAATCGTCGCCCTGCTCTTTGAGCGCTCAGAGCAGGGGATGACGGAGCTGATTGCAAAATACGGGAAGCTGCTGCGGCACATTGCCGGGAATATTCTGGGTAACCCCCTGGACGCAGAGGAGTGCGCCAGTGATACATACCTGGCTGTGTGGAACGCCATTCCGCCAGAGCAGCCGCGCTCCCTTGCAGCCTTCTGCTGTGCCATCGCCCGGAACAACGCACTGACCCGCTGCCAGCGGGACACCGCCCAAAAGCGCAACAGTCACTACGATGCCGCTCTGGACGAGCTGGCGGATACCCTCCCCGCCCTGGGCACCGTGGAATCGGAGTATGAATGCAGGGAGCTGTCTGACGGCATCAACCGCTTCCTGCGGCAGCTGCCGAAGGGCGACCGGTATCTCTTCGTCCGCCGGTATTATTTTGGCGACAGCCTGAACGATCTGGCTTCCCAGACCGGGCGAACGCCCCACAGCATTTCCGTGCGATTGTTCCGTGTCCGTGAGAAACTCCAAAAATATTTAAGGAAAGAAGGTCTGCTTTCATGAGCCGGGAAAACATCTCAAAAATTCTCAGCGGAATTGACCCTTCCTTCGTGGAAGAATGCACGAAGCAGCCTTCGGAAAGGAACGGTATGAAACATTCCACACGCCGCATTGCGGCAATCGTCATTGCTGCCTGTCTGCTCTTTGCACTGGCCATTACCGCCTACGCCACGGGAGCGCTGCGCTCCATTCTGGGAAACTTCTGGGGCTCCTATGGGGACGCACTGCAAGATCCCCAGGAGCAGCGTGCCCTGGGGCGGGAGGATTATGCCGACTGGCTGGAGGGCGAACATCAGATGGTCGACAAGATGCTGGACATTGCAGGCAAGACCACGCCTCAAAACACCTTTGTCCCCATTCAGCCGGGCAGCAAGGCAGGCATCACCCTGCTGGAAAGCTACTATGACGGAGAGAAGATTGCCATGGGCTGCCAGTTCCAGCGGATGAATCTGCAAGCGCCCATTCAGTTTGACATTGACCTGAACGACCCCGCCTATGCAGCGCTGGGGGAAATGGAGCCCCGGAAGGATTTTGCGGAATTTCTGGAATACGGCGACGGCTACATGACCACCGAGGAAGACCGGAAGGAAATTGCCGCCCGGCTGCAAAGGGACGGAAAGGTCACCTTTGCGGCTTGGGATTCCTGGCTCAGTGACCATGTGTACGCCAATGGGGAGGATTTGGGCTGCTGCCACGGCGACATTGACCCGGAGGGCTATTTCACCGTTGACCCCATGGTCATGGGCATCGGTGAGGTGGAACTGCCGGACAGCTGCCGGAACCTGCCGGAGGTGACGGTGACGCTGAACTACTGCGTCCAGCGGGTGGTGTATCTGCTGGAAGGAAATACGCTTCGCTGTGCCGAGCTCCCCATCCAGCGGTATCCGGTGAATATCATCGTGAAGAACGTCAACGCAGATTAAGCACCTTTGGCCCCCTTCGGCAATGTCATCAACATAAGGCAGCACCGCCTTGCTGCCCCCTCTGGGAAAAGTGCTGCTCACTGCTTTGAGCTGTTGCTATTCAACGAACGGCGCCCCCATCAGAGAGCCAGGACGTCGCGAAAAGGCTGCCTCATCATTGTGTGGGGCAGCCCTTTTGGCATATTACAGGATCAGGCAGATCAAACCGGAAGCGCCTTCGTTGACGATTCTTGTAAGCGTACCTCGGAATTTACCGCGGACATCGTCGGGCATGCGGGTGAGCTTGGCGCTCAGTCCCTCCTGAATCAGGTCATACACGGATTTGCCGAAGATGTTGCTCTGCCACAGGTTATCCGGATTCTCATCCTTGAGATAGTCAATCAGCTGCTGGCTCTGCTTTTCGTCGCCAACCATGGGGCTGATCTCCGTGTCGATGTCCACACGCATCATGTGGATGGAGGGTGCGCCCGCCTTGAGCCGGACGCCATAGGAGCCGCCGCGCTTGAGGATCTCCGGTTTTTCCAGCTTCATTTCCTCCGGCGTGGGCATCACTACACCATAGCCCGTGGCCTTGACGGAGGCGAGAGCGGCGGAAATCTTATCATACTCCCGCCGAATGTCCGACAGTTCGGAGAGCAGCTTCAGCAGCTCTGCGTCGGTTTTTACCTGAATGCCCGCTTTGGCGCTGAGGATCTCATAGAAGAGCGCATCGGGGAGCACAATGGCGCAGCTGACCACGCCGCTGCCCAAATCCACACTGCGCAGGCGAAATTCCTGCACCTGCTCCAACTCCGCAAGGGAAGCCAGCACGCTCTCCGCCTGTCCCAGATCGCCGATTTCCCCTGCCCGCTGGAGCAGACTCTGGTACAGCGCCGCTTTCACCGGGTGCTCCGGCTCCAGCGCATCCAGCCACCGGGGCAGATGCACCTGCAGCTCCGCCATGGGGAAGGCTGCCAGCATCGCCTGAAGGAGCTTTGCAATGCCCG
The DNA here is from genome assembly GCA_934567355.1 of uncultured Oscillospiraceae bacterium. GTDB lineage: Bacteria > Bacillota > Clostridia > Oscillospirales > Oscillospiraceae > Faecousia. Next base: position 49,901 of record CAKTJC010000002.1, read on the forward strand.
CCTGATCCATGCTCTGGCAGTCGGCCACATAGGGACGCAGGCCGAATTCCTTTGCAATGTACGACGCCACTGCTGCCGCCGTCTCGCTGCCCGGCTCCCGGGTGTTCACCACCACCAGGAAGGGCTTGCCCGTGGCCTTCATGTCCTGGATGGCACGGCGCTCCGCGCTGACATAATCCGCCCGGGGAATGTCCGCGATGCTCCCGTCGGTGGTGATCACCAGGCCGATGGAGCAGTGCTCCTCCATCACCTTTTTGGTGCCCAGCTCTGCCGCCTGGGTCATGGGGATCTCCCGGTCGAACCAGGGCGTGGTGACCATTCTGGGATTGCCGTCCTCCTCCGCCCCCACGGCGCTCTCCACCATGTAGCCGACGCTGTCGATCATCCGCACCCGCAGGCGGGAGGTGCCGTCGGGGGAGATTTCCACCGCCTCCTCGGGCACGAATTTCGGCTCCGAGGTCATGATGGTTCTGCCGGAGCCGCTCTGGGGCAGCTCATCCCGCGCCCGCTCCCGGCGGTAGGGATCGTCGATGGCAGGAATCACCAGCTCCTCCATGATCCGCTTGACCAGGGTGGATTTTCCGGTGCGCACCGGCCCCACCACACCGATATAGATATTGCCGCCGGTGCGTTCGGCAATTTCCGAATAGATTTCTTCCATAGCCAGCCTCCTCATTCGGCAGGAGACGGCTCCTGCCATGGTTTGGTTCAGCATATGAGGGCGGGCTGCGCGATAGAACCACCCGGCTGCCCGCCAGGCGGCGCAGAAAGAATCTTCAAATTCTTTGTTTGCCATTCCCGGAATTCTATGATATGATACCCTAAGATTTTGGGGAAAGAAGCGGTGGACATGGGAAAGCTGATCGTAATTGAGGGGCTGGACGGAAGCGGCAAGGGGACACAGGCGGAGCTGCTGGCAAAGAATCTGGAGGCGCAGGGCAAGGCCGTGCGTAAGATCTCCTTTCCGGACTACGCCTCTGATTCCTCTGCGCTGGTAAAGATGTATCTGTCCGGCCAGTTCGGCAGCCGTCCGGAGGATGTGAACGCCTATGCCGCCTCCACTTTTTACGCGGTAGATCGCTTTGCCTCCTTCAAGCGGGATTGGGAGAATTTCTATGTGGACGGCGGCATCATCGTGGCCGACCGCTACACCACCTCCAACGCCGTGCACCAGTGCAGCAAGCTTCCCCGGGAGCAGTGGGATGCGTTCCTTGCCTGGCTCTTTGACTTTGAGTACCGCCTGATGGGCATTCCCACGCCCGACTTGGTGGTGTACCTCAGCGTCGACCCGGCGGTGAGCCAGCGGCTGATGACCGGCCGGTATCACGGCGACGAAAGCAAAAAGGACATTCACGAGGGAAATCTGGATTATCTCCGTCGCAGCCGTCAGGCAGCGGAATACTGCAGCGCCCATCTCGGGTGGAAGGAAGTTGACTGCTGCCGGGACGGGCAGATGCGCAGCGTGGACGACATCCAGGCGGAAATTCTGAACCTGCTGTAAATTTCGGGCTGGCAGCGCCAAATCACGGCGTTATCAGCCCAATTTCTTTGCCATGCGGCGCTTATGCGAAACAGGCATGGATTTTTCTGCGTGTCTGTCATGCAAATGGTATTTGGGCGAAACGGCGTTATCCATTTATTGCCAGAAATGGCTGTAAATTCGGAACATTTTTCCGAATTTTTTAGAAAGAGGTTCCTTTTTTGCCGATCACATGTGCAGATACGCCAAGTGAAATCTCTGAAAATGCCATTAAAACGTGGAATTTTGCCCATTCCAATTTAGAATAATGCAGCGGGTTTTGCCTGAAAAAACTTGACATTGATTGGGTGCAGTGTTATCCTGTAATCAGTACGTGAGTACTGATATACCCCACTCGTGCGGTGTGCCATTCCAACGGTCAGCCGCATAAGTCCTGTATGTGCCTGAGCCATCCCAACGGCAGGGCGCCAAAACTGAAATACAAGGAGAATGATTAACATGGGATTCAAATCTGACATCGAAATTGCGCAGGAGTGCACCATGCTCCCCATCACCGAGATCGCCAAGACCGCCGGTGTGGACGAAAAGTATCTGGAGCAGTACGGCAAGTACAAGGCAAAGGTTGACTACAATATCCTCAAGGATATGGCAGACAAGCCCAATGGCAAGCTGATTCTGGTCACCGCCATCAACCCCACTCCCGCCGGCGAAGGCAAGACCACCACTACTGTTGGTCTGGCTGACGGTATGCGCAAGCTGAATAAAAATGTTCTGGTTGCCCTGCGTGAGCCTTCCCTGGGACCCGTGTTCGGCGTCAAGGGCGGTGCAGCCGGCGGCGGCTATGCACAGGTCGTCCCCATGGAGGACATCAACCTGCACTTCACCGGTGACTTCCACGCCATCGGCGCGGCCAACAACCTGCTGGCTGCCATGCTGGACAACCACATCTACCAGGGCAACGCACTGAACATCGACCCCCGCCAGGTTGTGTGGCGCCGCTGCGTCGATATGAACGACCGTCAGCTGCGCTTCGTGGTGGACGGCCTGGGCGGCAAGACCAACGGTATGCCCCGTGAAGACGGCTACGACATCACCGTTGCTTCCGAGGTCATGGCTGTTCTGTGTCTGGCTTCCGACATCACCGACCTGAAGGCGCGCCTGGCTCGCCTGGTGGTTGCCTACACCCGGGACGGCAAGCCCGTCACCGCCGGTGACCTGAACGCCCAGGGCGCGATGGCTGCGCTGCTGAAGGACGCTCTGAAGCCCAACCTGGTGCAGACCCTGGAGCACACCCCTGCCTTTGTGCATGGCGGCCCGTTTGCCAACATTGCCCACGGTTGCAACTCCGTCACCGCTACCAAGGTGGCTCTGAAGCTGTCTGACTACACCGTTACCGAGGCCGGCTTCGGCGCTGACCTGGGTGCTGAGAAGTTCCTGGACATCAAGTGCCGTATGGCTGGCCTGAAGCCCAGCTGCGTGGTTCTGGTTGCTACCGTCCGCGCTCTGAAGTACAACGGCGGCGTGCCCAAGGCCGAGACCGGGCTTGAGAACCTGGAGGCTCTGGAAAAGGGTCTGCCCAACCTGCTGCGTCACGTTGAGAACATCACCAAGGTCTACAAGCTGCCCTGCGTGGTTGCCATCAACCGCTTCCCCCAGGATACCGAGGCCGAGCTGGCTCTGGTTGAGAAGAAGTGCAAGGAGCTGGGCGTGAACGTTGCTCTGTCCGAGGTTTGGGGCAAGGGCGGCGAAGGCGGCATTGAGCTTGCCAAGGAAGTTATCCGTCTGTGCGACGAGCCCAACGACTTCACCTTCAGCTATGACGTGGACGCTCCCATCAAGGACAAGATTGAGGCCATTGTCAAGAAGATTTACCACGGCGACGGCGTGACCTTCACTGCCAATGCCGAGAAGCAGATTAAGACGCTGACTGAGCTGGGCTACGACAAGATGCCCATCTGCATGGCAAAGACCCAGTATTCCTTCACCGACGACCAGACCAAGCTGGGCGCACCCACCGGCTTCACCGTGACCGTGCGCAACGTCAAGGTCTCCGCCGGTGCCGGCTTCCTGGTGGCACTGACCGGCGAAATCATGACCATGCCCGGTCTGCCCAAGGTTCCCGCTGCCGAGCGCATCGACGTGGACGACACCGGCAAGATTTCCGGCCTGTTCTAAATTCCAACCTGCAAAAGACAGGCGGCTCCCGCCGCCTGTCTTTTTAGTGGTGCTGTGGGCGGGCACTGCCGCCCGGGCGGATGCTATCCGCCCCTACAAAAGCACTATCCGAAAAACACATACACATATAACAAAGGAGAAAACATTCCCATGGATATGACCCTGGAATCCTGCCGCACCTTTGTGGAGGTGCTGGCATCCAATGCCCCCGCCCCCGGCGGCGGCGGCGCTGCCGCTCTGGTTGGTGCCATCGGCACCGCACTGGGCAATATGGTCGGCTCTCTCACCGTCGGCAAGAAGAAATACGCCGAGGTGGAGGCTGAAATTGTCGCCCTGAAGGCCACCTGCGACGACCTGCAAAAGCAGCTTCTCGACCAGGTAGAGGCCGACGACAATGGCTTTGTGCCCCTGGCCAAGGCCTACGGCATCCCCAAGGACGACCCCAACCGGGACGCCGTTCTGGAAGAAGCCACCGTCACCGCCTGTGCCGTGCCCATGCACATCATGGAGCTGTGCTGCCAGGCCATCGATGCCATTGAGGTGTTTGCCGCCAAGGGCAGCCGTCTGGCTGTTTCCGATGCCGGCTGCGGCGCTGTCTGCTGTAAGGCTGCGCTCCAGGCTGCTTCCCTGAACGTGTTCATCAACACCAAGAGCCTGAAAAACCGGGACACCGCCGGTGCGCTGAACGCCAAGGCAAACAATATGCTGGATACCTACTGCGCCAAGGCAGATGCCATCTACGCTATGGTGCGTGCCAATTTCAATCAGTAATTTTTTAGGAGGAAAAATCCAATGGCCAAACTGCTGCTGGGCAAGGAAGTTACCGATGCCCTGAATGCCAATCTGCAAACCCGTACCGCTGCCCTGCGGGAAAAGGGCGTTGTCCCCACCCTGGGCATCATCCGTGTGGGTGAGAACCCCTCTGACCTGAGCTACGAGAAGGGCGCTACCAAGCGTGCCGAGCTGGTGGGCGTTGCCGTGAAGAACTTCGTCCTGCCCGAGGATGCCACCAAGGAGCAGGTGCTCGCCGTGATTGATGAGGTGAATGCCGATGCTGCCATTCATGGCGTGCTCATGTTCCGTCCCCTGCCCAAGCACCTGAAGGCCGACCAGAACGAAATCTGCAACCGGCTGGATCCCAAGAAGGACGTGGACTGCATGACCCATATGTCCAACGCCGGTGTGTTCGAGGGTCTGGGCCTGGGCTATGCCCCCTGCACCCCCGCTGCCTGCATGGAGATTCTGGACTTCTACGGCATCGACTGCAAGGGCAAGAACGCCGTGGTCATTGGCCGCTCCCTGGTGGTGGGCAAGCCCGCAGCCATGATGCTCATGGGCAAGAATGCCACCGTTACCGTGTGCCACACCAAGACCGTGAACACCGCCGAAATCTGCCGCAATGCCGACATCATTGTGTCCGCTGCCGGTGTGCTGAACTCCCTGACCAAGGACTATGTCCGCCCCGGTCAGGTGGTGATTGACGTTTCCATCAACTGGGATGCCAACAAGCCCAATGCCAAGGGCGGCCTGGGCGGCATTGCCGGTGATGCCAAGTTCGACGAGGTGGAGCCCATTGTGGATGCCATCACCCCCGTTCCCGGCGGTGTGGGCAGCGTCACCACCTCCGTGCTGATGAAGCACGTGGTGGAGGCCGCCGAGAAAATCTGAATTCCATAGCAAAGCAGCTTCACGGGGTTGTCTCACAGACGTGAGGCAGCCCCGATTTTTCCAAAAATCCAGTGTATACTCCATTTAATCCGTTCATTTCTTCCTAATTCCGAGGTGTTTTTATGAAAAAACTGAACAATCTATCTGAGAGTGACTTTCTAAAGCTGCTCTTCGGCTTCTTCACCCTTGCCTTTTTGGTGGCTGCTCCCATGATGCCGGACCGGAGCAATATGCTTTCCGGCCTTTGGCAGATTGTCAGCCAGCCCAGCAAAATCTCCACCAACTATTTTGCCGTAGGCGGCTATGCGGCCACCTTCCTGAACATGGGGCTTGTGGCCCTGTTCTGTTTGGCACTGTATGTGCTCTTCGGGGCCGTGGCCAACAATGTATCCACCCTGGCCTTCCTGCTGACCCTGGGCTTTACCTCCTGGGGCATAAATGTGCTGAACATGTGGCCCAGCGTTCTGGGCGTGGTGCTTTACAGCCTGGTAAAGCGGGAGAAGTGCAGCGCCAACGTCAATGCCATGCTGTTCTCCACCGGCATTGCTCCCCTGATTACCGAGCTGATGGTGCGCTATCCCTACGCCGAAGCTGTGGGCTTCCGGGTCTCCGGGGTGGCTCTGGCCATCTTTGTGGGGCTGGCCATCGGCTTCTTCCTCCCCGCCGGTCTGGCCCATGCCCCCAAGGTGCACAAGGGATATGACCTGTACAACGCCGCCGTGCCTGTGGGCATGACTGCCTTCTTCCTCCAGGCCGTGCTGTATAAGTCCATGGGCGTGGCCCTGCCCGCCGCACCTGCCGCCGAAACCCTGACGGTTGCCTCCCGGGCTACGACAAACACCTTCTGCCTGATTGTGTTCGGCGTGCTGGTGCTCATTGCCTTGGCCATGGGCTGCACCCCCAAGGACTACTGGGCACTGATGATGGACAAGTCCGAGGCCGCCAGCTTCTCCGCCACCTATGGCAAGGCAGCCTTCCTGATGAATGTAGGCGTATACGGTCTGTTCATTCTGGGCTACTACAACCTCATCGGCGGCACCTTCAACGGCGTGACCTTCGGCATCCTGTTCTGTATGCTGGCCTGCTGCAACTCCGGCTCCCATCCTGTCAGCGTGCTGCCCATTATGCTGGGCTATGCCGCCGCCTCCTGGATTTACCAGGCTCTGTCCGGCGTGGCCGGAGGCACCTTCTCCGGCACCATCAACGCCCAGGCCATTATGGTTGGCCTGTGCTACGCCAACGGCCTGAGCCCCATCTCCCGGAAGTACGGCTGGGAGTATGCCTTCCTGGCAGCCATGATGCACTATACCCTGGTTACCTCCGTTCCCCTGCTCCATGGCGGCTACTGCCTGTATAACGGCGGCTTCACCGCTGCCTTTGTGTGCCTGCTCCTGATCCCCATTCTGGAGCGCTTTACCAAGACCAAATCCCAGCTTCTGGCTGAGAAAGCCGACGCGGCAAAGTAAAAGTTTTCCCCCATTTCACCGGCAGTGTGATGTGACCCTGCCGGGGGATGGGCAGTATGTGTTTGCCTGGAGCTGGGGCTGAGAGAAGCGCTGCTGAATAGGTATTGATCTCCGAAGCTTTTTTGCTTCGGGGATCTTTTTTGCCTGAAACAACAAAAATTCTTGACAATTTTACCTGGTCATTATACAATTGGCCCATAAATCAATTTCGTGAGAGGGAAAAATATGCCAAGAAGATATGATAGTCGGGGTGCCAAACGTCGGATTTTAACGACCTGTGTGCGGCTTTTCCTGGAAAAGGGCTACACGGAAACCAAGGTCGCCGAGATCCTCAAGGGGGCGGATGTTTCAGCCAGTTCGTTCCAGAATGTTTTTCACACGAAGGATGGTGTGCTGGCAGAGCTGGTGGAGATGATGTTCAGCGGTCAGTTCGGGGCGGTGCGGCAGCTTATACCGGACGCGCCGTCCCCGGAATACATCTATGCGGTGGAAACGGCCGTGCAGTTGGCACTGACGGAAATGAACGAGAATCTGCGCGATATTTATGTGGAGGCCTATACCTACCCGGCCACGGCGGAGCTCATTCACCGCAGCACGGCGAAGGAGCTTCAGGCTGCTTTTGCAAGCCGCCTGCCGGACTTTTCTGAGGGCGACTTCTACGAAATCGAGTTGGGCACAGCGGGCATAATGCGCGGCTTTATGGTGCGCAGATGTGACCAGTATTTCACCCTGGAAAAAAAGATCAATCGATTCCTGGATATGAGCCTGAGTATCTTCCGCATTCCTCTGGAGGAGCGGGAGCAGATCATCGCCTATGTGGCGCAGGTGAATGTGTGCGAGGCTGCAGAACAGGTGATGCAGGCACTGTTTACCTCACTGTCCATGCAGTTTGAGCTGGATAAAAAGTAATACACGCTGTGCCTCATTGAACGGTATCCGGACTAAAGTCAGCCCCCTTGGATTCCCACCAGGGGGCTGCAGAGCGTCAGCGAGACTGATGAGGAGTGGCGACAGGTAAAATGTAGAAACGGTTGGGTGAATGGAATGCACTGCCGGTTTCTTCGTAGGGGACGATGCCCACATCGTCCCGTGCGGGGGTGAGTTTTTTCCATGGGTGGGTTAAATGGGGAAACGTTATGTTTTCATCCCATTTCCCTGTTCTGTTCAACGTATCAGGTCGGTTCCGTAAGGCTGCGGGACGATGTGGGCATCGGCCCCTACATTCGCGTCGGACTGCGTTCCGTTCAACGTATTGCTGCACCTTATCAGTCAGCTCTTCGGGCTGCCAGCTTCTCCTGGGGACGCGAATTCGCCCCGGTTTCCCCCAATGATATTTTGCCCACTGTAACCTGACCCCTCCAGCGCACTTGATATGATGACCTGTCTGCCTCCCCTTTCAGGGGGAGGCTTTTCTTTTTGCCTTCCACATCTGCAGAACACGCCAATTGCATGAGTAAACAAATTAAGAACAAATAATCCCCTCTTTTCACATTCACCTTTTTCTGGTACACTAGAAGGGAAAGGGGGCAGAAGTAAATGCAGGAGTTGTTGGAATGGTTGGAGTATTTGGAGGATGGGCGTCAGCAGAGCAAGGTGCGGTATTCCCTCCCACGACACAATTGGACGTGTCATGGGGATGATTGCGCCTGAAGTGATTCAGCAATTATATGCAAAATGGCAGGAGTGCCTGGATCGAAATGAAGGCGAAGTGTTGAAGAAAATCATCTGTATCGATGGGGAAACCATTCGTGGAAATAAAAGGAATGGGGAAAAACCGGCACATATTGTGTCAGCGTGGAGTAAGGAAGACGGGTACTGCCTTGGTCAAAAAGCAGTAGAAAAAAAGAGCAACGAAATAACAGCCATCCCGGAGCTGCTGGATAAGATACAGGTCAAAGGGCAGGTCATAACCATCGACGCAATGAGGACTCAAACCGCTATTGCGGAGAAAATCAGAGGCAAGCGCGCAGATTATGTGCTGGGCTTGAAAGGGAACCAGGGTTCACTGTACGAAAGTGTGCGGGAATACTTCTTTGATGCGGGATTTCTGAGAAGGATTAAAGAGAAAGGTTCCTACAAAAAGACATCTGAAAAGGCTCACAGTCAATTGGAAATAAGAGAATACTATCAAACGGAAGACATTAAATGGTTGGAGCAGAGGGGCGCATGGAAAGGGTTAAAAAGTATCATAATGGAACGTAAGACGCTCATAAAGGGGAAAACAGAGCGGGTAGAGTATCGCTACTATATTAGCAGCCTGAAGGAAGATATAGAATTAGCTAGTCGGGCGATCCGAGGTCACTGGAGCGTGGAAAGTATGCACTGGCACCTGGATGTTACCTTCCGCGAGGATGCAAACATGACGATTGACAAAACGGCTGCGCAAAACCTGAACATCATTCGGAAATGGTGCCTGAGCATTCTGAAAGTTACAGAATTGTCAAAGCAGAAATTATCCATGAAGAAAAAACGCTTTGCAATCAGCCTGCGTCCCACTATGCTCCTTGACGTGGTTCTCAATGCTTAAAATTTTAGTTGATTCGAAAAAGTGTGGATGGGTTCATTCATGCAATCGGCGTGCCTGCAGAAAGATTTTGCTTGAAAAAAGGCAAGAAAAATGGTATTATCTAAAGTTGAGAAGTTATCTTTCAGGAGAATTGCCATGAATACAAAAACCACTGTTATCTCCCAGGAGCAGCTGGACAGTCAGTTTGGATACTGCGACAGGATCGCGTCCTTTTGGGCGCAGCGGGGCATAACCCCCGTGGCCTATGTGGAAACCTACGGCTGCCAGCAGAACGAGGCCGACTCCGAAAAGCTCCGGGGCTACCTCAGCCAGTGCGGCTATGCCATTGGCACAACCGCCGAGGGGGCGGATGTGGTGGTGATGAACACCTGCGCCATCCGGGAGCACGCCGAGCAGCGGGTGTTCGGCAATCTGGGGGCGCTGACCCACACCAAGCGCCGCCACCCCGGCCAAAAGATTTTCCTTTGCGGCTGTATGGCAGGCGAGGAGAAGGTGTCCGGGCGTATCAAGGAGAGCTATCCCCATGTGGACGGCGTGTTTTCCACCCATCACCTGTGGCAGTTCCCTGAAATTCTATACGGCGTGCTGACAACGAAAAAGCGGGCGTTTTACATCCAGGATGAGCCTGGCTCCATTGCTGAGGGCATTCCCCAGGTGCGGGACTCCGGCCTCAAGGCCTGGGTATCCATCATGTACGGCTGCAACAATTTCTGCACCTACTGCATCGTGCCCTATGTCCGGGGGCGGGAGCGCAGCCGCCAGCCGGAGTGCATTTTGCAGGAGTGCCGCCAGCTGATTGAAAACGGTGCCAAGGAGATTACCCTTTTGGGGCAGAATGTCAATTCCTATGGCAAGGATTTGGGCATCGGCGTGGACTTTGCCGACCTGCTGGCGCAGATTGCCCAGCTGCCCGGCGACTTTTTGGTGCGCTTTATGACCAGCCACCCCCGGGATGCATCCCAAAAGCTGTTTGACACCATGGCGCAGTATCCCAAGATTGCAAAGCAGCTGCACCTGCCCTTCCAGTCCGGTTCCAGCCGGGTGCTGAAAGCCATGAACCGCCACTATGACCGGGAAACCTATCTGGAAAAGGTCAATTACGCCAAGTCCGTCATGCCGGAATTGGTGCTGACCAGCGATGTGATTGTGGGCTTCCCCGGCGAGACCGAGGAGGAATTTGAAGAAACCGTGTCCCTCATCCAGCAGGTGCATTATGACAGCCTGTTTACCTTCATTTTCTCTCCCAGAGCCGGTACCCCTGCCGCCGGCATGGACGACCCCACCCCCAAGGCAGAAAAGAACCGCCGGTTTGATAAGCTGTGCGCCGTGCAGAACGCCATTTCCGAAGAAATCCATCGTTCCTATATCGGAAAAACGCTGCGCTGCCTGGTGGATGGCCGGGATGGCGAGAACCTCACCGCCCGCACCGAGGGTGGCCGACTGGTGCGCTTTGCCGGGGCGGACAGCCTGATTGGCTCCTTCTGTCCCATTGAAATCACCGGCGCGACCACCTGGAGCCTGACGGGCAGACTGGCGGAGTAATTCCGAAGGAGAGAATCATGGCAGTCAATGACACAGAGCTGACCCCAATGCAGCAGCAGTACCGGGCACTGAAGGAAAAAAACAAGGACAGCATTCTGTTTTTCCGCCTGGGCGACTTTTACGAGATGTTCAATGAGGATGCCATCCTGGCCGCCCGGGAGCTGGATCTGACCCTGACCACCCGTGACCGCACCAAGCCAAAGGAGGAGCAGACTCCTATGTGCGGCGTGCCCTATCACAGCGTGGATGCCTACATTGCCCGCATGGTGCAAAAGGGCTACAAGGTAGCGGTGTGCGAGCAGATGCAGGATCCCAAGGAAGTGAAGGGATTGGTGGAGCGGGACATCACCCGCATTGTCACCCCCGGCACGGTTACGGAAAGCTGTATGCTGGACGAAAATAAAAATAACTATATGGCCTGCCTCTACGGTCAGGGCAACCGCTTCGGCCTGGCTTTCTGCGATGTTTCCACCGGCGCATTTTATGCCACCATCTGCCCCGATGCCCCCACGGTTGCCTCGGAGCTGGGACGGTTTTCCCCCAGCGAGGTGCTGCGCTTCGGTGAGAATGTCACCGGAGATGTGATTGACGATGCCCTGTTCCACCGGCTGGGCTGCTGTGTGGACGAGGGGACGGAGGAGCTGTTTCGGCTGGAAAGCTGCCAGCAGCTGCTGGAACGTCATTTTGGAGCGCCAATCGAGAAGCTTGGGCTTGTTACCTATCCTCTGGCAGTGGTGGCCAGCGGTGCGCTGCTGAAAACCCTGCTGGATTTGCAGAAAAATGACCTGGCGCATATCCGCCGCCTGCAATACTACACCGGCGGCAAATTCATGGAGCTGGATATGGATGCCCGCCGGAATCTGGAGCTGACCGAAACCATGCGCTCCAAGGAAAAGCGGGGGTCGCTATTGTGGGTGCTGGATAAAACCCACACCCCCATGGGCGGTCGGCTGCTGCGCAGCTGGATGGAAAAGCCCCTGCTGGATGCCGGGGAAATCACCCGGCGGCAGGCTGCCGTAGAGGAGCTGGTGCAAGCGCCCATTGTCCGGGGAGAGCTGGAAGAAGCGTTGAAGCAAGTGACGGACATGGAGCGGGTCATCACCCGGGTGGTTACCGGCACGGTCAATTGCCGCGACCTGCTGGGACTGGCGCGGGGCTTCCGGGGCTTGCCTCAGGTAAAGCAGCAGCTGGAACAGCTGAAATCTCCCATGCTGGTGCAGCTGAACCGGGGCATCGACCCCATGGAAGATTATGTGGAGCTGATTGAAAAGACCATCGTGGACGATCCTCCTTTGACCGTCCGGGAGGGCGGCATCATCCGCAAGGGCGCAGATGCCGAGGCTGATAAGCTGCGGGACATTATGGAGGGCGGCTCCGGCACCATTGCCGCCATTGAGGCCAATGAGCGGGAAAAAACCGGCATCCGCACCCTCAAGGTGGGCTATAACCGGGTGTTCGGCTATTACATCGAGGTGTCCAAGTCCTTCATTGACCAGGTGCCTCAGAGCTACATCCGCAAGCAGACCCTGGCAAACTGCGAACGCTACATCACCCAGGAGCTGAAGGAGCTGGAAACCCAGGTGCTCACCGCCAAAGAGCGGCTCACCGCCCTGGAATATGATATTTTCACCCGGCTGCGCAGTCAGCTTGCCCAGGGGGCGGAGCGGGTGCAGCTGACGGCCATGGCGGTTGCCGCCGTGGATACCCTGTGTTCTTTTGCCGCCGTGGCGGCGCAGCGGGGCTATTGCCGCCCGGAAATCACCTTGGGGCAGGAAATCTCCATTACCGATGGCCGCCATCCGGTGGTGGAGGCCATGCTGAAGGACAGCCTGTTTGTCCCCAACAGCACCGAGCTGGGCGCAGCGGACAATCAGGTTGCCATCATCACCGGCCCCAATATGGCCGGTAAATCCACCTATATGCGTCAGGTGGCGCTGATTGTGCTGATGGCGCAGATGGGCTCCTTTGTCCCCGCCAGAAGCGCCCGGATTGGGCTGGTTGACCGGGTGTTTACCCGCATCGGCGCCAGCGATGACCTGGCTTCCGGTCAGTCCACCTTTATGGTGGAAATGGCAGAGGTGGCTTCCATATTGAAATACGCCACCAGCCGAAGCCTGCTGATTCTGGACGAGATTGGCCGGGGCACCTCTACCTACGATGGCATGGCCATTGCCCGTGCGGTGCTGGAATTTGCCGCCAATCCCAAAAAGCTGGGGGCAAAAACCCTGTTTGCCACCCATTATCACGAGCTTGCCACCATGGAGGACAAGCTGCCCAATGTGAAAAACTACAACATCGCCGTGAAAAAGCGGGGGGATCAGATGATTTTTCTGCGGCGGATTGTCCCCGGTGCCACCGATGACAGCTATGGCATTGAAGTGGCGAAGCTTGCCGGTCTGCCCGCCGCCGTGGTTACCCGGGCACGGGAGATTCTCGCCGAGCTGGAAGCGGGCGTCACACCGGTGAGCCGCCCCGCGCCGGTGCAGGACGACCAGGTGAGCATGGAGGAGCTGTCCTATCAGCGGATCGCTGACACCTTGCGCGCCATCAACGTTGAAACGCTGACCCCCATCGAGGCCATGAACGAGCTGTATAAGCTCAGGAGGATGCTGGAATGACGCTGACAAGGAAGGAGACCGTCTCCGGCTGGATATGGATGGCGGTGCAGTTCCTGCTGCTGGGGTCAGCGGTTACGGTTCTGGCTGCCCCGCTGGGATTGATGAAGATCAATTTCCTGTATCATCTGATAAGCGCCTGTGCGACGGCTCTTATTTTCCGCCGCTTTCTGTGCGGCAGCATCCGCACCTTCCGGCAGGAGACCCGCAGGGTGCTTCTGACTGCGGCAGCCTGCCTTGGCGTCTACTATCTTTTATCAACGGCGCTGGGAGCGGTTATCTTTGCGGTGGATGCGTCCTTTTCCAATGTGAACGACAATACCGTCACGGGGTTTCTCAGGAGCAATCCCGTTTTGACCTCGGCTGCGACGATTGTGCTGGCGCCCATCAGTGAGGAGCTGCTGTTCCGGGGGCTTGTGTTTTACCGGGCGCGCAGGCTCGGGAAATGGGCGGCATATGTCATCTCCGTCGCCGCCTTTGCAGCCATTCACATCATGGGATATGTGGGCAGCTTTTCCGCGCCCCGGCTGCTGCTATGCTTCCTGCAATACATCCCGGCGGGCATCGTCCTTGCCGCAGGCATGGACGCCACCGGCAGCATCATTACACCGATGTTGATTCACGCCTGCATCAACGCAGTGGCGGTGCTGACCGCCGTTCAATCCTGAAAGGAGGTAATTTTATGCCTGCAATTATTCAGCTTCCCAGCCATATTGCCAATCTCATTGCCGCCGGTGAGGTGGTGGAGCGTCCGGCCAGCGTGGTCAAGGAGCTGCTGGAAAACGCCGTGGATGCCGGTGCAACCAAGGTAACCATCGAAATCCGGGACGGCGGCATGACCTTCCTGCGGGTGACGGACAACGGCTGCGGCATGGAGCCGGAGGATGCCAAAACCGCCTTTTTGCGCCATGCCACCTCCAAGCTGCGCCGGGCGGAGGACTTGGGGGCGATTTCCACCATGGGCTTCCGGGGCGAGGCACTGGCTGCCATTGCCTCCGTCAGCCGCATTGATTTGCTGACCAAGCCCGCCGGTGCCATGGCTGGCACCAGCCTCCATTTGGAGGCAGGGGTCATTACCCAGTCCGGCGAAGCAGGATGCCCGGATGGCACTACCATCATCATCCGGGATTTGTTTTACAACACCCCTGCCCGGATGAAATTTATGAAATCCGACTCCGTGGAGGGCAGCCGGGTGACGGCGGCGGTGCAGATGCAAGCCTTGGCGCACCCCCAAGTGGCCATTACCCTGCTGCGGGACGGGAAAAATATTCTTTCCACTCCCGGTGACGGCTCCCTGCAAACGGCGGTCTACTGCGTGTATGGCCGGGAATTTGCGGGGATGACCCAGGTGGAAAGTCACTGGGACAGCTACCGGCTTACCGGCTATGTCACGAAGCCCACTGACAGCCGCCCCAGCCGGAATTTTCAGACCTTTTTTGTCAACGACCGCCCGGTGAAATCGAAACTCCTGGTTTCCGCGCTGGAGGAAGCCTACCGCAACCAGCTGATGGTGGGAAAATTCCCCGCCGGTGTGCTGCACCTACAGCTTCCGCCCGACGCGGTGGATGTCAACGTCCATCCGGCAAAGACGGAAGTGAAATTCCTCAACGAGAAGGCGGTGTTTGACTGCGTTCACTATGGCGTGCTGGCGGCGCTGAACAAAACCCCCGACCGCCCCCAGGTGCAGTTTGCAAAGCAAACTGCTTCCGCGCCGCAACCGGTGCAGCCCCGTCAGGAGGCAGTGCCCAAGCAGAATTTCTTCCGTACCATGACCCCGGAGGAATACAAAACCTTCTCCGCCGCCATGCAGGATGCCCCCCAGCCCAAGCCCCAGGCAGCACAGGCGGCAGTGGAAAAAATTGTCAAGGCCATGCCGGACAAGACGGCGCTCCACAGCGCGGTGGTGATTCCGGGAGAGCCGATTCCGGTTCCGCCCCGTCCTGCAAAATCCCAGCCGGAGGGGGAGAGAATAGGCTTTCTGCCCCCGCTTCCGGCAGAGCCGGAGATGCCCAAAGCGCCGGAGATTCCGGTGCCTCCCGTGAAGCCGGAACAGCCGGAAACTGTCCAACAGAAATTGGATATGCCCAGCGTGCCGGATTGGCGTTTGGTGGGGGAGCTGTACCGCACCTATATCCTGGTGGAGCAGGGGGACAGCGCCTTTCTCATTGACAAACACGCCGCCCATGAGCGGATTCTTTTTGACAAACTCAAGGCCAATCAGGAGGCCATTTCCGGCCAAGCCCTGCTGTCCCCCCTGACGGTGCGGCTGACTCCCGCGGCGGCGGGAGAGCTGCTCAGCAATATGACCATGATGGAGGAGCTGGGCTTCCAGCTGGAAGAATTTGGCGACAGCACCCTGCTGCTGCGGCAGATTCCCATGGATTTGTCCCCGGACGCTGCCGCCGAGGCGGTGGAGAGCCTGGCCGCTGACCTGCTCAATGGCCGCCGGGAGCAGAAGGACACCGTGCGGGATGAGCTGCTGCATACTGTGGCCTGCAAGGCTGCCATCAAGGCCGGCTGGGTGACGGATGAGCAGGAGCTATATGCCATTGCAAAGACCGTTATGGAGCGGGAGGAACTGAAATACTGTCCCCATGGCCGCCCCATCTGCATTACCCTGAGCAAAAAGCAGGTGGAAAAGCAGTTCAAGCGGACATAAGGAGAGACCATGAACCAAATCATTTGCATTGCCGGCCCCACGGCCTCCGGCAAGACCGCGCTGGCGGTGGAGCTGGCACAGGAATACGGCGGCGAAGTGGTGTCCTGCGACTCCATGCAGGTATATAAGCGCATGGACATCGGCACCGCAAAACCCACCCCGGAGGAGCGGCAGGGCATCCCCCATCATATGATTGATGTGGCAGAGCCATGGGAGGATTATTCCGTCAGCCGCTACTGCCAGGAAGCCACGGCAGTTGTGGAGGACATCCTCGCCCGGGGGAAGACTGCCATTATTGCCGGAGGCACCGGGCTGTATATGGATAGCCTCATTCGGGGCAACGATTTTGCCCCCTTCCCCTCCACCGGTGTGCGGGAACGGCTGGAAGCAGAGGCAGACCGGGCGGGCATGGAAGCACTGCTGCAACGGCTCCGGGAGATTGACCCGGAAGCGGCAGAGCGGCTGCACCTATCCGACCGCAAGCGCATCATTCGGGCGCTGGAGGTGTACCTGGAAACCGGCGAGACCATCACCGCCCACAACCGCCGCACCCAGTCTGTGCCGCCCCGGTTTTCCCCCATCTGGCTGGGGTTGGATTTTGAGCAGCGGGCGGAACTATACAGCCGGATTGACCGGCGGGTGGATGTGATGCTGGAAATGGGACTGGTGGCTGAAATTCAGGGATTGCTGTCATCCGGTATCCCGGAAAAATGCACCGCCATGCAGGCCATCGGCTACAAGGAATTCACCGACGCATTGGATGGCCGCTGCACTGTGGCGCAGGCCGCCGATTTGGTGCGCCAATCCTCCCGCCGCTATGCCAAGCGCCAGCTGACCTGGTTCCGCCGGAACCGGAATATCCACTGGCTGACCCGCCGGACAGGGGAGGGGAGCAGGGAAATTCTCGCAAAAGCCCGACATATTTTGCAGGAAAACGACAGCTGACTTATGATAGCATGTGCATACCATTCAGAAAGAAGGTATACATATGACGGAACAACTGAATTTACAGGACGCCATTTTGAAGGAGGTTCGCCGGGACAAAGTGCCGGTGACGCTGTTCCTGATGAACGGTTTCCAGCTTCGGGGCATTATCACGGGCTACGACAGCTTCGTGGTGGTTCTGGTGACGGACGGGCGGCAGCAGATGATCTACAAGCACGCCATCTCCACCCTCGCCCCCATCCGGCCGTTAAAAGCCGCTGCTGCTACCGTGTAGTTTCCTTTTTACAAAAAGCGGCGGTCTACCCGCCGCTTTTTGCGTGCCCCAGAAAGAGAGGAAGACCAAATGTCCATTGAAGAAAATGTTCTGCGCATCCGGGAAGAGATCGCCCGGGCGGCTGCGGATGCCGGGCGTGCGCCCGGTGAGATCCAGCTTTGCGCTGCCACAAAAATGAATGATGCCGCCGCCGTCCGCCGGGCAATCGCCGCCGGGGTGGACTGCTGCGGCGAAAACCGGGTGCAGGAGCTGACGGCGAAGATTTCCGACCATGCCTACGACGGCGCGCCGGTGGATTTCATCGGCCATTTGCAAACCAACAAGGTGCGCCAGGTGGTGGGCAGAGTGCGCCTGATCCAGAGCATCGACAGCGAGCGCCTGCTTTGCGCCGTCAACGCCGAGGCACAGAAGCAGGGAATCGTGCAGGGCGTTTTGCTGGAAGTAAACATCGGAAAGGAGAAAAGTAAATCCGGTTTTCTGGCGGAGGAGATCATGCCGCTGCTGGAGAGAATAGCGTTATATCCGAACATATGTATCAAAGGATTGATGACAATCCCCCCAATTTCCCAAAATAAGGGAGATAATCTAAAATTTTTTCAAAAAATGTCTGAATTATATGTTGACATACGGAGGAAAAAATACGATAATGTGGCAGTGGACTGTTTATCGATGGGAATGTCCGCCGACTATGCGGATGCCGTTCACTGCGGCAGCACAATGGTACGTGTCGGTACTGCCATTTTCGGTGCCCGCCAATACACGCTGTGATACATCCTGCGCGATGTGAACATACAGGAGGAGAAAAAGAAAATGAGCTTTTGGGATAATGTAAAGAAGCTTGCCCAACCCTATTCCGATGATGATTACGATGATTACGACGAAGAAGAGGACGATGGCGCCGACCAGTACGAAGAGCCGGAAGAGCGCCCTGCCCGTTCCTCCCGCCGCAGTGCGCCCCGCCGCGCCCCTGCACCGGTAGCTCCCCCTGCGGACGAGCCGGAAGAAGAGGATGATTTCGGCTTCGCGCCTACCATTCCCGCATCCACCGGTTCCGGTGCTTCTGCATCCGGTTTCAGCGGCCAGGTTCTGAACATGAGCTCTTCTGCCTCTGCTACCAACAAGCAGGAAGTGGTGCTCTTCCGCCCCAATAGTTTCAACGATACCTCCAAGGCAGCCGATGATCTGCGCAGCCGCAAGGCTGTGATCGTCAACATGGAAAATGTGGACAAGGCCATGGCACGCCGGGTGGTGGATTTCCTGTCCGGCTGCGTGTACGCGCTGGACGGCGACGTGAAGAAGATTGCTCAGTCTGCTTACCTCTTCTGCCCCCACAATATGGACATCGTGGGCGACCTGGAGACCCTCCAGGCGGAAGTGGAAAGCTACATTTGATAAGACAGGATTTTAATAGGAAGGGAGAAACAATATGATTACTCCGCAGCAAATTGATCAGATTTCCTTCAGCCAGACCCGTCATGGCTACGATATGGAGCAGGTGGATAAGATCCTGGAGCCTCTGACCGAGGATTATGTCACGCTGTACAAGGAAAATGCTTTGCTTAAGAGCAAGCTGCGCGTCCTGGTCGGCAAGCTGGAAGAGTTCCGCAAGAACGGAGTCGTCGGCAAGGATGCCGAGGAGAGCGCCAAACGTTCTGCCGAGAAGCTGATTCAGGATGCCAAGGCTCAGGCCGCCCAGATTCTGCGTCAGGCGCAGGCACAGGCGGCGGCCACAGCGCCTGCCGCAAGAACGCCCAGCGCCGATGCGCTGGTTGCAGTCGAGAAGGCAAGAGTTACTGAGGCACGCAAGGCCGCGGCAACCCGCATCACTGAGATTCAGACCCAGATGCAGCAGTGCATCCAGGCGCTGGATCGGATTAAGAATGCCAATGTCACCCCCGCTGCTGCTCCTGCTGCCCCTGTTGCGCCGGCCGCTCCCGTTGCAGCCCCGGCTCCGGCTCCTGTACCTGCCCCGTCGCCCGCCCCCAAAGCGAAGCCGGAGGATGTGTATGACAGTGATGCCGTTGTGGGCGAAATTTCACAGAGCCTGGAGGCCATGGTCGGCACCACTACCGACACCGCCCCCAAGGCAGCTCCCCAACACCCCACCCGCGATACGACCACCAGCCGCTTTTCTAACCTGAATCTGCAGTTCGGCCGCAATTACGACCCCACCCAGAAGTAAGTTCTGATTGATACTCCCAATGCAATGACGAGGACACGAGCCTCGGTTTCCTCCCTTCAGAGAGCTGCCGGATCGGTGCAAGGCAGCAGGGAGCGCCGTGTGCTTATCCCCTCCAGCAGCGCAAGGAACGCCCCAGGGGGCAAGTAAAATGCGCCGGGTTTGCGCCCGTTACAGCGCGCTTGAGTGTCGGCATTTTGCCGGAACAAGAGTGGTACCGCAGAGGTTTATGCGCCTTTGTCTCTTAGAAATAGGGGACAAGGGCGCTTTTTTATCAGAATTTCTCAGAAAGGAACTACCTTCTATGGATTATAAAAACACCATCATCACCCCCAAGACCGATTTCCCCATGAAAGCCGGTCTGCCTGCCCGCGAGCCGGGTATGCTGAAGGCCTGGCAGGACATGGATCTGTACAATGCCATGCTGGAAAAGAACAAGGAGCTGCCCCCCTTCGTGCTGCACGACGGCCCTCCCTTCTCCAATGGCTACATCCACATGGGTCACGCCCTGAACAAAACCCTGAAGGACTTTATCGTGCGCTCCCACGCCATGACCGGCTACTATACCCCCTATGTCCCCGGCTGGGACAACCACGGTCTGCCCATCGAGCGTGCCATCGAGACCTCCAAGAAGAAGCTGAACAAGGATATGACCGTGCCCGAGTTCCGGGAAGCCTGCGAGGACTTCGCTCAGGACTTCATCAACAAGCAGCGGGAAGGCTTCAAGCGGCTGGGCGTTGTGGGCGACTGGGAGCATCCCTACCGCACCATGGACAAGCACTTTGAAGCACAGGAAGTCAAGGTATTTGGCCGGATGTTCGACAAGGGCTACATCTACAAGGGCCTCAAGCCCGTGTCCTGGTGCCCCTACTGCGTCACCGCTGTGGCAGAGGCCGACATCGAATACAAGGACGACCCCTGCACCACCGTGTATGTGAAGTTCCCGATGAAGGACGACCTGGGCAAGCTGAGCCAGTTTGACCTGAGCCGCACCTACTTCGTGATTTGGACGACGACCATCTGGACGCTGCCTGGCAACCTGGGCATCTGCCTCCATCCCCGTGACAGCTATGTGCTGGTGAAGGCTGAAAACGGCGAAACCTACATCATGGCAGAGGCTCTGATGGACAAGGTCATGCACATCGGCGGCTTCGAGCATTACGAGGTGCTGGCAAGCTATCCCGGTGCCTTCTTTGAAAATATGCTGGCACAGCATCCTTTCATGGACAAGACCTCCCGCCTGGTGAATGCCGAGTACGTCACCATGGATTCCGGTACGGGCTGTGTCCATACCGCCCCCGGCTTTGGTGCCGATGACTATGTAACCTGTATGCGCTACGGCATGGATCTGGTTGTGCCTGTGGACGACTATGGCCGTCACACCGACTACGCCGGAAAGTACGCCGGCATGAAGACCGAGGAGAGCAATGATGTCATCCTGGAGGATATGCGGCAGTCCGGCGCACTGTTCGCCTCCGAGGAGATTGTCCACTCCTACCCCCATCACGACCGCTGCAAGAAGCCGGTTATCTTCCGTGCCACCCCTCAGTGGTTCTGCTCTGTGGAATCCTTCAAGGACAAGGCCATTGAGGCAATCCAGAACGTCCAGTGGTATCCCGCTTGGGGCGGCGAGCGGATGGTGAGCATGATTCGGGAGCGTGCCGACTGGTGCATTTCCCGCCAGCGCCGCTGGGGTCTGCCCATCCCTGTGTTCTACTGCCAGGACTGCGGCAAGCCGGTTTCCACCCCGGAATCCATCGAAAAGCTGTCAAAGCTCTTTGACGAGTACGGCTCTAACATCTGGTTCCAGAAGGAAGCCATGGAGCTGGTGCCGGAAGGCTTCACCTGCCCCCACTGCGGCGGCAAGCAGTTCACCAAGGAGAAGGACACCCTGGACTGCTGGTTTGACTCCGGCTCCACCCACTATGCTTCCCTGATGCACGACCATCCCGACCTGTGGCCTGCGGACGTGTATCTGGAAGGTGCCGACCAGTACCGTGGCTGGTTCCAGTCCAGCCTGCTGACCAGTGTGGGTGCTCTTGACCGGGGCGCTCCCTTCAAGCAGGTGCTGACCCATGGCTGGACGGTGGACGGTCAGGGCAGAGCCATGCACAAGTCCCTGGGCAACGGCGTTGACCCCGCCGACCTGATTAAAGACTACGGCGCAGACATCGTCCGTCTGTGGGCTGCCTCCTCCGACTATCATGCAGACGTGCGCTGCTCCAAGGAAATTTTCAAGCAGATTGCCCAGAACTATCTGAAGTTCCGCAACACCGCCCGCTACTGCCTGGGCAACCTCAATGAGTTCGACCCGGATAATCTGGTATCACCGGAGCAGATGGAGGAGCTTGACCGCTGGGCGCTGACCAAGCTGAACAGCCTGATTGTTGCCTGCCGCAAGTCCTATGGGGAATATGAGTTCCATATGGTAACCCACGCCATCAACGATTTCTGCGTGGTGGACCTCAGCTCCTTCTACCTGGATATTATCAAAGACCGGCTGTACTGCGA
Source organism: uncultured Oscillospiraceae bacterium (assembly GCA_934567355.1). GTDB lineage: Bacteria > Bacillota > Clostridia > Oscillospirales > Oscillospiraceae > Faecousia. The sequence goes on from CAKTJC010000002.1 coordinate 71,942, forward strand.
GGAGAAGAACGGTCTGCGCCGCCGCTCCGCTCAGACTGCCCTGTATCTGATTGTGGATGCCATGGCAAAGCTGTTTGCCCCCGTGCTGGCCTTCACCTGTGATGAAATCTGGCAGTCCATGCCCCACCGCAAGGAGGACGACCGCCGCAACATCCTGCTGAACCAGATGCCCGCCGACTGTGCCGGTTATGTGCTGCCGGAGGAAACCATGGCTCGCTGGGATACCGTCATCAAGCTGCGCCAGGACGTGAATGGCGTGCTGGAAAAGGCAAGAGCCGACAAGCGGATTGGCAAGGCACTGGAAGCCCATGTCACCTTGGAAACCGGCGATGAATCCTTGAAGAAGGCCTGCGAAGGCGTGAACCTGGCCGAAATCTTCATCGTCTCCGACTGCGCCTGGGCTGCCCCGGAGGAGGGCGCAGAGGTCGCTTCTGGCGATAACTTCCCCGCTTTGACCGTGGGCGTTACCGAGGCAAAGGGAACCAAGTGCCCCCGCTGCTGGATGCACTCCCTGAACGCTAACGCCGAGGGTCTGTGCCCCCGCTGCGCCGCCGTCATCGCCAAGATGGACGTAGAGCTGTAAAACCCGTAAGACATAATGATAAAGCGCCGCTTCGCCATTTGGTGACGAAGCGGCGCTTTTGCGGTTATTTCGTGACTTGAGCGGTCATGGGACGCAGGTGGCGGAAGCAGTGGATGAAATATCCGATTTCTGCCGCTGCGGTCAGAACCCAGGAGAAGGGATAGAGCAGATACAGCGATGGGATCGTGTGGAAATGGGCAAAAATCGTATACACCCATATCACGCGGAACATACAGGAGCCGAGAATCACGATCACCGTGGGTACAAAGCTGCGTCCCAGGCCGCGGCAGGCGGCAATGGTGCAGTCCATAAAGGCGCTGATGGCGTAGGAGAAGCACATGATCTGCATCCGCTCGATTCCGGTGGCGACCACGTCCGCATCATTGGTAAAGATGTAAAGGAACGGCTCTGCGCACAGCCAGAAGCCCGTGCTGAGCACGGCGGCGATCAGGAAGGAATAGCCGAGGCTGATGTAATAGCTTTTGATCATCCGATCCTTTTTGCCTGCGCCCCAGTTCTGCCCCATGAAGGTGGAGCAGGCGGTGTAAAATGCAGCCATGACATTGTAGATCACATTGTCCACATTGACGGCGGCGGAATTGCCGGAAACAATGGTGGAGTCAAAGGAATTGACGCCCACCTGGATGAAGAGGTTTGCAACGGCGAAAATTGCATTTTGAATGCCGGAGGGAATGCCGAGTCCCAGGATCCTGCCGGTCTCGCCGATGGACAGATGCAGAGCTTTTGCTTCCAGGCGGCAGCTGTCCTGCAGATGCGACATGTGGATCAGGATCAGAATCGCCGAAACATACTGGGAAAGAATACTGGCCAGCGCCACGCCGTCCGCCGCCATGCCGCAGACGATGACAAAGAACAGATTCAAAATGACGTTCAGAACACCCGCAATCACCAGGTAGGTTAGCGGACGCTTCGTATCGCCGTTGGCGCTGAGCACGGCGTTGCCGAAATTGAAGATGCCCAGTGCCGGCATGCCCAGGGCGTAGATGCGGAAGTACAGCACCGCCCCGGCCAACAGATCGTCCTTCGTTTTCAGTAGCTCCAGCATCGGTGCAGCCAGCAGCAGGCACAGGGCGGCGATCAGCATTCCCATCAGCGTGCACAAAATCAGCGCCGTGTGGACGCAGCTGCAGGTATCCTCGTCCCGCTTTGCCCCGAGGTACTGCGCCACGCGCACGTTGACGCCGTTGCCCAGGCCGATCAGAAAGCCCGTGAAAAGCGTGACAAGCGTCGAGGTGGAGCCGACGGAGCCCAGCGCCGCAGCACTGGAAAACTTGCCGACCACAGCCACATCCGCCATATTGAACAGCACCTGAAGCAGCTGCGAAAAGATAAGCGGGACGCTGAATGCAAAGATATTCTTATACAGTGACCCCTCGGTCATCGTAATGCCGCCGCCGCGGCGGGAGAGTGAGCCTGCCATAAAAATTCCCCAATAAGGTAGTCTTTTCGGCAGATTTTCCGAAAAGCCACACCATTATAGTGGGTTTCCGCTCCGGTGTCAATTGGATTTTATGCCTTTAATTGGAGCTTCCCTTGCCGGTTTCGTCAGTGCTCCCCATGGTGGAGCCCCGCTCGATGACGGTGCAGTCCAGCATGATGGTGTGGTGGGCGGGCTCGTTCCCGGCGAGGATGCCGAAAAGCTCACGGGCGGCGGTCTGGCCGATCTCAAACAGGGGGAGAGCGACGGTGGAAAGCTGAGGGCGGCAGACGGAGGCGATTTCGCGGTCGTCAAAGCCAATCAGACGCAGATCCCTGCCTACGTTGACGCCGTTGGCATTGCAGTAATCCAGTACGCCCAGCGCCATCAGGTCGTTGTGGGCGAAAATGGCGGTGACGCCCGCCCGCACCAGCTGGCCGCCCAGCGTGAAGCCGCAGTCCCGCTCCCAGTCGCCCACCAGGGTCAGGGACGGGTCGTAGGGGATCCCGTGGGCAAACAGCGCCTGCTGGTGCCCCCGGGTGCGGTTGGCGGCGTTGCTGCTCTCCATGGGGCCGGTGATCATGCCGATGCGCCGGTCGCCCCGGCGGATCAGCAGCTCCGTCACGTCGAAGGCGGCGCGTTCGTCGTTGTAGATCACGGAGGGAATGGCATCATCCTTGCTGATGCAGTAGGCGCATACAAATTTTGCCTCCTTATGCTCGGACAGGGACACCACCACATGGCTGTGGCAGCCGATGTAAATGATGCCGTCCACCTGCTTGGAGAGCATATCGTTCACGGCGGCGTGCACCAGGGCGGTGCTCTCCTTTATGTCCTTCGGCCCGTTGCCGTAGCGCTTATAGAAGCGGAGGTTGCCCAGAATGTAGCTGTAGCCCGCATCGTCGCAGGCGGCGGCAATGCCGTCCACGATCTCCGGGGCATTGAAGACCGTCAGATCCTCGGTGATGATGCCGACGGTTCTGCTCTGGCCGGATTTCAGGTACCGGGCGTTCAGGTTGGGGCGGTAGTGCAGCTCCCGTGCGATGGACAGAATCATCTGCCGGGTCTGCTCACTGACATTGCCCTTTCCGTTGAGCACCTTGCTGACGGTGGCGGTGGAAACATTCGCCTTTTCGGAGATTTCCTTTATGGTGGCCATTTAGGCGCCTCCTTGCTGCCGTGTAGTGCGTTTATAGTAAACGATTTTTGCAGAGAATGCAAGATGCTTTGTAAAAATTATACAAAAAACTTTATTAAAAACCGGCAGTTTACATCTTTACAAACAGACGCCCTGTGCGTTATACTGTAGTTACGTTAGTTAAACGTTTGCCTAAATATCCTATATTTTCTGCTGTTTCGCGGAAATACAGTAAAACGATTAACCATGGAGGCAGTATGAAACAGAATATCACAACGCCTGCACTTCAGAATATCAGGATCACCGACCCCCTCTTCGGCCACTATGCGGATGTGATCGCCGAGCGGCTGCTGCCTTACCAGTGGGAGGTTTTGAACGACCGTGTCCCCGGCGTGGAGAAATCCTACAGCGTTAATAATTTCCGCGTCGCCGCAGGCGAGAGCGCCGGGCAGCGCGAGGGCGCCGTGTTCTGCGACACCGATGCCTATAAATGGCTGGAGGCTGTGGCATACTGTCTCGCCTCCGGCAAGGGAAAGCAGTACGAGCAGACTGCCGACGAGCTGATCGACCTGATCGGCAAGGCACAGGAGCCGGACGGCTACCTGGACACCTATTACACCGTCCTTCACCCCGAAAAAAAATGGACGAATCTGGCCGAGGGGCACGAGCTGTACTGCGCGGGGCACCTGATGGAGGCCGCCGTCGCCTATACCCAGGCCACGGGCAAGGATAAGATTCTGAAGATCGCCTGCCGTCTGGCAGACCTGATCTGCCAGGTATTTGCCGAGGGAAAGCACCCCGGCTACCCCGGTCACCCGGAGCTGGAGCTGGCGCTGATGAAGCTCAGCCGCGCCACCGGAGAGAAGAAATACGCCCTCCAGGCAAAGTACTTCCTGGAGATCCGGGGCAAGGGCGCGCCCTATCTGATGGAGGAGCTGCGCAAAACGGGAAAAGACAGAATTTTCCCGGAATTCTCCGACTATACCCCCAATTACGCCCAGGAGCACATGCCTCCGGCGCAGCAGACCACCGCCGAAGGCCACGCGGTGCGGGCGATGTACCTGTACAGCGCCATGGCGGACGCGGCGAAGGAATTCGGCGACCCGGAGCTGAAGGCAGCCTGCCGCACCCTGTGGGAAAACACCACGGGCAAGCGGATGTACATCACCGGCGGCATCGGCTCGTCCGGCCATCTGGAGCGCTTTACCACGGATTATGATCTGCCCAACGACCGCATGTACTGCGAAAGCTGCGCGTCCGTCGGCCTGATGATGTTCGGCCAGCGCATGGCGGCACTGACCGGCGACGCCAGGTACTACGATGTCGTCGAGCGTGCGCTGTGCAATACCGTCCTTGGGGGCATCTCCGCCCAGGGCGACCGGTACTTCTATGTAAATCCCCTGGAGGTCTGGCCGGATAACTGCCTGCCCGGAACCTCCATGGCGCACGTCAAGCCTGTGCGGCAGGGCTGGTTCGGCGTGGCGTGCTGCCCCGCCAACATTGCTAGGACGCTGGCCTCCGTCGGGCAGTACATCTTCGCCCAGGATGAAAAGTCCGTCTATATCAATCAGTTTATTTCCGCCTCGCTGAAAACCGTCATCCGGGAGACGGAGGTTCGCCTGGAGCTTCAGTCCGACCTGATGCACAGCGGCTCCATCCGCCTGGACATCGACAGCGACAAAGCCCAGCCCTTTACCATCCGCATCCGTGTTCCCGACTATTGGGAAGAGCCGGTGTTCGTCCTGGGAGGGAAGACCATTGCCCCGGTCATTGAGAATGGCTACGCGGTGGTGGCGGTGTCCTATGCCGGAAAGCAGACCCTGACGGTGTCCGGCAGGCTCACCCCCCGCTGGGCAGCGGCCAGCGACCACGTCCGGGCGGATGCCGGGCAGGTGGCGCTGCTGTATGGCCCCTATGTCTACTGCCTGGAGCAGACCGACAACGGTGCAGAGCTGCCCAGCCTCTTCGTTGCCCCGGATACCCGGGTGCAGGCGGGCGCGCCTGTCGAGGGTCTGCCCGGTCATATGCCCACCCTTCATTTCGAGGGCATGCGCCTGAGCAGCGGAGTGGGGGATTGCCTCTACGGAGCCCCGCACTTTACCCTCCGCCCCCAGAGCCTTACCGCCGTTCCCTACGGCCTGTGGTGCAACCGCGAGCCGGGAGAAATGCAGGTGTGGCTGAAGGCACTGCTGTAAGAAGTCTTTTCCGAAGAATTTAGCCGCCGCTGCGGCAGCGCCCCCTTGCAAGGGGGCGAAGGAAACTCCGTCGTTAACAGCAGCAGGAAGTTGCTGTTGCAAAATAAAACACCAAATTCAGAAAGGAAGTTCAACAATGAAAATGCGTCAAATCATGTCCCTGCTGCTTTCTCTGGTCATGGTTGTGGGTCTGGTCGCCGGTTTCGGCCAGAGCGCTGCCGCCGATGATCCCGTCACCATCACCTACTCCTACTGGGGCACCCCCGACGAAGCCGCCAGCGTGCAGGCAGTCGCCGACAAGTTCCACGAAGAGCATCCTGAGATCATTGTAGAAGTTATGGCCATTCCCAACGAGGAATACACCACCAAGCTGAACACCCTGGCTGCCGCCGGTCAGCTGCCCGACTGCGGCATCATGAACGAGAACGGCGTCCTGGACTTCGCCTCCAAGGGTCTGCTGGCCGACATCTCCGGCATGTACGAGGGCGCGGATGCCATGCCTCTGGATTCCATCACCTTTAAGAGTGAAGGCAAGCCCGTGGCCTACTCCGCTGCCAACGAGATCCTGTTCATGTACTACAACAAGGATATGTTCGACGCAGCCGGCGTGGAATATCCCTCTGCCACCGAGGCCATGACCTGGGAAGAGTTCGTCGAGACCGCCAAGCTGCTGACCCTGGACGTCAACGGCAAGAACGCCGCCGACCCCGACTTCGACCCCGAGAACATCGTGCAGTACGGCTGCGTGGTCGATAACTGGACCTGGCAGCTGGAGGTTTGGGCACTGTCCAACGGCGGCCGCTGGTTCAGCGAGGACGGCAAGGAATGCACCATCAATGATCCCGCCGTCATCGAGTCCATCCAGAAGGTTGCCGACCTGACCCTGGTCGACCATGTAATGCCCTACAATGCCGGTCTGGAAGACAACGGCATTCAGCGCTCCATCGCTACCGGCAACGTGGCCATGGCCACCGGCGGCGCCTGGAACGTGGGCACCTGCCTCAATGGCGCCCGCGAGGACATCGGCCTGAACTACGGCGTTGCCCGTCTGCCCAAGATGAAGAATGAGGTCACCATCTGCACCGGCGGCCCGCAGGTTGTCTTCAGCCAGACCGAGCACCTCGAAGAGGCTATGACCTTCATCAAGTGGTACATGCAGGAAGAGAACAGCTGGGACAGCCTGATCGCCACCGGCATCTGGATGCCCATCCTGGAGAAGTACTACACTGATTCCGAGCTGACCGACAAGTGGATCAACAACCCCAACTTCCCCGACCACGATGAGTACAAGGCAGCCGTTGTTGACTACGCCATGGAGTGCGCTCAGTCCACCTGCTGGTACTACACGCCCCACACCAACGAGTTCATCAACCTGCTGCGCTCCGCCCTGGGCCCCGTGTGGACCGGCGAGCAGACCGCTGAAGAAGCGATCAACGGCAGCTATGATGCCCTGTGTGATATTCTCGAAGGCTTCTGATTAAATCCCGGTGCCCGCCCAAAGGGCGGGCACCAACGCTCTGTTTTCTGCGTGAAATTCTCTGTACAAACGTGGGGTGAACCGTTTGAGAAAGAAGAAAATGACCAATCGGCTCCTGAAAAGCGAGGCAAGGACGGCATACCTCTGCCTGATTCCCTCCATCATCGGCTTGATCGTGCTTACCTATATTCCTCTCGCGGCAGTGTTCGGCTTGAGCCTGTTCCGCTGGGAGGGCGTCGGCGTCCCACAGTGGGTGGGACTGAAAAACTACATCCGCCTGTTTAACCGGGATCCGTATTTCAAGGATGCCATCTGGGCTACCGTATATTTTGCGCTGCTGGCAGTTGCGGGCAGCATGGTCTATTCGCTGGTGGTGGCTCTGCTTCTGAATCGGAAAATTCCTGCCCGCGGTTTTTTCCGGGCAGTGTTCTATTTGCCCTATGTGCTGCCTGCCATGGCGGTTTACATCGGGTGGAGCTGGCTGTATGAAACCAATTTCGGCCTGCTCAATTATCTGCTCAGTCTGGTGGGCATCAAAAAGGTGATGTTCATCGGCTCGTCCCAGCTGGTGGTTCCGTCCCTGGCGCTGATCACCGTGTGGCTCTCCGGCAACCTGATCGTCATTTTCCTGGCAGGGTTCCAGAATGTGCCGCGCATTTATCTGGAGGCGGCGGAGATCGACGGCGCCAATTCCTGGCAGCGCTTCTGGAATGTGACCATTCCCTGCATGACCCCCATCATCTTCTATAACCTCCTGATGGCGCTTATTACCAATTTGCAGGTGGTCACCCCCGCGCTGGCGCTGACCAACGGCGGGCCGGGCAACTCGTCCTGCTTCCTGTCGTACCTGATGTACATCTATGCCTTCCGCAACGGAAAGCTCAGCTACGCCTGCGCCATTGCGTTTATCTCCTTCCTGCTCATTGGCGTATTCACGGTGATTTTGTTTGCAACCAGCAAGACTTGGATGTTCTCTGCGGGAGGTGACGACTGATGGCCAAAAATCTGAAGAGTAAGAAAAAGCAGGAGCGCACTGCCAACATCGTCACGGTGATCGTGCTGATCCTCCTGTCGCTGCTGGTCATGCTGCCCATCTGGTGGATTTTCCGCTCCAGCCTGATGTCCAACGGCGAGCTGTTCGAGTGGCCGCCCTCCTTCCTGCCTAAGCGCTGGCTGTTTTCCAACTATGCAAAGACCCTGGAATTCTATCCGTTCTGGAAGTATTTCAAGAACACCATGACCATCATCGTCCCCGCAGTCCTGGGCGGCACCATCACCGCGACGCTGGGCGGCTATGCCTTTGCCCGCCTGCGCTTCCCGGGGAAGAAGTTCCTCTTCTCCCTGTGCATCGGCTCCATGCTGCTGCCGACCATGGTTACTCTGATCCCGCTGTACATCATGTGGACACGGGGGCTGAAGCTGGTGGATTCCTATCTGCCGCTGATTCTGCCCTATTTCTGCGGCGGCGGCGCGTTCAATATTTTCCTGATCCGCCAGTTTATCTCCACCATTCCCCGGGAGCTTGACGAGGCTGCTACAATAGACGGTGCAGGACACTTCCGCATCCTGGTCAGCATCATTGTGCCTGCCATCAAGTCCGCCATGATCGTGGTTGCGCTGCTGCTGTTCATCCAGCTGTGGAACGACCTGCTGCAGCAGATCATCTACATCAATTCGGACAGCAAGTTTACAATTGCCATCGGCCTGTCCCAGTTCAAGGGCTCGCTGAAATCCGATTGGTCTGCCATCATGTGCGCCACCTGCCTGTCCTTCATCCCCGGTGTAGTATTCTACCTCATCGGCCAGAAGTACTTCGTAGAAGGCATCGTCATGACGGGCATGAAAAACTGAGGAACCTCTGAATAAATCGTCTGCGGCTGTGAGCGGATCTTTTCCGTCCACTCTACGGTACCGAAAAATCTCTCGCTCACAGCTCTTGCCAATTTCATCAGAGTTTCCCTAAACAAGGAGAATTCCCATGAGTTTATTTGGAAAACGACAGAATCGGGAGGGGGCAGGACTGCCTCTGCCGGAGGGCGGCTTTCGCCGGTACGCGGCGGTGCTTAGCTCCAATTTCTGGAAGCTCGTGGGGCTGAACCTGATTTTTATCCTGTTTTCCCTGCCGGTCATCACCATCCCGGCGGCGCTGTGCGGCGTGAACCGGGTGTGCATGCTGCTGATCCGCAACGGATACTGCTTCGTATGGGGCGATTTCTGGGAGGAATTCCGCCGCAGCTTCCGCAGAAGCCTGCTTCCGGGGCTGCTGTTTGCGTCGCTGCTTTTCCTGGGCTATTATGCCATGAGCCTGGGGCTGACCAACGCGGGGCTTCCTGTGTGGTCGATGCTGTTTTGGGCAATCGGCTTTGCCGCGGCGGCGGCAGGAATCTGCTGGGGCGGCTACTTCTTCGCGCTGGTTTCCCTGCTGGATCAGAAAAATGGGCTCATGCTGAGAAATGCCTGGCTGCTGTGCATGCTCAGCCCGCTGAAGAGCTTTGCCGTGCTGGCGCTGCTGCTGGCAATGGGCTTCGTGCTGGCGATCCTGATGCCGATTTCCATTGTGCTGCTGCTCACCTGCGCTGTGGTGCTGGTGCAGTACACCCTGTGCTTTTTCGTCCACGGGCTGGCAGACCGGTACATTCTGACAAAAGCAGAATAAACAGACCATCATCCGGGGCTTTCCGACGAGAGCCCCGGATGATAAGCCGTCCTTGACAAAAGACATATTTCCTGTATAATAAACACAATTACTGAAACGAAAGGAAGGAAGCAGCATGGACACCGACGGCGGCGACTACCCCAGTAACGAACCTGTCCGTCATCTGTTTTTGAGAGCATATCTGCGCTGCATCGAGTAGGGCGGATGTGCTTTTTGTGCGTTTTTACGCATTTTGACGTACTTATCAACAAAACAGATGACTGAAAAAGGAGTTACATAAATTGTCTACAACGACCTGTATATTTATTATGGCAGTGTGCCTGCTGCTTTCCGCCTATTTTTCCGCGACGGAGACAGCCTTTTCTTCTGCCAATTCCACCCGCCTGAAAACACTGGCGGAGAAGGGCAATAAGCGCGCCGCGCTGGCCTGCAAGCTGCTGGAGGAGTACGATAAGCTGCTGTCCACCATTCTGATCGGTAATAATATTGTCAATATTCTTATGGCCTCCATCGGTACGGTGCTCTTTGCCAAGCACTATGGTGATGCAGGCGCGACGCTCTCCACCGTGGTGGTCACGGTGGTGGTGCTGATTTTCGGCGAAATTTCCCCCAAGAGCGTGGCAAAGGACTGCGCGGAGAAATTTGCCATGTTCTCCGCCCCCTTCCTGCGGGTGCTGATCTGGATTTTGATTCCGGTGAACTGGCTGTTTTCCCTGTGGAAAAAGCTGCTTGCCAAGCTGTTCCACCTGAGCGCGGACAGCAAAATGTCCCAGGAAGAGCTGCTGATGCTGGTCGACGAGGTGCAGCAGGATGGCAGCATCGATAAAAACGAGGGCGAGCTGCTGAGGAACGCCATCGATTTTTCCGAGCAGCAGGCGCAGGATATTTTGATCCATCGGGTCGACCTGGCCGCCCTGCCCATCACCGCCAGCAGGGAAGAGGTGGCGCAGATGTTTACCCAGACCAAGTATTCCCGCTTGCTGATCTACCAGGATTCCATCGACCATATCCTGGGCACGGTGCATCAGAAGGATTTTTATGTCGGCTGCGGCATTACGGATAAGCCTCTGGCAGAGATCATTGCGCCCCCGCTGTTTGTGCTGGAGAATGAGCCCATCAGCCAGTTGCTGAAAAAGCTCCAGCAGGCCAAGACCCATGTGGCCGTGGTGGTGGATGAGTACGGCGGTACCTGCGGCATCGTCACCATGGAGGATATTCTGGAGGAGCTTGTGGGAGAGATCTGGGACGAGCACGACGAGGAAGAGGTGTTCATCCACAAAACACCGGAGGGCAGCTTCCTGGTGGATGCCGGAATGGATTTTGAGGACTTTGCCGCTTATTTCCATCTGAAAACCGATTCCGAGATGGTGTCCGTCAGCGGTTGGGTCATGGAGCAGTTCGGCCAGGTGCCGGAGGTGGGGGACAGCTTCCCCTTTGCCAATCTGCATGTGACCGTCACCAAGGTGGATAACCACCGCATCGAGCAGATCCAGGTTTCTCAGCAGGCAGGCGTGCCCGCCGGGGAAACGACGCCGTGAAAGAGAGTGTGAAGGAAATTGAACGTTCAACAGATCCATTTGAAGGATGTATACCCCATGCTGGGCGCGGCGAATGCCGACCCGACTCTGACGGTGTATCTTCCCGATAACCTTTCTGAAATGGGCAGGCAGGAGCGGCTGCGCCCGTGCCTGCTGATTTGCCCCGGCGGCGGCTATGTGATGTGCAGCCAGCGGGAGTCGGAGCCGATCGCGCTGCAGTTCCTGCCGGAGGGCTATAATGTATTTGTCCTGACCTATTCCGTTGCGCCCCACCGCTTCCCCACCCAGCTGCGGGAGGTCGCTGCCGCCATGGAGCTGATTTACGCGCGCGCGGCGCAGTGGCACTGCGATACTGGTCGGGTTGCCATCATGGGCTTCTCTGCCGGCGGCCACCTGGCTGCTCACTATTCCACTTGCTTCGATTGCCCCGAGGTGCGGGAGGTTTTCCCGGAGAGCAAGGGCGTTCAGGCAGCCATCCTGGGCTATCCCGTGATCTCCGCCGACCCCAAGGTCGCCCACCTGGGCAGCTTCGAGAACCTGGTGGGGCACCTGCCGCTGACGGCGGAGGAGGAAGCCCGTTTCTCCTGCCAGACCCATGTGACCGGCTGCACGCCGCCCACCTTCCTGTGGCATACCGCCCCGGATGACTGCGTGCCGGTGATGAACAGTCTGCTCTACGCCCAGGCGCTGGCAGAGCACGGCGTCCCCTTCGCCATGCGTGTCTATCCCTGCGGCGGGCATGGCCTTGCCACTGTGGACACGCAGACCAATGATTCCCTGAGCCCGTCCGTGGCGCTGGCCGCCGACTGGCTCCCCGCCGCCAAACAATGGCTGCGGATCGTGTTTGGAAATTTCTGAAGCGAAGAACGCTGCGAGAGCAATTCTGCTTGTAAAGATGGCTGCGGAAGTGTATAATAAAAGCGAGGAGGGACGCCTATGATTTATTCGCTTGAGGAGATCAAAGCACGTGTCCTGCCGCTTGTGCAGAAGTATCATATCCCTGCAATATACCTGTTTGGTTCCTATGCCCGCGGAGAGGCGCGGGAGGACAGCGATCTGGACTTCCTGGTAGACACTGCGGGGTCGAAGCTGACTTCATTGCTCACACTGGGTGCACTTTATTGCGACCTGGAGGATGCATTTCAAAAGAAAATTGACCTGCTTACTGTCCGCGGCGTCCTGGCGCACAGTGAAACGCCGAGCGACCGGAATTTTCAAGATGTGATTTTTCGGGAGAGGGTGAGGCTGGATGATGTCGCCTGATTTGCAGCGGATTGAGCATATCCGGGACTATTGTCGGGCAATTGCCAGGACGATTGAGCGGTATGGGGCGTCTTTTGACGTTTATGAAAAGGACGAGGATTATCAGAGGTCGGTCTGCTTTTCAATCCTGCAGATAGGAGAATTGAGCGGCGGCCTTTCGGCACAGTACAGGCAGGCAACCGCAAGCCGCATTCAGTGGGGGCCAATGAAGGGAATGCGAAACCTTGTCGCCCATAATTATGGAAAGATGGATCAGATGATCGTCTGGGAGACGGCAACGGTGGATATTCCAGAGCTGCTCCGCTTCTGTGAGGAGCAGTTAAGCCAACCAGACCTGTTGGAGAAGAGAGAATGACAAAGCAGGAAATCGTCCGCGCCTATTTTGACGCGTGGCTTCAGAAGAGTATTCAAACGGTGGCGCACACCTTTTCGGAGGACGCGGTTTATACGGAGTGCTATGGGCCGCAGTACCATGGACTGCGCCAGATTCTGAAGTGGTTTGCCGACTGGAACCAGAAGGGCGCCGTGCTTCAGTGGGACATTCACCGCATGGTGGAGCAGGGACGGACAGTCGTGGTGCAATGGTTCTTCCGGTGCGATTACGACGGCACTGTCAGCGGCTTTGACGGCGTTTCCGTCATCGATTTCGATGAAGCCGACAAGATTTGCAGGCTCAGCGAATATCAATCCGAGCCGAAGCGTGTTTTTCCATATGATTGATCAGACGGTAGGTTCCCCGTGCAGAAATGCACGGGGAAATTTTATGGGAGAACGGCTGAAGAAATCACTTGACTCTATAACGATTGTAGAGTTTACTATAGAGGAAACGAAATCAAAGGAAGGCGCATTCCCATGGAGAAGAATTTGACAACCGGCAGCGTGGCCCGCAACGTGGTGCTGTTTTCTCTGCCGTATTTGCTTTCATATTTCCTGCAGACGCTGTACGGCATGGCGGATCTGTTTATCATCGGGCAGTTTGAGGGGGTCGCCAGCACCACTGCGGTATCGGTTGGCTCTCAGGTGATGCATATGCTCACGGTGATGATCGTGGGGCTGGCCATGGGCACCACGGTCAGCATCGGTCAGGCGGTGGGCAGCGGAGACCGGAAGCGGGCAGCCCAGAGCATTGGAAACACGGCAACGCTTTTTATGGCGGTGTCCGCCGGACTGACGGTGGCGCTGCTCCTGCTGGTGCGTCCCATTGTCCGCGTTATGTCCACGCCGGAGGCGGCGGTGGAGAGCACTGTGCGCTATCTTACCATCTGCTTTATCGGCATTCCCTTCATCACGGCGTATAACATCGTCAGCTCCATTTTTCGGGGGCTGGGGGACAGCAAAAGTCCCATGTATTTTATTGCCGTGGCCTGCGTGGCCAACATTGCGCTGGATTATCTGTTTATGGGGGCGCTTCATATGGGTGCGGCCGGGGCGGCGCTGGGCACCACGTTGGCTCAGGCCATCAGCGTGGCGGTGTCGCTGACGGTGATCATGATAAAGCGAAGCATTTCTCTCTGCAAAGCGGATTTTAAGCCGAACCGTGCGGTGATGGAGAAGATCCTTTCCGTCGGACTGCCCATCACATTGCAGGATGGCTTTATTCAGGTGTCATTTATTGTCATAACCATCATTGCCAACCAGCGCGGGCTGACGGATGCAGCCGCCGTTGGCATTGTGGAGAAGGTGATCGGTTTCCTGTTCCTGATCCCGTCATCCATGCTTTCCGCCGTTTCCGCTTTGGGCGCACAGAACATCGGGGCGGGGAAACCGGAGCGGGCGGTTGCTACTTTGCGCTATGCCATCCTGATAGCAGGCGGCTTCGGCCTGATGATTGCCGTGGGCATCCAGTTCATTGCCGAGCCAATTGTTGCCCTTTTTACCGACGGAACCCGGGCGGACGGAGCGGAAGTTATCCGCCTGGGCGGGCAATATCTGCGGGGCTACATCTGGGATAGCTTTTTGGCGGGGATCCAGTTCAGCTTCAGCGGGTATTTCTGCGCCATTGGCAGGTCGGGGCTGTCTTTCCTCCACAATTTTCTCTCTATCGTCTGCGTGCGGGTGCCGGGTGCTTATCTGACTTCCCGATGGTTTCCCCGGACGCTGCTGCCCATGGGGCTTGCATCGGCCTGCGGCTCTCTGTTTTCCAGCATTATTTGTATAATTGCCTTTGCGGTGCTTCAGCACCGGAGCAGGCAGGGAGGGCAGCATGGATAGGCGGCTTTTTTCCATTGGAGAGGTGGCAAAGCTTTTTCAGCTCAGCGTCAGCAGCATTCGCCATTACGAAGCGCTGGGGCTTCTGACCCCGGAATACGTGGACCCTGCCACCGGCTATCGCTACTTTGGTCCCCGACAGTTTGAGGTGTTCAATACCATCCGCTACCTGCGGGCACTGGATATGCCGCTGGAGGAGATCGCCGACTTCCTGCACAACCGGGACGTGGACAAAATGGAGGACATGCTGCGGGAACAGAAGGCGGCTGTAGCAGAAAAGCGGCGTGAGCTTCGTCGCATTGAGCGTAAGATCGATGCGCAGCTCCGGCGGCTCTGCGATGCCCAGGCCTCCACCTTGGGTAAAATTGAATTCTTGCAGGCACCGGCCTGCCGCCTTTTCTGGGTGGAGGATTCTCTGACCATGCACAACAGCGATGATATTGAACTTTCCACCAGCCGCCTGGCAGAGGCACAGGCGGAGGCAAGCATTTTTCTGGGAAAGGTGGGATTTGGCATTTCTCAGCGGCATTTGCAGCAGCACAGCTATGAGCGCTACGACGGCGTCTTTCTCCTGCTGGATGAAGCCGACCGCTTTGACGGCAATGTCATTGAGCTTCCTTCCGCGTCCTGCGTCCGGGTGCGCTTTCGGGGGCATCATCTCCAATCCCCGGAACAGTACCGCCGTCTGGAAACGTATATGGGCGCCCATGGCCTGACCGTCTGCGGCTTCTCGCGGGAAATTACCATCATCGATCAGGGGCTGACCAGCGACACAGAGAAATTCGTAACAGAAATTACGATCCCGGTGCAGGAAAGAAATGAATTCCATATATAAAAGCATCCTCCCCGGCGTGATCTGCCGGGGAGGATGCTGCCTTATGCCTTGCAGAACTGTACCGAAAAAAAGTAAACGTAATCGTTAACGGGGGAGGCGGTGCCCGCTTCGTATTCCTGGATGCTGCCTGTGCGCAGTATATTTCCACTGTAGATCAGAGCAAGCAGTCCCTGCTCCTTGCCATATTGGATCGGAGTCTCTGTATCGATTTGAACTGCGGATCGGCCGAAATATTTGCGGTTGGCGCTGCCCTCCAGAATGGGGATCTGCGTGGACAGCTTGGACGAATCGTCCGCTATAATGAGCCTCACCGTGAAATGATCAGGATCCGGCACGAGCAGAATGGTGCCGTTTTTGGGAGAGCCGATGTCCTGATAGGAAATCTCTACATGCTTTTTCTTTTCGAGTACTCCGGCTCGGTATTGCGTGTAAAACACTTTCAGGGAGGAAAATTCATCCGCCGCAGTGAACCGGTACAAAAAGACCCCGTCCGATCCGGCAAGCATTTTGGCGGTATTCATCTCGATGCTGTCCTGCTCCGCCGGAGTAATTACGTTTTTTGGCCGGTTTGCCTGAATCAGGCGGATACTTACCCATGTCAGAGCGGCGGCGGAGATGAACAGCAGCAGGAGGATGATCCGCTTCAGCCGTCTCTGCCGCTGCTTGCTGTCTGCTGCTACCTGCATCAGATTTTCTTCTGATTTCTGCACGATGCGCGTTTGGACAATGTCCTCCCCGGCGAGAAATTCGTTGATGCTGATGCCGAGGGCGGCGCAAAGCGCGGCGTAAACCGATACGTCCGGCAGACACACGCCCCGCTCCCATTTGGAAACCGACTTGTCGCTCATGTTCAGCTTTTCCGCCAACTCCCGCTGCGTCAGCCCCAACGATTTCCGCTTGCCGGCGATGTACCTCCCGATTTTTTCAAGATCCATAATTTTGTCCCCTTTCGATAGATGTATCATACACTTTTTACGGAAAAGGACACCCCCCGAAAGTAGAATCCGGCTCGGATCGGTTTTTATTGCTGAAAGCAGTACCCTCTCCCGCAGCGCAGGAGAGGGTACTGCTTGTCAAAGAACCTTTTCCGCCGGGCTGTGCACCGGCGGCCGGACGGACATTACCTTAATACGTGTAGTTCTCTACGTCCACCTTATCCGGATTGGTGTAGGGGGCGAGGGTGGAAATCATTTTCATCGGTGCATTGGAATTGTTGATCACATAGTGGATCTCACCGGGTTCAATGTGGATCATCTGGCCGGGACGCAGGTGATTCACTACGCCGTCTACTACAATGTCCACTTCACCTTCGAGAATGTAGAAATTCTCTTCCATCACGTTGTGGTAGTGCGCCTTAAAATCCTGGCCGGCCTGGAATTGGACCAGCGCAAAATTCATACGCGGGCCCTTCATCAGGTATTTCGGGCCGCTGTCGCCAAAGCGATACTCTTTGTCTTCTTCATTTACAATATACATAGCAATTTACTCCTTTTGCAAATTCGCTTCAAGCATTATCCGGTATCATACACCCGGGGCAGCCCACATGTAGCGGGTGATGCGGTCGTCGGAAATCTGCAGCTGGCGGGCGTACATTTTCCTCCATTTTTCATACAGCTCCATGTAGACCTGGTGATTTTTCATATCCGGCTCAAAGCGCTGCTGGATGTGCACCAGCTTTTTCGCAGTGGCGGAAATGTCCGGGAACAGGCCGACACCGTGACCGGCCATGATTGCCGCGCCCAGTGCCGTTGCTTCCTTCACGCTGGGTACGCTCACCGGAATGCCCAGCACATCGCACAGAATCTGGCACCACAGCTCGCTCTTTGAAGCGCCGCTGGCAAACACCACTTCCTTGGGAACATTGCCGGTGGATTCACGGACCAGCTGCATGTGGCCGTAGGTGACCATTGCAGTGTTCTCCATAATGGCACGATAGAAGGTATAGCGGTTGAACTTCTCAGGGTCAAAGTCGAAATTGATAAAGGTCGGGCTGGCATGACGCCAGGAGATGTAGTTCATCACATCGGAGAAGGCGCACATCATACCGTAGCAGCCGGCGGGAATGTCCTTCGCCTTTTCATTCATCAGGTCATAGGGATCCCGGCCGGTGGACTTGGCCAGCTCCTTTTCGTACTGGCAGAATCCGTCCCGGAACCAGCGCATGACCATGCCGGGCTTGAAGGCCAGCGCCTCATACTGCCAGATACCCGGCACGCTGTGGCAGTTTACGCGGACGCGGCAGTGCTCGTCGGTCTTGGCCTCGTCGGTGTTGTATTCGTACTGCCAGAAGCTGCCGCCGAAGATGGCAGCCTGGTTTGCGTCCACGACGCCCACGCCTACGCAGCCCAGCTGAGCGTCGCCGCCGCCGGCTACCACCGGCGTGCCCTCTGCCAGGCCGGTCTGCGCTGCGCCGTTGGCATCCACATGTGCCACAATCGTGCCGCACTCGGAAATCTTGGGGAAGATGCCGGTTTTCAGGCCGATGCTGGCCGCAATCTTATCGTCCCAGTCCCGTTCCTTCAGGTTAAAGATGCCAGTGGTGCAGGCATTGGACGGCTCGGAGGAAAACACACCTGTCATTTTGTAGATAAGCCAGTCGTTGAACATGGTACACATGGCGGTTTTTTCGTAAACCTGAGGCATCTTGTTCTTCACCCAGAACAGCCGCGGCAGTGCGCCCAGAGCATAAGTCTGGCCGGACTCCCGGTAGATCTGCTTTTCAAGCTCCGGGTTCATGTGGACCAGCTGTGCAACTTCGTCGTCGCTGCGCGCATCCACATTGGCGCACGCCCAGATCTCCTGGCCATCCTTGTCGTACAGGACGATGCCCTCGCGCATGCAAGTGGTGGAAACGGCTGCAATATCCTGGGGATCGATGCCGGTCTGCTCGATCACGCCGCGGATGCAGCCACGGGCCAGATCCCAGTTGTGGACCCAGTCAAAGTCCATGCTGCCGGGGTAGCGGGGATCCTCTTTGTGTGCCCATTCCTGCTGGACACAGCCGAGCTGTTCGCCCTCCAGGCTGAACAGTACGGCGCGGACGCTGCCGGTGCCTGCATCGACGGCCATAAGCGTTTTTGCCATTTTGAATCATCCTTTCTGTTTGTAGCAGTGCTAAATATATGAAAATACGAAATGGATACGAGGCTTGAATGGGCCCTTGGAATCAGGGGCATTTCAGCAGCAGAGCGGCGGTAGTTTCGTCGGTGATAAGGATATCCAGATACCCACCCCGGAGGACGGCCTGGATGGCCTCTGCCTTTTCAACCCCTGCGGCCAGACCGATAACATTGTGCATATGCTTCAGCCGCTCCAGCGGGGTGGAGATCAGCCGATCTTCGATGGGGGAGGGGATAAGGTTGCCGTTGCTGTCCATGAAGTGGCACAGCACATCGCCTACGGCGTTGTGCAGCTTGAGAAAAAGCATATCCGCCGGTGTGAGCACTCCATTGCGGAAGACGGTGGCGGACTCGGTCAGCGGGCCAATGCCGACCAGTGTGAAGGCGGAGAACTCGCTCATGCGAATGACTTCGCTGACGGAACTTTCCACCCAGATGGCAGCAGCCATTTCCGGCGACGAGGCGAACAGCGGCGCCGGGATCAAATGGAACTGGGCGTTGAACAGCCCTGAGTGGGCGCTGGGCAGGTAGTTGGAGACGCCGCCGGTGAGGGAAATGCAATTCACCGGGCTTCGTGCCATGGCGGACAGATGGGTCAACGTCCGGGAGAGAGTGTCACCGTAGCCCACATTGATGCAGGCGTTTTCTCCAATGCGGTCGGCGATGTACATAGCCCCGGCCCGGGCTACGGATTCATTGGGGTGAGCTTCGCCCTGCTCCATCTCCGGAACCAGGAACACATCCTTGAGGCCGTATTTCTGCATTAACTGGTGGCTCTGTTCGATCATACCAACGGCGTCGCTTCGCAGCCGGAACTGGATCAGCCCCGTCTGGCGGGCAGTTTCCAGCAGTTTGATCACACGCATACGGCTGATGGAGAGCTGGTCGGCAATGGCCTGCTGGGTCATATTCTCAAAATAGTAATACCATGCGGCTTTTGCCATCAAGGACTCCTCAAATGTCACCGGACAGGCCTCCTTTATTTGAAACAAAAAAACTAGCACAAAACTTTTGTTGTGTACATTCAGTATAGCACCATGGATCAAAATTGTCAATTCCTTTCCACTGCCATTTCTGTATATTGCAAAAAGCCGAAAAAGGCAAAAGGAGTATAAATAATACTTGACAAACTACACAAAGATGTTTACAATGGTCGCAATGACAGATGCAGTCTGTATTTCAACAAAAGAACGCAGGAGTAACAGCATGACAGCAAATGTTCAAGAAAAGACCCTGCCTCCGCGCCTGGAGGTTCGGGGGATAA
Organism: uncultured Oscillospiraceae bacterium; assembly: GCA_934567355.1. Classification (GTDB taxonomy): domain Bacteria; phylum Bacillota; class Clostridia; order Oscillospirales; family Oscillospiraceae; genus Faecousia. The sequence continues at coordinate 91,656 of CAKTJC010000002.1, forward strand.
AAAAGGCGTTCGGCTCCAACGTGGTTCTCAAAGGAATTGATTTGAGTGTGGATGCCGGAGATGTTCTGGCTTTGATCGGCGGCAATGGCGCCGGCAAGTCCACATTGATGAAGATCATTATGGGCATCTACACATGCGATGAGGGCGAGATATTCAAAGACGGCAAGCCCACCAAGCTGGGCAAGCCCTCCGCTTCTCTGGCGGCGGGGATTTATCTCGTGCCCCAGGAGCCGATGCTTTTCCCAAACATGACAGTTCTGGAAAACATCCTGATGGGTTTCAACGAAAAGGAAGGCGAGCTGAAAAAGCGCCTGAACGACTGCATGCAGGAGCTGAATTTTGACCTGAACCTTCAGCGTAAAGCCAACACGCTCTCCATCGCCGAACAGCAGCTGGTTGAGCTGCTGCGCGGTATGATGCGAAATGCCCGTATCCTGATTCTTGACGAGCCGACCAGCTCATTGACCTTCAACGAGGTGCAGTCCCTGTTCAAGACGGTGGAAGACCTGAAGAAAAAGGGCATCGCCATCATCTACATTACCCACCGGCTGACGGAAGTTTTTGAGATCGCTACCCACGTTGCCATCATGCGCGACGGCGTTATCACTCTGGAAGGCCCTGTGAAGAATTTCACCAAGGAAATGCTGATCCAGGGGCTGCTGCCCGATGACAGCCAGAGCGGCCCGCAGACCGTTAAGACCTATGTGCCGGTGGATTACGCCAACCTCAAGCCGGTAATGCAGGTGAAGGATCTCAGCGGCTACGGCTTCAGCAACATTACCTTCGACCTGTATCCCGGAGAGATCCTGGGCATCGCAGGTGTGGTGGGTGCAGGCCGCACGGAACTGATCAGCACGATTTTTGGCCGGGACAAAACCCTGGGCGGCAAGGTTATTCTGGATGGAAAGGATATTACGGGCCTTTCTACGAGGAAGGTTCTCCAGGCGGGCATCAACTTTGTCCCGGAGGATCGCCACTACCATGGCATTTTCAAGATCCGTTCCATCTGCTCCAATACCACTTCCGCGCTGTTGGGCAGCAAGGAGATCGGCACGGTGAATATGAACCGCCGGCGTCAGCGGGAAATTTCCCAGAAGTACGTAGACAATTTCAGAACGAAGATCGTTTCCCAGGAGGATGAGATCGGCAGCCTCTCCGGTGGCAACCAGCAGAAGGTGGTTATTGCCCGGGCGCTTTCCACCAAGCCGAAGGTGGTCATCCTCGATGAACCCACCCGCGGCATCGATGCGGCGGCGCGTGGTGACGTGTACGACATTATTCGGCAGCTCAAGGACGCAGGTGTGGCCATGCTGATGGTTTCCTCCGACATGGAAGAAGTTGTTGAGCTGGCTGACCGTGCCATCACGGTATATCAGGGGCGGATCAATGGCGAGTTCAGCCGCGAGGAGATCACCCAGGATGCTCTTACCAGCGCCTCCTTCGGTATTGCGCATGAAAAAAGGACGGTGTGAGTGAGATGAAAAAACTGCTGAAAGCCCGGTGGATGACCAGCCTGATTTTTCTGATCCTGCTGTTTGCCATCACCGGTGTCGTTACGCCGGAATTTCTGACCTACGATAACATTATCACTTGCTTCAATACAGCAACAATGTATACGCTGCTGGCGGTGGGCATTGCCTTTGTCATTATGACCGGTGAGATCGATGTTTCCATCGGCGCGGTGCTGGGACTTACCGCCGGCATGACCGGGCTGATCGCCCAGCAGGGCGGCAGCATTCCCAAGATGCTGCTGCTGTGCCTTGCGACCGGTGCAGTGATCGGACTTGTAAACGGTGTGGGCGTTTCTTACTTTGGCGTCCCATCGCTGATTTTCACTCTGGGTACCAACAGCGTCATTCGCGGACTGATGTACATTATGTCCGGCGGGCGCACCATTGAGAATTTCGGCGGGCCGATTTCCAGCTATGGCAATAAGACTGTGTTTGCGGGCATTACCCTGTATTACGCGATTGCGGTGGTGCTGGTTGCGATTTCTCACATCGTTCTGACCCGGACAAGGAAGGGCAAATATTTCCTTGCTGTCGGCGATAATGCAGGCGGCGCAAATCTGGTAGGTATTTCTGTGGTGGGAACAAAGATCCTTGCCTATGTGCTTTGCGGATTGTTTGCAGGCCTGGGCGGCTTTGTGTTTGCCTCGAAATACGGCCAGGTGATGACCGTGGCAGGCAACGGCTATGAGATGACCTCCATTGCCGCGTGCGTGCTGGGCGGCATCTCCCTTTCCGGCGGCTTGGGCAATATGATCGGTGCTGCCATCGGCGCGGTCATTATGTCCTCCATCGGCCGGCTGCTGGTCTTTATCGGACTTCCGGCCACTTATAACAACACCATCACCGGTACGATGCTGATCGTCATCGTCGTTATCGACGCGCTGGCGCAGCGTCGGTCCATCGAAATGACCCGCAGAAAGCGCCTTCTGTCCAGAACGGCGGAGCAGGGAGGAGGCGTGAAGGCATGAAGGATATGCTGAAAAAAGTTTTTAAGCACTGGGAGGTATTCCTGGTTGTCTTCCTGATCCTGGAATTCGTGGTTTTTGGCACAGCCAACCCAAAGTTCCTGCGTCCCCAGTCCATCATGAACAGCATTGTCAATTACATCAGCGTGTGCATCATCTCGCTGCTTGTGACAATGGTGATGATCACCGGCGGTATTGATATTCAGGCGCCTTCGATCATCGGCCTGACCAGTATCATCATCGGTGTCCTGTGGAGCGATGCGGGGATGAACGTCTGGGCTGCTGCCGGGATCGCTGTGGTGGTTGCCGCCATCTGCGGCGCCCTGTCCGGCTTTTTTATTGCCTATTGCGGCGTTCAGCCCATGGTGGTCACTTTGGGCGGCAGTTTCCTGTATTCCGGATTGGCGCTGCTCATTTCGGGCCTTTCCGCGACCCCTGCCTACAAGGGCATCAGCGGATTCCCCGGTAAGAACGATGCGGGCGAATTCGTGGATTTCCGTTTCCTGGGCAAGGGAAAGCTGCTTGGCATTCCAACGCAGATCGTTATTTACATCGCACTGATCCTGCTTTGCATCTGGATCTTGCATCGCAGCAAATACGGTGAGCGGCTGTTCCTGGTCGGTGTTAACCCCCAGGCGGCGGAGTATTCCGGCATCAATACCCGGGCGACTGTGATGAGCACCTATGTTCTTTCCGCTGTGAGCGCTGCCATTGCCGGCATGCTGCTGACTGCCAATGTCAACTCTGCCAAGTATGATCTTGGCTCCGGCTATACGCTGGCGATTATCACCGCGGTCGTGCTGGGCGGCACGCTGAATACCGGCGGCAAGGGCAGCATCCTGGGTACGGTGCTGGCATCCCTGATTATCTGCATTCTTCGCTACGGCCTGCCGCTGTGCTTCGGGGTGAGTACCCAGAACCTGGATCTGCCCATTGGCATCATTCTGGTGCTGGTCGTGCTGGGGCGTGAAATTGCCGGGCAGCATTTGCTCGCCAGCCTCTTCCGCAGGCGGAAGCAGGGCTGATTGACTGTGTATTTCGGGAGGATCAAAAGGTCCTCTTGAGATAAAAAATTTAGAGGAGGAACCTAAAACTATGAAAAAGATTCTGTCTATGCTTCTGGTGCTGTGCATGGCTCTGGCGCTGTGCTCCGCCGCTTTTGCTGAAGGCAAGAGCCCGGTGGATGGCATGACCGTGGCCTTCATTCCGAAGGTCTCCGGCAACTCGTTCTTTGAGGCCGCCAACGACGGCGCTCAGAAGTACGCCGCTGACTGGGGCCTGACCGTTGACTACATCGGCGCTCCCACCGCAGACGTGACCACTCAGCTGGAGCTGATCCAGCAGGCAATCGACAAGGGCGTTGATGCGATCTGCATCTCCTCCGTTGATGCGACCGGCCTGGATGAGAAGCTGAAGGAAGCACGGGATGCCGGCATCTATGTCAGCACCTGGGACTCCGACGTTTCCCCTGACGCCCGTGCACTGATGATCTCTCAGGGCACTGCCGATGTCCTCGGACCCATGCTGGTGGACATGGCTGTTGAGTCTCTGACCGAGCGCGGCGTTGATGTCAGCGGCGAAGTGAAGTATGTGTGGCACTTCTCCAACCCCTCCGTTTCCGACCAGAACTCCTGGTACGTCGCTGGCGACGCCTACATCAAGGAAAAGTATCCTACCTGGGTTGCCGTTAACGATCCTTACTACTCCAACCAGGATGCTGCTCAGTCTGTCAGCGTTGGCGAGTCCATTCTGGACGCTTACCCCGACATCGACCTCATCATCTGCAACGACTCCACTGCTCTGCCCGGCCAGTGCAAGGCTGCCGAGAACAAGGGCCTGACTGCAAACGATGTCACCATCACCGGCTTCTGCCCCCCCTCCGGCATGACCTCTTATCTGGAGAACGGCATCTGCACTCGTTGGGGCCTGTGGGACTGCGGTATCCAGGGCGCCCTGGGCTGCTATCTGGCTGCTTACATCTCTGCCGGCAATACCGTGAAGGTTGGCGATAAGATTGATGTTCCCAACATCGGTACTGTCGAGATCCTGGCAAACTCCGACCTGGTCGAGGGTCAGGAGACTGCTGAGGAGAACAACGGCGTCGTGCTGCTGCCCGAGCGCGTTGTCTTCACCGCTGAGAACGTGGCTGACTATCCGTTCTGATTTTCCAATCCAACAAGGAGGAACCCTTCGGGGCTCCTCCTTTATGGTGAAAGCTGCGGCATGACGCAGCCTTTGCCCCTGTAATAAAGCATACACAAACGTACCATTTCAGAAAGGAAGATTGATTCCAATGGCAGACAAGGATGGACTGAAAGTTGCAAAAGATTACCACACGGACGTTCCGTTTGGCAATCAGGGCAGCTTCCATGTGAAGGGCGCAAACAATACCGACTGGGGTATGAAGCGTCACCTGTCTAATATTTTTGATCCGGTCAGCGGCAACACTGTGATGTTTGCCTTTGACCATGGCTATTTCATGGGTTCTACCGCCGGCCTTGAGCGGCTTGATCTGGTGATCCCCAAGCTCCAGGAGAAGGTAGATGTGTTTATGGGAACCCGGGGTGCCATTCGCACCTGCGTGTCCCCCGCCTTCAAAAAGGGCATCGCCCTGCGTGTTACCAGCGGCTCCTCCATGCTCAACGATGACCTGAGCCACGAGTGCCTGGCGGTTGACATTGAAGATGCCATCCGCATGAACGCAGACTGCATGGCAGTGCAGACCTTCATCGGCGCAGACGGTCAGCTCTCCTCCATCGAGAACCTGAGCCGCTGCATCAATGCAGGCATGCGCTACAGCATCCCCACCCTGGGCGTTGTGGCTGTGGGCAAGGACATGGAGCGCACCGACCGCTTCTTCAAGCTTGCTACCCGCATTGTGGCAGAGATGGGTGTGCAGTTGGTCAAGACCTACTACTGCGACAATTTTGAGGAAGTCGTTGCCGCCTGCCCGGTTCCCATCGTGGTCGCCGGAGGAAAGAAGCTGCCGGAGAATGAGGCATTGACCTTGGCCTACCGCTCCATCCAGGGCGGCGCCCGCGGCTTGGATATGGGCCGCAACATTTTCCAGAGCAATCACCCGGTGGAGATGGCAAAGGCAATCCGCATGATCGTCCACCACAAAGCAACCGATAAGGAAGCCTTCGAATTCTACACCGACGCGATCAACACGAAGTAAATTTTTCCTGTGAAAGAAGGCTGCAAGGCATTTTTGCTTTGCAGCCTTTCCGTTACGGGGAGCCTACAGAAGAATTATTGTAACCTGAGGAGATCAATATGTTTACACAGATTTTGACCATGGTCCTGCCGGTGCTTGTGATGATCGTGCTGGGACGTGTCTGTGCCGTTACCGGCGTCCTCAATGACGAGCAGCACGCGGGCATCAAAAATATAATCGGCAATATTCTGCTGCCGGTGGTCCTTTTTCAGGCTTTTTACACGGCGGATTACGGTGCGCGGATGCTGCTGGTGTTTGTGCTGGTGTTCGTCGGCTACGGGATCGCGCTGGCTGCGGGCTATGCGCTTCGCCGCTTTGTCAGACCCTACGACCGGTTTATGCCGCTGCTGCTGACCAGCTCCGAGGGCGGTATGCTGGGCTATGCCCTTTTCGGCCTGCTGTGCGGTGCAGACCAGACAAAGACCTATGCAATGGTGGACATTGGCCAGACCATGTTTGCCTATACCGTCTTTTTAACGGCGCTCAAGGCGGCGGGCGGCGAGAAAATGACGCCCAGATTCATTGCCAAGACTATGCTCACCAACAAGGCATGCATTGGAATGCTGCTGGGCATTATTTTGGGCGTGCTGGGTGTGAATAAAGCACTGAAGGCAACGGCGGTAGGCGAAGTCCTCTCGGCGCTGCTGAGTTTCATCACCGCTCCCACCTCTGCGCTGATTTTGATCGTGATCGGCTATCAGCTGCATGCCAGCAAAGAGCTGCTTCGTCCGGTTCTGACCACCATGGGACTGCGCCTGTGTGTGCTGGGCGCCATCTGCGCTGCGATCTGCGGCATCCTGTTTGCCATCATCCCCTATGACAAGCAGCTGCTGCTGGCGCTGATCCTCCAGTATACCCTGCCTGCAGCCTTTATTATTCCGCTGTTTGCCGACCTGGGCAAGGATGCCGAGTATGTATCCACGACTCTTTCGCTGGGCACGGTGCTGTCGGTCGTCCTGTATTTCTTCCTTGCGATGTTCAGCCTGGCAGGCTGAACTGCAGCATGAAGATCGCCTGCCGGACAAGGAAATATTCCATGCAAATGCCCCGCCGGAAGGCGGGGCATTTGCATGGAACGGGGAGACTATTCATCCTGTTCATGCGGATATTCATCCAGCAGCATTTGCTGCAGGCGTTTGGCGGCAATGCTGAGCGGCTGATTTTTCCTTCGGAACAGGCAGATGCTGCGCGGTGCGAGGGGCTCTTCCAGGGTGAGCGGATAGATGCCGGTAAGCTCTGGTACGCCGACAAGCATTTCCCGCGGGACGAAGCCGATGCCGAGGTTGCAGCGGACGACCGGGAGCACCTGGTCGATGGTTGCTACCTCCACATCCGGGCTGAAGGGCAGACCGTGACGCAGGAAGAGGTCGGCGTAATAGTCATAGGAGGATGTCCCCTCGGTAAGACTGACGAGAGGATAGCCTGTGAGCTGTGCAAGCGTCACATATTTCTTTGTCAGCCCGGAAAAGGCGGAGCCGCAGATGGGAACTTCCCGAATCTCGCCAACTTTTTTCTTGAGCAGAGAATCGGGGACGGCGAGGTCGTCAGGCACAAGGGCAAAATCAACGAGGCCGTTTTGCACGGCGGAGATCCCCTGCTGCGTGGAGTGATTCATCAGGCAGATGCGCACATGGGGATATTCGCTGCGATACCGCTCCAGTACCTGCAGCAGGCAGCTGCGCAGACCAAGTCCGCTGGCCGCAATGCGGACGACGCCGCTTTGCAGGCTCTGGTCAGAGAAAATTTCATCCTCCGCCGCTTTGATGTTCTCGAAGGCAAGGGCAATGTGCGCATACAGCTTTTCTCCCTCCGGCGTCAGGCGAACGCCCTGGGGAGAGCGGAAGAACAGGGCACAGCGCAGCTCGGATTCCAGCCGCCGGATGATGCGCGAGATATTCGGCTGATTGTTGTGCAGCGCGGCTGCGGCGTTGGAAAAGCTCTTGTACTTCGCGGCATAATAGAAAACGCGGTAACGATCATAGCTAATATTCACAAAATAGCCTCCTTTGAAAATGGGGGATATATGAATTTTGTATATATAGGATGTTCGATTCATATTTCTATTTTTGAGCTAAAAAGTGCTATAATTTTCCTATCATCGATGGATGATAAAACGTTCAAGAGGAGGGGTATCGTTATGGATTACGCAAAAGAATCGCTCCGGCTCCACAAAGAGTGGAAGGGCAAAATCGAAATGGTGAACCGCGTCCCGGTCAAGACGAAGGAAGACCTGTCCCTTGCCTACACCCCCGGTGTTGCACAGCCCTGCCTTGAGATCCAGAAGGATCTTGACAAGAGCTATGAGCTCACGCGCCGCTGGAACACGGCAGTGGTCATCACCGACGGCAGTGCAGTGCTGGGTCTTGGTGACATCGGCCCGGAGGCAGGCATGCCGGTTATGGAAGGCAAGTGCGTGCTGTTCAAAGCCTTTGGCGATGTGGACGCGCTGCCGCTGTGTGTGAAGACGAAGGATGTGGACGCATTTGTAGAGACTGTCTACAATATCTCCGGCAGCTTCGGCGGCATCAACCTGGAGGACATCTCGGCTCCCCGCTGCTTCGAGATCGAGCGTAAGCTGAAGGAAAGATGCGACATTCCCATTTTCCACGATGACCAGCATGGCACCGCCGTCATCACCCTGGCAGGTCTTACCAATGCGCTGAAGGTCGTGGGCAAGAAGAAAGAGGATGTCAGAGTCGTCACCTCCGGCGCAGGCGCGGCGGCTATCGCCATCACGAAGCTGCTGCTTTCGGCGGGCTTCAAGCACATCACCATGTGCGACCGCAAGGGCGCGATCTACAAGGGCCGTGAGGGCCTGAACTGGATCAAGACCGAGATGGCCGAGGTCACAAACCTGGAGCACAAGGCGGGCTCTATTGCCGATATGCTGGTGGGCGCGGATGTGTTCATCGGTGTTTCTGCGCCGAATACCGTCACCACCGAGATGGTCAAGACCATGAACAAGGATGCGATCATCTTCGCCTGCGCAAACCCGACGCCGGAGATCTTCCCCGACGCGGCAAAGGCAGGCGGCGCGAGAGTCGTTTCCACCGGCCGCAGTGACTATCCCAACCAGATCAACAACGTTCTTGCGTTCCCGGGCATTTTCCGCGGCGCATTTGATGTACGTGCAAGCGACATCAACGAGGAAATGAAGGTTGCGGCAGCGGAAGCGCTGGCAGGCCTGGTAGGCGGTCAGCTCTCCGAAGATTACATCATCCCCGCCGCGTTCGACCCGCGCGTCGGCCCCGCAGTGGCCAAGGCTGTTGCCGAAGCCGCACGTAAGACCGGCGTAGCACGCATCTGATATTTAATACAGAATATACCAGCTTCCCTGAAAAATCAAGAAAAATAAATTCAATTCGGGAGGAAATCATTATGTCTGAAAACAAGAAAACCTATAAACTTTTTAATCTTCCGTGGTACTATTTTGCAATCTTTGCAGCCGTGGTCCTGATTGCAGCCTATATGGGCGCTCTGCCTGTGGGCATGGCCGGCTGCTTCGCATTTATGATCGTGGTGGGCACCATCCTCAACGAGATCGGCGATAAGACCCCCATCGTCCGCTCCTACCTGGGCGGCGGTGCCATCGTCATTATTTTCGGCACAGCGCTGCTGAACTACTTCAACATTTTCCCCACCGCTGTTGTGGAAAACATTACCTCCTTCTTTAAGCCCACCGGCGCATTCCTGGATTTCTATATCGCTGCGCTGATCACCGGCTCCATCCTCGGCATGAACAGCACCCTGCTGAAGAAGGCTGCTGCCCGTTACTTCCCCGCCATCTTCGGCGGCATCATCCTCTCCTTTGCACTGTGCATGCTCGCCGCAACCATCATGGGCTACGGCACCATCAAGGCACTGCTGCTCATCGCTCTGCCCATCATGGGCGGCGGCATGGGTGCCGGTGCGGTTCCCCTGTCCAAGATCTTTGAGAGCTCCGAGACCATGACCGCGGCAGAGGCCATCTCCGTGATGACTCCCGCTGTTGCCATCGGCAACGCCATCTCCATCATCTTTGCCGGCATCATCGTCAAGATTATCACCGACAAGAAGTGGAACGGCCAGGGCGCTCTGATGCAGGCCACCACCGTTGACCCCAAGGAGCTGGAGATCAGCCCCGAAATGCAGGCCAAGCGCGAAAAGATCGACGTCAAGAATCTGGGCATCGGCCTGTTCGTTTCCTGCGCGTTCTTCGCCTGGGGCTTCATCGTTGCGAAACTGTGGGGCAAGCTCGTTCCCAGCGTCAGCATCCATGCCTATGCCTGGATGATCATCACCGTGGCCATCTGCAAGATCTTCAACCTGCTGCCTGAGAACATTGAGGTTGCTTGCTATCAGTGGTTCCAGTTCATCATGAAGAACCTGACCACCACCCTGCTGGTCGGCATCGGCCTGTGCATGTCCAACATGGGCGGCACCGGCGACGTGGCAGTCCTCTCTGCTTCCGACCGCATGGAGTTGATGCCCTTTGCACAGATCTCCTCCCGTCTCGGCGGCGCGATCATCCTGATCATCGGCAGCCTGCTGCTGTCCACCTTGGGCGCACTGCTGTAAACAAACCATAAAAAACGCGGGGAGCGCACCGGAAACGGTGCGTTCCTCTGTATAAGGGAAAAATATGACAAAATCTGATTGTATCCAGTGCGGCGGCGATTCGCGGTATCAATTCCAGGCATTGGAGATCCATACGCTCCATGTCCGCGATATGAAAGGCGAGAAGCGCGTCCAGGCACTGGGCGGCAGCGTGGACTTCCATGTGTGCGCCGGTTGTGCCCGCACGCAGCTCCGGAGGAATCTGGAGGGCGTGCATGTAAAAGAAATCCTTCCCTTCGCCGCAATTTTGCTGCTTGGCATCGTCTGCGCGGCGGCTTTTTGGAACGGAGATGGTGTGCTTCGGCTTTTCGGAGCGGGCGGTATCGTTTGCGGCATCCTCGGCATCGTCAGCACAGTGAGGGAAGCAGCGAAGCGGCGCGGCCAGTATGGCGCGCTGCCGGAAGAAGAGACGCTTGAAAAGGCTGCCTGGGAGGTTGCTGTGCACTGCGCGTCGCGTAAAAGCGGCGACCACGACCTCACCTATCTTCCCGTTACGCCTGAGACGATGAAAATGAAGAACGGCGACCTGATGGTTGCCTATGATCTCCTGCCGCAGATTGCAGTGCAGGCGTGGAATACCATGCATCATGTGCCGCAGGAGCAGCAAGCGCCGGAGGATACCGGCAAGGAGCCTGCTGCGGCGGAGTGATTCCCAGATCCTATAAGGCAAGCGGCCACACCGAAAACGGTGTGGCCGCGCGTGCGTTCCAAAGGAACTTATGAAAAAATCAGTGCATATTGCCGCAGCGGACGTGCAGCCCGATGGAGGCGACCAGACGGGAATCGGGATTGCTCCAGGGCTTATTGATGCCCCAGAAAATCATGGCCTGTGTGCCCAGGCCGCGTGGGCTGCTGCCGGTATCCGCAATCAGATCCTTCCGGTTGCATAGGACCCTGCAGCCGCGCCTGCTGAAATAGAACGTGCTGCTTTCACAGGTAAAGGAGGTGCAGCACTTTTTGCCCTCGCGGATCAGGGCAGTTTTCAGGCTTGCGCAGTCGATGTGCTCCGGGACCGAATCATAGATCCCGTCAAACAGCCGGAATTTTGCCCAATAGTCTTTCACCTCGGGTACAATGGCCGATGTCCAGCTGGTATAGCAGTTTTCCAGCTGCATCAGTATATATTTTCCATCCAGCGCATGAAATTCCGCCTCGGAAATCGGGCAATCTTTTGCGCAGGTATAGGGCTTTCCCGCTGTTTGCAGCCGGACAGCGATCACGTCGCCATCCTCAAAGATCCGCTTCGGGTGGATGTTCAGAGTGATCTTTTTCCTGGCCGGCTGAGGGGAGAGAAGCTTTGTGCGAAATTCTGCCAGCGCTTTCTGCCGGGCGGCCAATGCCTTTTTGCTCTCTTCCGCCCAAATATCCAGACCGAAGCCGCTGTCGATCATGCGGATGGCATTTTGGCGGATCTCCTTCGTCAGAATGCCCTTCTTCCACATAAAATCGGCTAGGGAATAGATATAATTGCACCATTCCGCTTCGTCGGATTCATTGAACATCTCCGTGCGGACATACCTGTCGATCCGCTTCAGCGCTTCCTCCGCGTCATACCGATAAAACGCGGCGGAGTATTCAGACTGCAGATCCTGAGCGGTGTCGTTCCCGGTAATACCTGCGCTCCATGTACCCATTTTACTGTCCTTCCTGTTTTTCTTCCATTATATACGGCATCCGAAGCAATTACAACTGCGGCTTGAAGCGCATGTCCGAACCGCTCGCTGTCGGCACTTGCCGATTGATTCAGAGCTTCACATGCCCCGGGCTTTGCCGATAACGGCGCACACGGCAAAGGCGGCGACGTCGGCGGCAACCACCGTCGAGCCTACGGGGGTACCGGCAAGGATGGAAATGACGATGCCCAGCAGGGCACAGGCAACGCTGATGAGCGCTGCGGAAATGGTCACGGAGAGGAAGGAGCGGTAAAGCCGCATGGCCGACAGCGCGGGGAAGATGATCAGGGCGGAGATCAGCAGCGAGCCGACCAGATTCATTGCCAGCACAATGATCACCGCCGTAATGACGGCAATGACGAGATTCACGGCGCCGACCGCCGTGCCTGTTGCCCGGGAGAAGGTTTCATCGAAGGTGACGTCAAAAATCCGGTGGTAGAACAGCAGATAAAACAGCAGCACCAGGGCGGAAAGCCCGATGCACAGCCAGACCTCGCCCCGGGTCAGCGTCAGGATGGAGGTGGAGCCGAACAGCGCGCCGCACACATCCCCGGAGAGATTGGCAGAGGTGGAAAAGACGCTCATCAGCAGATAGCCGAAGGCCAGCGCTCCCACGGAGATCATGGCAATGGCGGCATCGCCCTTGATGCGGGTATTCTGCCCGGTGCGCAGCAGAAGCACGGCGCAGATAACGGTCACCGGCAGCACGATCACCATGCGATTGGTCATGTTCAGCACTGCCGCGACGGCCATTGCGCCGAACGCCACGTGGGAAAGCCCGTCGCCGATGAAGGAAAAGCGCTTGAGCACCAGCGTCACCCCCAGCAGGGAGGCGCACAGGGAGATCAGCACGCCCACGATCAGGGCATAGCGGACAAAGGGATAGGATAGATACAGCATTAAGGTTTCCATTATTTCTTTTCCTCCTCGCCCGGCAGGAAGCTGCGCTCGATGCCGCTGTGCAGATACGCTTCCTTGGTGCCGAAGAACAGCGCCTTGCCGATGTGCAGCACGTGGGTGGCATAGTCCAGAACGGCATCCAGGTCATGGGAGATCATGATGACGGTGATGCCCTCCTGATGCAGCTGCTCGATCATTTCGTACATCTGCGCGGATGCCTTCGGATCCAGACCGGAAACCGGCTCGTCCAGCAGCAGGCATTTGCGGGTGGCGCACAGGGCACGGGCGAGAAGCACCCGCTGCTGCTGCCCGCCGGAGAGCTCCCGGTAGCAGTGCCGGGCATAGCCGGACATGCCCAGTCGCTCCAGATTCCGGGCAGCGGCGGCCTTTTCCTCCCGGGTGTAGAAGGGACGCAGGCCGCACTGCCCCTGAAAGCCGGAGCGGACGATCTCCTGCACGGAGGCGGGGAAATCCCGCTGTACCTGGGTCTGCTGGGGCAGATAGCCGATTTGCGTCGGATGCAGCCCCTCCATGCGGATGGAGCCGGCCAGGGGCGGCGTGAGATTCAGAATGGTTTTCATCAGCGTGGATTTGCCGGAGCCGTTTTCGCCGACGATGCACAGATAATCCCCGGCATTGACGGTAAAATTCAGACCGGTGACGATCGGCTTGCCGTCGTAGCCCAGAGATGCGTTTTCACAGATGATTTGAGGCATGATGCTGCCCTCCTTATCCTAGCGCCTGTTCCAGCACCAGGCGGTTTTGCTCCATAATGGAAAGATAGCTGCTGCTCTTTGCTTCCTCGGCGGATACCGCCTGCATGGAATTTAGGGTCAGCACCGCGACATTGCGGCGGTCGGAATTGTCGGCCACGGTGTGTGCCAGGCGGCCGTCGCTGCTTTCGGTGACCAGAAGCGCATTCAGCTCCAGCGCCTTTACCCGGCCTGCCAGGAACACCACAGTCTCAAAGCTTGCCCCGGTTTCCGCAGAGCAGCCGGGGAAGGCGGCATAGTAGCCCAGAGCGTAGTCCTCCACCAGATAGCGGAAGGGAAAACGGTCGCACACCACAATGGTGTTTTGCTTCCCGGCGCTTACGGTCTGCCGGTATGCCTCGTCCAGCGCCTGCAGTTGAGCAAGATAGGTTGCCAGATTGGCGCGGTAGAGCGCCTCCTTGCCGGGATTCAGCGTACACAGAGAATCGGCGATGGCGGTGCAGAAGAGCGCCGCATTGCGCAGGGAGAGCCACACGTGCTCATCCGTCTCGTCCTCTTCCTCCCGCACCTGCATTCCCTCCACCATCTCGGCTTGGTGGGCGCTCGCCCCCAGCAGGGGAAGCAGCCGGATGACCTGCCGGTGGGAGCCGCTTTCTTCGCCCAGCGCATCCTCCAGCCATTCGTCGGATTCACCGCCGCCGAAGATCAGCAGATCGCTTTGGGAAACCGTCACCATGTCCTTTACCGAGGGCTGAAAGCTGTGGGGGTCGACGCCGTCGTCTACCAGCAGCGTCAGCTCCAGGCTGTCGTCCCCGGCGGCGATTTGCCGCACCCAGTCGTATTCCGGGAAGATGGCTGCAACGACCTGCAATTTATGGCTTTTTGCCGGACTGGCGCACCCGGACAGCATAAGGGCAAGCAGTGCCAGCAGGCAGATGATCCTTTTTTTCATTTCGCTTTCTCCGCACAGTCGGCGCACACGCCGTAGAAAATCGTCCGCACCGGGTCGATGGAAAAACCGTGGTGCTCCAGCACGTGCTTCTGCAGCTCCGGCAGCTCGTCGCAGTGCATGTGGATCAGCCTTCCGCACACGCAGCACTTGCAGTGGTAGCAGGTTTCCTCGCCCAGATGTGCTCCCAGATATTCAAAGCAGGCGGGAGTGCCTGCATCGATGTTATATTTGGCGATGATGCCCTCGTCCACCATTCGCTCCAGCTGCCGGTAGACCGTGGCCATCCCGATGGGCTTGCCGGACCGGCGGAAATATTCGCACACATCCCCGGCGGTAATGTGCCTGCCCGGCATGCTCTCCAGATAGCTGCGCAGCTCGTCGCCCTGTTTCGTCTTATAGGAACCCTTGCTCTGCATGGCGTGCCTCCTGATTTGATAACGGTTATCATATTATACCCCGGCTGCTGCAAAAGTCAATATGAAAATGAATTTCAATTTTGATTTTCTGAAAAAAGATTGCCCCGGCCGAAAAAAGGAATATAATAACAGAAGAGCTCTAAAATTTTTTTGTACCCCTGCAACAAAATCCCTTTCTTGGCTGTATCCCGTGCAGAGGGCGAAAGCCCGAATATCAAATATGACGAGAAAGGCTGATCAAAATGAAAGTAAGTAATTTGCTGATTGTGCTGGCGTGCGCAGTGGCGGCGGTTTCAGTGACGGGGAGCATGCTGCCTGCGGGCAGCGGGACAGCGCCGGAGCTGTATGCCCAGGTGGGAACGCCCAATCCCTGGACGGATCAGGACAGCATGGAGGATGCCCAACTTGCGACGGATTTCTCCTTCACCGTGCCCAAGACCATCGGCGCGATGCAGCCGGTGCTGATCCAGACGCTGGGTTCGGAGGTGATCCAGGTGTTTTACCGCGAGACAGAGGACTCCGAGGAGCATGTTCTGCTGCGCAAGGGCTTCGGCAATCAGGATGTAAGCGGGGACTATAACATCTATTCAGAATCGGCGGTAAAAACCGTCGGCAATTATCAGGTGACCTTCCAGGGAGACGACGGCAGGGTGATGCTGGCCACCTGGGTCAGCGGGCGGTTTTCCTATTGCGTGTCCGCTCAGGCCATGACGGCTGAAAAGGTGGAGACCATTGTCGCCGCCATGAAATAAAGAACGAAGGATTGAGGTGTGAACTGTGGTTATTGCGCTCCCTTTTCCGCTGCCCGGGGTGTGGCAGCTGCTCTGGCGATGGCTGTGCCGGCTCTGCGCTTTCGCCGCGCAGAGAGCGGCGGAGCTGCACACGGCGGAGGATCCATCCGCTGCTCTCTGCGATGCAGAGACGGTGCTGGATCGCTATGGCAATGCCATTCTCCGCCTGGCCTATTCCTACCTTCATAATCTCAGCGATGCCGAGGATATTTTGCAGGATACCCTGCTGAAATACATCCAGTCCGTCCCCCGTTTTGAAAGCGACGGGCATGAAAAGGCGTGGCTGCTGACTGTGGCGGCCAATCCGAGCAAAAACAAGCTTCAGTATCTGCGCATCCGGCAGACGGACGAGCTGGATGAAACACTGGCATCGGAGGAGCGGGAGGATCTGCGCTTCATATGGGAGGCGGTGAAGCAGCTGCCGGAAAACTGCCGGGAGGTCATCCACCTGTTCTACCAGGAGGGCTGCTCCACCCGGGAGATTGCGGCCATTTTGCACCGCAATGAAAGCACCGTCCGTTCCGACCTGAAGCGCGGGCGGGACAGACTGCGCCGGATTCTGAAGGAGGATTACGATTTTGAGGAAGGCATATAATGAAATCATGGAAGAGATCCAGGTTGACGACGAAATGCGCGGCCGCATCCTCCGTCACCTTGCGCAGGAGATGGATGCCGGTTCCCAAAAGGCAGTAGCCAAGCGCCGCTGGCGGCAGCTTGTGCCGCTGGCAGCCTGCCTGACAGTGCTGCTCACCGGCAGCATCCTGCTGCTGCACCGGCAGCCGGCGGAGCCGGAGCAGGTGGTCAGCGCCCAATTTGGCATGGAGGAGGTCGAGTCGGCGCAGGCATTGGCAGAGCGGGCGGGGTTTTCCATCCGCGACGTTGAGCCGCTTCCTTTTGAGCCGCTTCCTTTTGAGCCGCTCTCCGTCAGCTATGCCTGGTGCTGGGGTGAGCTGGCGCAGATCCGCTACGATGGGGCGGATGCATCCGTCATGCTGCGCAAGAGCCGGGGCAGCGAGGACATCTCCGGGGATTACAACGTCTATTCCTGCCAGACGGAACTGGACATCGGCGGTGTTTCCGTCACCCTGAGGGGCGAGGGCGAGAGCTACTCCCTTGCCGTATGGCAGGCGGACGGCTTCAGCTATTCCCTGTCCGCCGCGCCGGGGCTGGATGCGCAGAGCCTTGCCACGTTGGTGCGTTCGGCACTCTACGAAGCGTAGGTTGTGCCCGGGGGCGTATCGTGCTATGCTGGCGGGGAAAGGAAGTGCAGAAAATGAACCACTATATTACGGGCAGCGTGATCCGTCAGCTGCGGGAGAAGCAGAACCTGACCCAGCTCCAGCTGGCGCAGAAGCTTGCCGTCAGCGACAAGACCGTATCCAAATGGGAAACCGGGCGGGGACTGCCGGATATTTCTCTGCTCGAGCCGCTGGCCAAAGAGCTGCGGGTCTCCGTGCCGGAGCTGCTGTCCGGGGAGCAGATCGAAAACCGGAATCGCTCTGCCAATCTCCGCCGCTCCAGCCTCTATGTTTGCCCCCTGTGCGGCAATATCGTCCATTCCACCGGCAGCGCCCCGGTCTGCTGCTGCGGCATCTCCCTGCCGCCCCTGGAGCCGGAGATGCCGGATGAAGCACACGAGGTTATCTGCGAGCGGATCGAAAACGAATTCTATATCACATCCGCCCACCCCATGACCAAGACCCACTATATCTCCTTTGCCGCCTACTGCACGGAGGATCGCTTCGAACTGGTGAAGCTCTACCCGGAGGGAGATATGCAGGCCGGCTTCCAGAACCGGGGCAGGGGAATGCTGCTGTGGTACTGCAACCGGCACGGCCTGTTTTCGCAGCCCATTGGTGGCAGGGATCCGAGATAACGGCAAAATGAAAAGCGCCTTCTCCTGTTGCACAAACAGGGGAAGGCGCTTTGGCGCAAGGGGGCTTAGGCAGTCGGTTCTTCCAGCACTGCAAAGATTTTGTTGATGACAGTCAGATCGTACAGCGCGATCAAAGAAAACCCGCAAATGGGAAAGAGAAAGCTGAGGAAGAAAAAGACCTGAGGGATCACCACCAGCAGCAGAGCGGGGAGAATGTTCATGGCAGTAATCAGAAGCATTTTCGGCAGATGGGCGATGCTGAGCAATACCGCGTTGACAACGGTGTCCCGGATGGTGCCGGGATAGCGCACCAGCAGCGGAAAAATGATGCCGCCCACCAGCACCAGGGCAAAGCCGCAGAAAAAGATCACGCCGATCACCGCCATGCGGCCCGGGAAGGTCATATAGGCAACGATCCGGTAGTCCAGCGCCAGCATTGCCCCCAGAAAAACGATCAGCAGCCACAGTGCGGTGGCCTTTGGAAAATGCTGCCGGAAGGCGCGGAAGAAAATGCGCACCCCGCAGTCCTCTTCCTGCTTCATGGCATTGAGGCAGGCGATCATGGCACAGGTGGAAGCGCCGATGGTGACAATGGGCAGGCTGCACACCAGCCACAGCAGATTGATCTTGAACAGAGCCACCAGCCGGACGCACAGAGACATAAATTTGGAATCTGGAGAAAAGTTCATGGAGTAACCGCCTTGCTAAACTGCAAATAAAAATGCCGCAAAAGACCGCTCCTGCGGCGGACAAAACCTATTATACCGCACCATCGGCATCCCGTCAACGCTGGGGCTTGTCGGGCTTCTGGATGTGTGTCCTGGACAGCTGCTCCACCGACTGCTCGTAATTTTCGTTGGCAAGCGCAGTGAAGAGAATGTCCACCACGTTCAGCTGGGACATGCGGGAGGACATGGCGCCGCTGCGGAACAGCGATTCGTTGGCGGCGATGTACAGCCGGTGATCGGCCAGTTCAAACACCGGGGTCTGGACGCAGCGGGTGATGGCGATGATGGGCGTGCCGTTCTTTTTCAGATTTTTCATACAGGCGACCACCTCGGATGTGGCGCCGGAATAGGAAAATACCAGCGCCGCATCCTCTGCTGTCGCGTTCTGGGACTGGATCAGCTGGGAGTGCCAGTCCTCGTTGATGACGCTGAGCTTATTGAGCCGCAGAAATTTCAGGTAGGCATCCTTGGCTGCGCACAGCGACGCGCCCAAACCAAACAGATGAATTACCCGCGCCTGCCGCAGCAGCGTTACGCTTTCCCGCAGCACGGTCACATCGATCAGATCCCGTGTTTCCTCCAGGGACAGGATATTGGAGTAGGTGATCTTGTCGATGATCTGCTCCAAAGAGTCCGAGCGCCGGATCTCCTGCTGCTCATCCCGCCGGGTCTGCTCCCGCCGGGCAAGCTCATAAGTCACCGCACGGCGGAATTCCTTGTAGCCGGAGTAGCCGGTATGGCTGCACATGCGCACAATGGTGGAGGGGGAAGAAAAGGTCTTCTGCGCCAGCTCGTGGACGCTCAGGTCAACGACCAATTGCGGCTCCGCCAGAATGCGTTCCGCCACCCCCCGCTCGGTGCTGGAAAATCGCTCGGAGCTCTCCCGAAGCCGCAGCAATGCACTGTTCATTGGTTTCCCCTTTCTTCCTTTTGGTTCCCTGTTTCCGGACGGATGCTCTGCACCCTACGCCAAAGAAAAGACACGGAACGATGTATTTCCATTGTATCGTTTTATTTCGGGAAAGACCATTCACTTTGTAACCAAAAAAAGAAGACAGAAATTGTACAATATGCATATTTCTGGAGGAAAATGGACAGCGTTGTTTCACCATATCCAACAAAACGGGCAATTTCCAATCATGACATGAAAAAATGTTTCGACGCTTTACAAAATACTTGACACAAAATGCAGGATAAACTATAATAGCACTATGCACAAGGAAATGCGGGAAGAACCGCACCTCCTTGGGCGTAATATTGAAACATCAGGAGGAAAATAAATGAAGAAGATCATCTCTATGCTGTTGGTCTGTGTCATGGTTCTGGGGCTGTTTGCCATCGGCGCCAGCGCAGAGGCCGAGGATACCATTGTTATCATGGCTCCCCCCGTTACCGGCAGCTACCTGGAAAGCCTGAAGACCTGGGCTGCTGATTTCCACGAGCTGTATCCCAACCTGAACGTTGAAATCATCGAGACCTCTTGGGGCGATCACAACGACAAGCTGAACAACATGGCTCTGGCCGGTGAGGCTCCCGACATCGCCGAGATTTCTTCCGGCATCCTGGGCACCTTCGTGGAGATGGGTGTTGCCGTTGACATTGCACAGTACATGGATGCTGACCGCCTGGCCGACTACGACGAGGGCGCTGTGAAGTACATGTCCATGGAAGGCACCACTTACGGCCTGCCCCTGTACCTGACCATCCAGTCCATCGGTGCCAACAAGACCATGATGGAAGAGCTGGGCATCGACGTCAAGAAGATCCAGGAAGAGGGCTGGACCTATGAGGAGTTCCTGGATGTCATTAAGCAGGGCACCAAGGACGGTACCTACGGCTTCGTGTTCGCCAACTCCGGCGTTACCGCTTCCGACATGCTGTCCATCTTCGGCGCAGGCGCTGGCCTGAGCAACACCTTCACCCCTGACCTGAAGTACGCCTTCACCTCCGAGAACATGCTGACCCTGCTGCAGGCCGTCGAAGAGATGACCAAGTCCGGCTACATGCCCAACTTCGGCGTGGAAGCCGGTCAGCGTATGGTTATGTGCCAGACCGGCAACGCCATGATCTTCGGCAAGGCAATGCCTCTGTTCGAGAACAACTTCCGCAAGAATAACGCCGCGCTGGATGCCAACGACGGCACCGCCGTTGAAAACTCCCTGAAGATGGACTACGCGTTCCTGCCCGTTCCCACCATGGACGGCTGCGAAGAGTCCTGCTACGGCACTGTGGATGGCCTGATCGCCATGCGCAACAACAAGACCACCGATGAGCACCTGAAGAACGTCTTGCTGTTCATGGACTACATCTGCTCCGGCGACCGCATTGCCGCCTGCATGAACGACCTGTACCTGACTCCTGTCTGCCAGTCCGGCCGTGACGCCCTGGTTCTGCCCGAGGGCCGCGATGCTGACAACCTGGCCACTGCAGAGCGCTGCATCGCCATGGTGCAGGCTCCTCCCGAGGGCATCACCGCTGAGATGTCCGCCACCGCCAAGAAGCTGCTGGACGAGCAGATCGTGCCCAAGTTCCAGGCTCTGCTGGCCGGTGAGATCACTGCTCAGGAAGCTTACGATCACATCGTTGAGGCTGCCCACGATGCCTTCGGCGCTGAGAACTGCGTTTCCGGCAAGATCTAAAATCTAACAGTCACCCACCCCACCTCGGTGGGGTGGGTATTTTATCCCTGGAGGTAGACAATGAACGATACGAAAGAAAAGCGGCGGACGGTTCACCGCAGGCTGAGACTTACCAACGATGATCTTTGGGGCTATGTCTTTATTGCTGCCGCCATGGTGATTTTCTGCGTTTTTACTCTTTATCCCGTCATCAGCGCCATTTACACCAGCTTCCTGAAATATAAGCCCTTTGGCTCCCAGTTCATCGGTCTGAAGAATTATGCCGATACGCTGAAGTTCTCCAAGTTTAATCTTTTCTACAAGGCGGCGTACAACACCCTGATTTATACCGTGATCGTGGTGCCCCTGTCGCTGCTGCTCTCCTTCTCCATCGCGGTAATGATCCTGCCCTTCAGGAAAAAGGTGCAGTCCATTTTCAAGGCCATGTATTACCTGCCCGGCATCGCCTCCGGCGTGGCGCTGAGCGTGGTGTGGCTGTGGCTGTACGATTCCTCCCCGGATGGAATTTTCAACCGGCTGCTGGGCTTTTTCGGTGTCCCGGCACAGAACTGGCTCTCTTCTACTAAAACCTCGATGCTTTCCCTGATTATCATGGCGCTGCTTTCCAGCCATGGCGTAAGGGTTATTACATATATTGCCGCTCTGCTGGGCATTGATAACAGCTATTTTGAGGCCGCCGAGCTGGACGGTGCTACCTTCTTCCAGAAGGTGCGCTATATTGTCTGGCCTCTCGTCAAGCCCACCACCCTGTTCCTGCTGATTACCGGCGTGATTGGCTCTTTCCAGGTATTTATGAATGCCTACATCATGACCGGCGGCGGCCCGGACAATTCCACCACCATGATCGGTCTGCTGATCTACCGCAACGCTTTCGAGCGGAACGAGTTCGGCATGGCCTGCGCCCAGGCAATCCTGCTGACCATTGCCATTGCCATTATGTCCCTGTTCCAGTTCAAGGCAATGGGCGTGGACGTCGAGTATTAAGGAGGGAATAGACATGGCAACAACCGGACTTTATTCCCAGCATCTGGACAATGTGAAGATCCGCTACCTGCGCAATGCCGTGATTGCCATTGTCCTGACCATCCTGGCGGCGGCGACGCTGTTTCCCATCTGCTACATGATTCTCTCCGCCTTTGGCCCCAATGTGTCCACGGCGGGCAATATGCGCACCATTTTCCCGGCGCGTTTCACGCTGGAGTCCTTCCAGGCATTCTTCGATTTTAACCAGTATTCCCTGCGCTGGATCATCAACAGCTGCGTCGTGGCCTCCTGCGCCGTGGTGGGCAACGTGATCTTCGCCTCCATGGCGGGCTATGCCTTTGCCAAGATCAAATTCAAGGGCAGCGGCATCCTGTTTTCCATGATCCTGGTGGCCATGATGATTCCCTATCAGGTGACCCAGGTGCCCCTGTATATCCTGATGGTGCGCAAGTTCTCCATGACCAATACCTACGCGGCCATGATCCTGCCGGGGCTGTGCACGGCCTACAATATCTTCCTGTGCAAGCAGTTCTTCACCGGCCTGCCCACGCCGCTGATCGAGAGCGCAAAGATCGAGGGCTGCAACCAGTTCCAGATTTTTGTAAAGATCATTCTGCCTTTGGCAAAGACCGTGCTGGCTGTTATGGCCATCAATACCTTCATGTCCAGCTGGAACGACTTCTTCTGGCCCTTCCTTGTCACCAACAACCCGGCCATGTTCACCATCCAGGTGGGTCTGAAGCAGTTCAAATTCGCAAACGAGACCCTGTTCGCACCCATGATGGCCGGTGCCACCGTTTCTGCACTGCCCATGTTTGTCCTGTTCTTCTCTCTGCAGAAGTACTTTATGGAAGGCGTCACCATCGGCGCCGTCAAGGGCTGATAAGATGTATTGATTGCAGCCCCCACTGTTTCGGTGGGGGCTGCTGCATGAAAGAAACCCCTGAGTCGACCGCCTTTGGTAGGAGGCGGCGCTTGCGGCGTTTTTAAGGAGAAAACGATGATCAGAACATATTTGCAAACGGATGAAAAAGACCTCTTCACCCTCTGGAATACCGCCGGGACTGGGCTGGGATTTGCCCCGCTGACGCAGGAAGCCTTCCGCCGCCTGCTCACCGGCCATCCCCATTTCTCCCCGGAATATACCTTTGTGCTGGAGGAAGGGGGGAAAGTACTGGGCTTTGTAAACGGCTGCACCGGCGCGGATATTCCCAAGGGGGATGTCCGGGGCTATGTCAGCTGCCTGATTCTGGCGCAGGAGGCGGATACCGACGAAAATACTGCCCTGCTGCTTACCGCTCTGGAGGATGCCTTCCGGCGGGTGGGCAGAACCTACAGCGCTGTTACCTTCTTTAATCCCATCCGGCTGCCCTGGGTCATCCCCGGCACGCCGGGGCACCAGCACAACAACGCGCCGGGTATCGCCCTGGACATTCCCCTGCACGACCGCATGATCGCCCTGGGCTATCGGGAGGCTACCCGGGAGTGCGCCATGTACCTGAATCTCTCCGACTATGAGACGCCCCGGTGGGTAGAGGAAAAGGCGGAAAAGATGGCATCTGAGGGCTACCGGGTGGAGCGCTACGATGCGTCCCGGCATACAGGGCTGAACGAAATGGTGGACGCTCTGCAAAATCCCATGTGGTCGGCGGAAATCCCGGCGGCAGGGGAGACCGGCATGGACTTGCTGGTCGGCCTGAAGGGCAATACCTGCGCAGGCTTTACCGGCCCCGTCTATCCGGAGGAAACCGGCCGGGGATATTTTGCCGGCCTTGGCGTCGCACCGCAGTACGAAGGGCACGGCCTGGGCACCCTGCTCTTCTATCGCCTGCTGGAGCGGGAAAAGCAGGCGGGTTCCCAATACATGTCCCTGTTTACGGGGGAGGATAACCATGCCCGCTTTATCTATCTGGGTGCCGGGTTCCGCATCGTGCGAACCTTCGGCGTGATGCTGAGGAACCTCTGAATAAATCGGCTTCGGCTGAGCAGCGGATCTTTTTCCCCGGCTGTGCGGTTTCAAAAGTGGGAAATACACCAAGTATTCCTCCGCTTTTGAAACCTTCATCCGGTGAAAAATCTCTCGCTGTCAGCTCTTGCCGATTTAATCAGAGCTTCCCGAAAGGAGCTGTAAAAAATGAAAGAACATACCGTACTTGCCATCGGCGCGCACATCGGCGACGCCGAACTGACCGCAGGCGCACTGCTTGCCACCTGCGCCGTGCATGGGGGGAAGGCCGTCACCCTGGCGCTGACGGCAGGAGAAAAGGGAGCCCCCGCCGGGGCGGACATCGCCGAATACCGCCGGGGGAAGATCGCCGAGGCGGCGGCTTTTGCCCACGACCTTGGCGGCGAGAGCTATGTCCTGCCCTATGAGGATGGTCTGCTGCCGGATAACGACGAGGTTCGCTTTGCCGTGTGCGACATCATCCGCAAGGTAAAGCCCGACATCATCGTCACCCACCATGAAAACAGCATGCATAAGGATCATATGGTCTGCCACAAAATCGTGGTGGATGCCTGGTTCTATGCCGCCATCGAAGGTTTTCAGAGGGAGCTGCCGAAGCATTTTGCCAGGCACCTCTATTTTGCCGAGAACTGGGAGGATGCCCCCGGCTTTGAGCCCTATGTCTACCTGGACGTGACTGACGGCTTCCCCCTGTGGGAAAAGGCCATCGAGCACCACTGGTTCGCCGTCCATTCCACCAGTTTCCCCTATAAGGAGTACTATTCCCATTTGAAGCGACTGCGGGGCATCCAGGGCAGAAAGGGCTACTGCGAATGCTTCATGATCCCAAAGGAACAGTATAAGCTGGTTCAGACACTGGATGAAATTTAAGGAACCTCTGAATAAATCATCTGCGGCTGGGCAGAGGGTCTTGCTGATTTAGTCAGAGCTTCTCTAGGAGGAAGAAAAAATGGCATTTTTAAGAGTTGAATATTTTTCAAAAACCCTGCAAATGACCACCTCCTTCCAGGCGGTTCTCCCGGATGAGGGAAAGCTGAAGGATGCGAAGGTGATCTATCTGCTCCATGGCCTGTCGGATAACTGCACCAACTGGATGCGATTTACCGCATGCGAGCGTTACGCCAGAGAATTTGGTGCGGCACTGATCATGCCGGAGGTGCAGCGCGGATTTTATATCGACGGCGTATATAGCCTGGACTACTTTACCTATGTTTCCCAGGAGCTTCCCCAGGCGGTGCACCGCATGTTTGGCCTGAGCCTTCAGCGGGAGAAGAGCTATGTGATGGGGCTGTCCATGGGCGGCTTCGGCGCGCTGAAATGCGCTCTGACCTATCCCAAACGCTATGCCGGCTGCGGCAGCTTCTCTGGGGTGACCGATCTGAACGCCACCTCCCGCCGGGACGGAGCACTGCGCGCCTGGGAATTTGATGCCCTGCTGGGCATTGGAAAGCAGCCGGGCAGGGAAAACGATCTGTTTGCCCTGGCGCAGAAAAAAGATCTGCCGCCCATCTACCTGTCCTGCGGAGAGCAGGACGCGCTGTATCCCATGAATGTGGAATTTGCCGCTCATCTGCAGAAAAACAGTGCGATTTACCGCTTCGACCACCGCCCCGGAAACCACACCTGGGATTTCTGGGATCAGTCGCTGCACGACTGCATGCAGTGGCTGCTGCAGCCCTGAAGGAGGAAGAACCATGGTTTTATTCGGCGCTGACCGGGTGGGGGAATTTGGCCGCCTGTTTGAGGGACGGGTTGCCCTGCTTACCGGCCCCTCCGGCCGAACCGGCGGGAATGTGCCCACCATCGATGTGCTGCGGCAGTGCTGCGACCTGCGGCTGCTGCTTGCTCCGGAGCACGGCGTGCGGGGTGACAAGGCGGCGGGTGCGCTTTTTGCCGACGAAGTCGACCCGGAGAGCGGCCTGACCGTGCGCAGCCTCTATACCAAGACCTCCAAGCGGCTGTCGGTGCAGACGCTGGCGCTGTTCGACACCTTGGTTTACGACATGGCGGACGTGGGTTGCCGGTATTATACCTTCCTGAGCACCCTGCGCTTTTGCATAGAGGATTGCGCCGCTGCCGGGAAACGGCTGGTAGTGCTCGACCGACCCAACCCCCTGGGCGACCGGGTGGAGGGCGGTCTGCTGCGCAGGGAGACGGAGAGCTTCGTCGGCGGCTACGAAATGCCGGTGTGCTACGGACTGACCTGCGGCGAGCTGGCGGAAATGATGAATGCGGAATTGAACTGCCGGTGCGACCTGCACATCGTGCCCTGCGGCGGCCTGACGCGGGAAATGACCTTCCGGGACTGGGGGCACTGCTGGGTCGCGCCCAGCCTGGGCATTCCCCGGTTCGAGACGGCGCTGCTGTATCCCGGCACCTGCCTGATCGAGGGCACGAACCTGTCCGAGGGACGGGGGACAGCCGATCCCTTTGCCATCCTCGGCGCCCCCTTCATCCGGGCGGAGGGCTTTTGCCGGGCGTTCAACGAACTGGGCTGCCCCGGGGTGGAGGCGACGCCGGTGTACTTTAATCCCACCGCCTCCAAGCACCAGGGCGAGCTCTGCGGCGGCATCCACCTGCACATTACGGATGAAAAGGCCGTGCAGCCGGTGGCACTGGGGGTAAGACTGCTGGATCTGCTGCGGAGAATGTATCCCGCAGACTTCCGCTTCCTCGACCCGGTGCGGCAGGACGGAAAGCCCTTCATCTCTCTGCTGGCGGGGCACCGAGAATTTGAAAGCCCAAGCTGGAATGCAGAGGAGATCCTCAGCCGTTACGCATCCGAGAGTCAGGCTTTCCGCCTGAGGAAGGCTGCCTACGAACGTTATCCCAAGGAGTGAACCAAAATGGAACTGACCATAAAGCAGCTGCTGGGGCAGAAGCTGGAATACGGCTTCCACGGCACGGCACTGACCGAAGAATTCAAAAATCTGATTCGGGAATATAAAATCGGCAATGTGATCCTCTTCCGCCGCAACGTGGAAAGCGCGGAGCAGGTGCGCCGCCTGTGCGCAGAGATCCGGGATTTTATCACGCAGGAAACCGGCATCCCGCCCTTCATCATCATCGACGAAGAGGGCGGCATGGTCTCGCGGCTTCCCAAGGACGCGGTGAATGTCCCCGGCGCGATGGCCGTCGCCGCCACCGGCGACCCGGAAAATGCCCGCCGTGCCTCGGAGATCACCATCCGGCAGCTGCGCGGCCTGGGGGCAAATTTCAACATGGCGCCTGTGCTGGATGTGAACAGCAATCCCAATAATCCCGTCATCGGCGTCCGGAGCTACGGTGACGAGGCGGCGCGGGTGGCGGCCTTCGGATGTGCTTCCATTGCGCACTACCGGGGCAGCGGCGTGCACTGCTGCATCAAGCATTTCCCCGGCCACGGCGATACGGCGGTGGACAGCCACCTGGGGCTGCCCCGGGTGGACAAGACCGAGGAGGAATTGGAGCAGCTGGAGCTGATCCCCTTCCGCCGCGCCATCGAGGCGGGAGCCCCGGCGGTGATGATGAGCCATGTGCTCTTCCCCAATATCCAAAGCGAGCAGGTACCCTGCACCATGTCCCGCTACATGGTCACGGAGCTGCTGCGAAAGAAGCTGGGCTTTGACGGTCTGATCTTCACCGACTGCATGGAGATGCTGGCTATCCGCGACCATTACGGCACGCCGGAGGGCGTTGTAGCCTCCATAAAGGCGGGCGTGGACATTGCAGAGATCTCCGCCACCTTCGAGCTGGAGCTTCGGGCGGCCGAGACCGTGAATGAGGCTGCCGCCCGGGGTGAATTCGATATGGAGGAGCTTCGGGAATCCGTGGAGCGGATTCTGAAGTTTAAGCGGCAGCTGTTTGCCGCGCCGGAGGCGGAGCTTTGCAACCGCCCGGAGGATCGTCTGGCAGTGCAGCGCATGAGCCGCCAGGCAATCAGCTGCCTGGGCGGGACGCCCTTCCGGGCGGACGGGGATACCTTCTTCTGCGGCTGCGCGGACTATCGGGTGTCCGGCGTTGCCAATGAGGACGGCTGGGCGTTTACCTTCCCGGAATACATGGCAAAGTCCTTCGGTGCGGATTGCCTGGTCACCCCAAAGGAGCCCGGCGAGGCGGACATCCGCGCCGCTGTGGAGCGGGCAAAGGGCAGCGGCAAAATCGTCCTGGGCACCTGCAACGGCCACCTGTTCCGGGGGCAGCTGCAATTGGCGCAGGCACTGGCGGCGCTGAATAAACCCCTGGCGATTGTTGCGCTGCGCAATCCCTATGACCTGTCCGCCGCTCCGGAGGGAGCCTGGAAGCTGGCCTCCTACGACTATGAGGAGCCGACGCTGGCAGCGCTGGCGGATGTACTGCGCGGCGGCGAGACCACCGGCGCATGCCCGGTGAAGCTGTGACCGCCTGCCGCGTGCAGAAGCACAAAAAACCGGCTGAGGTAAAATTATGTATCGCATTTTTATTGTGGAGGACGACGAGGGCATTGCCCGGGGCGTCAGCCAGCTGATCGCATCCTGGGGTATGGAGGCGGTGACTGTCCGGAATTTTCAGAATGTAGCCGGGGAATTTGCCGCCTGCAATCCCCATCTGGTGCTGATGGACATCGGCCTGCCCTTTATGAACGGCTATCACTGGTGCAGTGAAATTCGGCGGGTGTCCAAGGTGCCCATCATCTTCCTGTCCTCCGCCTCCGATAATATGAACATCATCATGGCCATGAACATGGGGGCGGATGACTTCATCCCCAAGCCCTTTGACGGCAGCGTTCTGATCGCCAAGATCCAGGCGCTGCTGCGCCGCGCCTATTCCTTCGGCGAGAGCAGCCCTGTTTTGGAGCACCGGGGCGCTATGCTGAACACCGGCGACAATTCCCTGGTTTATGAGGGAAAGCAGATCGGTCTTTCCAAGAATGAATACCGCATTCTGCTGGAGCTGATGAAGAGCAAGGGGAAGGTGGTCAGCCGGGAAAGACTGATGGAAGCGCTGTGGCAGACGGATTCCTTTGTGGACGAAAATGCTCTGACGGTGAATGTTGGCCGCCTGCGTCGGAAGCTGGAGGCGGCGGGACTCAAGGATTTCATAGAGACCAAATTCGGCGTGGGCTACCTGATCGATTGAGGTGACGGCATGGAAAAGAAATGGATGCGTCCGCTGAAATGGCTGGCGCTGCCGGCGGTGTGCGGCGGCATCTTTGCCGCGGCCTTCCGGCTGTACCATCTGCCCGTGGCGGCGGCGCTGTACCCCAGCGTGTTGTGCGCCCTGCTGCTCCTTGCCGTGCTCGCTGCGTGCATCTGGAAGAAACGGCAGAAGCTGAAAAAGCTTGCCGCCCTTGCCTCTCTGCCGGATGACCTGCCGGAGCGGCTGGAGGAATTTGACGGCGAAGCGGACGATGCCTATCGGGAGATCATCCTGGGGCTGCTCCGCCGCAGCGAAGAGCTGCAGCGCCAGACCCAGCGCCGCGAGGAGGAGCAGCGGGATTATTACACCACCTGGGTACACCAGATCAAAACCCCCATTGCCTCCATGCGTCTGCTGCTGGAAAGCGAGGATTCCGCTTTCAGCCGCACCCTGGGTGAGGAATTGCAGCGCATCGAGCAGTATGCGGAAATGGTGCTGACCTATCAGCGGCTGGACAGCGTGGATACGGACTATCTGTTCCGGGAATGCCGGGTGGACAAAATTGTAAAGAGCGCCATCCGGAAATTCGCCGCCCAGTTTATCCGCAAGGGCATCCGCCTGGAATACACGCCCATTGACGCATGCGTCGTCACCGATGAAAAGTGGCTCGCTTTCGTGGTGGAGCAGCTGCTGTCCAATGCCCTGAAATACACGCCCCGGGGGACGGTCACCATCTATTGGGAGAACGAATGCCTGTGCATCCGGGATACCGGCATCGGTATCGCGCCGGAGGATCTGCCGCGCATCTTCGACCGGGGCTACACGGGGGACACCGGGCGCAGCGATAAAAAAGCCACAGGGCTTGGCCTGTATCTGTGCAGACGCATCTGCAAAAACCTGGGGCACGGCATCAGCGCCGAATCCACGCCCGGCAAGGGAACCCTGATCCGGCTGGATCTGAGCCGCCGGGAAACCGTATTTGAATAGAGGAGCCGGGGAGTATTCTCCGGCTTCTGACTTAAATGTGACGATCTTGTTCGTTTTGCCTGCCATACTGTAATGCAAATCGCGGGCGGGGGGAGGCTGGATGCAGTATAATGGTGCCATCAAAGGAAAGGAAGTAACGAAAAAATGAAAAAGATGAACCGCACCATTTGCCTGATCGTCTTTCTGGCCGTGGCTGCCCTGTGCGCGAAAAGAAATATCAGCGAGGAAGAGGAGGACGAACAATGAGCCTGCTGACGGTTGAGCATCTGAAAAAGGTATACACCACCCGCTTCGGCGGCAACAGTGTGGAAGCCCTGCGGGATGTAAACTTCACGGTGGAGAAGGGCGAATATACCGCCATCATGGGTGAGTCCGGCTCCGGCAAGACCACCCTGCTGAATATCCTGGCTGCTTTGGATAAGCCCACCTCCGGCACCGTGCTGCTGGAGGGCAAGAATCTGGCAAACATCAAGGAAAAGGACATCGCCGCCTTCCGCCGGGATAACCTGGGCTTTGTGTTCCAGGAATTCAATCTGCTGGATACCTTCAATCTGGAGGATAATATCTACCTGCCCATGGTGCTGGCGGGCGTTCCTTACCCGCAGATGAAGGAGGTGCTTGCCCCCATTGCTGCTGAGCTGGGCATCGCCCATCTGCTGAAAAAGTACCCCTATGAGGTCTCCGGCGGACAGAAGCAGCGGGCGGCTGTGGCGCGGGCGCTGATGATGAAGCCCAAGATCATCCTGGCCGACGAGCCAACCGGCGCACTGGATTCCAAGTCTACCGACGAGCTGCTGCGCCTGTTCAGCCAGATCCACAAGGGCGGTCAGACCGTCCTGATGGTCACCCACTCCGTCAAGGCCGCCAGCTGTGCCGACCGGGTGCTGTTCATCAAGGACGGCCAGGTGTTCCATCAGCTCTACCGCGGCCAGTGCAATAACGAGCAGCTGTACCAGAAAATTTCCGATACGCTGACCATGCTCCAGACGGGAGGCGACGAGGCGTGAAAGGAATGCTCTATTTCCGCCTGGCCTGCTCCGGCATCCGGAAAAACCGGAAGCTGTATGTGCCCTATCTGCTCACCGTCATCGGTATGGTGATGATGAGCCACATCATGCAGTCCCTGAGCTATTCACCGGCGCTGAATGCCATGCGCGGCGGCGGCCAGATGGAGATGATCCTCTCCCTGGGCAAGGTGGTGGTCGCGGCATTTGCGGCGCTGTTTTTGCTGTATACCAATTCCTTCCTCATTCGCCGCCGGTATCGGGAGTTCGGTCTGTACAACGTGCTGGGCATGGACAAAAATGCCCTGTGCCGGGTGGTGCTCTGGGAAAATCTGATCGTGGCGGCGGTGGGGCTGACCCTGGGACTGGGGCTGGGCACGCTGCTGTATAAGCTGGCAGAGCTGGGGCTTGTGAATATGGTGCGCGGCCAGGTGGACTATGCTTTTACCGTCCGCAGGGAAAGCTTTGTGTACACACTGGTTATTTTTGCCATCATCTTCGTCCTGCTGCTTCTGCGCTCCCTGCTCCAGGTGCGCCTGTCCCGCCCGCTGGAGCTGCTGCGCAGCGAAAGTGCCGGAGAAAAGCCGCCAAAGGCAAATTATCTTCTGGGTCTTCTGGGACTGGCACTGCTGGGCGGCGCCTATTATATGGCCGTCACCATCTCCAATGCCATGGATGCCTTCCTCTTTTTCTTCATTGCGGTGCTGATGGTCATTGCAGCCACCTACCTGCTGATGATCTCCGGCAGCGTGGTGCTGTGCCGCCTGCTGCAAAGGTGGAAGGGCTACTATTATCAGAAGCAGCATTTTGTCTCCGTTTCCTCCATGGCCTACCGCATGAAGCGCAACGGTGCGGGACTCGCCTCCATCTGCATCCTGGCTACCATGGTGCTGGTGATGATCTCCTCCACCAGCAGCCTGTATATCGGCGCGGAGGATTCCCTGCGCTCCCGCTATTCCCACGACAGCGGTTTCAGCATCGATGTGCAGATACCGGAAAAAATGGATGCAGCCCACGGCAAAGAGATCCTGGATAATTTCCGCCGGATTTATGCGGAAAACCAGGTGGAGCCTGCTTCGGAGGAATACTATTTCTATGCCACGATCACGGCAGCTATGACGGATGAGAAGGCCGAGCCGGATCGCACGGAGGTCGATCTCACGGGGGGCTACGGAAGCCTGCGCCAGCTGATGTTCCTGGATCAGGCGGATTACAACCGGATGTATGGAGCGGATGTGAAGCTGCGGACCGGTCAGGCGCTGATCGATACCCATAACTGCACTTATGACTGGGACACCCTGAAAATAAACGGCATGGAATACCGAATTGTGGGCAGAACCTCTCGGCACATTGTGACAGGGGAGATGTCCGTCTCCGTGATTCCTGCTATTACGCTGGTTATTTCCGATCTGAAGGATCTGGAGCCGCTGACCAGCCTGAAATATACATTGGCCAATAACCAGGCAACGCGGAATATGCTCAGCTGCAAGTTCTACTATGGCGCGGACTTCGAGCTGCCGGAAGCGCAGATCATAGAGCTTCACGAGACAATGGGGGACAGCATCAGAGATCTTCCCATGGCGCAGGAGGGCATCGGCTGGTCCAGCGAGTGTCAGGCGCTGCAGCGGGACGACTTCTATATCACCTACGGCGGCCTGTTCTTCATCGGCATCATGCTCAGCATCATCTTCATCGCGGCGGCCTCCCTGATCATCTATTACAAGCAGGTCAGCGAGGGCTATGAGGATCAGTCCCGCTTTGCCATCATGCGCAAGGTGGGCATGACCCGGCAGGACATCAGAAGGAGCATCAATTCCCAGGTGCTGCTGGTGTTCTTTACGCCGCTGCTGATGGCGGGCGTCCATCTGGCCTTTGCCTTCCCGCTGGTGTGGCATCTGCTGCAAACGTTCAACCTGCACAATCAGCGCCTTGTCATCCTTACAAACGTGGGCGCGTTCCTTATCTTCTGCGTTTTTTATGTGATCATCTATAAATTCACAGCCCACGCCTACTACCGCATTGTCAGCGGAAAGGAAAGAGAATAACAAAGGCATCACTGCACAATTGTGTCTACGAGCCTCAGCCGTTCTTTTGCCCCACTTCCGCAGTTTCAAAAATGGGAAATACAATAAAGTATTCCCTCATTTTTGAAACTTTGAATTGAGGCAAAATTCCTGTCTGAGGCTTCTTGCCAAATTGTGCAGTGATGCCAAAAGCAGACTCCATCGGTTCGAAGGATGGAGTCTGCTTTTTCTATGAAACTTACCCTGAAGGATTTATCTGCCACATGCTGCAAGCACCAAGCCTTCTTGGGAGAAACAGTATATTTTGGTCATAAAAACAAAAAACCGAGGGCACAAATGCCCCCGAAACGGCGGAAAAACCAATTGACAAACGCCCGCATATGAGATACAATGGTAATCCATAGTGTGATACCATGCCTCTCTGTGGTCTTCTCCCACAAACGCATTCTATCACAGGGTGGGGCTGCTGTCAAGTGGTAAGTTTGTAATAAATGACAACGGCTCCTGGCGTATCAAGTAAGCAACACATTTCGAAAGAAAGGCTGTGATGATCCATATGGCAATGGTCAAGGACGTGATGTTCGGTAAGACCATGCGTAAGTCCTACGCAAAGTATGAAGAGATTCTGGAAATCCCCAACATGCTGAAAATCCAGAAGGACTCCTACCAGTGGTTCCTGGACGAAGGCCTGCGCGAGGTGTTCAAGGATGTGGGCACCATCACCGACTTCTCCGGCAAGCTGGAGCTGAGTTTCCTGGATTACACCATGGAGGACAAGCCCAAGTACACCATCGAGGAGTGCAAGGAGCGGGATACCACCTACGCAAAGCCCATCAAGGTGCGCATTCGTCTGCGCAACACGGAGACGGATGAAATCAAAGAGCAGGAAATCTTTATGGGCGATTTCCCCGTCATGACCAATGGCGGTACCTTCGTCATCAACGGCGCAGAGCGCGTCATCGTCTCCCAGATCGTCCGCAGCCCCGGCATGTACTATGGCCACGAGGTTGACAAGGCCGATCAGCACACCTACACCGCCACCGTCATTCCTTATCGCGGTGCCTGGCTGGAATACGAGACCGACAATGCCAATGTGTTCTGGGTGCGTATCGATAAGAACCGTAAACTGCCCATCACCAGCCTGATCCGTGCGCTGGGCGTCAGCACCGACGAGCAGATCAAGGCAATGTTCGGCGAGGATGAGCGTATCATTGCCACCCTGGAAAAGGATCCCTGCAAGACCAAGGAAGATTCCCTGCTGGAAATCTACCGCCGTCTGCGTCCCGGTGAGCCTCCCACGGTGGAGACCGCCATTGCCCATCTGGAAGGACTGCTGTTTGACTCTCACCGCTACGATGTGTCCAAGGTTGGCCGCTATAAGTTCAACAAGAAGATGGATATTTGGAGCCGTCTGTCCGGTCAGGAAGCGGCAGAGCCCATCACCGACCCCATCACCGGCGAAATTTTGGTGATGCCCGGCGACTTCATCTCCCGTGCCCAAGCGCATGAGCTCAGCGCCAAGGGCGTCAACGAGGCGGTCATCCGCATCGGTGACTATAATGTGAAGGTGTTCTCCAACAACATGGTGGACATGGCAAACTTCGTGGACTTCGACCCCAAGCAGTACGGCATCAAGGAGAAGGTGCGCTTCTCCGTCCTGCGCGAGATGCTGGATACCGTCCCTGCCGACGGCTGGAAGGAAGCCATCGAGGAGCGGATGAACGACCTGATTCCCAACCACATCATTGTGGACGACATCATGGCCTCCATCAACTACCTCAACTGCGTGGCCATGGGTGTCGGCACCCCCGACGACATTGACCACCTGGGCAACCGCCGCCTGCGCTGCGTGGGCGAGCTGCTGCAGAATCAGTTCCGCATCGGCTTCAGCCGCCTGGATCGCGTTATCCGTGAGCGTATGACCGTGCAGGATCTGGATTCCGTCACCCCCCAGAGCCTGATCAACATCCGGCCTGTTACCGCCGTGATCAAGGAGTTCTTCGGCTCCTCCCCGCTGTCGCAGTTCATGGATCAGAACAACCCGCTGGCTGAGCTGACCCACAAGCGCCGTCTGTCCGCTCTGGGCCCCGGCGGCCTGAGCCGTGACCGCGCTTCCTTCGATGTGCGAGACATTCACTACACTCATTATGGCCGCATGTGCCCCATCGAGACCCCTGAAGGCCCCAACATCGGCCTGATCAACTACCTGGCTACCTTCGCCAGAATCAACGAGTACGGCTTCGTGGAGGCTCCCTACCGCAAGGTGGACAAGGCCACCGGCTTTGTCACCCGGGATGTGGAGTATATGACCGCTGACGTGGAAGACGATTACTACGTCGGTCAGGCCAGCGAGCCCCTGGACGAGAACGGCTGCCTTGCCAACGCCCGTATCACCTGCCGTCACCGCAATGAGATCATCGAGGTTGACCGCAACATGATCGACTATGTTGACGTGTCCCCCAGAATGATGATCTCCATCGCGACCTCCTTCATTCCCTTCCTGCAAAACGACGACGCCAACCGTGCTCTGATGGGCGCAAATATGCAGCGTCAAGCCGTGCCCCTGCTGACCACCGAGCCCCCCGTCGTTGCCACCGGCATCGAGCACAAGGCCGCTGTGGACAGCGAGGTCTGCATCAAGGCCAAGAAGCCCGGCGTGGTCACCGCCGTCTCCGCAACGGATATCTCCGTGCGCTATGACGATGGCGAAACCGCCACCTATCACCTGACCAAGTTCGCCCGCTCCAACGCCGGCACCTGCATCAACCAGCGCCCCAACTGCGTGGTGGGCGAGCGCGTGGATACCGAGCAGATTATTGCCGACGGTCCCAGCTGCTCCGGCGGTGAGGTCGCCCTGGGTAAGAACGTACTCATCGGCTTCGTCACCTGGGAAGGCTACAACTACGAGGACGCCATTCTTCTGAACGAGCGCCTGGTGCGGGAGGACGTGTTCACCTCCATCCATATCGAGGAGCACGAGACCGAAGCTCGCGACACCAAGCTGGGTCCCGAAGAGATCACCCGTGATATTCCCAACGTGGGCGAGGATGCACTGAAAGACCTGGACGAGAACGGCATCATCCGCGTGGGTGCCGAGGTTCACTCCGGCGACTATCTGGTTGGTAAGGTCACCCCCAAGGGCGAAACCGAGCTGACTCCCGAAGAGCGCCTGCTGCGGGCCATCTTCGGCGAAAAGGCAAGAGAAGTCCGCGACACCTCCCTGAAGGTGCCTCACGGCGAAAGCGGCATTGTTGTGGACGTGAAGGTCTTCACCAAGGAGAACTCCGATGAGCTGGCTCCCGGCGTCACCAAGTCCGTCCGTGTGTATATTGCCCAGAAGCGGAAGATTTCCGTGGGCGATAAGATGGCTGGCCGTCACGGCAACAAGGGCGTTGTGTCCCGCGTTCTGCCGGAGGAGGATATGCCCTTCCTGCCTGACGGTACCCCCCTGGACATCGTGCTGAACCCCCTGGGCGTGCCTTCCCGTATGAACATCGGGCAGGTGCTGGAAGTCCACCTGGGCTACGCTGCCCGCGCCCTGGGCTGGAACGTTGCCACCCCCGTGTTCGACGGCGCAAACGAGAAGGACATCCGCGAGACCCTGAAGGAAGCCGGCCTGCGCGAAGATGGCAAGACCATCCTGTATGACGGCCGTACCGGCGAGCCCTTTGACAACCTGGTCACCGTCGGCTACCCCTACTACCTGAAACTCCATCACCTGGTTGACGATAAGATTCACGCCCGTTCCACCGGCCCGTATGCCCTGGTTACCCAGCAGCCTCTGGGCGGCAAGGCCCAGTTCGGCGGCCAGCGTTTCGGCGAAATGGAAGTCTGGGCGCTGGAAGCTTACGGCGCTGCCTATACCCTGCAGGAGATCCTGACGGTCAAGTCCGACGATGTGACCGGCCGTGTGAAGACCTACGAGGCCATTGTCAAGGGTGCAAACATTCCCAAGCCCGGCGTGCCCGAATCCTTCAAGGTTTTGGTGAAGGAACTGCAGGCACTGTGCCTGGATATTCGCGTGCTGGATGAAAACGGCAACGAGATCGAGCTGAAGGACGAGGACGACGATGATGAGATCGTCTACAGCTCCGACGACCGCAGCGATACGGTGGTCGGCGACACCGACGAGGTGCTGGACTCCGGCTTCGTGATCGATGAGGATGGTCCTGACGATATTATGGATGTGTTCGGCGATCTGGAAGACGGCGACGCCGATACAACGGAAGAATAAGGAGGCGCACTTATGGCAAATGCCACCTTTGATGCCATTAAGATCGGCATCGCTTCGCCGGAGATGATCCGGCAGTGGTCCTATGGCGAAGTCAAAAAGCCGGAGACCATCAACTACCGTACTTTGAAGCCCGAGCGGGACGGCCTGTACTGCGAGCGGATCTTCGGACCGACCAAAGACTGGGAGTGCCACTGCGGCAAATATAAGAAAATCAAGTACAAGGGCAAGATCTGCGACCGCTGCGGCGTGGAAGTGACCAAGGCCAAGGTGCGCCGCGAGCGCATGGGTCATATCGAGCTGGCCGCGCCCTGCAGCCACATCTGGTATTTCAAGGGCATCCCCTCCCGCATGGGCCTGATCCTGGACATCAGCCCCAAGGTGCTGGAGAAGGTGCTGTACTTCGCCGCCTATATCGTCACCGATCCCGGCGATGCCCCCCTGGCCAAGAACCAGGTGCTCACCGAGAAGGAATACCGGGACATGCGGGAGAAGTATGAGGATGACTTCAAGGCCGGTATGGGCGCTGAGGCCATCAAGGAGCTGCTGGAGCAGATCGACCTGGATCAGCTGTCCGAGCAGCTGCGTGCGGAGCTCAAGACCGCTTCCTCCCAGAAGAAGCTGCGCCTGGTCAAGCGTCTGGAGGTCGTGGAAGCTTTCCGCGAATCCGGCAACAAGCCCAGCTGGATGATCATGGACGTGCTGCCCGTCATCCCCCCCGATATTCGCCCCATGATTCAGCTGGACGGCGGCCGCTTCGCCACCTCCGACCTGAATGATCTGTACCGCCGCGTTATCAACAGAAATAACCGCCTGAAGCGTTTGGTGCAGCTCCATGCTCCTGACATCATCATCCGCAACGAGAAGCGCATGCTCCAGGAGGCAGTGGACGCCCTGATCGACAATGGCCGCCGCGGCCGTGCTGTCACCGGCGCCAACAACCGCGCCCTCAAGTCCCTGTCCGATATGCTCAAGGGCAAGCAGGGACGCTTCCGCCAGAACCTGCTGGGCAAGCGTGTTGACTACTCCGGCCGTTCCGTTATCGTGGTCGGCCCTGAGCTGAAGCTGTATCAGTGCGGCGTGCCCAAGGAAATGGCCATCGAGCTGTTCCGCCCCTTCGTGATGAAGAAGCTGGTTTCCGACGGCTTGGCAAACAACATCAAGTCCGCCAAGAAGATGATCGACAAGGGCAAGACCGAGGTCTGGGACGCCCTGGATGAGATCATCAAAGACCGTCCTGTGATGCTGAACCGTGCGCCTACGCTGCACCGTCTGGGCATCCAGGCTTTTGAGCCCATCTTGGTGGAAGGCCGCGCATTGAAGCTGCACCCCCTGTGCTGCACCGCTTTCAACGCCGACTTCGACGGCGACCAGATGGCTATTCACGTCCCCCTGTCTCCCGAAGCACAGGCCGAGGCCAGAATGCTCATGCTGTCCGCCAACAACCTGCTCCGGCCTCAGGATGGCAAGCCCGTCACCGTGCCTACTCAGGATATGATTCTGGGCGCTTACTACCTGACCTATACCCGCCTGGGCAAGGCAGAGAAGGGCTCCGAGACCGTGTTCGTCACCGATGCGGGCGATACCAACCTGCCGGTCAATGAGATCGTGGATGCCGATGAGTTCCTGGCCGCCAACAAGGCTGCCAGCGCCGTGGGCAAGGCGGCAGCCAAGTTCCGCCCCGTTCACAATTATTCCAGCACCGAGGAAGCCATTGCCGCCTATGCGGACGGCGCCATCGGCCTGCATGCGCCCATCCGCGTCCGCTACGGCAAGGAAATCGACGGACAGATGCAGTATCGCATCATCGACGCCACCGTCGGCCGCCTGATCTATAACGAGCCCATCCCCCAGGATCTGGGCTTTGTCGACCGCAGCATCCCCGGCCATGAATTTGACCTGGAGGTCAGCTTCCTGGTGGGCAAGAAGCAGCTGGGCAAGATCATCGATAAGTGTATCCGCAAGCACGGTTTCACCATCGCCACCGAGATGCTCGACCGCATCAAGGCGCTGGGTTATAAATACTCCACCAAGGGCGCTATCTCCGTGTCCATTGCCGATATGGTGGTTCCCGCCATCAAGTATGAGCTGGTGAAGCAGGCCGAGGGCAAAGTGGTGGATATCGAAAACTTCTACCGCCAGGGCTTCATCACCAATGAGGAGCGCTACCGTCTGGTGGTGCAGCAGTGGGAAAAGACCACAGCTGATGTCACCAATGCGCTGCAGGGCAACCTGGATGAATTCAACCCCATCTACATGATGGCTGACTCCGGCGCCCGTGGCTCCATGGCTCAGATCCGTCAGCTGGCCGGCATGCGCGGCCTGATGGCCGATACCGCCGGCCGTACCATTGAGATTCCCGTTAAGGCAAACTTCCGTGAGGGCCTGTCTGTTCTGGAGTACTTCATCTCCTCCAGAGGCGCACGAAAGGGCATGACCGATACCGCTCTGCGTACCGCCGACTCCGGTTACCTGACCCGCCGAATGGTGGATGTCTCCCAGGAGGTCATCATCCGCCAGAAGGACTGCGGCACGACCCACGGTATCTGGGTGGGCGCCGTCATCCAGAAGGGCGACGTGATCGATACCTTCGGCAACCGTATCCGCGGCCGCTATCCCGTCAATGATGTGGTTTCTCCCATCACCGGCGAGCTGCTGCATTCCAAGAACGTGATGATGATGCCCGAGGACGCCGCCAAATTCGAGGCACACGGCATCAATAAGATCTATATCCGCACCATCCTGGGCTGCCGCGCCAGAAGCGGCGTCTGCGCCAAGTGCTACGGCATGAACCTGGCCACCTCCAAAGAGGTTGACCTGGGCGAGGCAGTCGGCATCATTGCCGCACAGTCCATCGGCGAGCCCGGTACTCAGCTGACCATGCGTACCTTCCACTCCGGCGGCGTTGCCGGTGACGATATCACCCAGGGTCTTCCCCGAGTCGAAGAACTGTTCGAGGCCCGCCGTCCCAAGAAGATGGCGCAGATCTCCGAAATCACCGGTGTTGTCAACATTGACGAGACCCACCGCACCGCTCTGCGCAGCATTACCGTCACCGCAGAAGACGGCGAGGTGAAGGTGTACCAGGTGCCCTATTCCGTAGGCCTGAAGGTCACCCACGGCAAGGTGGTGCAGAAGGGCGAGCCCATCACCGACGGCGCGCTGTATCCCCAGGATGTGCTGCGGATTTCCGGCGTGGAGGCTGTCCAGGATTACCTGGTGCAGTCCGTCCAGGCGGTGTACCGCCAGCAGGGCGTTGAAATCAACGACAAGCACATCGAGGTCATCATCCGTCAGATGATGCGCAAGGTTCGTGTGGACGACCCCGGCGATACCAAGCTGCTGGTGGGCGCGGTAGTGGATACCTTCGAATACGAGGATGCCAATGCCGAGATCCAGGCACGCATCGACGCCGGTGAGACCGACATCCGTCTGGCCGAGGCTTCTCCCGTGCTGATGGGCATCACCAAGGCCTCTCTGGCCACCGAGTCCTTCCTGTCCGCCGCCTCTTTCCAGGAAACCACCAAGGTGCTCACCGATGCCGCCATCAAGGGCAAGGTCGATCATCTGGTTGGCCTGAAGGAGAACGTCATCATCGGTAAGCTGATTCCCGCCGGTTCCGGCCTGATGGCCTACCGCGATTATCAGCCCGGTGCCACCCCCGAGTGCAACGTCCCGGACGATCTGCTGTAAGCAATTACGCACAAATAGGATCCCCCCGGATGCAGGATGAACTGCATCCGGGGGGATTTTCAACTTTACAGGCGCGTACCAAACCGCTGGCAGGGGAGCGCCCTGCCGGGTCGGAACAGGCTACATTTCTGCAATTTTTCGAATGGTGCTCGCCGTCCGGATCGTCAGGCTGCTGCCAATTCCGGCACTGGCGGTTTTCGGCCACCAGTTCGTTTTTTGGTAGTCCTTCCGACTGAAGGACCAGAATATAACGTCCTGATATTCCCAGATTTGCTCCAGGCCCTCTTTCGGTGCTCCGATATCGCGGCAGACATCCGCGACAGCAGCGGGCGGCATGACGAAAATCAGATTGTCGTAGATCTCCTTGCTTACAGTTCCCCACCAGTCGGGGGCATGCTCCAGAATGTCTGTAAGCCTCTCCTGCGGCAGGACAAAGACGGGAATGGAAAATGAAAAATGCGCCTGCAGCATTTTTTCAATTTGCTCCGTCAGCACCGCTGGGTCCGTTTCGCTGCTCAAAAAACTTACATTGCCGCTGTTCAGCCAGGTTCTGACAGCCGTAAAAGACAGTGATTCAAACCCCTTTTTCAATTCAGCCATGGGTACTTTGTTCCGACCGCTGATATTGATGCCCCGCAGCAGGGCAATGTATTTTTGGGCTTTTGAATCCATTCAAAGTTCCTCCGGGAGCCAATTATCCAGAAACCGCATTTGCTCCTCCGTGTGGAACCAGTGCTCTCCACCCGGCATGGTGGTCAGCGTTGCTCCGATCCGCTCGGCGAAGGCGGATATGGTATCCGGGGAGGTCAGATGATCCCGATCCCCGTACAGAATGTGGGTGGGGACACGCCACACAATCGGATGCTCCCGCACGTAGCACAGATACTTCCACGAAAGTGTTTCGCCAAACTGCGTGGAAATTTCCAGTTTTTCTGCAAGCTCCTGCTCGGTGACGTTTGCCCACAGCATCATATTGCCGATCAGCTTTTTCATGTCTACCACGGGAGAGATAAAATAAGCCTCGTCAACCAGCGTTTCATCCAGCGAGGACAGGGAGAAAAACGCACCGATGCTGTTGGCGACCAATGTCAGCCGGTCGCAACAGGTGCGCTGTGCGGCGAAAAACGGCGGGAATTCCTCTCGCGCCTCCCAGGGCGTTTGGGCGTGGTAGTCAAAGCCGATCACCGTGCAATCCGGGAAGAGGGGCTTGTAATGTTCAGCTTCCTCTGCCGTGCCGCCCTTTCCGTGGACATATATTATGGTTTTCTTCAATTTTCTCGATCCTTTCCCGTTTCCCTTGCCGGCGCCCTTATAAGTGGGATTGAGCATAGCGCTCTTTACCCCACCATTTGGGCATCAGTTCCTTGAGCGTAATGGTTTCTCTGGTTTCGTAATTTACCATGATCTCCATGGCTTCATTTTCTTCGTTTAGCTGATACAGAAATTCGCGGCACGCGCCGCAGGGCATCCCGCTTCCGCCGCCGTAGGGAGCCTCCTCCCGGAAGGCGATCAGTCGCTTGATTTTGGTCTGCCCGCTGCTGATGTACATGTTCAGGGCAGCCACGCGCTCTGCGCACAGATTCATCACGCCGCTGCAGGATTCAATGCAGAAGCCTGTGTAAATGGTTCCGTCCTCGCTTTCCAGAGCGCATACCACATGGTGCGCGTATACAAAGGGCGTCACCTCTTCGGGGTGAAATTCCTTCCTGGCCTGCAGATAGAGCTTTTCCCATATGTCCGGTGCATTCGTTGATTGATTCATTTGTTAGTCTCCTTTTTTAAGCGATTTTTCAGTTTTTATTGCTGGTTGTGATTTATCTCCAGATACACTGCAGGAAAACAAATGCGGTTTTAGGAAACACATCCCAGTCCTGCTGAGGCTTTTTGCGATATTTTTATTTTGCACTTTCCTTTCTTTGAAAAAATTGGATTTGGAATGCTGCGGAGATATCCGCAATCAAAAAAGACACAGTACAGTCCGATTCACCGGTCTGCACTGCGTCCGAGCGTCTGGCATTTTTTTGACTTTTCTCGAATGTTCCCCCGTCAACCGAAGCTCCGGCAATATAACAGGGAACTTCAATTATGCAATATGGAATATGTACCAACCATTATATTTGAACGGCGCTCGAATGTCAATATCATTTTGGGCATGCGTAAAAAAGAAACCGCAAGAACTTTGTTAAGGTATTCTTAATGCTAAGATAAGAAAAAAGCTGACGATCCTACTGGACGATGAGGTGTTTTACGATTATAATAAGGCTGCAGGTCACGACAGCGACTTGTCTCTGAGGAGATTGAATGGGCTCCTTCATGAAGGAGAGCGAAGAGAACAAAAGAGAGAAAGAGGCACCGAATGAAACTTTTAACCGTCACCGTCCCTTGTTACAATTCCCAGGATTATATGGAAAAGTGCATCAAGAGCCTGCTTTGCGGCGGCAGTCGGGTTCAGATCGTCGTTATTGACGATGGCTCCACAGATGCCACCGGTGCAATTGCAGATCGGTATGCAGATGCCTACCCCGGTATCGTCACCGCTGTACACCAGAAAAACGGCGGCCATGGCGCGGGCATCAATCAGGGGCTGAAGCACGCTGAGGGAAAGTATTTTAAGGTGGTGGACAGCGACGATTGGGCCAGTGGGGATTTTATCCGTTTCCTGGATACGCTGGAGCAGTGTGAAAATAGTGGAGGTGTGGATCTCTTCGTCACCAATTACTACTATGAACATGCCGACGGGCGCGCCAACCGCCCCATTTGCTATTCCAATGCCTTGCCGGAGAACCGAATTTTCGGCTGGGAGGATACGAGACATTTCCATCTCCATCAGCTGCTTACCATCCATAGCTGTACCTTCCGTACCGAGCTGCTGCGTGTCCATACCAAGCCCCTGCCGGAGCATGTCTTTTACGAGGACAATCTGATGGTCTACCAGGCGCTGCCCTATGTCCGGAGGATGTATTATCTCAATGCCGATCTTTACCGCTATTACATTGGCCGGGAGGGACAGTCCGTCCAGCGGGATGTGATGACGAAGCGCTATACCCATCAGCTTATTGTCACCCAGAGGTGCTTCGAGGCGGTGCACCTGGATGACATCCGGGACAAAATGCAGCGCCGGTACCTCAAACATGAGCTTTTTATGATGTTCGGCATATCCGCGCTGTACGCCCGCCTGCATAAATCGGGGGAAGCGGAAGAGAACCTGAGAAAAATGTGGGAAAACTGCCACCATTTCGACCGGAAATGGGCAGCCCATTTCCGGAAGCATACGCCGATATGTCTGGTGTGCATTCCGGGGAGGGTGGGGCAGAGACTGTCCGGTTCAGTTTATACAGCTGCGAGCAAAATTGTGCGGTTCAATTAAAGCGGAGAGAACCGCTTCGGTGGCCACAAATAAAGATAAAAAGCAC
The DNA here is from genome assembly GCA_934567355.1 of uncultured Oscillospiraceae bacterium. GTDB lineage: Bacteria > Bacillota > Clostridia > Oscillospirales > Oscillospiraceae > Faecousia. The sequence continues at coordinate 136,032 of CAKTJC010000002.1, forward strand.
CGCTGCTGCTCCGTTTGGGGCAGACAGCGGCGCTTTTTTGCCGGTACCGATCCGCGGAATCATTGCTCCTGCTTTCCCTTCTCGTCTTTGATCTGCGCCCGCAGGTGGACGCTGAGAACGGCCAGGGACGTGGCCATGTTTTCATTTTGAACCAGAACATGCTCCGGGACGTCCAGATGGACAGGGGCAAAATTCCAGATAGCCTTGATGCCGCAGGCGATCAGCCGGTCGGCTACCTCCTGGGCGTGGGCGGCGGGGACGGTGATGATGCCCATGAGTACCTTGTGCACCTTGCAGAAATGCTCCAGCTTCGTCATGGGGTAGATGGGCTGGCCGTCCTCGGTCTTCTCCTGGGTGGGGTGGGCATCGAAGGCTGCCTGGATATTCAGGCCGTATTCCTCAAAACCGCTGTAGCCCATCAGTGCCAGACCCAGCTTGCCCGCGCCGATGAGCACGGCATCGGTGGTGTTGTCGTAGCCCAGGAATTGCTCAATATCGGTGATCAGACCATCACGCGGATAGCCGATCTTGGGGCGGCCGCCATCGGAAACGATGGCCAGATCTTTGCGTACCTGCACCTCGCCCATGCCCAGGGCATTGGCCAGCGCAGTTGCGGAAATATGGGCGGGGGAATCCTCCGGCAGATTTTTCAGGTAGACCAGATAGCCGGGAAGCCGCTTCAAAACTGATTTGGAAACCTTCTTCTGCTCCATGGGGTGTCGCTCCGTTTCTTGTTCGGTGTGAATATATATCGATACATTTTGTATCGATTATAACATGTCGATTGAAACTTTGCAACTATATTTTCGCACCTTACGCGCAGCTGGTCTGACGGATCATCTCCTTGCGGAGCTTGCCCATGATGCGCTTTTCCAGGCGGGAGATATAGGATTGGGAGATGCCCATCTTTTCCGCCACTTCCTTCTGCGTCAGCTCCTTGCGTCCCTCCAGCCCGAAGCGCATGACCACGATCTCCCGCTCCCGCGCCGGGAGCTCCTGCAGTGCCTGGCGCAGAACGCAAAGATCCACATCGTCCTCCAACGGGCGGGCGATCTCGTCGCCGTCGGTGCCCAGAATGTCAGAGAGCAGCAGCTCGTTGCCGTCGCAGTCCAGATTGATGGGCTCATCCAGGGAGATCTCTGCCTTCTGGCCGGAAATTTTGCGGATGTGCATAAGGATCTCATTTTCGATGCAGCGGGAGGCGTAGGTCGCCAGGCGGATGTTCTTATCCAGCCGGTAGGTGCCGATGGCCTTGATCAGTCCAATGGTGCCGATGGAGATCAGATCCTCCAGCCCGGTGGACACATTCTCGAACCGGCGGGCAATGTAGACCACCAGGCGCAGGTTGTGCTCCACCAGGAGCCGCTTTGCTGCCTCGTCCCCCTGCTCCAGGGCAGCCAGAGCGTTTTTCTCCTCCTCTCCCTTCAGCGGCGGCGGGAGCATTTCGCTGCCGCCGATGTAGTAAAGGCCGTTTCGTCTCGGGCGTAAGCAATTCAGAATCCATTTCAGCATAAAATTCCTCCTGCGAGTGCCTGATATTCACTGCCGAAGCTCTGGGGCGCGAAGGCCACCAGCGCCGTGCGGCTCCTGCCGCCGATGCGCACATCGGGAAAGCGCATGGCAAGCAGCAGCCCGTTCTTTGCCCCCACCGCCTGATAGGGCACCAGCCGCAGACCCGGCAGGGGGCGGCTTTCCATGGTTTCCAGGGGATGCTCCAGCTGACGCTCCGTCAGTCCGGTGAGCTGTCCGGCTTCGCTGCTGCCGATGACCAGCACCCCCTCGCCGGTGATGGGGTCGCGCAGCTCGTTGCCGGTATCGCAGAGCGCCTTCAGGCGAAGCGTGCCGATCTGCACCGGCACCAGCCGCCTGCCGCTGCCAAAGGCGAGGAAGCCCAGCAGCTGCACCCCCAGCAGGCAGGCCGGGAGCTGCCAGATGCCGCCCCTGCCCGCCGCTGCCACAGCGTCGTTCAGCGCCATGGTCAGCAGAACGAAAACGCCGCCGGTTCGGACGTCTCCGCCGTAGCTCAACAGCGCCATCGCCAGCAGGGAAAGCAGGCGGAGCGGGAGCCTCGACAGCTGCCAGTGCACCGGATGCATGCAAAGCGCCGCATAGACTGCCCCCAGCGCGGATGCCAGCAGCACCCGCCAGGCGCGCAGCTCTTTTCCCGCCAGACTGCCGGTGCCTGCCAGCAGCAGGGCATTGACGCAGAAATTCAGCGCCGCCACCATGTAGATTTTGCTCAGCTCGCTTCCCCCCTAGGTCATCTTGGCTCCCCCGTTGATTCAACCATCCCTTTGGACAGCCCCCAGTATACCTGCCCCGTGCAGAGAAGGAAGTCGCTTTGCACTGTGGGATCCGCCGCAAGTTCCTGCCTGTGGCTCCGTGTTTCCGCGGCAAGCGGGGCAATGCCGTCCGTCCTCCCATTCCCTGCAGGGTGAAAACGGAAAACCGTCCCCCATCGGGTCATCACTTTTGTGACCGATGGGGGACGGCGGTTATTTCAGGGGATCGGCAGGCCTTTCCACGGAGCGGATGTTTTTCTCCGCCTTTTGGCGCGGCGTCATCAGTTCGTGGCCGCAGCCCAGGCAGCGCAGGCGGAAATCCGCACCGGTACGCAGCACCAGCCAGCGCTTTTCTCCGCAGGGGTGGGGCTTTTTCATCACAAGAATATCGTTCAGGCGAATATCCATGGCCTTCTCCTTATTTTTTGATGGTGTCCCAATAGGCCTTGGCGGCCTGCTCCAGCTTGTTGGGCGCATACTCATAATAGTGCCTGCCCACCAGAGCGTCCGGCAGGTATTGCTGCTGCACCCAGTGGTTCGGGAAATCGTGGGGGTAGAGGTAGCCCTGCTCCCGCTCCTGGGTGTAGGTGTCGGCATGGACATTCTGCAGGTGCCGGGGGAAATCGCCGCCCAGCCCCTTACGCACATCCTCCAGTGCGGCATCCAGGGCGAGGTGGCCGGAATTGGATTTCGGTGAGGTGGCCATCAGCACGGCGGCGTCCCCCAGGGGGATCCGCGCTTCCGGCATGCCCAGCATCAGCGCCATGTCCACACAGGCTTTCACAATGGGAATGATCTGGGGGAAAGCCAGCCCCACATCCTCCGCCGCGATGACCATCAGCCGCCGGCAGGCGGACTGCATCTGCCCGGCCTCCAGGAGCCTTGCCAGATAGTGGCAGGCGGCGTCCGGATCGGAGCCGCGGACGCTCTTTTGCAGAGCGGAGAGCAGGTCATAATAGTTGTCCCCGTCCCGGTCTGCCCGCATGGCGCTCTTCTGGGTGACGGCCTTGGCATCCTCCAGGCTCAGCGTCAGCGCATCCCCCTGGGGCACACCGGCGGAGAAGAGCACCTCCACCGCGTTCATGGCCTTGCGCAGGTCGCCGCCGCAGGCTCCCGCGATGTATTCCAGCGCCCCCGCCTCCGGCTGCGCCGTCAGCCCGGTGCGCTGCTCCATGTAAGAAACGGCCCGCTTCACCGCCTGCAGAGCGGCGGATGCGGAAATCTGCTTGAATTCAAAAATTGTGGAGCGGCTGAGAATGGCGTTGAACACATAGAAATAGGGATTCTCTGTGGTGGAGGCGATGAGGGTTATTTTCCCGTTTTCGATGTATTCCAGCAGCGATTGCTGCTGCTTTTTATTGAAGGATTGGATCTCATCCAGATACAGCAGCACTCCGTTGGGCGCCATAAAGGTATCCAGCTGGGAGACGATCTCCTTGATGTCGGCGGTGGATGCCGTGGTGGCATTGAGCTTAAACAGGGTGCGGTTCGTCTGCTTTGCGATGATATTGGCGACGGTGGTCTTTCCCGTGCCGCTGGGGCCGTAGAACACCATGTTTGGAATCTTGCCGGAATCGATCAGGCGGCGCAGCACCGCGCCCTTTCCCAGAATATGCTCCTGCCCGAATACTTCGTCCAGCGTCTGCGGCCGCAGCAGGTCAGCCAGCGGCTGATACATGGCGTCGCCCCCTCTCGTTTTTTGTATTATAGCACAAAAAAGCGAAAATGCAAACAGCAAAAGCACAAATGCAGCTCCGGCTGTCTGCCCATTTTTTTCAAAACGGTGAAATTGACAGTTTTCCCTCAAGGCAGTATAATGTTACCGGCTACCGCCGCATCCCTGATGGGGCAGTGGCCTGCAAACCACAAATATAAACTCCGGGAATCCCGCAGAAAGCGTCTGGCCAAGCGGTTTCCTCCCAGACCTTGAGGGCGCAATATGAATCTGAAATGGATATCCTATGTTATCAATACCATTGCCTTTTTGCTCATTGCCGTGTCGCTGTTTATGCTGCTGGCCGTGGTGCTGACCCCGGCGGGGCAGGTGCCCCGGGTGATGGGTTTCAGCCTGCTGCGGTTGCTTACTGACAGCATGGAGCCGGAGATCCCGGCGCAATCCATGCTGCTGGTAAAGGAGGTCGATCCGCAGACATTGGAAATCGGGGATGTCATCACCTTCTTTTCCTCCGACCCTACGCTCAGCGGCGCGCTGAATACCCACAGGATCGTGCGGATCGAGACGCCTCACAGCAACCTGCAGTTTGTTACCAAGGGGGATACCAACGAATTGGAGGACCCGCAGCTCGTGCCTGCCTCCCAGGTGGTGGGGAAGGTGCTTCACGTTTCCCCCATCTTTGGAAAAGCAGTGGGGCTGCTCTCTACGCCGCTGGTATTCGGGACCGTGATCCTGGTGCCGCTGGCTTTTATGCTGGTCTCCAGCCTGCTGGGCGACCTGCGGCGGGCAAGACGTGCAAGAAAAGAAGATGCCCAAAAGCCGGAGGATCATACGGCGCAATAAGGGAACCTCTGAATAAATCGTCTTCGGCTGTGAGCGGATCTTTTTCGTCCACTCTTCGGTACCGAAAGCGGGAAATACATACAGTATTCCGCCGTTTTCGATACCTCGATTGACCGAAAAATCTCTCGCTCACAGCTCTTGCCGATTTAATCAGAGTTTCCTAAGCAGTTCCGGCAAGAGCTCTCCCGCCAGGGAGGGCTCTTATAATATGCTTCATTGCTGCTGCCGGGGCCTTCTTGGAAAATATTCGCCCTGTTTCTTAAGATTTCTTAAACCCACTTGACTTCAACTGTACTAATCGCTATACTAACTGTACTAACACAGTTGAGCAAAAGGAGGTTATGCCGATGCTTCTGCATTTGGATTACCGGGATTCCAGACCCATTTATGTGCAGATCATGGATGCCCTGCGCCAGCAGATCGCGTCCGGGGTGCTGCAGCCGGAGGAAAAGCTGCCCAGCGTCCGGGAGCTGGCGGCCAGCCTGTCCATCAATCCGAACACCATTCAGCGCGCTTACCGGCAGCTGGAGATGGAGGGGTGGATCGCCACGGTGCCGGGGAAGGGCTGCTTCGTCTGCGGCATTCCCGAGGGTGATCCCAAAGAGGAAATGCGGCTGCTGCGCCAGTTTGACGATGCGGCCAAAAACTTGATGCTGCGGGGCTACAGCCGCCAGGAGCTGGCTGCCCGGCTGGATAAGGAGGATAGCCATGCTTGAAATGAAACAGGTGACCAAAACCTTCGGCGCCTTTAAGGCGCTGGATGACCTGAGTCTGCAGGTGCCCAAGGGCGCGGTGTACGGCCTGGTGGGGCCCAACGGTGCGGGCAAGTCCACGGTCATTCGCCATCTTACCGGCATCTATAAGCCGGACAGCGGCTCGGTCATGGTGGACGGTCAGCCCATTGCCGACGACCCCAACCTCAAGGAGCGCATCGGCTACATACCCGATGAGGTTTTCTATTTTCCCTCTGCCACCATGGAGGACATGCGCCGGTTTTACCGGGACTTATACAGCCGGTTTGACGACAAGCTGTATGAAAAGCTGAAGGAGATCTTCCCCCTGCCCTCCGGAGCCATCCGCCGCTTCTCTAAAGGCATGCAGAAGCAGGCTGCTTTCCACCTGACCCTGTGCACCCGCCCGGATGTGCTGATTCTGGACGAGCCGGTGGACGGCCTCGACCCCGTCATGCGGCGGCAGGTCATGAGCCTGGTGCTGGCGGATGTGGCCGAGCGGGGCACCACCGTGCTGATTTCCAGCCACAACCTGCGGGAGCTGGAGGACGTGTGCGACCATGTGGGCATCATGAACCACGGGAAAATGCTGCTGCAAAAGAGCCTTGCCGACATGCAGGGCAGCACCGTGAAGCTGCAGATCGTGGGCGAGGCGCCCGCAGAATTCCCGGTGCTCCACGAAAGCCGCTCCGGCCGGCTGAGCACCTATATCCTGCGGGGGAGCTATCCCCAGGTGGAGGAGCGCTGCCGGCAGATGAACCCGCCGTATTTTGATGTGCTGCCGCTGTCGCTGGAGGAGATCTTTATCTACGAATTGGGAGGTGCGGACTATGAAGTCAAAGAAATCGTGCTATGATGCCGCCATCGGCCACATCACCATCCGGCGCTACGGCCTGATTGGCCTGCTTTATACCATTGGCGTGACGCTGCTGGTAGTCGGCTCGGTCAACGGCAGCAGCTACACCGGCAATGCCGCCGTGAGCATCCAGAGGCTGTGCGATGTGATTCCTGTGTGTAATCTGATTTACGCAGCCATGCTTGCCCAGCTGCTGATGGGCGACCTGTACACCACCCGGCTGAGCTATGCCCTGCGCAGCCTGCCCATCACTCTGGGCGGCTGGTTCGGCACGCAGGTCACTCTGGGCATCGTCAGTGTGCTGCCCGGCATCCTGATTCCCGGTGCCGTTCTGGCGCTGATGCTCACGGCATACAAGACCACAGTCCTCATTTTCATGGCGTATGCCATCCTTACCTTCCTGTTTTTCTATGGCGTGGCGCTGCTGAGCAGCGTGTGTGCCGGAAACCGGATTGGAATGCTGCTGATCTACTGCATCATCAATTTCATCGGCCTGTTCTATGGCTGGGCGGTCATGCAGATTTTCTCCCCCCTGATTTACGGCATGTACCTGCCCAACTACTCCGCGCAATTCGTCCCCATCACGGCGATCCTCAGCCGGGATCCGTTCCGCCTCCAATACTACCAGAACCTTGATATGGAGCGCAATGCTGCCAACTATTTTGCCTCCCGGGAGATTGAATCCATTCAGTATACCAATTCCCTGTGGGTTCTGCTTGGCTTCGCCATTGCAGGCTGTGTGCTCATTGGCATTGCCATGGTGCTGCTGCGGCGACGCAAGCCGGAATGCGCCGGTGATTTGCTGGCGTTCAGACAGCTGAATCCTGTGATCCTGGTTATCTGCGCGGTATGCACCGGTATCCTGATGCATATTATTGGCGACTTCTTCGGCTGGGAAATCAAGCTGCCCATGCTGTTTGTGGGCATCGTCCTGGGCTATTATGCCGCGCTGATGCTGCTAAAGCGTCAGACCAACGTGTTCACCAGAAAGGCGTTTGTGCCCCTGGTGCTGCTTCTGCTGCTCGCCTTCGGCGGCGTTACCGCCACCGGGCTGAACCTGTGGGGCACCACCTACCGGATTCCCAATGCCGAAAAGGTGGAGAAAGTGGAAATCAACGTCAGCGGAATCAATCAGTCGCTGGTGTCCTCCAACCCGGAAATTATTTCCCTGGCCATCCGGATTCAGCAGGAGAGCCTGGACGACCACCGGCAGCTGGAGCGTGCTCGCCCCCTGCTGAAGCGGATTTACGGCAGTGAGGAAGGCACACCGGAAGAACTGGTTGTACAGGACAGCTTTTCCACCGGTTCTGTCACCCTCCGCTATATCATGAAAAACGGACGCCAGATGAACCGGATGTACACCGTCCGCAGCACCTATGACTGCATTGCGGCCATGAACGCTATCTTCTCCACGCCGGAATACATCTTTGACAGATCCCTGCTGGATGAAAATCAGAAATTTGACCGGGAGTATTTTATGGAGCGGCTGAAATATGCAGATTTGAGCTGCTTTCACGATGCAGGGGAGCTGTATCGCAACACCCGCACGAGCGTGATTCCCATGGAGGATGTCCCCGGTCTGCTGGATGCCATTTTGCAGGACTGCGAAGCGGGCAATATGGCACAGAGCTATTTGTTCCATTGCAATGATGATAATGATGATTTTTGGGATAATATCACATTTTATTTCCCCAACCCCACCGGAAATTTCACAGACTTTTCCACTATTCGACTCTACAGCAGCTGTAAAAACACCATACAGTACTTAGTTGACCACGGCTTCCACGACCCGCTGGAGGCGAAATAAGCAGACTGATTTCTCAATGGCAGGCTCTTTCCGAAAAGGAGGGAGCCTGCTTCTTTGCGTAAAGACGGGGTGTTGTGTACAAAAAGCTGTTTACTTTCCCTGCGTTTTCCCGTATGATATTGGCAGGAAAGTGAGAGGGCGGCGGCGCGAAAAGCGGAGCACAGCGCGTCACGGGGAAAGGAAACACAGAAGAATGTATGATTATCTGATCGTCGGCGCGGGACTTTACGGGGCTGTATTTGCGCAGCAGGCGAAGAAACATGGAAAATCGGTGCTGGTCATCGACAGGCGGGATCATATTGCGGGCAATGTTTACACAAAACCGGTAGAGGGCATCCAGGTGCACCAATACGGCGCCCACATTTTCCACACCAACGATACGGATGTCTGGAATTATGTCAATGGCTTCGCGGAGTTCAACCGCTTTACCAACTCGCCCGTGGCGAATTTCAAAGGGAAGCTCTATTCGCTGCCCTTTAACATGTACACCTTCAATCAGATGTGGGGCGTGGTGACGCCGGAAGAGGCTGCGGCGAAAATCGAGACCCAGCGCCGGGAGATCAGCGGGGAGCCGAAAAATCTGGAGGAGCAGGCCATTTCCCTGGTGGGGCGGGACATCTATGAAACCCTCATCAAGGGCTATACGGAAAAGCAGTGGGGCCGGGACTGCCGGGAGCTGCCCAGTTTTATCATCAAGCGGCTGCCGGTGCGATTCACCTTTGATAACAATTATTTCAATGCCCGCCACCAGGGCATCCCCATCGGCGGCTATACCCGGATGGTGGAGCGGATGCTGGAGGGCATCGAGGTCCGCCTGGGCGAGGACTATCTGGAAAAGAAGGCGCATTACGATGCCATGGCAAAACGCATCGTCTATACCGGCCCTATTGATGCTTATTTCGGCTTCTGCCTGGGAGCGCTGCAATACCGCTCTGTCCGCTTTGAAAATGAACTGCTGGACAGACCCAATTTCCAGGGCAACGCCGCTGTGAACTACACCGACCGTGAGACTCCCTGGACCCGGATCATTGAGCACAAATGGTTCACCTTCGGCAAGGACGAGGCAGGCAATGACCTGCCAAAGACCATCATCAGTCGGGAATATTCCAGCGAATGGCACCCCGGCGACGAGCCCTATTACCCCGTCAACGACGAAAAGAACAGCACACTGTACGCTGCCTACCGGGCACTGGCGGAAAAAGAGCCAAAAGTCCTTTTCGGAGGACGTCTGGGGCAATACAAGTATTACGATATGGACGCCGTGATCGCTGCCGCACTGAAAAGAAGCAGGCAGGAGATGGGGGGAACGTAAAATTGGGTTTTCGGTGAAAATAGCCGGAAAATGCGGAAGAAACTGCTGATAAGAGACAGTTTCTTCCGCATTTTTGCTCTTATGGAATTGCTTCAGTGTGCTCCGGAAGGACCGCCCAGCTTACCGGCTGTATTTTCATTTCCCAGCGGAAACAGCATATTCACCGAGAAGGTACCGCCAGCCGCACGGAAGGAGATGGTGCCGTCGTATTTGGCGGCAATCGCGGCGATGCTCTTGGTGCCAAAGCCATGGTACCGGGGGTCGCCGGAGGAGACGGGACGACCGTTTTCCATGGTGACGGTACCCTCGTAGCAGTTACGGATGTTGACGGACAGCAGCTCGCCGTGCCGCCGGATGGAAAGATCGACGGTACGCTGGCTTTCGTCCAATGCCCGGACGGCATTGAAGGCATTTTCCAGCAGATTGCCGAACAGGGAATAGATGTCGGAATCCTGCATGAAGTCCAGGCTGCTGCCATCGGCAATGCAGTTGAGAGTAATGCCGTTTTCCTGGCAGTACATATTCTTTTCGGTGAGGATCACATCCAGCGCACGGGAGCCGGTTTGAAACATGGAATCATAGATGCGGATCGCCTGCTCCATTTCCTTCAAAGCTCCGGCGTCCACGTTGGCACTGCTGCCGATGGAGCGGATCTGGTGGCGCATATCGTGGCATTTCCGATTGATCTGATCGATGGTTTCGCGGGAAATGCGGTATTGCTCCTGATCCTTCATCCACATCTGGGTAATGATTTCCATTTCATTTTCCAGGTTGTGGCGAAGCATCAGGTTGAACTGCATGGCAAGGATGCAGACCGTGGACACAAGCAGCAGAATCGTGTCGCACAGCATGTACAGCCAGTCCCCGCTGGCACGCCATTGCAGACGCATCCAATAGCAGATGAGAATTTCAACGGCTACCACCACGAAGGAAAGCGCCAGCAGGTGAATTTGCCGCAGGTCAAAATTCTGCCCCCGCTGCAAATGGCGGCCATAGGTCATGTAGTATATCAGATAGATGCCTGCTGTGATAAAAAACAGGACGGTGTCTACCGGCAGGGAGGCGGGGAAAAAGGTGTGGGCGCACTCACGTACCATTGATCCCAGAAATTGAACGCAGTACCCGGCCAGAGTGCAGAACAGCGCCTCGCTGCGGCTGATTTCAAAGCAGGAATAGCTCATCAGCCACATGAAAAACAGGGCGGTGGAGTAGATAAGCGCATTGCGCTCATGGTTGGGGTACATGGTGCATTCCATATAGAGCATGGAGCCCACCGCGGTGGCTGCAATCAGAAAAAAGCGAACCGGCATCCAGCGCCGCCGCTTCTGCTGGACGAGAAAAAGCAGCGTGGCGGTGATCAGGTAGAAGTAAAATTCCCCGGTGAACGCCAGCGCGGCGCGCAGCGTCATATATAGTTTCATACGCTGCCTCCCAGATAGTCGTTGAGCGCTTCCATGACTGCCGTCCGCTTGGGGCGGCTGATGGCAAGCTCCTCTCCGCCTACTACCAACGCAGAGCCGCGGACGGCGCGGACATAGGCAAGATTTACCAGGTAGCATCGGTTGCAGCGGACAAACTGGGTTTTATCCAGCTTTTCTTCCACGTCCTTCAGCTTGCCGTAGGTATTCAGATTTCCTTCCGTTGTGTGATAGATCAGGCAGTGGTCGGCTACCTCTACATATTTGACACGGGAGGCGGCAATGCGGTATACGCCGTCGGGTATGTTGATCAGCAATGTCTGGGACTGCTCTTGCCTGCATTTGCGAAGTGCGCGCTGGATCCTGGCGCAGAACATGGGATAGGAAACCGGCTTGAGCAGAAAATCCATCGCATCGACTTCATACCCCTTGATGGCATAGCGTGCCATGCTGGTTATAAAGATCAGGGCGACGGAGGAGTCCAGCCGACGCAGCCGGGCGGCGGTATCCATGCCGTTCAGAGCGGGAAGATTAATATCCATCAGCACAAGATCGTAGATTGGCTGATAGTCCAATAGGAACGTTTCGCCCTTGTCGAAGCATCGCAACTCAATTTCTGCGTGGTTGTCCGCACAGTAGCGGCGGAAATATTTTTTCAGCAGCTCGGCCTCTGCGGGGCTGTCTTCTACCAGCGCGATCAGATATGTCATGTGGTCATTCCTCCCATATTACGCAAAACGATCTATCATATAGTATAGCATATTATACAAGGCTGTGGGTGCAATTCACGAAGAAATGTGACAATTGGCGAAAAAAAGGGTGACGTGCACCGTTCTTTTGGTTATGATGATAGTGCCAAGCGGGAAATCCCTGCAAAAAGCGAAATATGAAAGGAGCACATACAATGAAGAAGACAAAAAGAGTTCTTGCGCTTCTGCTTGCGGCATCCTTGATGCTCTCTGTCGGTGTACAGGGCGCCAAGGCTGAAGGCGCAAAGTGGACGGAGCAGGAGACCGCCGACGGATGGATCCTGGTCACCAACGAGGGCGGAAAAAACCTGGGTTATTCCAAAAACTCCGGCGTGACCCTGATCGAAGACGACGGGTTTGCCTTCAAGGATCTGAACCGCAACGGTAAGCTGGATGCATATGAAGACTGGCGTCTGGACTATGAGACCCGGGCAAGGGATCTTGCCGATCAGATGAGCGGCGAAGAGATCGCCCCTTACCTGACCCACGGCGGCCTGGGCACCTTCACCACCAACCGCGATACCCTGCGCAGCGATAAGAATACCGGCTATGCCTATATTCTCGGCGGCGGCCGTGGCGGCGTTACCCGCAACACCGGTACCACTACCGAGGAGGCTGTTAACCATGCCAAGTGGGTGAACCTGGTGCAGGAACTGTGCGAAGAGTTGGATTATGGTATTCCTGCCCTTGTTTCTATCGATCCTAATAACCAGGCCGGCTTGGTGCAGAGTCTGTCCCTTGCTTCCGCAATGGATCCAGAGGTGGCCGTGAATGTGGGCAAGGCGTACTCCACACAGTATCGTGCAATGGGCGTTAATGCACTGTTGGGTCCCCAGATCGACCTGATGACAACTCCCCTGATGGAGCGCGGCTTTGAGACATATGGTGAGGATCCGGCGCTGAGCCGTGACATCACTGAAGGCTTCGTTTCCGGTATGCAGTCCACATGGGATGGCGATACCGACCTGGGCTGGGGCAGTGATTCTGTGATGACCATTATGAAGCACTATTCCGGTGCAGGCGCTTCCGAGGGCGGCCGTGACGATCACACTGCCTCCGGCAAGTACTCCGTGTTCCCCAACAATAACTATGAGGCACACCTGATTGCCTTCCATGATGGCGCGTTCAATCTGACCCACAGTTCTACCAAGTCTGCCGGCGGCGTGATGATGAACTACTCCGCTGCCTATTCCGAGGACGGCTCCCTGGGCGAGTTGGTCGGCGGTGCTTTTAGCAAGTGGAAGTATGATACACTGTTCGGCTCCGGCTGGACCGGCTTTATTATCTCCGACTGGGGCCCCATTTCCGGTGGCGGCGGTTCCTGGGGTATGCAGGACTACACCACTCCCGAGCGGATCATGATCGCCATTGAGTTGGGTATGACCCAGATGGGCGGCTTCTCTGACCTGGACGCCATGCAGGAGGGCTATGAACTGCTGGTGGACGATCTGGGCGAAGACGATGCTCTGGCTATGATGCGTGACCGTGCCTATGAAAACATTCTGGTTTCTATGCGCCTGGGACAGTTTGATAATCCTTACTGCTCCACTGAGCATACCCGCGAGGTTTGCGGAACAGAAGAAGCTTACGCTTACGGCCTGGAAACGGAAGCAAACTCCATCGTTATGCTGAAGAACAGCGGTATCCTCCAGGCGGCCGGTGAGAAGAAGACTGTTTACATCCCTTATACCTATACACCTGCCTATAGCGCAAAGGTCGGCCCCATGATGCAGAATTATGACGCTACCTTTGAGCCCTGTGTGGATCTGAAACTCGCCGCGAAGTATTTTAATGTGGTCACCGATACATTGGGTGAGCCAACCGGCGAGAATGGCAGCTACGCTGCTGATGACATCATCCGCGCATCTGCCGAGGATATCTCTGGCTGCGATATGATCCTGCTGTACATGATCGCACCGCAGGTTGACTCTGTGGCTGTCTATGATGAAAACGATAGTACGAAGCTTCTCTACTATTCCGCACCTTCCATCCAGTATGAACCATACACCGCTACTACGGCAAGAGAAGTTTCCCTCACTGGTGATACGATTATCGAAACCTTCAGCGACGGTTATACCATGCAGACCAAGGAAGTCAAGGAGAACCGTTCCTACCGGAATCAAAAGGCGAATGCGCTCCTGCCCAGTGTGCAGGCTACCTATGATACCTTTAAGTATGTCACCAGCCTGGATGTGGAAACACCTCTGGTCGTGCTGATGCAGCAGGGTATTGAGCGGCAGCTTGGCGGCAGCGGCTCCATGGTTTGGAGCGAAGTTGAGCCCTATGCTGATGCAATTCTGAACGGTTATGTCTATGTTGGCGCGGAAGCGTTCCTGATGGTTGCCTCCGGCCAGGTGGAACCCAATGGCTTGCTGCCTGTCCAGCAGCCTGCTTCCATGGAAGCTGTCGAGGCGCAGGCGGATGATCTCCCTCGTGATGTGGAATGCTATGTGGATGCCAACGGCAATGCCTATGACTTTGCCTTCGGTATGAACTGGAGCGGTGTTATCAATGATGAGCGCGTTGCCACCTATTCTGCAGCGCCGCTGACCAAGTGCACCTCCTTCGAGTTCCATTACGCAAACTAACATCCTCCATCCAATCGCGGAGAGCGGAGCGTTCCGCTCTCCGCATTCATTTACAAGAGGATAAAAGTATGATTCAACTGATTATTGATTTGGTAACCCCCATGTTGGTGAATTTCGGCGCCAGCGCGGCGGACGTGGCCAGCTACCTGACCTCCCTGAGCACCTATATCTATGTCATTCTGGGCGCGCTGCTTGCCATGATTGTGGTGATGGTTGTGGCCCACTGCGCCAAAAAGGGAACCCGCCATGTTATCCGCTGGACTGCCGCCATCGCCTGGGGGCTGGTGGTGCTGCTGGTGGTGAACCTTATCTGCTACGGCCCCATGAACTCCATCGTCTCCGGCTTCCTGAACGCCTCCAAGGCGGTTATGGCCGACGATGTGGTGGAGAACTCCAAGGAAGTCATCGCCAAGGTGGGCGACGAGGGCATTGTTCTGGCGAAGAACAATGGCTTGCTGCCCCTGGCTGCGGAGGACAAGAAGCTCAATGTCTTCGGCTGGGCTTCCGTGTACCCCGTGTACGCCGGTACAGGCTCCGGCAACGCCGGTGATGCCATGCAGCCTACCAGCCTGCTGCTGTCCCTGCGGGATGCCGGGTTCGAGATGAACGACGACCTGACAAAGCTTTATCTGGACTACTGCAAGGAGCGCTCCACCATCTCCATGAACAGCCAGGATTGGACGCTGCCCGAACCCACCCGCGCCGCATACACCGACGACATGCTGAATACTGCCACTGCCTTCTCTGACACTGCCGTGGTGGTCATTGGCCGCAGCGGCGGCGAGAACGCCGACCTGCCCACCGACATGAACGCCGTTATCCACGGCACCTATGACGTGGCAAAGACCGACGTGGTGGACACCAAGTACAAGGGCAACTATGGCTATACTGCTGGTACTTACACGAACAATGGCGACTATGACGACTTCGAGCCGGGCGAGCACTATCTGGA
Source organism: uncultured Oscillospiraceae bacterium (assembly GCA_934567355.1). GTDB lineage: Bacteria > Bacillota > Clostridia > Oscillospirales > Oscillospiraceae > Faecousia. The sequence goes on from CAKTJC010000002.1 coordinate 151,245, forward strand.
GCTGTCCCGCACTGAGGAAGACCTGGTTGACATGGTTTGCTCCAACTTCAGGAACGTCATTGTGGTCATCAATGCCAACAATGCCATGGAACTGGACTGGGTGGACAAGTACGATAACATCGGCGCTGTTCTGCTGGTTCCCGGCACCGGCACCACCGGCATGACCGCCCTGGGCAAGATTCTGAGCGGTGCGGTCAACCCCTCCGGCAAGACCGTGGACACCTACCTGAAGGATCTGACCAAGGCACCCACCTATAACCACTCCGGCAACTCCGGCAATCACATCTACACCGAAACCGACGACCTGGTGAAAAAGGTTGGCCGGAACGACCTGAGCTTCCAGGGCGTGTTCTCCTTCACCGACTATGTGGAGGGCATCTACATGGGCTACAAGTTCTATGAGACTGCCGCAGAGGAGGGGCTGATTGATTATAACGAGTATGTCCAGTACCCCTTCGGCTACGGCCTGAGCTACACCAGCTTTACACAGGAAATCACCGGCTTCAAACAGAATGACGACTCCCTCACTGTGGAAGTCACCGTGAAGAATACCGGCGATGTGGAGGGCAAGGATGTTGTGGAGCTGTACTTCACACCCCCTTACACCAACGGCGGCATTGAAAAGGCATCCGTGAATCTGGTTGACTTTGAAAAGACCGATATGCTGAAGCCCGGCGCTTCCCAGAAGATTACCATTACCGTTCCTCTGGAGAATTTGGCATCCTATGATTCCTCTTGCCTGAAGACTGCCAGCGGCGGCTATATCCTGGAATCCGGTACTTACAACATTTCCATCCGCTCTGATTCTCACACCGTCCTGGATTCCAAGGACTTTGAAATCAGCGCCGATGTGGATTACAGCGAAGGCGGTCGTCCCTCCGACAAGGTTGTGGCAGCCAACCGCTTTGACTATGTGGATGCCGGAATGCAGTATCTGTCCCGGAAGGACGGCTTTGCCAACTATAAGACCGTAACCGCCGTCCATACGGATTTTGCCATGACCAAGGAAACCTCCAAGGCAATCGAAGCAATCTCCGTCGCCAAATATAAGCCTGCCAAGTACGATAACCCCGACGATGTGATGCCCACCCTGGGCGCAAACAACGGTCTGAAGCTGGCGGATCTGACCGGCAAGAGCTACGATGACCCCCAGTGGGAGCAGCTGCTGGATCAGCTGAGCCTGGAAGATATGGTAAAGCTCATCAACGAGGGCGGCTGGAAGACCGCTGCCATCTCCTCCGTGGGCAAGGTCGCCACCTCTGACTGCGACGGCCCTGCCGGTCTTTCCAACTACGTCACCCACACCATGGGTACCCAGTTCCCCACCGAGGTGATGATGGCACAGACCTGGAACAAGGAGCTGGCCGAGGAGATTGGCTCTGCCATGGGTCAGGAGTTCGCCAACGCCAAGAACTATGGCTGGTATGGCCCCGCCATGAACCTGCACCGCTCTGCCTTCTCCGGCCGTAATTTCGAGTACTATTCCGAGGACGGCGTGCTGTCCGGCAAGTTCGCTTCCGCCGAAGTTAACGGCGTTGCCCGCTTTGGCGTGTACGCCTTCCTCAAGCACTTCGCCGCCAACGATCAGGAGACCAACCGCTGCGCCTTCCTGCTGACCTACATGAGCGAGCAGACCCTGCGTGAGAACGTGCTGAAGCCCTTCGAGACCGTGGTCAAGAACTTTGACTATGACCACTATGTGCTGGGCATGATGACCTCCTACAACTGGCTGGGCACCGTGCCCGTCATCAGCAACCGTGACCTGCTGACCGATGTACTCCGGGGTGAATGGGGCTTTGTGGGCACCGTTATCTCCGACTACAACGGCTCCTACGGCTTCCAGCTCTCCGATGCCGCCGTCCGTGCCGGTAACGACCTGATGCTGGGCTACGGCATGTCCGACAGCAACAAGTTTGAAGATACCGATGCGGCCACCCTGGTGCTGGCCATGCGTCAGGCCTGCAAGAACATCCTCTACACCGTGGGCAACAGCGGCTATTACGTTGACCCCACCGCCATCGTGGAGGAAGAGGGCATGGACAACATGACCCGGCTCTTCACCACCGTCAACGTCAGCGTCTGCGCTGCCGCCGCTGTGATTGAGCTCATTGTGGTCGTCCGCTGGCTGCTGAAAAAGAAGAAAATCGCCAAAAATATCAAACAAACTACGTAAATTCCCAAATTGTTTCACCGCTTCCCCTGCCGAAGGGCAGGGGAAGCGGGCGGCAATTGCACAGATGGGAGGGCTGAGACGTCAGCACTGCCATTTGTGCAATGATTTGAATCCGTGAGGTGTGAAATGGATATCAAACAGATCATCGAAAAGCTTACACTGGAAGAAAAAGCCGCCCTCCTGCAGGGGTGGTCTACCTGGACGACACGGGAAATTAAGCACTTGGGTATTCCGGCCATGTTCCTGTCTGACGGGCCTCACGGTCTGCGCAAGCAGGCGGAGAAGGGAGACCACCTGGGGATGGGAGCCTCGGTGAAGGCTACCTGCTTCCCCACGGCGGCCACCATGGCCAATTCCTGGGATCCGACGCTGGGAGAACTGCTGGGGCAGGCTTTGGGGGAGGAGGCAGCGGCCAGCCATGTGCACATGGTGCTGGGGCCGGGACTGAATATCAAGCGCAGCCCTCTGTGCGGCCGGAATTTTGAGTATTTCTCCGAGGATCCCTATCTGGCCGGGAAAATGGCGGCGGCCTATATCAGGGGTATCCAGAAGTGCGGCGTGGCCGCCTGCCCCAAGCATTTTGCCGCTAATTCTCAGGAACTGCGGCGTATGAGCATGGATTCCGTGGTGGATGAGCGGGCACTGCGGGAAATTTACCTCACCGGGTTTGAAATCGCGGTGAAAGAGGGTATGCCAAGAGCCATCATGTCCAGCTACAACATGGTGAACGGCACCTATGCCAACGAGAATTCCTACCTGCTGAAGGAAATTCTCCGGGAAGACTGGGGCTTTGATGGCATGGTGGTCACGGACTGGGGCGGGGACAATGACCATACCGCCGGTGTAAAGGCGGGTTCCAATCTGGTCATGCCTGCCCCCGGTGCCAATCTGGCAAGGAGCCTGGTGCAGGCTGTCCGAAGCGGCGAACTTGAAGAATCCGATTTGGATGTGCGCCTGCAGGAAATGCTGCCGGTGATCCTGGAAACCGCCGAGGCACTGAAGAATGCTCCGCATTCTTTTGACGAAAAGGCTCATCACGAAATTGCCCGGAGATGTGCCGCACAGTCTATCGTGCTGCTGGAAAACGACGGAATTCTACCCCTGACAAATAAAAGCCAGGTGGCGCTCATTGGTGATTTTGGTGCGGCACCCCGGTATCAGGGCGCAGGTTCCAGCATGGTAAATCCCACCAGACTGACAAATCTCCTGGAGGCGCTTACCTGCCGGGGAATGAATCTGGTCGGCTACGCCCAGGGCTATTCCCGGACGGATCCCAGACCCCAGCCGGGGATGATCCGGGAAGCCGCAGATATGGCAAAGCAGGCGGAGACCGTCCTGCTGTGCATCGGCCTGGATGAGATTTCGGAATCCGAGGGGCTGGACCGGAGGCATCTGGAGCTGTCTCCGGGGCAGCGGGAGCTGGCGGAGGCAGTCTGCAAGGCCAATGCCAATGTGGTCTTCGTCCTTTCCGGCGGCGCACCCTTCCGGATCCCTCGGGGAGCCAGAGCCATTGCCCATGGATACCTGGGCGGTCAGGCGGGCAGCGAGGCCATGGCGGATGTGCTGTTGGGGGATGTGAACCCCAGCGGCAAGCTCAACGAAACCTGGCCTCTGGCGCTGGAGGACACCCCCTGCTATGACTATTTCCCCAGCAAAGAGCGAACCTCCGAGTATCGGGAGAGCGTGTATGTGGGCTATCGGTATTATGATACCGCCGGGGTGCCCGTGCGCTATCCCTTCGGCTTTGGAAGAAGCTATACAAGCTTTGCTTACAGTGATTTGACAGTCAACGAAGAGTGCGTGTCCTTTACCCTGAAAAACGTAGGAGACCGGGATGGCAGTGAGGTGGCTCAGCTGTATGTTTCTGCCCCTGGAAGGCTCCTGTTCCGCCCCAAAAAAGAGCTGAAAGGATTTACTAAGGTTTTCCTGAAGGCAGAAGAAGAAAAACGCGTGGAGATCACCTTGGACGACAAGGCATTGCGATACTTCAATATCAAGACCAACGCCTGGGAGCAGGAGCCGGGAGAATACACCTTGTCCATTGCTGCCAGTGCGGCGGAAACAAAGCTGGAGGGAAGACTGATTATAGCAGGCACGGATGCCTCCGCACCCTATGGTCCCCTTCCTGACTACCAAACGGCGTCAGTCGATAAAATTACAGATGCCGAATTTGAAGTGCTTCTGGGCCACCCCATCCCGGATGGCAGCTGGAGCGGAATGCTGACAGAAAATGATGCCATTTGCCAGCTCTATTACGCTAAAAGCGGTGCAGCCCGTCTGGCATACAGAATTCTGAAGAGAATGAATGAAAAAACGGAGAAACGAGGAAAGCCGGATCTGAACATCCTGTTCCTATATAACATGCCCTTCCGGGCCATGGCCCGTATGACGGGTGGGATGGTCAGCGATGAGATGGTGGCAGACATCCTGCGTATGGTCAACGGCCGCTTCTGGGGCGGCCTTGGTAGACTCATCGCGGATTTCTTCCAAAATCAGTACAAAAATAAGAAATTTATGAAACAGTTGGAGGAAGCGGAGCATGGCTGATATTTGGAAAAACTTCGCAGAGAAGCACCCCGCCGCAGCGAAATGGGTGCGGGAGGGCGGCTTGTTCGTCATTGTCAGCAATGTGATCACGGTTTTCAAGTATCTGCTGCTGACCTTCCTCCCGGCGGCCTTCTCGTTCCTGCCCAATGTGGATTTTGGCTTCCCAGGCATTGACCTGACCCTTTTCGGGGAGACCTTCAAGTGGAATATCATCGGCTATGATGCCGCCCACGGCGGCCTGCCCTATTTTACCGCTTACATGATTGCCATGGTCATCGGCGAGATCATCAACTTCTTCATCCAGCGCAGCTTCGTCTTTCGCAGTAGAGGTAACATGGCCTATCAGGCGCTGTGGTATCTGCTGGCTTTTTGCGCGGTGACCTGTATCGTCAACTCGGTCAACTGCATCTGGGTGGCTGTGGCCGGAACACTTGTTCCAGGCTGGCTGTACAACATCGGAACCACCGTCCTCAACGGCGGTGTGAGTATGGTGATTTTTTTCTTCGTCAACAAGATCATTTTCCCGGAGGGGATATCGGAGAAGTAGAGTAGCGGAGCACCGTAAATAGAAAACCAAAAAAGATCATGGAGGAATCGCAACAAGCGGTTCCTCCGTTTTTTTGTTTAAGAAGTTCCTCTGCACACAGTTTTGAAAAAATAATGAACCCGTAGGGCGTCGCTTGCTTTTTTGGCGGGGGTGTGGTAAACTTAACTGGATTATAGTTTGGAGGATCGCCATGGATGACGAAAAGGTGAAGGCTCGTATTGGGTCAAATATTGCTTATTATCGCAAGAAGATCGGTATGACCCAGGCGGGGCTGGGAGAAAAGCTGAATTATTCCGACAAGGCGGTTTCCAAGTGGGAGCGGGGGGATTCCATCCCCGATGTGCTGACGCTGATGCAGATCGCGTCGCTGTTTGAAGTCACCGTGGATGCGCTGCTGGGGGATGTGAATGCGCTGCCGGAGAATCCGGGCAAGCTGGAGCGGGCAATGACCCAGGTGTCCGAGAAGGCACTGCGACGCAAGGCCAATAAAAACATCATTCTCGCCCTGTCCACCACACTGGTGTGGTTTGTGGCGCTGCTGGTTTTTGTGATTCTTTCTACGCTGAATATTGCCCACAGCGGTCTGGCATTTCTCTACGCGGTGCCGGCCAATGCGATCGTGCTGCTGAGCCTGCGCTCAGCCTGGCGGGATTTCCGATGGAATAAGGCGCTGATCTCCACCATTATGTGGGGGAGCCTGGCGAGCATCTATGCCTCTATTTTTGCATTCGTGGATTTTAGCGCGTGGAAGATTCTGCTGCTGGGCATTCCGGGGCAGGTGGCCATTTTCCTGTGGTTCCGCATGTTCCAGCATCCCAAGGAGGAAGCAAATGAATAAGCAGGAATTGCGCCGCGCCATCCGGGAGCGCAAGCGCGCCATGACGGAAGCGGAGATCCGGAGCCGCAGCGAGATCCTGGCGGAGAAGTTCGCCGCCAGCGATGCCTATAAAGCGGCCAAGACCATCTATGGCTACCTCCCCTACAATCAGGAGGTGCGCACGGTACCCATGCTGCAGCGGGCGCTGGACGAAGGGAAAAGGGTCGCTGTGCCCAAGGTATACGGCGACGATATGAAATTCATCTATCTGGATGATCTGACTCAGGTGGCGAAGGGCTATGCCGGGATCCCGGAGCCGATCGCCGACGCGCCGGTGGCGCAGGACGAGACCGCGCTGGTGCTGATGCCGGGACTGGCATTCGACCGCCAGGGGCACCGCATCGGTTACGGCGGCGGCTTTTATGACAAATTCCTGGCAAGGGAGCCGCATCATCCCACGCTGGCGCTGTGCTATGGTTTCCAGGTGCAGGAAGCGCTGCAGACGGAGGAATTTGACATCCCCGTGGATACGGTTATCTGGGCGTAAAGGAGAAAGATATGCAGGCATTGGGAATTTTGATTGTTGCCGCCATCGTGTTCCTCCTGTGCTGGATCGTGGACAAGCTTTTCAGTAAGCTTTTTCGCAGCAAGGCACAGCAGCGTTCCGGCATGGCGGTGCGTGCCAACAAGCGCTATGGCGTGTTCGGCGTGATCCTGTCCGTCCTGGGCATCCTGGGCATTGTTGCCGGTGTGCGGGGCGAAAAGCTGCTGCTGTGGTGCGGCATCATCGTGCTGCTGATGGGCGGTGCGCTGGCCGTGCACTACCTGAGTTTCGGCATCTTCTATGACGGGGAGAGCTATCTGCTGTGCCGCTTTGCAAGAAAGAGCGAGGAGCATCGCTTCTGTGAGATCGTGAGTCAGCGGCTCTATCTGGTCACCGGCGGCAGCACCGTTATCGAGCTGGCGCTGAAGGACGGCTCTACGCTGACGCTGCAATCCACCATGGACGGGGTATATCCCTTCATGGACACCGCCTTTGCCGGGTGGTGCATGCAGACCGGGCATAAAATGGAGCAGTGCAGCTTCTACGATCCCTCCAAAAGCTGGTGGTTCCCTCATGAGGAGCCCGACGGGAGCGGGGAGGGCTGAGCATGCACGTTCCTTCCGGCGATACCGCTCTGCTGGAGCTGGTTTCCTTCCACCAGGCGTTGGAGGCTGCCAATACGCCTAACGAGGAATATGACATCCAGAAGTGGCTCTATGCCCCCAATTTTTACTGCGACTACCGTTACATCCTGGGTACCCGGGGCAGCGATCCGCTGATCTGCATCGGCATCAATCCGTCCACAGCCAGACCGGGAGCCTTAGACAATACCCTCAAGTCCGTGGAGCGCATTGCCCTGGGCAATGGGTACGACAGCTTTATCATGTTCAACGTCTACGCCCAGCGGGCGACCGATCCCAATTCCATGGAAAAGGTTATGAATCCCCAGCTCCACCGGGAGAATATGGAGGCATTCCGCTATGTGCTCTCGATTTCCCAGTCTCCCGCCGTCTGGGCGGCTTGGGGGAGCATCATCGAAAAGCGGAAGTATCTGCCCCAGTGCCTGCGGGATATGCTGGCCATCGGCGAGGAATACGGCGCCCGGTGGCTCTGCGCCGGAGCCATCAGCAAAAAGGGGCACCCCCACCACCCCCTGTATCTGCGCAAGGATGAGCCGCTGCGCCCATTCGATGTAAAAACCTATCTGGACAGTCTCGCATAAGGAGAAAAATATCATGAAGCTTTTCATCGCATCCGACATCCACGGCAGTGCCTACTGGTGCGGCAGAATGATGGAGGAAATTCAAAAGGAAAACCCGGACCGGGTGATTCTGCTGGGCGACCTGCTGTACCACGGCCCCCGGAACGATCTGCCCCGGGATTATGCGCCGAAGCAGGTGATCCCCATGCTCAGCGGCATTAAGGAAAAAATCATCGCCGTTCGGGGCAACTGTGAGGCGGAGGTGGATCAGATGGTGCTGCCGTTTCCCTGCCTTGCCGACTATGCGGAGCTTTTGGTGGACGGAAAGATTTTCCACCTGTCCCACGGCCACCATCAGAACCCCCAGAATCTGCCCCCGCTGCCGGAGGGAAGCGTCTTCCTCTTCGGCCACACCCATGTGAAGCTGGATGAGGTGGTGGACGGGGTCCGCTGCCTGAACCCCGGAAGCGTTTCCATCCCCAAGGATGGGAGCCATAGCTGCCTGATTTACGAAAATGGGAACTTTTCCTTCAAAATTTTGGAGGAATGACCATGGATTCAACAGAATGCGACACCTGCTGGTATTATGATTATGATGAGGAGTACGACTGCTGGTTCTGCATGATGGATCTGGACGAGGACGAGGTCTACCGCATTTCCGTATCCCAGAGCCGGCACTGCCCCTACTATCGACAGGGTGACGACTACACCCTGGCCAGGAGGCAATAAATGAAAACCAAGCTGGCTGCGGCGCTGCTGCTGTGCGCTCTCTTGCTGGGCTGCGGCGCCGCTCAGGGCAGTCCGGCAGCTCCGCCCGACCGCCTGTCCCCTACAAAACAGACAGAAAACGACAATCTGCGTGTGTATCCGCTGGATACCGCAAGTTGTCGTTTTCTTGCATATGGGGGCGATTTGCTGCTGCTTTTGCAGGAAGAGGAGTGGGCAGTGCTTGCCCGCTATGACGGCAGGAGCCTAACGCTGCAGGCGTGGGCGGAGGTGCCGCCGGGAGCGGCGCCGTGCTGCACCGATGGGAAGATCGGCTGCTTCGACCCGGAGGGGGAGACACTGTATCTCTTTACGGAAGAGCTTGCATGCACCGAAGCCATCCTGCTGCCCGGGTGCACGCAGACACCACAGCTCTGGGGGACGAAGGCGTACTACTGCACCGGCGAGGCGCTGATAGAGCTGGACATACATACCGGCATCCGCCGCACGGTGCGGCTGCAGGCGGGACTGCACCTGCGCGCACTGCTGCCCCGGGAGAATATGGCGGTGTGCGCGCTGGAGGGGCGTATCCAGCGGCAGTGTATCTCCCTGACGGACGGAACGCTGACGGGCACCGCCCCGGAAATTCTGGCAGCCGGTCAGTTCGGCAGCCGGGAATATCTGGGCTTGCAGCTGGGCTTCCGGCACTGCCTGTATCTGGAGCAGACGGAGCTGGTGCTGCCCGCCGGGTGGAAATTCCTGGATTTCCTTCCGGACAGAAATGCCGCGCTGGTCTATCAGGCGGAGGATGCCCTGGGCATCTATGACCTGAGCACCGGCAACTGCATGGCATCCATCCCCCTCTCTGCCGGGAAGCCGCCCGAGGAAGCGGCGGCAGCGCAGGATGGGCGGGTGTTCTTCCGGTTCGGCAGCACCCTTTATCGCTGGGAGCCGGGGGCGGAGACCCGCCGGGACAGCCGCATCAGCATCACGCCCCTCTATACCCCCTGGCAGCCGGATGAAAAGGGGTTGGCGCAGTGCCGCCAGCGGGGAAGCTTCCTGGAGAACCAGTACGGCATCCGGCTGCTGCTGAATGAGGATGCCGCCCGGGTCGCTCCGAAGGGCTGCACCCTGGAGCCGGAGCACCTGCGCCCCGTTATTCTGGATACGTTGGCCGGGATCGAGACGGCGCTGAGCCGGTTCCCTGCCGGGGTGGTCAAGACGGCATTCACCGGGCGGGGGAGCACCTATCTGTGCCCCGTGCGCAGCATTCGGGTGGACGGGGAGGAGCGAGAGTTCTTGCAATTTTGGAGCGGACAGGATTGCTACCTGGTGCTCGCCGCCTCCGCCGATGTGGAGAAGGCCGGACTGAAGGCATTTCTCCCCCTCATCGACCGTCAGGTGATGATGCGCTCCGATGCCTATGACACCTGGAGTGCCGAGGGCGCGGAGGCAGGGGAGGAGGAACGCTGCCGTCTGCTCTATCTGGCAATGCAGCCGGGAAACCGGGAGCTGTTCCTGGACGCGGTGCTGCAAAATAAGCTGCGTACCCTGTCCAGCGGCATCCGGGAGGCGTTTTCTCTGAAGGGCGGCGAGACCCTCGCCTGGGAGCAGTACCTCTGGGAAGCGCTGCGGACATAGACTGTTTACATTTTGGACATATTTTATTCATCCTTTTAGCCCTGTACACGGTATAATTTTTTAATAGTTCACTTTTGAATTATTCAAAAAACTAGGGAACCACTGAACATATCGCCTGCGGCTGTGAGCGGATCTTTTCCGCCTGCTCTTCGGTACGGAAAAATCTCTCGCTCACAGCGCTTGACGATTTCATCAGAGTTCCTCAAGAGAAATCGAGATGAATTTAAATGGATTCCAAGCTGACGCTGGGGGCGCTGAGCACCTTTATGGAGGCCTACGGGCTCTACTGCAAGCCCATCTGCCGGGAGCTGGGGCTGCCGCGCACGGCATTTGATATTCTGATGTTCCTCTCCAACAATCCGGAGCACTGCACCGCCAAGGAGATCAGCCGCCTGCGGGGGCTGAAAGAGAATATCATTTCCATCAATGTCAATAAGCTGGTGGCAGAGGGCTATCTGGAGCGGGAGGGCGACGCCAACGACCGGCGCAAAGTGCGCCTGAAATGCACCGAGAAGGCCGCCTCCATCGTGCAGCGCGGCCGGGCGCTGCAGGAGCGTTTCCTCCGGGAGATCCAGCAGGGGCTGAGCGCTCAGGAGCTGCGCACCCATTATCACTGCCTGGAAACCATCGCAGCCAATGCCGAGCACATCCTGAACAAGAAAGGCTAGAAAGAGAGAAGTCCTTATGCAAAAACGAACCATCAGTGCCGGTTTTATCGCCCTGATCTGCTATTCCATCCTGTATTATTCCGGCACGCCGGTGGTGATTCAGGGGGCGGCGGCAGCGCTGTGCTGCTTCTGCGTGTATGAGCTCGCCTGTGCTACCGACGCCATCCACAACGAGGCGCTGTTTACTCTGACGCTTCTTGCCGTGTTTCTGCTGAGCTTCTGGGATGCGGCGGAAGAGGCGCGGCTTGCGGGGATATGCCTGGGAATTTCGCTGCCTTTCTTTACGCTGCTGATGCTTTTCCAGCCGAAAATGCAGCTGAAAAACGGCTGGAGCTTTCTGGCCATCTCCATCCTGGTGTGCACCCAGCTGCGCTCCATTGTCGGGGTGCGGGCGCTGCCTTTCGGGCTGCACCTGACGGTGATCTCCATCACCGAATGCTTTGCCACCGACGTGGCGGCTTACCTGGTGGGCAGCAAGTATGGCAAACGCAAGCTCCTTCCTGCCGTCAGCCCCCATAAGACCCTTCTGGGCTCTGCGGCTGGAATGGCGGCGGCAGTGGCCTTCTGCCTGCTGTACGGTCTGGCGCTGCAGACCGGGCTGCAGGTGCGGGTCAATTATTGGCTGCTGGCGCTCTACGCGGTGATCGCCAATGTGCTGGCGCAGTTCGGTGACCTGAGCATGTCCGTGGTGAAGCGCATCACCGGCATCAAGGACTATGGCAGCCTGATCCCCGGCCACGGCGGGCTGCTGGATCGGTTCGACAGCCTGATTTTTGTGCTCCCCTTTACGTTGGTATTCTTCTGGCTCACCGGCGGCTTCTTCCGCTGAGAAAAACAATGGAGGCTCGGGTATGAATCTGTTTCTGACACTGGCATTCCTTTTCTTCATCGGCTCCACCTTCGGGTGGGTGCTGGAGCTTTTCTACCGGCGCTTTATTTCCAGCTCCAATCCGGAGCGGCGGTGGATCAATCCCGGCTTCTGCACGGGACCCTACCTGCCCATCTATGGCAACGGCCTGTGCGCCCTGTATCTGCTGGCCAGCCTGGAGGGGCTGCTGCCCTGGATGAATAAATTCGTCATGTTCCTGCTGATGGCGGCGGCCATGACCGGTATCGAGTACATCGCCGGCCTGTGCTGCCTGAAAATCACCAAGGTGCGCCTGTGGGATTACAGCGACCAGTGGGGCAATATCCAGGGCATCATCTGCCCGCTGTTCTCCCTGTACTGGGCGATCGGCGGTGCGCTGTACTATTTCCTGATTCACCCCCGCATTCTCACCGCGCTGGATTGGCTGAGCCGCAACCTGGCGTTCAGCTTCTTCATCGGTATGTTCTTCGGCGTTTTTGTGATCGATTTCGCTCACTCCGCCAACCTGATTGCAAAGCTGAAGGCATTTGCCGAGGAGAACGACGTGGTGGTGCGCTACGAGGCTGTCAAGCTGCAGGTTCGCCGGGCGCAGGAGAAGGCAAAGGCAAAATATCATTTCTTCCGCCCCTTCGATTCCGAAATGCCCCTGCATGAGCACCTGAAGCAAATGGCGGCCACCCTGGAAAAGCGCAAGAGCAAAACCAGAAAAGAAAGTTAAGCAACAGCAAAACAGCACCCCAATGAATGAGACCGGCGATGGGCGGTATCGTTCATTGGGGTGCTGCCTTTAAGTAATTCAGTCCTCCGGGAAAACGGTCTGCTTGCAGTACTGCACGATGGAGGAACGCTTGACGATGCCGATGAAGGCATCCTTATCATCCACCACGGGAACGAAATTCTGGGTGGAGGCTCGGTCGATCAGCTCGTGCATGGAGGTGGTGACCCGGACGGGGACATTGTCCCTGCGGCGGTAAATCTCCATGATCCGGTGCGCCTCCGCCTGACGCATATCCATGTAGCACACGTTTTTCATGGCCCAGAGCAGATCCCCCTCTGTCAGTGTGCCCCGGTATTCGCCCCGCCTGTTCAGGATGGGCAGCGCCTGGAAGCCTGCGGATTCCATTTTTTCAAGTGCCTGCCGGACGGTGTAATCGTCATACAAAAAAGCGCACATGGCTTTCGGAAGTAAAAAAAACAGTACATTATTCATGTGGTTCTCCTCCTCGGCTGCTGGCTCAGGCCAACCCGCCGCATTTTCATTATAGCACATCTGCAAGGGAAAAGTATGAATTTTATTTGTTATTTTAACCATGGACTTTCCAAAAAATCAAGTCTGAAATTGTACAAAATATACAATTCCAACAATTCTACTCCCGTCTCTACTCCGGGGAGAGCTGCTCTACCGGCTGCAGGAGAGCGCCCATTTGCCGCTGTAGGGTGCATTTTTCCTCACCGGGGCTATAATGAAAGCAAACTTCTCTGGGAGGGACTGTGATGACAAGAGTCCAAAGAACCAAGCTGTGCGACCGGGTGCTGCCGGACTATACCCGGGGCGAGGAACTGATGAATACCATCACACACATCGTGGGCGGCACCTTTGCCGTGGCGGCGCTGGTGCTGTGCGTGGTGTTCGCGGCGCGCAACCGCAATGTCTACGGCGTGGTGTCCTCCGCCATCTATGGGGCGAGCATGATCGCCCTGTATACCGTATCCAGCGTCTACCATGGCCTGAAGCCCGGCATGGGCAAGAAGGTGATGCAGGTGGTGGATCACTGCACCATTTATTTCCTCATCGCGGGCACCTATACCGTGATGGCGCTGTCCGCCCTGCGCCCGGCATACCCAAAGCTGGGCTGGGGGCTTTTCGCCTTTGAATGGGGCATGGCAGCCATTGCCACGGTGCTGACTGCCATCGACCTGCGCAAATACCGGGTGATCTCCATGGTCTGCTATATCGGCCTGGGGTGGGCGATCATTCCCTTTGCCCGCCAGACCCGCCAGGTGCTGACCCGCCCCGGCTTTGAATTCCTGCTCTGGGGCGGCGTCGCCTACACCATCGGCGCGGTGCTCTATGGCATTGGAGCAAAAAAGAGATGGATGCACTCAGTGTTCCATATTTTCGTGGTACTGGGCAGCGTGCTCCAGTTCTTTGTCGTGCTGCTGTACGCTGTGTGACCCGCAGCCACTTGACGGTGAAGCGCGTATGTGCTATGCTTACTCCTATCATACATCAAAGGAGAGAAACGGTATGAGCTTTATCGGCAATGTGTTCTGGTTTTTGTTCATTGGGCTCTGGTCGGGGCTTGGCTGGATTTTGGCCGGACTGATCTGCTGCATCACCATTGTGGGTATTCCCCTGGGACGGCAGTGCTTCAAGATGGCAGGGCTGACCTTTTGCCCCTTTGGCAAAGAGGTGGTGTATGGCGGCGGCACCGGGAGCTTTCTGGCAAACGTCCTGTGGATCATCTTCCTGGGCTGGGAACTGGCGCTGTACTATCTGACCATGGGTATTCTCTGCTGCGTCACCATCATCGGTATCCCCCTGGGGCTTCAGAGCTTCAAGATGGCAAAGCTTGCCCTGATGCCCTTCGGCGCATCGGTTGAGTGATATTATCCCGCCTAAGGAACCTCTGAATAAATCGTCTGCGGCTGGACAGCGGGCCTTTTGCTCCCACGCTGCAGGATGAAAAATGGGAAATACATACAGTATTCCTCCATTTTTCATCCTTTGCCTGGGAACAAAATCCCTCGCTACCAGCTCTTGCCGATTTCATCAGAGCTTCCCTAAAAACGCACTTCGCCCCGGACACATCCCAGTGCCCGGGGCGGATATTTTTGATTTCTTATATTCGCCGCATATACAGAAGCGGATACGCACTGCCTTCTTCGTCGCATTCGGTACGCTTGTAGGTTTCAAAGCCCATGTGTTTATAAAATCCTACCGCCTGCGGATTTTGCTCATTGACGGTAAGCTTCTGAATGTCAAGGGACTGCATGCCGCGTTGCAGCAGAAGACGGCCGAGCCCTTTCCCTCGTCCCGCCGGGGCGATGAAAAGCATTTCCAGCCGGTGATTTTCAACGCCCATAAAGGCGATAGGCTCCCCGGATCCCTTTTCGGCGATCATGAGATGCCGGACGTTCTGCAGCGCCTGAGGCACATATTCCCCGATTCGTCTTATCTCTCCGTCAGAAAGGAAATGATGGGTTGCCCGGACGGAGGCCTCCCAAACGGCGAGGAGTTTTTTCAGCAGCTGGGGTGATCTTATTGAAGCTTCATATATTTTCATGCTGCTTCTTCCACACATTGTTCTGATCTTACGCCTCCAAAAACACGGACAGCTACGTCCGAAGCTTCAAAGCGGCAATGATCTCATTCCCGTCCATTTCCCCGGTCTCGGTAAAACCAAAGGAATGATACAGCCGGCGGGCGACTACATTCTCCGGTTCATAGGACAGCCAGCAGAATTCCGCTTTGCCGCAGGGAAAGGTCTTTATGAATTCCAGGGCAAGCCGGATGGCTTCCCTTCCGTACCCCTTTTTCTGGTAGCGGCGGTCGATCATCAGACGCCAGAGACTGTAATTGCCCTGCGCGATCTGCGGGGCATCCTCCCAGTAATCGTCCTTGCCGAAGCCGATCATCAGAAAGCCCACCGGCGTGTCATCCTCGTAGATCCCAAAGGGAAACGCGTGGCCGTTCCCCGCTATGGCGGTGTAGGCTTCGATTATGCTAATATCATTGCCGGCTACAAAGTCTTTCTGGGTCCCCGATACGCGAAGCTTCAGAATGTCCCATACGTTTCCGCCGGTTATCTTTTCCAGTCGCAGCATATTGCCTCCCCGCAGATGAAATTCATCATGGCGGCGTAAGTGCCGCCTTTCTGGTGGCCATTATATCACAGCGCTGCCTGCTTTGCTACTGAAAATACTGGGGGAAGTGAGCGCCGTTCTCATGCAAGGCGGGGGACAGACTCCAATGGGCATTTCTTGAGGAAAAGCAGCGCAGAACGGTTGTATCTTCCGGCGGGAGAGGCTATAATAGAGTCATCGAATCATGGAGAGAGGGCGTTCAAAATCCAATTCAATCGCTTTGTAAAGAAATATGCCATCCCCGCCATGTGGGCGGCGGGAGGGCTGACGGCTTTGGCTGCGGTGATGCTCCTGGCAATTGCCGATGCCCTGCGGCCGGAGGCGGAGGAGGCCGTCAGCTGGCTGAAGAAAATGGGCATACGAACCGCAATGCTCACCGGAGACAATCCGACCACTGCCGCCGCCGTGGCGGCACAGGCGGGCATCCCGGAGGCGTACCCGGAGCTGCTGCCCCAGGATAAGGTGGATTGGGTGCGCAAAATGCAGCAGCAGGGCAGAACCGTCACCTTCGTGGGCGACGGCATCAACGACAGCCCTGCTCTGACCGCCGCCGATACCGGCATTGCCATCGGCTCCGGCACCGATGTGGCCATCGACAGCTCGGATGTGGTGCTGATGAAATCCGACCTGTCCGGCGTGGTGCGCGCCCTGACGCTGGCAAGAAAGACCGTCCGCATCCTCCGCCAGAACATTGCCATTGCTGTCGGCACCGTGGTGGCGCTGCTGGCGGGTTTGTTTGCGGGCTATGTGCACATGTCCCTGGGCATGCTTATTCACGAGGCAAGCATCCTGCTGGTGATTTTCAACGCCATGCGGCTGCTGATCGTCCCAAAACCGAAAGGAGAAACAAAATGAAAAAAAGCAATCAAATGGAAGAACTGGTGTGCCCCATGTGCGCCCAGAAGATCGAATCCGCCCTGCAGAAAGCCCCCGGCGTCAGGAGTGTCTCCGTGCTCTATAACGCCAGCAAGGCCAAGGTGGAGTTCGATGAAGAGACAACGAACCTGGATGCCCTGAAAAAGATCATCACCGATTTGGGATATGTGGTTATTTCGTAAGGGGGAAATGATATGAATCAGGAGATCATCAAGGAACTGGATAAAATTCTCCCGGTGGTGGTGCGTGTCCACGGGGAGCATCACCCGGAGCTGGCGCAGGTGGCGGCGCTCTATGCCCGGTTCAGGCAGAGCCCCGATGCCCAAACGGCGCAGGAGCTGCGCACCGTTACCAATCACTTCACTGCCCCTGCCGACGCGTGTCCCACGTTCCAAAAGACCTATGCCGACCTGGCTGCACTGACCGGGGAACTGTAAGGAATCTGCGACAGAATGCGGCGCCGCATTCTGTCGTGCTTTTTCAAAAAGCCTTGCCGACTTTTCCATATTGTGGTATAGTAGGGAGCAATGTTGGAATCACCACCGAAAAGTGAAAAGGAGATGGAAACCGGATGATTCAATTTCGTAACGGCTTTTATGCGGACATTCGAACCGAGGATCGGAGCCGCACGACGATTTCTTATAACGCCGGGGTGCTTGAGGAGATCAAGACCCGGGTGGAGCGGCGGGCTTTTCTGCGGGTTTATGACGGAAAGCTCTGGTACTATGCCGCGGTGACCGACCTGGAGCACCTGCAGAGGACACTGGACGGGCTCTATGCTGCTGCCACGGAGAACCCCCACATTCTGGAGGATCCGGTGGTGCGCCGCTTTGAGCGGAACCGGGATGAGGTGCTGCATTTTGCGGATTGCTCCGTCCGGGATGTGCCCCAGAAGGAGAAGCAGGCGCTGCTGCTGTCCTACCTGCCGCTGCTGAGCGAGGACAGCTGCGTCACCATGCCCCGGGGCGTGTATGTGGATCGCAACAGTCTGATGCACTTCCAGTCCAGCCTGGGGGCGGACATTACATACGATTATCAGACCTGCGGCATGTCGTTCTATTGCAGCATGGCAGAGGGAGATAAGAAATTCTCCGGCCATTGGCAGAAGGGCGCTACCCGCTTTGACGAGCTGAAGGGGCTGGAGCCGGAGATCCGCGCCGCCGTGGCGGAGCAGACGGCCTTCCTGCGCAATTCCGTGCCCGTGGTACCCGGCAAATATCCGGTGGTGCTCTCGCCGGAGGCGGCGGGAGTGTTTGCCCACGAATCCTTCGGCCACAAGTCCGAATCGGATTTCATGCTCTCCGACGAATCCATGCGGGAGGAATGGCAGCTGGGCAAGCAGGTGGGCGCGTCGATCCTGACCATCGCGGAATGGGGCGAGGTGCCCGGCAGCGGCTATGTGCCCTATGACGACGAGGGCACCCGGGCGCGGAAGAACTACCTGATCAAGGACGGCGTCCTGGCCGGGCGGCTCCACAATGCCCAGACGGCTGCCGCCCTGGATGAGGATGTGACCGGCAATGCCCGTGCCATCGACTGCACCTTTGAGCCCATCGTCCGCATGACCACCACCTATATCGAGGGCGGCCGGGAGAACTTTGACCAGCTGATCGCCCCCATTCAGAAGGGCTATTTCATCAAGACCATTCGCCACGGCAGCGGCATGAGCACCTTTACCATTGCGCCCAGCCTGGCCTATGAGATTGTGGATGGCAAGCTGGGGCGGCCGGTGCAGATCAGCGTGCTCACCGGCTCGGTGTTCGAGACGCTGGGGCTGATCGACGGACTGACGGAGGACGTGCACCTGCTGTCCTTCGTCACCGGCGGCTGCGGCAAGATGGAGCAGCAGGGTCTGCCCGTCGGCTTCGGCGGTCCCTATGTCCGGGTATCTTCCATGAATGTGCAGTGAGGTAGCGGTATGGAAAAAGAATTTTTGACGAGAACCGAACGCTCCGTGACGCTGAACGTCACCGGCGGCAAAATCGACAGCTTCCGGGAGCAGGAGGAGACTACCGGCACCGTCCGGGTGTACAGCAACGGCTGCATCGGCATCGCCGGCTGCCTGGGGCAGCCCGACGGGGCGGCGCTGACCGCCCGGGCAGAGGAGGCGCTGGCGCTGGGCATTCCCTATCCCTGCGATCTGGAGGGGGCGCTGGTGCGCGAAGACCTGCACGAGGCGGAGATCATCCCCGTACCGGAGCTGATCCCCACCATGCAGCGTTTCCTCGACCGGCTGGGGCAGGCGTGCCCCCGGTTTGCCCTGTCCAATAAGATTACCCTGAGCTACCGGAGGGACGAATATCGCAATTCCCAGGGTCGCCATCTGACCAGTTCCGGGCGGGAGCTTTCCCTGGAGCTGCTGGTGCAGAACCGGGGCTCCGGCAATCTGTTTGACAGTGTGCTGTCCTATTCCGGCGATCGTTTTGACGAGGAGAAGCTGCTGGCGCAGTTCCGGGAGCAGTATGATGCTTTCTATACCCCGGCGGAGCTGGAGCCGGGGCGCTGGCCGGTGGTGATGGGCAGCGCTGAGCTGCTTTCCACCTTCCTGCAGCAGTTCGTGGGGGATCTTTTTACCTCCGGCGCGTCGCTGCTCAGCGGCAAGCTGGGGCAGAAGGTCTTCTCCGACAAGCTGACCTTCCAGGATGACATGAATTCCGACACCACCCCCGACAGCTGCTTCTTTGATGCCGAGGGCTGCACCGCGCCGGATTTCCGCCCGACGCTGATCGAAAACGGTGTGCTCACCGGCGTGCTCACCACCAAGAAATCCGCGCAGCGGTTTGACCTGCCCAATCTGGGCACCGCTGCTGCCGCCTACGACGGCGTGCCCGCTTGCGGCTTCCATCGCTTTTATGTGAAGCCCACGGCGGAGCACCTGAGGGAGCTGGTTCCCGGCAAGGCCGTGTATGTGGTGCTGGCCTCCGGCGGCGATGTGACTCCCGACGGTCACTTCGCCACTCCTGTCCAGATGGCGTATCTGCTGGAGAACGGCAAGCTGGCCGGCCGCCTGCCGGAGCTGAACATCAGCGGCAATTTCTTCGAAATGCTGGGGAAGGACTACCTGGGCACCGTCCGGGGCGAGCCTCAGGAGGATAGCCTCCTGTGCGCCGTCACCATGGATGTGCAGAAGGCATAACCAAAAAACACAGACCGGGCAGAGAAATCTCTGCCCGGCATTAGACTGTCAAAAAAGGCCAACGGCCTTTTTTGACAAGAGGATTGCAGTCTGCTGCGCGCACTCCTTGTCCGCCGATGGCGGACAACTCGCACTGCTCCGCGCTAAGAGCCGCCTTCGGCGGTTGCGCTCTGCACAGCGCTGCGGCGCTAGACTTGCAGCCTGTAGTGTATTTTCCGCCAGGTACACGCCCCGGCGGAAAATGATCTGACTTTATTTGCCGCCTGCGGGCGGCAAACTCTGCGAGGCTTTTTTGACACGCTGACCGGGCAGAGAAATCTCTGCTCGGAATTTTTATATAGTTTTTTCAGGGACACGTCCACACTGCGTAGCCAAAGGGGGCGAGACAGCTGCGGTCGAAGCCTTCGGACAGCGCCGGAGCTCCGGCGGGAGCGTGGGGGGCAATGGAGACGGCGGTATTGGCTGCGTTCAGTGCCACGGTGACGGTCTGCCCCTCCAGACTGCGGCGGTAGAGGAAGAGACCGTTTTCATCTGCCAGAACGGTGCGGAAATCCCCTGTGGCCAGCGCTTCGTTTTCCTTGCGCAGAGCGGTTAGCGTCCGGAAAAATTCCCGCAGATCATGCTTAGGCGCATTCCAAGGCATGGGGCCGCGCATGTCGAACTCGTCCTTCCCGTCCATGCCCAGCTCATCGCCGTAGAATACGCTGGGTGCGCCGGGGGAGGTGAAGAGGAATACCTCAGCCAGTCGGAACCGGCGCACATCCCCCTGGCAGTGGGACAGGAAGCGGCTGATGTCGTGGCTGTCCAGCAGGTTCAGCTGCCCCTGCAGGATGCCGGTGGGGTAGCGCAGCATCATGTCCGTGACCCGGGCGGCAAATTCAGCGGCGCTGATGGCGCCCAGACCGAAGAAATCCCGGCAGTGCCTGCGGAAATCATAGTTCATGGCGGAGTCGAACATGTCCCCCCGCAGCCAGCTTTCGGCGCTCTCCCAGATCTCGCCGATCATGACGCTTTCGGGGTTCGCAGCCCGGGTGGCCTTCTTAAAGGCACGCCAGAAATCCCGATCGACCTCATTGGCCACATCCAGCCGCCAGCCGTCCACATGGAACTGCTCGATCCAGTACCTGCCCACGCCCACGAAATAGTCCCGCACCTCCGGATTGGAGGTGTTCAGCTTTGGCATCTTCCGCTCATAGGCAAAGCAGCTGTAGCCCGGCACGGTGCCCGCCTGTTCCGGTCGCACCACGGGGAACCGGAGCTCATAGAACCAATCCTTGAACCGGGAATCCTTTCCCTTGCGCACCACATCGTCGAAGGCGAAGAACTGCCAGCTGCAGTGGTTGAATACGCCGTCAATCACCACCCGCAGTCCCCGGGCGTGAGCCTGTGCCACCAGCTCCCGGAAATCCTCGTCCGTGCCCAGGTTGGGGCAGACGTGGTGGTAGTCCAGAATGTCATACTTGTGATATTCCCCGGCCACGAACAGCGGGTTGAGGTACAGGCAGTTAAAGCCCAGAGACGCAATGTAATCCAGATTTTCCGTGACTCCCCGGATGGTACCGCCCAGGCGGGAGCGGAGGGTCAGCCCTCGCTCCCAGGGCGTCTGCTCAGCCCGAGCAGAAATGGAGCGGTATCCGGCGGCAAAGCTGTCCGGGAAGATGTTGTACACAATGGCGTGCTTCAGCCACTGCGGCACGGTGCTGATCTCCTCCCGGCGCAGGAAGGGATACTGGTAAAATTCACTGCGCTCCTTCGGCAGTACCGGGGCGAAGAGGTCGGCAAAGAGGTAGGTCTGCTCGTCCCCGCTGTCCAGCTCAAAATAGTAGCATACCCGGGTATAGGGGCTTTCGAAGGTCGCTTCGAAAAAGTCAAAATAGAGATCCGAGGCTTTTTTTTCCATGGGCAGGGGCGCAAAGACGATGGGGTCGCTGGGGTAGACCCGGTCGCCGTACCACAGGGTACAGCGGGTCAGGTTCCCCATCCCGGCGCGCAGACGGATGGTCAGCCGGGTCTCGCTGCTGGTGAAGGCATACTGCGAGAGGGGGATGTGCAGGATCGCTTGTCGTTGAATCATGAATTACCTCCGGGGGATTACCCCTTGACGCCTCCGGCAGTCAGGCCGGAAACCATGTACTTCTGCACCCTGAAGAAGATCAGCAGCAGGGGCACGGATGTCAGAATGGATGCAGCGGTGAACATGGGCCAGCTGCGGCTGTAGTCATTGGATTGGAGTTGGTAGAGTCCCCCAGCCAGGGAATAGGTGCGGCTGTCCAGCAGGAAGGTGGTGGAGAACAGATATTCGTTCCACACCGTGATGAGCACCATCACGCAGGTGACGACGATGGCGGGCTTGGCCAGGGGCAGCACGATCTTCAGGATCATTTGCAGATCCCCTGCGCCGTCAATTTTGGAGGCGTCCTCGATCTCCACCGGGATGGTATCGAAATAGCCCTTCATATTCCAGATGGCGAACACGCACATGGAACCGGCGTAGATCAAAATCAGGCCGATGTGCCGGTTGAGCAGCCCCATGGTCTTCAGCACCCGGAACAGGGCAAACAGCGACAGCACCTGGGGAAAGGCATTGAGCTCCAGCAGCGCTTCCAGCAGTCCCCTGCGCCCCCGGAAGCGCCAGCGGGAGGCGGCATAGGCGGCGGGAACGGCGCAGAGCATGGAAACGAAGATCGTCCCCGCGCTCAGCAGCAGGGAATTTTTCATCCACAGCAGGAACGGCTGATCGAAAAGGATCGCCCGGTAATTTTCCAGCGTCGGATTCTCCGGCAGGAAGGAAAGATTGCCGGAAAGCGCCGCCCCCTTACCGCTGAAGGAGACGGACAGCGCGTACAGAATCGGCACCAGCGCCACCAGGCACAGCAGAATGAAAATCAGATTGAGGGCAACGGCCTTTGCGGCTTGCTTTGTGTGACTGTGCATATGCTTCACTCCTCCCGCAGGCTGCGGTTGGTCATCAGCGAGAAGAGAATAATGATGACAAACAGCAGCATGCTCACTGCGCTGGACAGGCCGTAGTTATTGGATACGAACGCATTCTGATGGGCGTAGGTAATGACGGTATTCAGGCTCGCCCCGGTCATGTAGCCCCGCTGCTGGGTGAGCAGATAGATGATGTCGAATTGCTTGAAGGTGATGAAGGTGGTCATCACCGCCGCCGGGGCGACAATGGGCCAGATGGCAGGGACGGTGATCCGCCCCAGGCAGACCCAGAAGCCCGCGCCGTCCAGCCGGGCGCTTTCGTAGAGATTCCGGTCTACGCTCTGCAGCGCGCCGTCGATGGTGGAGATCATAAACGGCAGCGCCATCCACAGGTTCAGTGCCAGGCAGGAGCAGAAGGCAATGGTGTTGCTCCCCAGAAAATCCACCTTCCCGAAGCCCAGCATGGTCAGCAGCTTGTTGAGCACGCCAAACTCCGTGTTGAAAATGCCCACCCGCCACAGCAGGATGGAGATGTACGCCGGCATCGCCCAGGGCAGCATCAGCAGCGTCCTGTAAACCCGCCGCAGCCGCAGGGCAGGGGAGTTCAGCCCCAGGGCGATGAAAAAGCCGATACCGATCTGGAGCACCATGTTGATGACCGTCCATAAGATCGTCGTCCAAAGGGCGTTGAGGAAGCCGGAATTGAATTTGAACAGCGCCCGGACGTAGTTGCCCAGGCCGATGATCTTGTAGTTGCTCCAGTGGTACAGGTTCATATTGGTCAGGGAAATATAGCCCGTATATCCAATGGGGAACACAAGGACGATGGCAATGAGCAGCAGCGCGGGGAGGCAGTAAAACCACGGCTTCATTCGCAATTTCTGTGTCATTGTGCGCTTTTCTCCTTGATAACAGCGGGGGAGCGGCAGAGTATGCCGCTCCCGGGGGAAAATGCCTCCTTTACTGCATGTCGGCAATGGCCTGCTCAGCAGCGGCCTGCGCTTCGGCAGCGGCTGTGGCTACATCCGCACCGTTCTTATTGACGTTTACCAGGAAGCTCTCGGCGGGACCCCACATCACGTTCATCTCGGGAATGTTGGGCATGGGCTGCGCGGTGGAGGCGGTCTTCTGGATGGCGGCGATCATCTGGTTGGCAGCAACCCCGTCGTCATAGGACTTGCTGTTGGCGGGAGCGCAGCCGGCGGACTTGGCCAGGGCAGTGCCCACCTCGGGGGCGGCCATGGCGGTGAGCACCTTGGCAATGGCATCCTTCTTGGTCTCCAGGGCGGTCTTCAGCACGCCTGCACCCTGCACGCCGGAGAAGGGAGCCATGCCGTTGCCGTTCGGCAGCTTGATGTCGGACAGGGAGGCAACGCCATAGTTGATGCCGGCGGCCTCAATGCCGGAGGTCAGCCACGGACCGCCGATGATGGCAGCCGCCTTGCCCTCGTTGAACAGGGTGGTCACGGTGTTGTAGTCGCCGTCGGCCTGGAGCAGACCGAATTTCTTGTTGTATTCCACGGCCTCCATGGTCTTGGGGTCGTCAAAGCCGGGCTTGCCGTCCTCGCTGAGGACAAAGCCGCCGAAGCCGTTGATGAAGGGGGAGACGTTGTAGGCGTTGGTGTGCTGGTTGACTACGGCATAGGTGCCCGCATTCACATCGGTGTGGGCGGCCATGTAGTCGTACAGCTCTTCACTGGTGGCGGGGATGTCACCCTCCCACAGATCCTTGTTGTACAGGAATACCAGCGTCTCAAAGTACACGGGCAGCAGATACTGGGTGCCGCCCAGCTGTCCGGCCTTCACGGTCATGGGCAGCGCGTCGGCCAGCAGCGCGTCGGTGTCCAGAATGTCGGACAGGGGCGCCAGAATGTCCATGGCAACGAAGGTGCCCAGCACATCGTGGGCGTAGAAGTACATGTCCGGACCGTTGGCGGCGTCGTTGCCGTAGAGCTTGAGCTGGTTGGGCATGTCGGTCTTCTTCTCGAAGCGGACGGTGATGCCGTCGTCTGCCAGAGCGGCGTTGACCTGGTCGGCGATGGTCTGCATGATGGCCTCGCTGCCATCGTGCCAGATGGTCACGGTGGTGCCGTCATCCGCCTTGGCGGTGAGGGAGGATGCGGTGCACACGGCCAGCAGGCCGAAGCACAGCGCGAATGCCAGCAGCATGGAAATTACCTTTTTCATTTTGTTGATCTCCTTTCAATTTTGAAAAATAGGAAAACGCTTTACGATACTTCAGCTCAAAAATAAGTTTTATGTTGCAAATTTTTTCGGGCTGTTGTATAATCTGATTGGATTATATCACAGGAATTTTGAAGCTGTCAATGAAATTTCTATCGTCTTTTCATCCAAATTAAGAAACCGTTTTCCGAAAAAAGAAGGGAGATTTTTATGGCTTATACCATCCAGGACGTGGCCGAAGAGGCCGGCGTTTCCCCGGCAACCGTCAGCAAGGTGCTCAATAATAAGATGTATGTTGCCCCCGCTACCCGGGAAAAGGTGCTGGCGGTGGTGAAGGCGATGGGTTATTCCCCCAACGTTTCGGCGGCGAACCTTGCCAAGCGGGCGACCCGGAACATTCTGTACGCTGACGGCTTCTGCAAGGGACTGCCCTTCCGCAATCCTCACATGTTCGATATCATCTGCGGCGCGGAGCACGAGCTCAGCCGCCGGGGGTACCACCTGACCCTGCTGAATCTGAACAGTACCGAAAAGAAGGTGGAACAGATTTTGGAGGATGCCATGGCCAGCCGCGGCGCCGACGGCATCATCCTCAACGGCTCCTACGTCACCCCCCAGATCGAGCGGCAGCTGCTGCAGCGGGATTTCCCCCAGATCTGCATCGGCAAGCCGGAATTCGATTCCATTCTCTCCTGGATCGATACCAACAATACCCTCTCTGCCAATATGGCGGTGGAGCACCTGCTGGCGGGAGGCTGCCGCCGCCTGGCCTATATGGGCGGCCAGCAGGGAGACACGATCTTCATGGATCGCTTAGCCGGCTTCCGCCTGGCGGCGCAGAAGAACGATCTGCAGATCCCGCCGGACTACGTCATCTATAACGAGCCGGACATCGATTCCATCTTCCGCTCCGCCATGCATCTGCTGGAGCTGCCGGAACGACCGGACGGCATTGTGTGCACCAACAGCCTGATGACCGTGGGCACCATGCGCGCCATTGCCCGGAAGGGACTGGAAATGCCCCGGGATATTTCCCTCATCGCCTTCGACGACTACCCCTATACGCCGCTGCTGTCCCCCAAGCCCACGGTCATCGAAATCGACCTGTTCAGCCTGGGCGTCCACGCCGGCAGCCAGCTCCTGCGCAAAATCAAAGACCCCGCCATGCTCATCCAAACCTACACCGCCCTCCCCCGCCTCCTCCAGCGGGGTACAACCAGGGAAGGGTAACAGAAAAAGCTCTGAGGGAAAAGATCCGCTCAGAGCTTTTTAAGTAACAGGTAATTATTTCAGGAACCTAAGGGAACGGATGATCGGCGCTTCCTTTGCTTTGCCGGAGCAGACCTGGAAGAAGCAGATGATCCGCACCACCCCCAGAATCACGATGCACACAGCCCCCGCGATGGGAACTATGATCGTCCAGCTAAGAAGTACCATTACAAAGGCCAGCAGCGTATTCGTGATCGAGAGCTTCAGCGCCTGACGGCTGTGGAAGGCGGCGTATTTGGAATTCGGCGCGGCAAGGAGTGCAATCACGATTCCTACCATGCCCAGGATGTACGCGGCCATTGCCACGACTTTGTTGCTGGAAATATCCTCTGAATCAAATTCCGCTGTGTGGTCATAAATATCCGTATAGCGCGGCATGCCCGCGCCGCCGCTCACCGGTGTACCGCACTCGCCGCAGAACCCGGCGTCATCCGGGATGTGTGCACCGCAGTTTTTACAATATGCCATATGAGTTCTCCTTTTTTACGACCATCCGTGGAAACAGTGGCCGACTGATTTAATGAATTGAAAAGATTAACCGTTCGTATTGAAATCGGCGCACAGAAGATTCATGGCGTGCAGCAGCTTGTATTCATAAACCAGCGGCCCAATTACGATGAGGCTTCCGAGAATGCACCAACCCCAGAAGGTGCCGGCGCCGAAGCTGTAGGGGATACGGCGGCGCATCAGCTCATCGCCAATGCGGGCGCTGATTTTATGACTCCACACGAAGGGGGCAATGCCCAGAGTAAGCCAGGAGAAGATGAAGAGAATCAGGCAGTAGTGCATTGTGCGCTTTCCGTCATAACGGCTGGCGATGGTATTGATGTCGGAGCTGATGTTGGACATTACAACAATCGGGTAAATCCCGAAGGTGATTAGCCCCAGAAGGATGCACTTGAGCAGACTGCGGTTGGTCTTGAGCTGTGCCACGGGAGCACGGTTGACAGGAGCGCCGGTGTTCAGGTTGATGTTGTAGTTGTAGTCCATTTCTTTAACCTCTCTTTTTGTTTTTTACTGTAGCGGGAAACCAATGCTACAGAATATTTTTATTATACTACTCGTTCATAAAATGTCAATATTTGCATTAAACATTTTAAGTCAAACGGATGTGTAGAAGCTGCTGTTACAAGCACTGCTACGGTAGAAAACTCTCGGTAGTAATGTAAGGCGAATGATTTAAGACATTAGTGGCGGATTTTCAGCCTGGGTTTAGGAGCGCTTTCAGCTTCCTTGACCCGTCCCTCCACATGCTCCTCCACGGTGAAATCTGGATTGATGTCAAGTCCCTTCACTCGGGGCACTTTTTCGGCGGATGCTGCGGGATCTGTGACACGGGGCGCGCTGTCTGCCGCTGCAGCGCAGGCGCGGCACAGCCTTTTACCGGAGGCGATGGGGGAACCGCATCGCTCGCAGTAAGCCGGCTTCATTCCTCCACCCACTACGGTGGTAGAGGTTTCGCCTGCGGAAGAAGGCTCCGGCCGCTTCCGGCCGCAGCGGGGACAGAACGCTGTAGTCACCCCCGTGTTGCCGCAGGCACAGTTCCATGTGCCGTCTCCGGTGAGGATACTGCGGGGCGGCTCCCTCCTGGCGGCATAGCCGGGGGTGCTGCCGTAGCCCGAGTAACCCACGGGAGGCACCCTGCGCCGAGCCATGTCCGGCAGTGCCAACTGCAGTACGATGGAGGCAATCAACAGCACCATGCCGATGAAGGGGAAAATCTGCAAATGGATGAGCCTTGGATTGGTGATCCCCAGAAATTCCAGGCTCTGTGCCGCGTCCTTTGTATTCAGATTGACCAGAATTGTTAATACGGCAAAGAGAAGCAGCATCACTATGTATACTACAGTGTGCGCTATGCCCAGGGATCTCTGCCCTGACAGCTTCCGATAAAAGAAATAGCCTACTGCACCAACGCAGCCCAGCATCAACACGAGAAGCAGAATACCCGCCGCAACTAGATAGATGGACGTATAGTTGAGAGACCGATCTGAATAGTCGTTCAATTTTTGCACAGCGCCGATCAGCCTCGCGGAATTCAGGCAGACGAGCGAAAGCTCTACCGGCGACAGGCGATCGTCTTTAACGGCGCTTAAAATGTGGGTGATTGCGGATTTTGCAACCTTTGCCTGCTTCAATGTTTCGTCGTAGCTTGCCCCTGAGAGCAGAAAATCGGATATATTATTCAGCTCTGATAAGATATCGTCAATGTCAGCGCCGAGCGCATCTTCCAGAAGATCCCGCATTCCGATTTGCGTGCTGTCGGAAAAGAAACCGACACGAATCCACGGCAGAAAAAACATCAGCAGGCAGATTGCCGCTGCTGTCAGGGCAACAATTTTTTTGATCAATTCGGTACTGTCATCTCTTGTATCAGGATACATTTCTCTTCCTCCAAACATGCCGTGATTTGAGTTTGCCCCGTGGAGATGCTAGATCTTTGCATCCTCGGGCAGAAGCCGGTAGTAGTTTGCGCGGTATTGATTCCAGACCGTTTCCCGCTGCTCCGGCGGCGCGTCTTTCAGCCCGGAGATATTCATCTGCAATAGTGCCCGGTAGCGGGGCGCAAGGCTGGATTGCAGATCGGCGAAGCAGCCGTAGCCAAAGGATGCGCCCACCAGTGTGAAGTCGTCGCCGGCGACTTTTTCCAGTTGGTTGGCGAGGCTCGTTTCAAAATCGGAAACGCTTTTTTCCTTCAGCAGACATTGCAGCAAAAGCAGCTCGAATTCCATGGGCGAAGGAATGTAGCCGAAGCAGCCGTCTGTGGCGGCAAACACGATAAAGGGTTTTTGGCAAATGAACCGAGCGGCGTGCAGCTCAAAGGGCTTCCCTGCTGAAATAAGGTTGGTAAGCACTCCGTCGTTGGAAAGGTTTTCATAGGCGTCCAGACCATCCAGATCGTCTTGGGTCAACTGGGCCAGACCGTCACCGTTGAGCAGGTAGACCCGGGAATCCCCGGCCCAGAAACAGTCCAGAGAAACCGCTGCCGGACGGCAAACGCAGTGCGCTACCGCGGCTGTGGTGGGGAATTCCTTGGCGATGGAGCCCCGAAGCTTGGTTTCTGCCTGCTGGCCGCTGTGCGCCTTACAGACGGATAGCCCTTTGGCAATATAGGACTTTATGGCCTCAGCGTTGTCCTCCAGACGGTCGGAGACCGTGCCGTTTTCAAACCAGGCCTGCACCGTGCCGGCTACCGCCCGCGCGCCGATGTAGGCACCGGTTTTGCCTCGGTAGGCGGGATATTGCTTCGCACCGGCGCCGCCGCACCCATCGAAGACACCCAAAATCAGGCCGTCTTCGCAGATGCTGTAGCAATCGCTGTCCTCTCCGTGCTGGGGTACTTTTTCTTTGGCAATATGAAAAAAGCAATCCAGCTTGGAAAAAATAGGAGCGTTTCTGGACTGCGTCATAATTCATCGCCCTCCGCTTCGGTGGGGCCGCCTGTGCCACCACCCTGGGAAGAGAGTGCGCCTTCATTCCCTTCCTCGGCGGGTGAAGTCGCCGGAGTTGTATCGCTGCCAGGAGCGGGCGGCTCGGTGCTGGGTGCAGTCGGGATTGGTTCAGATACGGGCGGGGGTGTGGTGGGAGGAACCAAATTTGCGGTGTCTCCAGGTGTTGTCAGAGCGCCGTTGGGCACGCTGAAGGGGATCGGGTTGCTGCTGGAACCCTCGACTGCCTGATAGCGCAGTAAGCAACTCTGTATTCCCCACTGCCCTGGTTCAATGATTAGAAGTGAAAGACAGAATTCCTCCCCGCTAACATATCCGGTGATCTCCGAGGTTTTCCACTGCTCGGGCACATCCTCCCAGGAATCCTCTGCGGGATACCGGTATTCCCATTTCCCTCCGGTGGAGGAATGCCTGCAGATAAAGACGGTTCTGCCGTCTTCGGAGCAAAGTTCCAAAATGCGTGCGGAGTCGAAGATTTCGCTTTTTTCCAGTATCAGCTTCATGTTATCGGAAACCTCGGAGAGGTCTCCTGCCAATGCCTCCAGGCGGCGTTCAGTGCTGCTTTCAAACTCAGGATTCCCGGATTGCACGGTCGCATTTTCCACCGGCTGCGGCCGGATGTCTTCTATTTGCTGACTCAATTCCACCAGGGAGCCTCGGATGGCAGTGGTCACAACGGTCAGCGCGCAGAGCATGCACACCAGCACCACGACCCAGGCCAGCAGATTGATACGCTGCATTTTTCGAATCGCAGCTCGCAGGCGACTATCCGAGGGCGGAGCCACGGGCTGCGCTGCAGGTGCGGGGCGGGCAGGGGAAACAGAAACAGAGGGATCGTCCAGAATATCCCAATATCCGCTGCCGCCGCTGCGCGTCTCCTGGGGAGCAGAGCAGTAGGGACAGACGTTTTTCGTCGGATCAATCCGTTTTCCACAGAATTTACAAAACATCCATATAACCTCATTTCGGCAGGCTGCTCCCGCAGGCGCAGCAGCGAGTATTGTCTTTTGCATTAAGAGTTTCACAGAAGGGGCAGACAAGCAATCCGTTACTTTGCGCGTACATCTCTTCAATGCTCTGCGGCTTAGGGGGTGGGGGAACGTCAGATGGGGCAATATCCAGTGGTTTCATGCTGGTATCATCATCTGGCGTGCTTTTTTTTCGCTTTTTTTTGGAAAAATAAATTATGTTTAGCCTCAGGAGAAGCGCCACGGTGAGCAATGCAAGGATACTCAGTATAACAGTTCCAATCGTTGCCTCTTTCCCGAAAATCTCCACTGTATCCGAAAGAAAATCCAGATTCATTTTCGCTTTCCTCCCTTATAGTCTGCCCATGGGACGAAAGCCATCGGGCATAAGGGGGGTCCCACTGCTCACTGTATCGATGGGTTTCACGCCGGGCATGAGCTGCTCCAGTACCTGTGCTGCACTGGGGCGTGCCCGGGGATCGCGGCTGAGCATCAGCCTGATCTGTTCCCGCAACGGCTCCGGCAGACGGGCATCCGGCATGACAGCGACACCATCAAGCACGGCTTCGAAAGTGTAGTCATATTCCATGGGGATACTCGGCAGTCTGCCGCACCAGTACTGGTGAAACAGCAGCCCCAGGGCGAAAATATCCACCTTGGTGGAAAGTGCCGTCACCTGCTCCATCATGTACAGCCGCGACTCCGGGGCAAGATACACCTGGTCGCCCTGCAGTTCTTCCGGGCCTGGAGGGCTGCTTTCGAAAAAACCGGAATCAAAGTCGATGATTTTTCCAGTGAAAAATCCTTTTTTTGTTTTTTTAATGAGGATATTGTCCGGCTTCACATCCGCATGGACGACCCCTTGCCGGTGCAGCGCAGCAAAGCTGTACAGAAGCGAACGGATCAATATTTCCTTTTTCTCCTCTGACAGGGCGGAAATCTGCTCTGGCGTCATCGAGCAGGGATACATCCGCTCTGTGACGGCATAATATTTGGGGCCGTTGCGGAAAAATGCATGGTTGATTGCAATGTTCCCGGTGCGACATTTTTTGACTGCGTCGTAAAGCGCGGATTTCTCCTGGAAAAATGCGGCGCATTCAGCACGCTTCTTTTCAATCATTGCTTCGCTCAGCCCGCAGCCATCCTCCGGGTATTTGGGGGAGAGAAACTCCTTGATAAAGTAGTCGCAGATTCCTTTCTTGGCAAATGCCCACCGGCAGAAGCCCGCATTTTCGGTGGAAAAATCTTTTTCAAGTTGAAATCCATTGATCGTCTGCATATCCGTTTGAAGCCATTAAATGGAGTTGCAGATTTCACTGAGAATTTCCTGATACTCAAATTCCTCCAGGCCATTGCCCGCTTTGGAAGGAAAATGCATGGTGTTTGACCAGGTATCAGAGATATTGGTCCAGAAGGCCTCCTCGGGAGCGTAGAGCAGCAGACGGCGACTGTTTTTATCCATTTGATCCCACCATTCGGTCAACTGACCGAAATCCTTCGCCATGACCGGGGGATAGTATTCCGATTTGCTGCCGAAGCCCAGGGGATGGGTGGCGGCGTCCGTCCACACAACGATGACGTGGCGGCGCTTGCTGCCTTGGGTTGTCCAGTCGGATTTAATGGCGTAGGCCAATGCCTCCAGACCATCCTCCGGATCGTCGCCGCCGCCGTTAGCCACTAGGGAATTCACCATCCGCTGGAATTCCCCCTGAGCTGCGGGCATAGTCAAAAATTCTGTACCCATCATCGCATTTTTTCCATCGGCCACATAGTCGCGGAACGCAATGATCTTGATACGCAGAGCGTCGATCAGTTTACCCTTTTTCTTCATGGATGCAGCCAGGTCACCGTAAAAGTTCAATGCATTGCGCTTCACAAGATCCAGAATGCCATCCATACTTCCTGTAACATCGATGCACATGACAATATCGACATTGTATTTCATGCTGTAGTTGCTTGCCATAAATTTCTTTCTCCCTTCTTTTTCTTTGAGAAACGGCCGGAGAAGACTTCCGTGATCCCGCGCCGCAAATACGGTGTATCTGCTGCCCCGCCCGGCACGCCGACCAGGGCAATAAACACAATCCACATCGTATATGTTATGAAATAAGTAGAATTTTGTCAATAGATATGAAAAATTTTTTAACAAAAACCTGTATGTGCTAAAATGATGTGAACCAAATAAAAGGAGAGAAGTCGACCTCGATGTGGTATAGTAAATTCACCACAAA
>CAKTJC010000003.1 GCA_934567355.1 uncultured Oscillospiraceae bacterium
GTTCTGCCCCCGGTCTCCATCCTGACCCCGGAGCAGACCCAGTACTACTTCCTGTCCGGCTTTACCGCAAAGCTGGCCGGCACCGAGCGCGGCATCACCGAGCCCACCCCCACCTTCTCCGCTTGCTTCGGCCAGGCCTTCCTGGAGCTGCATCCCACCAAGTACGCTGAGGAGCTGGTAAAGAAGATGAAGGCCTCCGGCGCCAAGGCATATCTGGTCAACACCGGCTGGAACGGCACCGGCAAGCGTATCTCCATTAAGGATACCCGCGGCATCATCGACGCCATCCTGTCCGGCGCCATCAACACCGCTCCCACCAAGATCATCCCCGTGTTCAACTTCGAGGTTCCCACCGAGCTGCCCGGCGTGGATTCCCACATTCTGGATCCTCGCGACACCTACGCCAACGTGTCTGATTGGGAAACCAAGGCTGCCGATCTGGCTGCCCGCTTCACCAAGAACTTCGTGAAGTACACCGGCAACGAAGCCGGCAAGGCTCTGGTCGCCGCCGGCCCCGAGAGCAAGTAATATAATACCAACCTGATTCCTCTCTTCTTCCCCCTTTCCCAAGGCTCCTCCCGCCCAAAAGCGGGAGGAGCCGACAGGCACAGCAAGACGGAGGAAAGTGGAAGGTTGAAAGTGGAAAATCAGCACACGCCCCAGGTCTCATTGTAGGGGCCGATGCCCACATCGGCCCGCTCCGGGGTGGTTAATTTCCACGCCCCGGTTGAATGGGGAAATGCTATATAAACATCTCATTTTCCCCGTTCCATTCAACGTACCGGATCGGTTCCGTGAGGTTGCGGGCCGATGTGGGCATCGGCCCCTACATTCGCGTCGGACTGCGTACCATTCAACGTACCTTTGAAACCCCTTTCCATTTTCAACTTTCCATTTTCCCATCCTGCTGTGCAGTGAACTCAAAATTTTTTAACGGAGGTTCATCCAATATGGCTCAGAAAGTCCAATTTACTGAAACCGTCGTCCGGGATGCCAACCAGTCTCTGATGGCCACCCGTATGGCCTACTCCGACTTCGCCGAAATCCTGCCCACCATGGACAAGGCCGGCTATTACAGTGTGGAGTGCTGGGGCGGCGCCACCTTCGACAGCTGCCTGCGCTACCTGAACGAAGATCCCTGGGAGCGTCTGCGCAATATCCGCAAGGCCATGCCCAACACCCGTCTGCAAATGCTGCTCCGGGGCCAGAACCTGCTGGGCTACAAGCACTACCACGACGACGTGGTGGAGAAGTTCGTGGAGCTGTCCATTAAGAACGGCATCGATGTGCTGCGTATCTTCGACGCCCTGAACGACTTCCGCAACATCAAGACCGCTCTGGAGGCTACCAAGAAGTACGCCACCAAGAAGACCGTGGCCTCCGGCTGCATCTCCTACACCCAGAGCCCTGTCCACACCCCCAAGAAGTACGCCGAGATGTGCAAGGAGCTGCAGAGCATGGGCTTCGACACCATCTGCCTGAAGGACATGGCCGGCACCATGAGCCCCAAGGAGGCTGAAGAGCTGTTCAAGGGCGTGAAGGATGCCGGTGTTACCCTGCCCCTGGTTCTGCACACCCACTGCACCACCGGCATGGCTTACATGACCATTATGAAGGCCATTGAGTCCGGCGTGGACATCATCGATACCGCTACCTCCTGCTTCTCCAACGGCACCAGCCAGCCCGCTACCGAGAGCATCTACTATGCTCTGACCCAGATGGGCATCGAGACCGGCCTGAACGAGGACGTGATTAACCAGGTCAACGCCTTCTTCAAGCCCGTGAAGCAGAAGTACATCGACAACAAGACCATCAACCCCAAGTCCATGGGCACCGATGCCCAGGCCCTGGTGTACAAGGTTCCCGGCGGTATGCTGTCCAACATGATTGCCAACCTGACCGATATGCACGCCATGGACAAGTTCGACGCCGCGCTGGCTGAGATTCCCGCCGTCCGTAAGGACATGGGCTATCCTCCCCTGGTCACCCCTCTGAGCCAGATGGTGGGCAACCAGGCCGTTACCAACGTGCTGGTGGGCGAGCGCTATAAGAACATCTCCAAGGAAATCAAGAGCTACCTCAAGGGCGAGTACGGCATCGCTCCCGCTCCCGTGAACGAAGAGCTGCAGAAGCGGGTGCTGGCCGAGGCCGGTATGGAAAAGCCCATCGACTGCCGTGTGGAGGATGCCAAGCGCACCGGCGAAGACTTCAAGAAGGCCAAGGAAGCCCTGGGCGACCTGGCTCACAGCGAAGAGGACGTGATGAGCTACATCTGCTTCCCCGATCAGGCCAGAAAGTATCTGGAGGGCCGCAAGGCAGCGGAAGAGAACAAGGTTACCTACACCATCACCGAAGCATAAGGGAGGTTACCCAATATGTTTCTGACTGAGAGTATTACCGAAATTGTGGTCGAAATCGTCCCCGAGACGGTGGAAGCCGTCTCCAGCAAGATTTCCGTGGGCGAAGCGGGTATCTATGGCCTGCTGGGCTACGCCGTGGTGTTCTTCGGGCTGATCCTGCTTCAGCTGGTCATCATGGCGCTGGGCAAGGCGTTCTCCGCCAAGTCCGCCCAGAGCGCCGCTCCCGCAGCCGTCGCTGCCGCCCCCGCCGCTCCCAAGCCCACCGCTCCCGGCTCCGCCGGCGAGCTGAAGCTGTACGATGTGGAGCCGAAAACCGCCGCCATGATCATGGCCATCGTCGCCGACAAGCTGGGCAAGCCCCTCAATGAGCTTCGCTTCAAATCCATCAAGGAGGTCAAGTAATTATGAAGTATAAAGTGACCCTGGGCAACCGCATTTACGAGGTTGAGGTAGAGGCCGGTCAGGCCATGCTGCTCGATGAATACGAGGCCATTGCCCCCGCTGCTCCCGCTCCCGCCGCCGCTGCCCCCGCTGCTGCTCCTGCTGCTGCTCCTGCTGCCGCTCCCGCTCCCGCCGCTGCCCCCGTGGTCACCGGCGCAGGCGAGCCCATCACCGCTCCCATGCCCGGCACCATCCTGAAGGTCAACGTCACCCAGGGTCAGGCCGTCAAGGCCGGCACCGTGCTGTGCATCCTGGAGGCTATGAAGATGGAAAACGAGATCATGGCTCCCAAGGACGGCACCGTGACTCAGGTCGTGGTGTCCAAGGGCGCTACCGTCGATACCGGCGCACCTCTGCTGGTGATCGGTTAAGGAGGGTCTCCAATGGATATTGGTGCGATCCTTCTGAATCTGTGGGAAGGCTCCGGCTTTAACGCCATTTTCTCCAGCTTCCTGTCCGACAACGGCTGGCAGTACCTGGTGATGCTGGTCATCGGCTGCGTGCTGCTGTACCTGGCCATCGTCAAGCAGTTTGAGCCGCTGCTGCTGGTGGGCATCGCCTTCGGCTGCATCCTGACCAACCTTCCCGGCGCAGGGCTGTATCATCAGGGTCTGTGGGACGCCTTTATGGATCCCAGCAGTCCCTATTTCCACAGCTATGGCGAGATCATGCGTGAGGGCGGCCTGCTGGATATCTTCTACATCGGCGTCAAAACCAGCCTGTACCCCTGCCTGATCTTCATGGGCGTGGGCGCCATGACCGACTTTGGCCCCCTGCTCTCCAACCCCAAGAGCCTGCTGCTGGGCGCTGCCGCGCAGCTGGGCGTGTTCGTCGCCTTCATCGGCGCCGTTGCCCTGGGCTTCACCGGCAAAGAAGCTGCCTCCATCGGCATCATCGGCGGCGCGGACGGCCCCACCGCCATCTTCCTGACCACCAAGCTGGCTCCCCACCTGCTGGGCGCCATCGCCGTGGCAGCCTACTCCTACATGGCGCTGATCCCGCTGATCCAGCCCCCCATTATGAAGCTGCTGACCACCCCCGAGCAGAGAAAGATCAAGATGGTACAGGCCCGCAACGTCACCAAGACCGAGAAGATCATCTTCCCCATCCTGGTAACCATCTTTGTGGCGCTGCTGCTGCCCGATACAGCCCCGCTGATTGGCTGTCTGATGCTGGGTAACCTCTTCAAGGAAACCGGTGTCACCGAGCGCCTGAGCGATACCGTACAGAATGCCCTGATGAACATCGTCACCATTCTGCTGTCCACCGCCGTGGGCGCGACCATGGTGGGCTCCACCTTCCTGACCGGCCAGACGCTGAAGATCGTCCTGCTGGGCGTTGTGGCCTTCGGCATCTCCACCGCCGGCGGTCTGCTGGGCGGCGACGTGATGTGCGCGCTGACGAAGGGCAAGGTCAACCCCCTCATCGGCTCCGCCGGTGTCTCCGCGGTGCCCATGGCTGCCCGTGTCTCCAATAAGGAAGGCCAGAAAGCCAACCCCGCAAACTTCCTGCTGATGCACGCCATGGGTCCCAACGTGGCCGGCGTCATCGGCTCCGCCATCGCCGCCGGTTTCCTGCTGAGCGTCTTCAGCAAGATGATCTGAGCGACTGTTTGGTAACTTTTTCAGCCCCCCGCAAAAAGCGGGGGGCTGTTTTTGCGAGCGTGCAAGGTTACGCTGAACGGTACGCACCCCGACGTGAATGTAGGGGCCGATGCCCACATCGGCCCGCAAACCCTACGGAACCTCGCGGTATGTTGAATGGGGCAGGGGAACGGCATAATAAATAACATTTCCCCATTCACCCACCCATTGAAATAAACCACCCCCGGCACGGGCCGATGTGGGCATCGGCCCCTACAAACAAACCTTCGGCGCATCCCACTCCTTCAGTCTCGCTGGCGAACGTACAAGGGTCGTTGAACGGTACACGGTTCGATGCCAATGTAGGGGCCGATGCCCACATCGGCCCGCAACCTTATGGAACCTCGCGGTATGTTGAATGGGGCAGGGGAATGGGATAATAAATAACATTTCTCCACTCAACCGGCCTTGGAAATATTCCACCCCCGCGCGGGCCGATGTGGGCATCGGCCCCTACAAGGGGAACGAACTGCATCCCATTCAACGACGTGCATTCCGTATTCTGCCTGTCGCGGCCGGGCGTCAGGCTTTCCGGGGAACTGCCCGGTTGAATCCCACGCTGGCAGCCAGGGCGGCGGCGCTGAGGGGGAGCCAGGCGAAGCCGTGGGCATACAGGGGGAGGGCGGTGAGAAAATCCAGGGGCGCCCCCAGGGTGTGCAGCACATTCAGAACGCTGACGATCCCGGCAGCACCCACCGTCATGGGGTAGGCATAGGGATTCTTCTCCCACAGGCGGTGGGTCAGTCCCAGCA
Source organism: uncultured Oscillospiraceae bacterium (assembly GCA_934567355.1). Lineage (GTDB taxonomy): Bacteria > Bacillota > Clostridia > Oscillospirales > Oscillospiraceae > Faecousia. The sequence continues at coordinate 5,197 of CAKTJC010000003.1, forward strand.
GGATGAGCACGATGGCCATGGGATAGATGGCACTGAGAATGGGCACGGAGACGCTGAGGATGGTGCTCAGCCCCTGGTTGCACACCAGGAAGGAAAACCCGGTGATGACGATCACCCAGGCGGTATAGCGCACCTTCGGAAACAGGGTGCTGAAAAACTGACTGATGGAATTGATCAGCCCCACGCAGGTGGTCAGGCAGGCCAGGGTGAAGATGGCTGCCAGCAGCACCGCCCCGGCGGAGCCGAAGATCTGATACACAATGTGCCGCAGCGTCCACGCGCCGTTTTCCTGCACCGGATAGACCCCGGAGCTGCACATGCCCATATACCCCAGCATCATATACACCAGCGTCAGAATGGTGCCCGCTGCCAGCCCCGCCTGCACCGTGCGGCGTATCACATCCCCCTTTTCCTCCACGCCGAAGCTGCCAAGCGTCGTGGCAATGACCAGGCCGAAATTCAGGGCGGCGATGGTATCCATGGTCTGGTAGCCCTCCACAAATCCCTTGAGCAGGGGAGCGGCGGCATAGTCCGGCTGGGGCGCCGTCACCTCCCGCTGTCCCCGCAGCAGGAAGCTGACGAAGAGAAACACCAGCAGGAGCAGCAGGGCAGGGGTGAGGTAATTGCCGATGCGCCTGACCAGCTTCCCCGGGGTCAGGCACAGCCACAGCGCCACGGCAAAGAAGCACAGGGAATACACCAGCATCCAAAGGGAACTGTCGGCGCCCTGGGGCAGGTAGGGCGCCACAGCCATCTCAAAGGGGACAGAGGCCGCCCGGGGAATGCCCAGGCCGGGGCCGATGGACAGATAGATCAGCACGGTGAACACCGGGGCGAACCGCCGCCCCATCCGGCGGGAGAGCTGATCCAGCCCATCGAACCGGGCGACCACCACCACGCCCAGCACCGGCAGCACCACGGCGGTCAGCAGGAAGCCCAGCATGGCCGCCGCCGCGGCAGACCCGGCATTCTGCCCCAGAAAGGGCGGGAAGATCAGATTCCCCGCCCCAAAAAACAGGGAAAACAGCATAAAGCTCACCAAAGTCATGTTTTTCTTGCTCATATGTCTCTCTCCTCGATAAAAAAACAGCCCCCGTCTCAAGGTTTTGAGACGGGGGCTGTAAGAATACAGTCCTCGCGGTACCACTCAAATTGCGCGGCAGCAGCCGCGCCCCTTTCAGGCTCCAACAAGCCCTAGGCACTGACGTAGCCTGCACGAAGGCCCCTACTGACACATGCGTTTGGAACCCCAGCTCGGAAGTGATAGGAATTCCTGCCGTTTCTCTGCCGGGCTTCCACCGCCCCCGGCTCTCTGTAAGGAAGCTCTGAATAAATCGGCAAGAGCTGGCGGCAGAAGATTTTGTCTCAGCCGAAAGTTCTGAAAGCGGAGGAATACTGTATGTATTTCCCGCTTTCAGAACTGCACGGGTGGGGCAAAAGATTCGCCGCGAAAGCCGCAGACGATTTATTCAGAGCTTCCTAAGATCAATCCGGCAAATCCGTCTTCGTCATCGCTTTTCTATGAAGCTGTTGAGGGGATTCTACCATGGATCTCCACCGCTGTCAACCCCAAAAAAGAAAGGCCCCCTCCGCCCGGAGGGGGGTAATATTAAGGAAGCTCTGATTAAATCGGCAAGAGCTGACAGCGAGAGATTTTTCACTGGATGAAGGTTTCAAAAGTGGAGGAATACTGTATGTATTTCCCACTTTTGAAACCGCACAGCCAGGGAAAAAGATCCGCTGCTCAGCCGAAGCCGATTTATTCAGAGGTTCCTTAAAATTGGGCAGCTTCGGCGCTTTTCAGCTGCAGTTGAAGCTTGTCAGCAATAAGAGCGATGAACTCACTATTGGTGGGCTTCCCCTTGGTGTTGCTCACGGTATAGCCGAAGAAGCTCTGCAAGGTGTCCAGGTCTCCCCGGTCCCAGGTGACTTCGATGGCGTGGCGGATGGCCCGTTCTACCCTTGAGGGGGTGGTCTGGAAGGTTTTGGCCACCTGGGGGTAGAGGACCTTGGTGATGGCATTCGTGGGCTTTCAGCCCACGCAGGGGGCTTCCAGGAGCGGAGAAACCGCGTTCATGGATGAAGCTATCATAACAAAAACACTCCTGTTTATTGGGCTGAAAATCACCCAATAAAGCAGGAGTATTTGTTGGGACGGTAAAAAATGTTTATAGCCTTGAAGTACACCGAAAAACGGGGGTTTTCAGATATTCATAGGCTTGACCCCTCCAAAAGGAAAGCCCGAAACGCCCTAGGGATTCCCTCAGTACTGGGCCGCCTCTGCGGACTTGAGCTGCAGCTGAAGCTTGTCCGCAATAAGAGCGATGAACTCACTGTTTGTGGGTTTTCCTTTGGTGTTTGATACGGTGTAGCCGAAGAAACGCTGGAGGGTATCCAGGTCACCCCGGTCCCATGCCACCTCGATGGCATGGCGGATGGCACGCTCCACCCGGCTGGGTGTGGTGCCGAAGGCTTTGGCTACCTGCGGATAAAGCACTTTCGTGATGGCGTTGATCACGTCCATGTCGTTGACGGCAATGATGATGGCCTCCCGCAGATACTGGTAGCCCTTGATATGGGCGGGTACGCCGATTTCGTGGATGATTCCCGTGACCAGGGATTCGATCCCTGTCTTGTCCAGGCGGCGGACGGCAGACGTCCGAGGGCTCTCCCCTCCCCGGATCTCCTCCAGCCGCTCCACCAGGGCGGTCATATCGCAGGGCTTGAGCATCAGGTATTTTACACCCAGGCTTGCCGCTGCAGAAGATACGTATTCGGTTAAAAATGCCGAGGTTGCCAGGGTGACCGGGCGCTTTCCCATGGCAGCAACGGCCTTGAGGACGCTGATCCCATCCTGCTTGCTCAGCATCATGTCCAGCACCAGAATGTCCGGCTTCCGTTCTCCGATCAGGCGGATGGCCTGTTCCCCATCTCCTACCGTTCCGACGACCTGGAACCCACCCGATCGCCCCAGTGCGGCGGTCAGGGCGTTACAGAATTCCTCTGCCCCGTCTGCAATCAGTACGGTGGTTGCATGTTCCATACATTCCTCTCCTGTCCAACTAAATTCTCCCCTTTCGATAAGTCTTTCCTACCGCTTTATGCGACGAATATAATTTAGCACAAGGTTATTCTATTTTCAAGGGGATTACGTGATAATCGTTCGTCAGATTGCCGGTGGTTGCCACCGTTTGCATGCTATTTCGACACTTTTTTAGAATATTTGACAGCTTGTAGAATCACACATTCAGGCAGAAAAAAACGACAAAAATCCTCCCCGGAACGGTCCCGGGGAGGGTAGAAAGCAGAATCATTTGTTTTTCAGCAGGTCGCGGATCTCGGTCAGGAGCAGCTCTTCCTTGGTGGGTTCCGGCTCGGCGGGGGGCGCAGGCTCCTCCTTGGGCGACTCCTTGTGCTTGGCTGCGTCGGCCACCTTGTTGACGGCCTTGACCAGGAAGAAGACCACCAGCGCCAGGATCAGGAAATTGATGATGGACGCCAGGAAGTTGCCGTAGTTCAGGGTATTGGCAATGGCGTTCCCGGCCTCGTCCACCGGCGTCTCACCGAACAGACGGGGGAGGGTGATCTTCAGCTCGGAGAAATCAATGCCGCCCATGAAGATGGCAACGATGGGCATGATGATGTCATCGGTGATGGACTTGGTAATGGTGGAGAATGCCGCGCCGATGATGGTACCGACGGCCAGAGACATGGCGTTGCCCTTAATGGCAAAGGCCGCAAATTCATCCAGCCAGCCGGGCTTTTTAGGTGCTTTCATAGGGAAGGGGCTCCTTTCTTTTTTGTAAATAGATTTTGAAGGGTGTACGATCGAACCGACGTTTTTTTTACACTGCCTCGCCGTGAGTCGACAGCCTGTGAAACTTGTTAACTCAAATACGCTTCCCTTGGCTTCCCCCAGGGGGAAACTGTCGAGCGAAGCGAGACTGACAAGCAGTACGTTGAACGGCACGCACCCCCAACGCAAATGTAGGGGCCGATGCCCACATCGGCCCGAAACCTTACGGAACCACCGTAATGCGTTGAATGGGGCAGGGGAATGGGGTGAAATCGTAACATTTCCCCATTCAACCGGGCATGGAAATATTTCACCCCGGCGCGGGCCGATGTGGGCATCGGCCCCTACAAGGGGAAACGGACTGCATTCCATTCATTTCAGCTGTCTGCGCTTCTCATCGGTCATGGGGCTACTTTTTCTCTTTCAACCTTTTCCACTCCCCCACCGCCAGCTCGTCGCACCGGTTGTTCTTCGGATTCTCAGCGTGACCCTTGACCCAGTGGTAGTGAACCTCATGTTTGGCAATCAGCCCCAAAAGCTGCTCCCACAGGTCGGAATTGAGGGCGGGCTTTTTGTCGCTTTTGACCCAGCCCCGCTTTTTCCAGCCGTAGACCCACCCCTTTTCCAGGGCGTCGATGACGTATTTGCTGTCGGAATATAATTCCACAATGCAGGGTTCCTTCAGGGCGGAAAGCCCCATGATGACCCCCGTCAGCTCCATGCGGTTGTTGGTGGTGCTTTCTTCACCGCCGGAGAGCTCTTTTTCATGCCCCTGGTATTCCAGGATGCAGCCCCAGCCGCCGGGGCCGGGGTTGCCGGAGCAGGCACCGTCGGTATAGAGGGTGACGGTTTTCATTCGCCCGCGTCCTCGCTGAGGTTTTCGGGGATGATGTCCGCGGCGTTCCGCTCCTCCGGGAACTCCTCCACGTCATCGGTGTTCACGTTGGGCACGCATTCCAGGCTCACCAGCTTGTTGCCCTCCTCAATGCGCATGATGATAACGCCCTGCACATCCCGCTTGTAGACGTTGATGGAGCCCGCCGGCACGCGGATGATGACGCCGCCGTTTTCAATCAGCATCACATCGTCGCTCTCGCCAACCACCACGCAGCCGGCAACATTGCCGGTCTTGGGGGTGATGTTGTAGTTTTTCAGACCCTTGCCGCCGCGGCTCTGGGGGATCTTCTCGCCCTCGGGGCCGGTGCGCAGGTATTCGGGCAGCTCCGTCCGCTTGCCGTAGCCGTTTTCGGTGACGGTGAGCAGGGTCTTGCCCTCTTCCCACTTCTGGGCACCCACCACGAAGTCGCCCTCGTTCAGGGTGATGCCACGGACACCGGCAGCGTCACGGCCCATGCAGCGCACATCGTTTTCGTTGAAGCAAATGGCCATGCCCTGTGCGGTGGCCAGAATGATGTTGTCGTTGCCGGTGGTGCGGATGACATTGATCAGATGGTCGCCTTCCTCCAGGGTAATGGCGCGGATGCCGCCCTTGCGGTTGGTTTTCAGCGCCACGAAGGGCAGCCGCTTCACCACGCCCTTGCGGGTGATCATCATCAGGAATTCATTGTCGTCGAATTCCCGCGTGACCACCATGGCGGTGACCGTCTCCCCCGCTTCCAGGGGCAGCACGTTGACCATGGCCGTGCCCCGTGCAGTGCGTCCGGCTTCGGGAATCTGGTAGCCCTTGCGGTGGTGAACCTTGCCGATGTCGGTAAAGAACAGAATGTGGTCATGGGTGGAGGCGATGTTCAGGGACTTCACATAGTCCTCGTCCTTCAGGTTCTGGGCATTGACACCTCTGCCGCCACGGCTCTGGGTGCGGTAGGTGTCCACGGGCATCCGCTTGATGTAGCCGTGATTGCTGAGGGTGAAGGCGCAGACCTCTTCCTCGATCAGGTCTTCGATGTCGATTTCGTCCTCGATCTCCTGGATCTCGGTCTTCCGCTTGTCGCCGAATTTATCCCGGATGGCGGTGAGCTCCTCCCGGAGCACGCCCTTCATCTTTTCGGGGTCGGCCAGCAGCTCCTGATAATAGGCGATCTTCTGCTCCAGCTCTTTGTATTCCGCTTCCAGCTTCTCCCGGTTCAGACCCTGCAGGGCAATCAGGCGCATATCGCAGATGGCCTGCGCCTGCACGTCGTCCAGATTGAAGCGCTCCATCAGGCGCTGCTTGGCGTTGTCGTAGCTGGTGCGGATGATGTGAATCACTTCATCAATGTTATCCTGGGCAATCAGCAAGCCTTCCAGCAAATGCGCCCGCTCCTGGGCCTTGCGCAGGTCATACTGGGTTCTGCGGGTCAGGACGTTCATCTGGTGCGCCAGATATTCGTCCAGAATCTGCCGCAGGGACAGAATTTTGGGCTGCTTCTGGTTGTCCACCAACGCCAGCATGATGATGCTGAAATTGGACTGCAAAGCCGTCTGCTTAAACAGATTGTTCAGCACCACCTGGCCGTTGGCATCCTTTTTCAGCTCAATGACGATGCGCATACCGTTGCGGTCGGTTTCGTCCCGCAGGTCGCTGATGCCATCCAGCCGCTTGTCCTTCACCTGCTCGGCAATGGTTTTAATCAGCTGGCGCTTGTTGACCTGGTAGGGCAGCTCGGTGACAATGATGCGCTGGCGGTCTTTGTTAAAGGTCTCAAATTCCGTTTTTGCACGGACGACCACCTTGCCCCGGCCGGTGGCATAGGCGGCGCGAATGCCGCTGCGTCCCATGATGATGCCGCCGGTGGGGAAATCCGGGCCGGTGATGTGCTCCATCAGGTCGGCCAGGGTGCATTCCGGGTCATCCAGCACGCAGATGCAGGCGTTGATGACCTCGGTCAGGTTGTGGGGCGGGATGTTGGTGGCCATGCCCACGGCGATGCCGGAGGAGCCGTTGACCAGCAGATTGGGGAACCGGCTGGGCAGCACCCGAGGCTCCTTGCGGGTCTCGTCAAAGTTGGGATCCCAGTCCACGGTCTCCTTTTCAATGTCCCGGAGCATTTCGTTGCTGAGCTTCGAGAGTCTTGCTTCGGTGTAACGGTAGGCAGCGGGGGGATCGCCGTCCACGGAGCCGAAGTTGCCGTGGCCGTCCACCAGCATATAGCGCATGGAGAAATCCTGCGCCAGACGCACCATGGCGTCGTACACGGAGGCGTCGCCGTGGGGATGGTATTTGCCCAGCACGTCGCCCACGCAGGTGGCGGACTTCTTGAAGGGCTTGTCGGAGGTCAGTCCGCTTTCGAACATGGTATAGAGAATGCGCCGGTGCACCGGCTTCAGGCCGTCCCGCACATCCGGCAGGGCTCGGCCCACAATGACGCTCATGGCGTACTCGATATAGGACTTCTCCATCTCGTCCACCAGGTTGCTCTGAGTGATCACCTGGTTGGGAAAGGCGATGTCCTCTGGTTTATAGCTTCTGTTGTGTGCCATTAAAGCACCTCCATTTTTAATGACGCTTTTGGTTTATTTCCATGGCCGGATGAATGGGAAGCGCCCCGGTTTTCTTTGTAGGGGCCGATGCCCACATCGGCCCGCGCCGGGTGGATTTATTTTCAGGGATAGTTGAATGGGAGGCAGTTCCGGGTTGGTTTATCTCCATGGTTTGGTGAATGGGAAAAAAATGTTATATAAACATCCCATTTTCCTGTCCATTCAACGCACCATGAAGGTTCCGTGAGGTTTCGGGCCGATGTGGGCATCGGCCCCTACATTCGCGTCGGACTGCGTTCCGTTCAACGCACCGGAGTGGTTCGTTGTCAGATATCGATATTCACCGCATATCTCGCGTTGCGCTCGATCCATTCTTTTCTCGGCTCCACCTGCTCGCCCATGAGGACGGTGAAGATTTCGTCGGCGCGCATGGCGTCGTCCAGGGTGATCCTTCTCAGGCTGCGCTGCTCGGGATCCATAGTGGTCTCCCACAGCTCGTGGGGGTCCATCTCACCAAGACCCTTATACCGGGCAATGTCCACCTTCGCGCTGGGGTTGTCGGCGCGCATCTGGGCGGAAACCTGATCCCGCTGCTCATCGGAGTAGGCAACCTTGGTGGTTTTGCCCCGGGTGAGCTTGTACAGCGGCGGCACCGCGGAGTAGACATAGCCGTGCTCGATCAGTGGCCGCATATAGCGGAAGAAGAAGGTCAGCAGCAAGGTGCGGATATGCGCGCCGTCCACATCGGCATCGGCCATGATGACGATTTTGTGATAGCGCAGCTTGTTCAGGTCAAACTCGTCCCCGATGCCCGCGCCCAGGGCGACGATCAGGGGATAGAGCTTGTCGTTGCCGTAGATCTTGTCGGCCCGCGCCTTTTCCACATTGAGCATCTTGCCCCACATGGCAAGAATTGCCTGGAAACGGGAGTCCCGTCCCTGAATGGCAGAGCCGGCAGCGGAGTCGCCCTCGACGATGTAAATTTCGCACAGCTCGGGGTTGCGCTCGTTGCAGTCCTGCAATTTGTCCGGCATCTGGCCGGATTCCAGGCCGGTCTTGCGGCGGATGGTGTCCCGCGCCTTCCGGGCGGCTTCCCGGGCACGGTTGGCCATCATGGCCTTTTCCAGGATGATCTTCGCCGTCTGGGGGTGCTCCTCCAAATAGGTGGCAAGCTGGTCGGAGACGATCTGGTCAACCAGCGCCCGGATGTAGGCGTTGCCCAGCTTTGCCTTGGTCTGCCCTTCAAACTGGGCGTCGGTGAGCTTGACGGAAATGATGGCGGTGATGCCCTCGCGGCAGTCTTCGCCCGATACCTTGTCGCCGCCCTTGATGATGCCATTTTTCTCGCCGTAGGCATTGAGCACCCGGGTCAGGGCGGTCTTGAAGCCCGTCTCGTGCATGCCGCCCTCGGGGGTGCGCACGTCGTTGGCGAAGCTCATCATGAATTCATTGTAGCCGTCGTTATACTGGAAGGCGATCTCGGCGGAGGCGTCGCCCTTGCTGCCCGCGATGTAGATCACATCGTCGTGGACGGGGGTCTTGTTCCGGTTCGCCCAGGTGACGAATTCCCGGATGCCGCCCTCGAAGCACATGGTGTCGTGCTCCCCGTCCCCGGTGCGCTTGTCCGCGATGGAGATGCGCAGGCCGGCGTTGAGGAATGCCTCCTCCCGCATGCGCTCGTGGAGCGTATCGTAGTCGTATTCCAGGGTGTCGAACATCTCGGGGTCGGGCTGGAAGGTGACCTCGGTGCCGGTGTGGTCGGTGGTGCCGACGATCTTCATTTCCTCGGTGATGGCGCCCCGGGCGAACTTCATCTCATAGATGCTGCCGTTCTTGTGTACCCGCACCTGGAGCCACTGGCTCAGGGCGTTGACCACGGATGCGCCCACGCCGTGCAGGCCGCCGGAGACCTTGTAGCCGCCGCCGCCGAATTTGCCGCCGGCATGCAGTACCGTGTAAACGACCTCCAGCGCCGGCCGGCCGGTCTGGGGCTGGATGTCTACGGGGATGCCGCGGCCGTCGTCGGTGACGGTGATGGAGTTGCCGGGGTTGATGGCGACGGTGATGTGCTTGCAGTACCCCGCCAGCGCCTCGTCGATGGCGTTGTCCACGATCTCGTAGACCAGGTGATGCAGACCCGATGCGGAGGTAGACCCGATATACATACCGGGCCGCTTGCGCACCGCCTCCAGGCCTTCCAGAACCTGGATCTGCTCAGCGCCGTATTCCTGTGTGACTTTCGTATCTTCTGACATAGTGATCCTCCATGTGGTATGGTTGGGAGTATTTTTCAAATTCTTGCCCCACCGAGAAAGCAATCCATGAAAAATTGACGAAGTGTACGTCAAATGGAACGCAGTTCATCGCAAATGTAGGGGCCGATGCCCACATCGGCCCGCAACCTTACGGAACCGTCTGCTACGTTGAATGGGACAGGAAAAATGGAGAAAACATAACATTTCCCCATTCAACCCACCAATTGAAAAACCCATTCCGGCGCGGGCCGATGTGGGCATCGGCCCCTACAAGGGAGAACGGACTGCATGCCGTTCATTCGGCCGGTTCCGCATGTTACCGAATAATACTCCCGCCTTCAATCTCCATCGTCTTTCCCAGCTTTGTGAACCTGCCCGGTTCGCAGCAGGTGATGAAGACCTGCCCTTTTACGATCTGGTTGAGCACAAAATCCTGCCGCCCGGCGTCCAGCTCGCTGAGGACGTCGTCCAGCAGCAGCAGCGGCTCCTGGCCGCATTCGCGCTTCATCAGCTCCCGCTGCGCCAGCTTCAGGCTGATGGCGGCGGTGCGGGTCTGACCCTGGGAGCCGTAGAGCTTCAGGTTGACGCCGGAGAGGGTGATCTCAAAATCATCCTTGTGGGGCCCGGTGAGGCACTGGGCGCTGTCCAGCTCCGCCCGGTAGTGGCGCTGCAGATGCTCCTGCAATTGCGCCTCCAGCGCCGGGACGGGGGCAAAGGGGTCGGTGATGCTCGAAACTGTTTTGTATTCCAGCCGGAATTCCTCCCGCCCGCCGGAAAAGCTGCCGTGGTATTCCGCCGCCGCTTTGCCCAGCGCGTCAAAGAACCGGGCGCGGTAGGAGATGAGGATCGCCCCCACCCGGCACAGCCGCTGGTTGTATTCCGGCAGGATCTCCAGAACCGCAGGATTTTCCCGGCAGTCCTTGAGGATCCGCCCCTTCTGCTCCAGAATCCTTCCGTATTCCGTCAGCGCCCCGTCGTAATTGGGGCGCAGCTGACACAGTGCATTATCCCCAAATCGCCGCCGGGCAGACGCGCCGGTTTTCAGAATCATCAGATCCTCCGGGCAGAAGAGCACCGTGGGCAGCAGCCCCGCCAGGGCGGCGGTGGTTTTCTTCTTCACGCCGTTGATCTGCAGCTGCCGGGGCTGCCGGGTGGGAAAGAGCAGCCAGCGGATAACTTGCTCCCGCTCCTGGGCGGTTATTTTCCCCTCCAGCTCGGCAAAGTCGGCGGAGAAGCCGATCATCTCCGCGTTCTTCGTGGCGCGGAAGCTCCTTCCGCTGCCCAAAAAGGCGATGGCTTCCAATAGATTGGTCTTACCCTGAGCGTTCTGCCCCACGATCAGGTTGACCCCGGGGTCAAAGGTGATCCGCTCCTGCCGGTAATTGCGGAAGGAGCGAAGGGACAGTTCATTCAGCCCCATGAATTTCAAAGGTCCTGCCGTCGAATTCGAACCGGTCGCCGGGGCGCAGCTTCTTGCCGCGCATGGTGCAGACTTCACCGTTGACGCGCACGCGTCCTTCCTGCACCGCCTCCTTGGCCTCCCCGCCGGATTCCACCGCCGCGGCAAATTTCAGCGCGGCGTCCAGCTTGATAAACTCCGTAGAGATCACCAGCGGCAACCCCGCCGCCTTTTTTACAACCGTTACTTTCATGTTTCGTACTCCAAGCAATATATTTTGCGCACCCTCAAATTCTGACAAACGGGACGCACCCCGACGTGAATGTAGGGGCCGATGCCCACATCGGCCCGCACCCCCACGGAACCTCGTGGTACGTTGAATGGGACAGGGAAATGGGATGAAATCGTAACATTTCCCCATTTAACCGGGTCATGGAAATAAACAAACCAGGCGCGGGCCGATGTGGGCATCGGCCCCTACAAAGAAAACCGGGACGCATCCCATTCATCCGGCCGGTCCCGTTTAATTCTTGATCCTCACCGGCAGAATCATATAGGCAAAATCGTTTTTCGTGTCCACGGGGGTCAGGACGATGGGGCTCAGGCCGTTGGTCAGCTCCAGGGTGACCTCCTCTGTGGGGATGGCGCGCAGGGCGTCGGCCATGTAGCGGACGTTGAAGCCGATCTCCAGCTGTTGGCCGTCGCCGGCGTAGCTGCACCGGTCCTCCGCCGAGCCGATGGTGGTGGAGGTGCGCATCTGCAGCTCCTGATTGCCGAAGACGCAGCGGATGGGGCTCTTGTATTTTTCCGAGACGATCAGACCCACGCGCTCCACGGAGGCCGCCAGGTCATGGACGCTGGTGATCAGCTTGATGGGGCAGTTGGTGGGCACCACCCGGCGCCAGTCCAGGAAATCGCCCTCCAGCAGGCGGCACACCAGAATGGCGTTGCCCACCTGGTAGAGGATGTGCTTCTTGCCGAGGGTAAATTTGGAAGGCTCGTCGCTGTCCGTCAGGATCTTTTCCAGCTCCTTCAGACCCGTGGCCGGGACGACGAAGCTCAGCTCCCGCTCGGTGGATTCCTCGGGATGATAGGTGCGCCGCGCCAGCCGGAAGCCGTCCACCGCCACGGCGGTGATGGCATCGTAGGTCACCTCAAACTTGACGCCGTTGTGAATGGGGCGCGCCTGGTTGTCCGCCACGGCGAAGATCGTGCCGTTGATCAGATTTTTCAGCTGATTCTGGGGGATGCGGATGGGGTGGCCGGTGCTCACATCCGGCAGGTCGGGATATTCGTCGGCAGATTCCGCGCTGATGGTAAACGAAGAGTAGCCGGAACGGATGGACACATGGTACTGCTCGTCCACCACCACGGTGACGGGCCCCTCCGGCAGCCGCCGGATGATGTCGCTGAAGAGCTTCGGGAAAACGCAGTCCCCCCCGTCGCTGACGTCGGCATCGATCTGATAGGTGATGGCGGTCTCCATGTTGTAGCCGGTGAGGGTCAGCCCGCTGCCTGCCTGGCACAGGACGCCCTCCAGCGCCGAAAGCGCGCTCTTCTGCGCCACTGTCCGTCCGGCAATATTCAGACCCTGCAGCAGCTGACTTTTTTCACAGGTAAATCGCATAGCGTTTTCCTTCCTTGTCTGATAATATATAGATATATCTATCTGTCATAGGTTTTGGTAGTAACAGGGGTAGTAGTAAGAACTTATGTGGAAAAGTGCCGCAGACGCAGACCCGGCGCGGAATTTTTTTCCACAGCCCCGGTGAAAAACGTCACAATTTCTCAACAGGGAAATTTGAGCCGCGCCGAAGGAACATTTTGTCCACAGCCCCTCTCTCCACATTCCACAGCCCCTGTGGAGAAAATTTGGGGCTCACGCCCCCCGGGAAAAACCGGTCGGATGAATGGAATGCAGTCCGTTCCCCTTGTAGGGGCCGATGCCCACATCGGCCCGCGCCGGGTCGGTTTATTTCCATGGCTCGGTTGAATGGGAAAATGTTATGTTTTCATTCCATTTTCCTGTCCAATTCAACGTACCGGTCAGTTCCGTTGGGGTTGCGGGCCGATGTGCCTCAATCGGCCCCTACATTCGCGTCATTTACAGAGACGAATTGATATTTGCCGTAATATCCCGCACGTTGTTGGTCATGGCTTCGTCCTTTGCTTTCAGGGCGGCTTCTACCCGGCGGATGGCGTAGAGCACTGTGGTGTGGTCGCGGTCGAATTCCTTGCCGATGTCCGGCAGGCTCAGGTTCGTCAGGGTGCGGATCAGATACATGGCGATCTGCCGCGCCTCGGCGACGTTCTTCTTTTTCAGCGTGCCCCGGATGACGCTCTCGTCGATGGAATAGAACTTGCACACCTGGGTGATCACCAGCGCCGGGGTGGGCAGGGCGTTGCCCTCGGTCTTGAAGGAGTCCTCGATCACCCGGGAGACGTTTTGCAGATTGAGCGTCATGTTGTCCAGATCCCGGTAAGCCAGCAGCTTTTTCACGATGCCCTCGATCTGCCGGACGTTGTTGGTCACGTTGGTGGCGATGTAGTTGCACACGTCGTCGCCCAGGTCGATGCCCAGGCTCCTGGCCTTGTTTTTCAGGATGGCCATTCTTGTCTCATAGTCCGGCGGCTGCACGTCGGCAAGCAATCCCCACTCGAAGCGGGTGCGCAGCCGGTCTTCCAGGGTGAGCATGTCGCTGGGCTTGCGGTCGGAGGTCATGACGATCTGCTTGTGCTCTTCGTAGAGCTTGTTGAAGGTATGGAAAAATTCCTCCTGGGTGGATTCCTTACCGGCGATGAACTGAATATCATCGATGAGGAACAGGTCACTTTCCCGGTATTTGCTGCGGAATTCCACATTTTTGCCGCTGGCAATGGCGGAGATCAGCTCGTTGGTGAATTCGTCGCCCTTGATGTAGACGATGTTGGCGTCGGGATTCTCCCGCCGGATGCCGTTGGCGATGGCATAGAGCAGATGGGTCTTGCCCACGCCGGAGGGACCGTAGATAAACAGGGGATTGTATACCTGCCCCGGGTTCTTGGACACCGCGATGGAGGCACTGTGGGCGAACCGGTTGCTGGGGCCCACCACGAAATTATCAAAGGTGAACTGGGGGTTGAAATCCATGGAGGAGACGGTCTTCCCCTTGCTGCGCAGGCTGTCGCGCTCCTTGTCGCCGAATACCAGCAGCTTGGCGTCGGAATCGAACAGCTCCTTCAGGGCGTCCTCCACATAACCCGTGTAGCGGCTGCGGATGATGTCCCGGCGGAAATCCGAGGGGGAATAGATGATGAGATTGTTTTCGTTCAGCTCCACCACCTCGGCGTCGTCGAAGCAGGTGGAAATGGGAATACTCCCCAGCCGCTCCTCCATGTGGCTGAGCACCTTGGCCCAGACATAGGCGGATGAATACATTGCGTTGCTCCTTTCCCTTCTTTTTTGCAGGAACTTTCATACATTTTGGGGCATAACATTTCAACCTAAATTATATCACATTTTCCCCGGAATTACAAGCCTTTTTCGCCCCTGCATTCTTTTCCCTCTTGACCGAAAAATGGGGGTATGATATAGTATTAAATCAATCGCCGCTGCCCCCAAAAACCGGCTTCCCCTCTGGGAAAGCTAAGGGGGTACGGTGCAGATTTTGGGCGGGCAGCAACCATCTCACGCCACACCCCCTGACCTCGCTGACGCTCGGCCACCCCCCGCAGAGCGGGGGGCAAGAGCTTGGCTCCCCCTCTGGGGGAGCTGTCAAAAATCTTTGATTTTTGACTGAGAGGGTGCCCCCGGTTGAATGGAACCAGCCCCAAGCCACCACCCCCTCGGCTATCCCCCGGGGAAAGCTAAGGGGGTACGGTGCAGATTTTGGGCGGGCAGCAACCATCTCACGCCACACCCCCTGACCTCGCTGCGCTCGGCCACCCCCCGCAGGGCGGGGGGGCAAGCGTAAAAAAATACATAGAAAAACCGAGGGAAGACTCATGAATCAACATGAAACCTTCAAAAAAATCTGGACCTATTTCGTCATTGCCGGGATCGCGTTTCTGTCGGCGCTGAACTATGAGCTGTTCATCTTCCCCAATCAGTTCGCCCCGTCGGGGATCAACGGCATCTGCACCATGATCCAGTACCTCACCGGCATCAGCGTGGGCTATCTGAGCCTGCTGGTGAATATCCCCCTGGCCATCTGGTGCTATGTGTCCGTCAGTAAGCCCGTGGCCATCCGGAGCATGGTGTATGTGGTGGTGTTTTCCGTGGCGCTGCTGGTGCTGGACAAAATAGACCTGAGCCCCATCGCCTACTCCACCGACAACGGCACCAGCCGCATCCTCGGGCCGCTGGTGGCGGGCATCATCATGGGCTTCTGCTATGCCGTGCTCATCAAGGCCAGCGCCTATACCGGCGGCACGGACTTCGTTTCCGCCGTCATTCACAAATTCCACCCGGAAAAGAGCGTATTTTCTCTCACCTTTGCCATCAACGCCATGGTTGCAATTGCCAGCTTTTTCGTGTATGATTACAAAATGGAGCCGGTGATTTTGTGCATCCTGTATGGATTCGCCTCCACCACCGTGGGCGACCGGTTCCAGAAGAGCGGCCGCAGCGCCATCCGCTTTGAGATCGTCACCGACTACCCGGACGAGATCTGCGGCGACATCATCCACCTGCTCCACCACAGCGCCACCCGCTACAAGGCCGTGGGCGCATTCTCCGGCAAGGAGACCTGGATCGTCATGTGCGTGGTGAACACCACCCAGGCCGCCGCCCTGAAGCACGTCATTGAGCAGTATCCTCATACCTTTGCCATGATGAGCCAGGTAGGCGGCGTCATGGGCAATTTCAAAAAGCTCAACGAAAAGGGCACCCCCGTCCCCCATATCCTGGACGGCGGCGACGGGAAGACGGAGTGAGTTTCTCCTGAGCGTCTCATGAGGAAACCTTTGAATAAATCTGCTTTCTTAAGCCACCGCAGGAGATGAAATGAAATGACGGATCATCAGAAATTTTATCAGGAAATTGCCTGTTTGCTGGAGAATGCGAAAAAAAGGGCAAAAACTGCGGTGAATGTGGCAATGGTTTATACCTATTACGAAATAGGAAGAAGAATTGTGGAAGAAGAGCAGCATGGAGAAAGCCGTGCAGCTTATGGACAGCAAATCATAAAAGAGCTTTCGGATTTATTGACAAAAAATTATGGCAAGGGTTTTTCTGTCGGTAATTTGAAAAATATCCGGCAGTTTTACATGATCTATGCAAAGGATCAGATTGGCGAAACAGTGTTTTGCCAATCTGATGATCTGCCGGTAGTTTCCACGGGGAGAAAATTTTATCTGAGTTGGTCCCATTACCTGAAGCTGATGCGGATCCAAAATGTGGACGAACGGCATTTTTATGAAATTGAAGCGGTAAAAAACGATTGGAGTCTGTCCGAACTCAAACGCCAATATAACAGTTCACTTTATGAGCGTTTGGCATTAAGCAGCGACAAAGAAAAGATCTCCCAGCTTTCGCAGAGAGGTCAGATTTTGGAGAAACCGACCGATGCAGTGAAAGACCCGTATATACTTGAATTTTTAGGGCTCCCCGAGCTGCCTGTATATTCGGAGTCGGATCTGGAAACAAAGATTATTGACCATCTGCAGCAATTTCTGCTGGAATTGGGGACAGGCTTTGCCTTTGTGGGGCGACAGGTTCGATTTACCTTTGATGAAGAACATTTCCGCGTTGATCTCGTATTTTACAATCGTTTGCTACGCTGCTTTGTCCTGTTTGATTTGAAAATCGGTGAATTGAAACATCAGGATATCGGTCAGATGCAGATGTATGTCAATTACTACGACCGTAAGGTAAAGCTTCCGGAGGAAAATCCAACGATTGGAATTGTCCTTTGCAAGGATAAAAACAATGCCGTTGTGGAGATGACACTTCCGGAAAACAACACGCAAATATTTGCAAGCAAATATGAAACGGTTTTGCCCAGCAAGGCAGAACTGAAAAAACTGCTGAGTGAACAGAGCGAATAAAAGTGCATTCACCCAACCGGTTCCACATTTTATCTGTCACCGCTTCTCATCAGTCACGCCCCTGCGGGGCGCGCCAGCTTTTTGATTATGGTATGATTGCCACCGGCAATCATCATATTGAAAGATTCGCTGCGCTCTGCAACACCCCCGGGGAAAGCCAAGGGGTTGCTGCAAACTTCAGGGTGGCAGCAGCCATCCTACGCCACACCCCCTGACCTCGCTGCGCTCGGCCACCCCCGCAAGGCGGGGGGCAAGAAGCTCCCGGTTTCTGACGCAAAAGCGTTACCGGGTGGGGCAGGGCACAAAAAGAATTCGTACAAACCAAAAGCGTCATTAAAAAAAGGAGGAATATATACCATGGCGTATTATTACAAGGAGCCCAGCCATACCTTCAGTGAGTACCTGCTCATTCCCGGCTACACGTCCGAGGACTGCATCCCCGACAACGTGAGCCTGAAAACCCCTCTGGTGAAATACCGCAAGGGGATGGAAGAGCCCGCCATCTCCCTGAACGTGCCGCTGACCTCCGCTGTGATGCAGTCCGTGTCCAATGACACCCTGGCCATCGCCCTGGCGAAGGAGGGCGGCATCAGCTTCATCTTCGGCTCCCAGACCATCGAGAATCAGGCCGCCATGGTGGCGCGGGTCAAAAATCATAAGGCGGGCTTCGTCACCTCCGCCTCCAACCTGACCCCGGATAATACCCTGGCAGACGTGCTGGCGCTGAAGGCCAGCAACGGCTTCTCCACCGTGGCCATCACCGCCGACGGCACCCCCAACGGCAAGCTCCTGGGCATCGTGTCCAGCCGGGATTACCGCGTGTCCCGCATGCAGCCGACGGACAAGGTCTCCACCTTCATGACCCCCCTGGAAAAGCTCATCACCGCCCCCGCCGAAACCACCCTGAAGGAAGCCAACGACATCATCTGGGATCATAAGCTCAACAGCCTTCCCATCGTGGATCACGACGGGAACCTGATGTACTTCGTCTTCCGCAAGGACTACGCCTCCCATAAAGAAAATCCCCTGGAGCTGCTGGACGACAAGAAGCGCTACCTGGTGGGCGCGGGCATCAATACCCGGGACTACGCCCAGCGCATCCCCGCCCTGCTGGAGGCCGGCGCGGACGTGTTCGTCATCGATTCCTCCGAGGGCTATACCTGCTGGCAGAAAAAGACCATCGACTGGGTGCGGCAGACCTACGGCAATACCGTCAAGATCGGCGCCGGCAACGTGGTGGACCGGGACGGCTTCCGCTTCCTGGCAGAGGCCGGCGCGGACTTTGTAAAGGTGGGCATCGGCGGCGGCTCCATCTGCATCACCCGGGAGACCAAGGGCATCGGCCGCGGACAGGCCACCGCCCTGATCGAGGTCGCCGCCGCCCGGGACGAATACTTCCGGGAGACCGGCGTGTATGTGCCCATCTGCTCCGACGGCGGCATCGTCCACGATTACCACATGACCCTGGCGCTGGCCATGGGCGCGGACTTCCTCATGCTGGGCCGCTACTTCGCCCGCTTCGACGAAGGCCCCACCCCCAAGATCATGGTAAACGGCGCTTATATGAAGGAATACTGGGGCGAGGGCTCCAACCGCGCCCGCAACTGGCAGCGCTACGACCTGGGCGGCGCCACCAAGCTGAGCTTCGAGGAGGGCGTGGACAGCTACGTCACCTACGCCGGCCCCCTGCACGACAATGTGGAGGCATCGCTCTATAAGGTGAAGTCCACCATGTGCAACGTGGGCGTGACCAATATCCCCGACTTGCAGCGAGACGCCAAGCTGACTTTGGTCTCCTCCGTCTCCATCGTAGAAGGCGGCTACCACGACGTGACCCTCCGCTCCTCCAACCCCGCAAAATAAACCACCCCACCGCAGACCCCAGTTGGATGAACGGAATGCACCCCGTTCCCCTTGTAGGGGCCGATGCCCACATCGGCCCGCGCCGGGTCGGTTTATTTCCATGCCCGGTTGAATGGAGAAATGTTGCGTTCTCATCCCATTCCCCTGTCCCATTCGACGTGCCGGTCGGTTCCGTGAGGTTTGCGGGCCGATGTGGGCATCGGCCCCTACATTCGCGTTGGGGTGCGTTCCATTCAACGTACTGAAGGCAAAAGCGCGTATAAAAACCCGCCTCTCCTGGGCAAATGGAGGGGCGGGTCTTTATTTTAGGAGGTATTTCAGCTCGGGTTTCAGAAAGTAATTACTGCGCCAGCTTGGCGCCCAGGTTCCGGCAGGCGTCCAGGGCGTCGGCGTCGGGGGCTTCCTGGCAGATCACGCTGTCGCATACCAGGTCGGCGCCGTCGCTGCGGCAGGTGCCTTCCCAGGTGGACATCCATTCGCCGTCGCCCCAGCCGTAGGAGCCGAACAGGGCGATGGGCTTGCCGGAGAGCTTGCCCTCGCAGGCGGTGAACATGGGCTCAAATTCGTCGCTTTCCAGCTCCTCGGCGCCCATGGCGGGGCAGCCGAAGGCGATGGCGTCGAATTCGTCCGCCTTGGCGGCGTCAAATTCAGCGGCGGTGAACACGCTCACATCCGCACCGGCAGCCTTCGCGCCGGCCTCCACAGCCTCGGCCATGGCCTGGGTGTTCCCCGTGCCGCTCCAATAACAAACAGCTACTTTTTTCATCATACATCAACCTTTCTGTGCACTTTTCAGATGCATCTGCCAACCGCCCCGGACGAATCAGCATCGAATTCCCATTTCCAAAGCCCTCTTCACAGACGGCTGGCAGCTGCACCCGATGATTTCGTATTCATTTGTATTCTTGGCACCCCCCCGCAGGGGCGGCGACAGTTAAAACGCGGAACCACTCAGATGAATGGTATGCACCCCGTTCCCCTTGTAGGGGCCGATGCCCACATCGGCCCGCGCCGGGCTGGTTAATGTCCATGGCCCGGTTGAATGGAGAAATGTTGCGTTTTCATCCCATTTTCCTACCCCATTCAACGCACCGCAGAGGTTCCGTAGGGTTTCGGGCCGATGTGGGCATCGGCCCCTACATTCCCGTCGGGGTGCGTACGGTTCCTCAATGCTTCACCGCCAGCTGCTCGATGTTCCGGCCTTTTTTCCACTGGTCGCAGTAGACCCGGGTGCATTTTTTGTACTGGGCGAACTTCCGCCGCGCGGCCTGCTCGTCGCCGTAGACCTTCCAGCAGCCCACGCATTTGCAGTCCTGCGCCCGGTGCTCGATGAAGCCCTGCACATCCTCCGGCGGATAGCCCAGGAAAAGCCCGATCTCATGGGGAAATTCCTCGCTGACCCGCAGGCGGCGGCTCAGCTCCACCAGACAGCGGCTGGTGTTTTCCGGGTCGTAGCCCAGCTGCCGCAGCATTTTGGACGCCTGGCTGTCCGCCATGTCCGATTGCAGCCGCCCGGGGCGGTACAGGTAGATCAGCGCCCGCCCCTGGGAGAAGCGCAGCGGCACGATCCGCAGCCCCTTGCCGCTCAGCCGTCCGTTCAGCTGCCGCAGGGACTGCACCAGCTCCTGCTGCCCGGTGCAGGGGCAGGAGAAGAGGTTGGCCGTCTTCAGCCCCGCCAGCGTGGGCGCGCAGTTGCGCACCAGAAATTCCTCAGACATGGCACACCTTCCCCCGCAGCCACCGCTTCACCCAAAACGCCGTCCACACAAATCCCCCCAGCAGCACAAGTCCCGCCGCCGTGGAAATCAGATCCGAATGCACCATATCCTTCACTCCTTCTAAGTTAGCATAAGCTAACCAATGACGTAATCTTTAGTTAGCCTTCGCTAACTGCTGCTACTATACACGATGCAGCCCCGCTTGTCAAGCCCTCCGCGTAAAAATATTCTCCCCCGGAATCTACGAAAAATACACTACACCCCCTCTTGGCTCCCCCTCTGGGGGAGCTGGCAAAAATCTTTGATTTTTGACTGAAGGGGTATCGTTCGTTCGAAGGAGCATGGTGCAAACTTTGGCCGGGCAGCAACCATCCTACGACACACCCCCTGACCTCGCTGACGCTCGGCCACCCCCCGCAAAGCGGGGGGCAAGAGCCTGATAAAGGGTGCGTTGAATGGTACGCACCCCGACGCGAATGTAGGGGCCGATGCCCACATCGGCCCGCAACCCCACGGAACCTCGTGGTACGTTGAATGGGACGGGGGAATGGGATTATAAATAACGTTTTCCCATTCAATCAGGGGGCACCCTCTCAGTCAGCCCTTTGGGCTGCCAGCTACCCCAGAGGGGGAGCCGAGGGGTGGTGACTTGGGGGGCTGGTTCCGTTCAACCGGGGCATGGGAATAAACCAACCCTGGGCGGGCCGATGTGGGCATCGGCCCCTACAATGAGACCTTGGGTGCATTCCATCCTGAAATTTGTCCTTCCCGCGTGAAAAAAAGTGCTTGACAAATGGACAGCAATATGGTAGAGTGTCCCCAAGTTCAATAGGAAACCGTTGAGGCGGAAGTAAAGTCGGAAGCGCACCCACAGAGAGTCCTGCATGGCTGAGAGCAGGGCGGTAAGCGGATCGGCAAATGGGCCGCCGAGGGCAGGGGGAAAGGCGTGAGCCGAGTATCTTCTGACGCAATGCCGGCGTTATCGGGCAGCGGATGTGTTGGCATCTGCATGAGGTGGTCGCTTCGGCGGCAAACAAGGTGGTACCGCAGAATATTCATTCTGTCCTTGTTCCCAAGTATTGTTTGGGAGCAGGGATTTTTTTGTACCCTTTTCAGCGTCTCTCCAAGGGGACGAGGAAAGCGATAAACAACAAGGAGGCTTCTTTATGACACATCCGGGGAGACGATGGCGACGCTGACACAGTGTCCGTCCATCCACCATTCATCAATCATAAAAAAGGAGATCAAAATTATGAAAAAGTTTATCAGCCTGATGCTCGCCGCCGCGATGGCGCTGTCCGTATTTGCCGTTTCCGCCTTTGCAGAAGAAAAGACCAGCTTCAAGGTCGCCATTGTGCAGCAGCTGGATCACGCATCCCTGGATGAGATTCGCACCGCCGCCGAAGCCAAGCTCCTGGCGCTGGCCGAGGAGAAGGGCGTGGAGCTGGAAGTCAAGGATTTCAACGGCCAGAATGACGCCACCGTCCTCAACCAGATCGGCGCACAGGTGGTCGACGGCGGCTATGACGCCGTCATCCCCATCGCCACCCTGGCTGCCACCTGCATGACCACCGCCACCGAGGATACCGGCATCCCCGTGATCTACGCCGCCATCTCCGACCCCGAAAGCTCCGGCCTGACCGGCATTGAGAACGTCACCGGCACCTCCGACGCGCTGAACACCGCCTTCATTCTGGATATGATGCTGACCGTCCAGCCCGAGGTGAAGACCGTCGGCCTGCTGTATTCCCGCTCCGAGATCAATTCCGAGCAGCCCATTGCCCAGGCCAAGGAATATCTGGATGAAAAGGGCATCGCCTATGTGGAAAAGACCGGCAACACCGCCGACGAGGTGCTCTCCGCCGCCTCCGAGCTGGCCGAGCGCTGCGACGCCGTGTTCACCCCCACCGATAATACCGTCATGGCAGTGGAAAGCGCCGTGGCTGAGATCCTCAACGAGGCCGGCGTGCCCCACTACACCGGCGCGGATTCCTTCGTCGCCTGCGGCGCCTTCGCCACCTGCGGCGTCAACTACACCGAGCTGGGCGAAAAGACCGCCGAAATGGCCTTCGACATCCTGATGGGCGGCGAGATCCCCGAGTTCCACGTGATGGACGGCGGCATCATCACCGTCAACACCGAAGTGGCCGCCCAGCTGGGCATCGACTACGCCCCCTTCGCCGACATGGCAGGCACCGTGAAAGAAATCGTCACCACCGAGGAATAATAATGACAGGGGGCAGTGTGGAGTTTGACCTGCCGGCAACCAACGCAGGCCACACCCCCTGACCTCGCTGACGCTCGGCCACCCCCCGCAGGGCGGGGGGCAAGGAACTTGGCTCCCCCTTTGGGGGAGTTGTCAAAAATCTTTGATTTTTGACTGAGAGGGTGCCCCCGGTTGAATGGAACCAGCCCCAAGTTACCACCCCTCGGCTTCCCCCAGGGAAAGCCAAGGGGGGCTTGCCGCAAATTTCAACCGGTCAGCAATCCTGCCCCCGGTTTCCTCCGCAAAAGCGTTACCGGGTGGGGCAGGGCATAAAAAGGATTCGTACCATCCCAAAGCGTAACTAAAAAAGGAGAATTTTGATGTTTTCACCCACCGTATTGATTTCCGCCCTGGAGTTGGGGTGCATTTATTCTTTGGTGGCGCTGGCGCTGTTTCTCAGCTTCCGGGTGCTGAATATTGCGGACATGACCACCAACGGCGCGTTCACCCTGGGCTGCGCCGTGTCTGCGACGCTGGCGGTGGCGGGGCATCCCTACCTTGCCTTCCCGGCGGCCATGCTGGCCGGAGCGGCAGCGGGATTCATCACCGCCGCGCTGCAAACCAGATTCCGCATCCCCTCCATCCTGGCGGGCATCATTACGGATACGGGGCTGTATACCGTGAACCTGGCGGTCATGGGCTTCTCATCCAATGTCAATCTGCTGAAGAAGACCACCCTGTTTTCCCAGCTCAAGCCCATCCTCGGCACCTATTACCGCCTCGTCCCCGCGGCCGCTGTGGCGCTGCTGGTGGCGGGGCTGATGGTGCTCTTCCTGAAGACCCGGCTGGGCCTCTCCATCCGCGCCACCGGCGACAACCCGGATATGGTCCGCGCCAGCTCCATCAATACCTCCTTCACCATCACCGTGGGGCTGTGCATCGCCAATGCCCTCACCGCCCTGTCCGGCGCGCTGCTGGCGCAGTACCAGAAGAGCGCGGATATTAACCTGGGCACCGGCATGGTCATCATCGGCCTGGCGTCGCTGATCATCGGCGAGGCGCTGCTGCCCCGGGGCAGAATGTGGGTCAAGGTGCTGGGGGCGATCCTGGGCTCCATCGTGTACCGGTTCATCATTGCCGTCGCCCTGAAGATCGACCTGCCCACCGAATGCCTCAAGCTGATCTCCGCCGTCATCGTGGCGCTGGCCATCGGCCTGCCTGCCCTGAAAAGCGCCAAGGGAGGAAAAGTGAAATGCTGACCATCGACCATATTTCCAAAACCTTTGCCCCCGGCACCGTCAATGAAAAGCGGGCGCTGAACGACCTGAGCCTGCACCTGGCTCCCGGCGACTTCGTCACCGTGCTGGGCTCCAACGGCGCGGGCAAATCCACCCTGTTCAATGCCATCGCGGGCACCTTCCAGCCGGATACCGGCAAGATCATCGTGGACGGCGCCGACGTGACCAGAATGCCGGATTATAGGCGCAGCAAATTCATCGGCCGCATGTTCCAGGACCCCCTCAAGGGCACCGCGCCCAATATGACCATCGAGGAAAATCTGGCGCTGTGCTACCTGCGGGCGTCCCAGCGCCGCTCCCCCTTCTCCATGGTCACGAGTGGCGAGCGCCGGGAGTTCCGCGACCGGCTGAGCCAGCTGGGTCTCGGCCTGGAGGACCGGATGAATACCGTGGTCGGCCTGCTCTCCGGCGGCCAGCGCCAGGCGCTGACCCTGCTGATGGCCACCCTGGTCACCCCCAAGCTCCTGCTGCTGGACGAGCATACCGCCGCCCTGGACCCCGCCACTGCGGAAAAGGTGCTGGAGCTGACGAAAACCATCGTGGCGGAAAACGGCATCACCTGCCTGATGATCACCCATAACGTCCAGTCCGCCCTGAGCCTGGGCAACCGTACCATCATGATGAAGGACGGCCGCATCGTCCTGGAGCTCTCCGGCGACACCCGAAAAACCATCACCACCGACCAGCTCCTCAAAGCCTTCCACCAGCAAGGCCTGGATAACGACCGCATCCTCTTCAGCGCAGAATGAGAGTAGAATGCAGTTCGTTCCCCCTTGTAGGGGCCGATGCCCACATCGGCCCGCCACCTTACGAAACCACCGCGGTACGTTGAATGGGACGGGGGAATGGGATGTTTATGTAACATTTTCCCATTCAACCCACCCGTGAAAATAGACCGCCCCGGCACGGGCCGATGTGGGCATCGGCCCCTACATTTGCGACGAACCTTCCATCAGGCTTCCGGCGCATTGCCTCCCCTTTCAGGGGAGGTTTCCTTTTTCTCACCCGGCGCAATTTCTGAACCTCGGCGCTGTTCTCATTTTTTGCTGCCTTATTTGCCATTTTTGCGCCCTTTTGTGGAATTTGTTGACTTTTGAACAAACCATGAACTATAATAACAGTCAAAGTGACCGCATTTTCCCCCTCGGCTTCAGTTAAAACGCGGAACCAATCAGATGAATGGTACGCGGTACCGGTTTCACTGTAGGGGACGATGCCCACATCGTCCCGCGCCGGGTTGGAATATTTCCATGCCCGGTTGAATGGAAAAATGTTATATAAACATCCCATTCCCCCGTCCCATTCAACGTATCGCGAGGTTCCGTAAGGTTTCGGGCCGATGTGGGCATCGACCCCTACATTTACGTCGGGGTGCGTACCGTAATGCTTCACCTTAAAAACCCGGGCAAATGCCCTTATCTTATAAAAAATCAGGAGGAAACACCATGATCCGATATGTAGATTGCACGGCGGCTTATCCCGGCGACGGCAGCCGACTGCATCCTTTTAAGACCATTTCCCAGGCGGCCGCCGTGGCCATGCCCGGGGACGAGGTGCTGGTTGCCCCCGGCGTGTACCGGGAGGAGGTCAGCCCCCGCTGGGCGGGCACCAGGCTGGCGCCCATCGTCTATCGCTCCGCCGAACCCCGCGCCGCCGTCATCACCGGCGCAGAGGTGGTGAAGGGCTGGAAGCCCTACCAGGGCGATACCTGGGTGGTCACCATCCCCAATTCCTTCTTCGGCGCTTATAACCCCTATACCACACTGGTGTTCGGCGACTGGCTGAACATGGGCCTGCCCTGCCACACCGGCGAGGTCTTCCTCAATGACAAGTCCCTCTATGAGCAGCCCGCCCTGGAAAAGGTGCTGGAGCCTGTACAGAACGACGAATCCTGGGATATTGAATTCACCAAACACACCTGGTACACCGAGCAGTCCGCCGACGGCATGAGCACCCTGATCTATGCCAATTTCCAGGGCAAGGACCCCAACGAGGAAAACGTGGAGATCACCGCCCGCCCCCACTGCTTCTACCCGGAGCAGGAGCATGTGAACTACATCACCCTCACCGGCTTCGTGGTCACCAAGGCCGCCACCCAGTGGGCGCCCCCCACCGCGCTGCAGGACGGCATGATCGGCCCCCACTGGTCGCTGGGTTGGGTCATCGAAAACTGCGAGGTCAGCCACTCCAAGTGCTCCGGCATCTCCCTGGGCAAATACCTGCAGCAGGGCAACGACAATAAGTGGAGCCACTATAAATACAAGGACGGCACCCAGACCCAGCGGGACTGCGCCCTCATCGCCCAGATCGACGGCTGGAGCAAGGAGACCATCGGCTCCCACACCGTCCGGGGCTGCGACATCCACGACTGCGGCCAGACCGGCATCGTGGGCAACCTGGGCTGCGTCTTCTCCGTCATCGAAAATAACCACATCCACCATATCAACAACAAGCGCAACCTGGCGGGCGCGGAGATCGGCGGCATCAAGTTCCACGCCGCCATCGACGTGATCATCCGGGGCAACCATTTCCACCACTGCACCCGCGGCATCTGGCTGGACTGGCAGACCCAGGGCACCCGGGTCAGCGGCAACCTGTTCCACGACAACTGCATGGCCAGGGATTACCTGCTCCAGCGCAAGAACATGGGCGGCCTGGGTCTGGGCGAGGATCTGTTCATCGAGATTGCCCACGGCCCCTGCCTGGTGGATAACAACATCCTGCTGTCCGAGCGCGCCGTGAAGCTTCCCACCCAGGGCGTGGCCTTCGTCCATAACCTGATCGCCGGCTCCATCACCGCCGTGGGCCGGGGCGTGAAGAATGGATCCGTCAAGTACGATTCCACCCGCTATACCCCCATCCACCTGCCCCACCGCACGGAGATCACCGGCTTCATGTCCATCCTCCACGGCGACATCCGGTTCTATAACAACGTATTCGTGCAGCAGCCCGTGCGGGAAAAGCTGGCTGAGATCTGCACCCCCACCCCCGGCGACCCCATGGAGTGGGACGACAATAATCTGGCCTGCGGCACCGTGCCCTACACCGGCTACATGACCCAGGCCCAGTGGGAAGCCTGCTTCGAGGGCTACTGCGGCGAGGGCAGCCCCGTCAACCGGGACCGCTACTATATGCCCCTGCCCGTGTGGATGGGCGGCAACGTCTACTTCAACGGCGCAAAGCCCGCCGACATCGACCCCGACGCCGTGGTGGACACCGAGCACCACATCACCCTGGAGCTGAAGCAGGAGGACGGCGCCTACCGCCTGGAAACCAACATGATGGAGTACCTGCCCCCGGTGCACATGATCGATTCCGACACCCTGGGCATCGCCTTCGAGCCGGAAGAGCGCTTCGAGACCCCGGAGGGCGAGACCATCACCTTCAACACCGATTTCTACGGCGCCTATCGCCCCGCCGCCCCCCTCCCCGGCCCCTTCGCCAACTGATCTTTCTGACCCCTCCCCAAATCGGGGAGGGGTTTTCTCTCGGCTTTGCCGGAAGAAAGCAGGGGGCATTGGCGGTTGACGCGGGTGAAAATGTGCGGTACAATGTGTGCATGAATTTTCCGAGGAGGATGGTTATGAACGAACGCTGGAATCTGGATCCGATCTATAAGGGCTTCGGCGATCCCGCTTTTGGGCGGGATCTGCAGGCGCTGGAGCAGGCGGTGAAGGCACTGAATGAGTTTGCCGCCGATCTTGCCGGCGACCCTGCCGCGCTGCTGAAGCAGGGGCTGCAGATGCAGGAGAAAATTTCCGAGCTGGTGCAGCGGCTCTTCACCTTTGCCGAGCTGCGTCAGGCGGCGGACACCCAGGATGCCGAGGCCGGCTCTCAGCTGGGGCGCATCATGGGCATTTACAGCGAGTGCGCCGCCCCCGTGGCCGCCTTCGAGGGCTGGTATGCAGGGCTGAAGGAGCTGGACGAGCTGATCGACGGGGACGAATATCTGTCCGGCTACCGCTTCCTGCTGCATCAGCGCCGCACCGCCAGCCGCCATCTGCTCCCCGGCATCGGTGAGCGGGTGATGGCCAAGCTGCGGATCTCCGGCGGCAGCGCCTGGTCGGAGCTGCAGCAATATCTGACCAGCACCGTGAAGGTCAGCTACCGGGGGGAGGAGACGAACCTCTCCGCCGTGCGGAACCTGGCCTATTCCCCGGACGCCGCCGTGCGCCGGGATGCCTACGAGGCCGAGCTGTGCTGCTATGCTTCCATTGCCGACCCGGTGGCCTACGCCCTGAACTCCATCAAGCTGGAGACCCTGAACGAATGCGCCCTGCGGGGCTACGAAAGCCCCCTGGCCATGACCCTGGAGCATTCCGACATGGAGCGGGCGACGCTGGACGCGATGTTTGCCGCCATCGACGAATACCTGCCCCAGTTCCGCCGCTATCTGCGGGCCAAGGGCAAGGCGCTGGGGCATGAAAACGGCCTGCCGTGGTATGATCTCTTCGCCCCCATGGGGCAGAGCACCACCCGCTTTACCACCGAGGATGCCCGCAATTATCTGGTGGAGCTCTTCTCCCATTTCGACGGCGAGCTCAGCGGCATGGTGGCCGAGGCCTTTGACAATGCCTGGATCGATTTCTTCCCCCGCAGCGGCAAGGCGGGCGGTGCCTTCTGCGCAGAGGTGCCCTGCATCGGCCAGAGCCGCATCCTCACCAATTTCGACGGCACCCTGGGCGACGTGGTCACCCTCGCCCACGAGCTGGGGCACGCCTTCCACAACCGGTGCATCCTCTCCCACCGCCCCCTGAACCGGGACTATTCCATGCCCGTGGCGGAGACTGCCTCCACCTTCAACGAGTGCGTGGTGATGAACCATGCCATCGCCCACGCCGCCACGGAGCAGGAGAAGCTGAACCTGGTGGAGAGCCAGCTGCAGGACGTGACCCAGATCATCGTGGACATCTATTCCCGCTACCGCTTCGAAGATGCCGTGCTGAAAAACCGGGGCGAAAAGTTCATGTCCGCAAACGGGCTGTGCCAGATCATGCTCCAGGCGCAGGAGGACAGCTACGGCGACGGCCTGGACAAGAAGCTGCGCCATCCCTATATGTGGGTGTGCAAGAGCCACTATTACGGCTCCACCTTCTATAATTTCCCCTATGCCTTCGGCGGCCTCTTCGCCCGGGGGCTCTACGCCAAATATGCCCGGGAGGGCGCGTCCTTCGTGCCCACCTACAAGCAGCTGCTGCGCACCACCACCGTCGCCACCGCCGAGGACACCGCCAAGGTGGCCGGCATCGACCTGACCGACAAGTCCTTCTGGCGCGCCGCATTGCAGGAGGTATCCGAAAAGATCGACCTGTTCTGCCAGATCGTGGGGGAATAAACCCTGCACCGGAGTTGCGTTGAATGGCACACGGTTCGATGCGAATGTAGGGGACGATGCCCACATCGTCCCGAAACCTCACGGAACGACCTGGTACGTTGAATGGAGCAGGGAAATGGAATGAAAATGTGACATTTCCCATTCAACCGGGTCCTGGAAATAAACCGCCCCGGCGCGGGCCGATGTGGGCATCGGCCCCTACAAGGGGGAAGCCAAGGACGCAAAAAATTTTACACAAAGAGGTACATTATGGATACATTTACCAAATCTCTATGCCATTTCCTGGATGAATCCCACAGTCCTTATCATGCCCAGGCGGCGCTGCGGCGGGAGCTGGAGACGGCCGGGTATGTGCAGCTGGCTGAGGGGGAAGCATGGGTGCTTGCGCCCGGCGGAAAATATTTTGTCTGCCGGGGCGGCGCGGCGGTGATCGCCTTCCGGATCCCGGAGGAAGCGCCCAGGGGCTTCCTGCTGGCGGCTGCCCACACCGATCGCCCCAGCCTGAAGCTGAAGGAGAACGGCGAGTCGGTGAGCGCCTACGTTTCCGAGCAGGTGGAGCGCTACGGCGGGCTGCTGATCGCACCCTGGTTGGATCGTCCCCTGAGCATTGCCGGGCGGGCACTGGTGCAGACGGAGACCGGCGCTCAGGTGCGCCTGATCGATATTGACCGCGACCTGATGCTCATTCCCAACGTTGCCATCCACATGAACCGCCAGGCCAACGACGGCTACAAATGGAACCCTGTTACGGATCTCAATCCCCTGCTGGGCGGCAAGGAGGCGGCGGGCAAGCTCAGCGCCCTGCTGGAGGAGGCCGCCGGCGGCAGGATCCTCGGCCACGACCTGACCCTGTACGTCCGCGAGGGGGCGAAGGTCTGGGGCATTGACGAGGAGTATATCTCCGCCCAGGGGCTGGACGACCTGCAGTGCGTGTTCGGCTGCTTCCGGGGCTTCCTGGAGGCCGGCACCGGGGCGGACGTGCCGGTGCTGTGCGCCCTGAACAGCGAGGAGATCGGCTCCTGCACGCCCGGCGGCGCAGACGCGACCATCATTGAGGATGTGCTCACCCGGATTGCCGAGGGGCTGGGCGAAAACGTCCGGCAGCTGCTCAGCCGCTCTTTCCTGGTGTCGGCGGACAATGCCCACGCCGTCCATCCCAACCATCCGGAGCTGGCCGACCGGAACAACGCCCCGGTGATGGGGCAGGGTATCGTGGTGAAATTCAACGCCAACCAGCGCTACTGCACCGACGCCGTCTCCGCCGCCCTCTTCCGCCATGTCTGCGCCAAGGCCAGCGTCAAGACCCAGACCTATTATAACCGCCCGGATATTCCCGGCGGCAGCACCCTGGGCTGCATCTCCATTGCCCACGTCTCCGTCCCCACCGTGGACATCGGCCTGCCCCAGCTGGCCATGCACAGCTGCTACGAAACCGCTGCTGTCGCCGACGGACTGAGCCTGCGCGATGCCATGAAGACCTATTTCGAATCCACCCTCGAGCTGAACGAGGAAGGATTTTCTCTGCGGTAAGCAGAATTTTACCCCCACAGCAGCAAAAAATCCCGGGTAGGTCGTTTCCTGACCTGCCCGGGATGATTTTTTACGCCCTCTGGAACTGGCTGTTATACAGGGTGTGGTAAAATCCGCCCTGAGCCAGTAGCTGGTCGTGGCTGCCCTCCTCCACAATTTTGCCGTCCCGCATGACAAGAATCAAATCCGCATTGCGGATGGTGCTGAGCCGGTGCGCCACCACAAAGCTGGTGCGCCCCTCCATCAGCTTGTCAAACGCCTGCTGAATCAGCACCTCGGTGCGGGTATCGATGCTGGAAGTTGCTTCGTCCAGAATCAGCATGGGGGGAAGCGTCAGCATCACCCGGGTGATGCACAATAGCTGCTTCTGACCGCCGCTGATGCTGTCCTCATACAGCACCGTGTCCAGCCCCTTGGGCAGCCGCCGGATGAACTCCCAGCTGTGGGCCTCCTTGGCGGCGCGGATGATTTCTTCATCGGTGGCATCGGGCTTGCCAAAGGCGATGTTCTCCCGCACCGTCCCCTGCTTCAGCCAGGTATCCTGCAAAACCATGCCGAAGCCGGAACGCAGGGCATGGCGGGAAAGGGTTCGGATTTCCTGGCCGTCCACCCGGATTTCGCCGCCGTCCACATCGTAAAAACGCATGAGCAGGTTAATAAACGTGGTCTTGCCGCAGCCGGTGGGACCTACGATAGCCACCCGCATACCGGGCTTCACGTTCAGATTGAAATGCTCAATCAGGCGGCGGGACTTGTCATAGCTGAAGCTGACATTCTGAATGTCCACCTTGCCCTCCCGGTTTGCAATCTCCCCGGAAGCGTCGGCGCACTCCTCCGGCTCGTCCAGCAGGGCAAACAGCCGGGAAGCACAGGCCAGGGCGTTCTGCATCTCCGTGATAACGGAGCTGATGTCATTAAAGGGCTTCATATACTGGTTGGCGTAGGACAGCAGCACGGACAGGCCGCCCACCGTCAGCGCCCCGCCGGGAATCAGCAGGGTGCCCACCAATGCTACCCCGGCATAAATGACGTTGTTGACAAAGCGGGTGCAGGGGTTTGTAAGGCTGCTGTAGAAAATGGCCTGGGCGCTGTACTCCCGCAGCTCCTCGTTGACCGTTGCAAAGCGCTGGGAAGCCCGCTCCTCATAGCCATAGGCGCGGACAACCTTCTGATTGCCGATGATTTCTTCAATCAAGGCCGTCTGCTTGCCCCGCGCCTCGCTCTGCTTGCGGAACATCCCATAGGAGTGGGAGGAGATGAATTTCGCCACCCAGAAGCTCAGGGGGGTGAGACAGATGACCAGCAGCGTAATCCAGAAGTTCTTGGAGAACATGAACACCAGCGTCACCGCAATGGTCACCACGCCGGAAAACAGCTGGGTAAAGCCCAGCAGCAGGCCGTCGGACAGAATATCCGCATCCGCAATGACCCGGCTGACAATATCGCCGGAGGCGTGCTGATCCAGATACCCCAGGGGCAGCTTTTGAATATGGCGGATGGACTGGGAGCGGATGTCCTCCACCACCCGGTACACCACCCGGTTGTTGATCACGCTCATCACCCAGCCGGTGATGCCAGAGAGCACCGCAAACAGCACCACCCGTCCCAGGAACATTCCCACCCGGTCAAAGTCCACCCGGTGCTCTGCCACAATGCAGTCGATGGCATCGCCGAACAGCATGGGGACATACAGCTGCAAAATCACCGTTGCTGCCGCCAGCACAATGCTCACCAGCAGCAGCACCCGATAGCGGGCAATGCGGTTCCACAGCTTTTTCATGGTCTCGCCGTTTCCCTTGGTCTTTTTCATTTCTTACCCGCCTCCTTTGCAGCCAGCCGCTCACCGGGGAACTGAGAATCAAAAATTTCCTGATACAGCGGGCAGCTTTCCAGCAGCGCCTGGTGGGTGCCGCATCCGGCCAGATGCCCGTTGTCCAGCACCAGAATCTGATCCGCCTGCTGGATGCAGGCAATGCGCTGGGACACCAGGAAGGTGGTCACCGGATAGCCCAGATTTTTGATGGATTTCCGCAGCGCCGCATCGGTGGCAAAATCCAGGGCGCTGGAGCTGTCGTCCAGAATAAGAATCTCCGGCTTCTTCACCAGCGCACGGGCAATGGACAGCCGCTGCTTCTGACCGCCGGACAGGTTTCTGCCGCCCTGTTCCAGCTGGAAATCCAGCTGACCGGGCTTGCCCTCCACGACCTCCTTGGCCTGGGCGGCGGTCAGCGCCTCCCACAGCTCCTTATCCGTGGCATTTTCATTGCCCCAGTGGAGGTTGTCACGAATGGAGCCCTGGAACAGCACCGCCCGCTGCTGCACCACGCCCACCTTGTCGCACAGCGCCTCCCGGCTCTCGCCCTTGACGTTTTCCCCGTCCAGGCAGACCGTTCCCTCCTGGGGGTCATAAAAGCGGGGAATCAGGCTGACCAGGGTGGACTTGCCGCTGCCCGTGCCGCCGATGATGCCGATGGTCTGCCCCTTCTTGGTCTG
The DNA here is from genome assembly GCA_934567355.1 of uncultured Oscillospiraceae bacterium. Lineage (GTDB taxonomy): Bacteria > Bacillota > Clostridia > Oscillospirales > Oscillospiraceae > Faecousia. The sequence continues at coordinate 38,537 of CAKTJC010000003.1, forward strand.
GAAGCTGATGTCCGTCAGGCTGGGCGCACCGGCATTGCGATAGGTAAAGGTCACATGGTCAAAGCTGACCGCGTTTTCGCTGTGGCCGTTTTCCGGGGCGGCAGCCGCGGCGTACTCCATGCTGGGCTGCTTTTCCAGCACCGCGCCCACACGACCGGCGCAGGCCAGGGACTTGGTCAGGGTGATAATCAGGGAGGCCAGCTTGATGAGTTCCACAATGATTTGCAGCATGTAGTTGTTCAGCGCCACCACATCGCCCTGGGCAATGTTGCCGATGTTCACCTGGATGGCCGCCCGGTCAATGAGGAACACCGCCGCAATGTTGATAAGCACATAGGTCAAAGGGTTCAGCAGGGCGGAAATCCGGCCCACAAACTCATTGAGCTTGGTCAGTGCCTGATTGCTGGCATCGAACTCCTCCACGGACTGCTCCTCCCGGCAGAAGGCGCGGATGACCCGCACACCGGTGAGGTTTTCCCGGGTCAGGCAGGTCACTGCGTCCAAAGCCGCCTGGGACTTTTTGAACAGGGGGATGCTTACCAGCATGATGGCAAACACCACCACCAGCAGCACCGGGATGGCCGCCGCGAAAATCAGGGCGCACTTGGTATTGATGGTAAAAGCCATGATGAGCGCGCCGAACACTACAAAGGGACTGCGCAGCAGCAGCCGCAGACCCATGTTCACGCCGGTCTGCACCTGGTTGATGTCGGTGGTCAGGCGGGTAATCATGGTGTCCGCCCCCAGGGTGTCCAGCTCGGTGAAGGAAAACTTCTGGATGTGGTCAAACACCGCTTGCCGCAGGTCGGCGGCAAAGCCCGTGCTGGCACGGGCGGCAAAGAACTGAGCCGTAATGCTGCACGCCAGGCCCAACAGCGCCATGCCGATCAGGATGAAAAAGCACTGGGTCAGAACGCCGCGGTCATTGTCCCCCACGCCGATGTTGATCATCTGCGCCACAACCAGGGGCACCAGCAGGTCGAACACCACTTCCAGCAGCTTGAACAGCGGGGCCAGGATGCTCTGCGCCGTGTACCGTTTCAGGTAGACGGATAGTTTTTTCAATTTCTTTCACTCCTGTCTTTCTTTGATTTTTTCTCGCCAATAGTATAACACAGCAAGGCGGATATGAACAGTATCGTTTTTACGCTGGCGCTGGTTTTTTGCATCATCGCAGCCGCAGAAAAAACAATCCCCCCGCACAGCGGAGGGATACGTTGAATGGCACGCGGTTCGACGTGAATGTAGGGGACGATGCCCACATCGTCCCGCGATCTCATGAAACCACCGCAGTACGTTGAATGGGACAGGGGAATGGATTGAAAACATAACGTTTCCCCATTTGACCTTCCATGGAAATAACCCCCCCGGCGCGGGCCGATGTGGGCATCGGCCCCTACAAGGGGAAACGAACTGCATTCCATTCATCCGACCGGTTCCGCACTCTGCAATACCCCCCCGTGGGGAGCCGGGGGGGTGGGGATGGTGCTTATTTCTTCTTTTCGATGGCTTCGATGCCGCCCAGGTATTTGCGGAGCACTTCGGGGACGACCACGGAGCCGTCCGCCCGCTGGTTCTGCTCCACCATGGCGGGGAAGATGCGGGAGGTTGCCAGGCCGGAGCCGTTGAGGGTGTGGACGAATTCGGGCTTGCCGGTGGCCTCCCGGCGGAAGCGGATGTTGCCGCGGCGCGCCTGGTAGTCCCGGGCGTTGGAGACGGAGGAGACTTCCTTATAGCCGTTCATCGAGGGAATCTGGATCTCGATGTCATAGGTTCTGGCCATGGAGGCGGAGCAGTCGCCAGCGGCCAGCTTGACGGTGCGGAAATGGAAGCCCAGACCCTTCACCAGATCCTCAGCCTTGCGCACCAGCTCGTCGAAGGCGGCGTCGGAATCCTCGGGCCGGGTGTACTGGAACATTTCCACCTTATTGAACTGGTGGCCCCGAACCATGCCCCGCTCGTCGGCGCGGTGGGAACCGGCCTCCCTGCGGAAGCAGGGGGTGTAGGAGAAGAATTTCTTGGGCAGATCGGCTTCGCTCAGGATCTCGTCACGGTAGACGGACGCCAGAGCTGCCTCGGCGGTGGGCAGCATATAGTGGATGCGGTCGTCGGTGGGGTTGGCGATCTTATATACTTCGTCGGCAAACTTGGGGAACTGACCGGCGGTCTCGCCGCACTGGTACTCCAGCATGTGGGGCGGCAGGATGAACTCGTAGCCGTCGGCGATGTGGGTATCGATGAAGTAGTTCAGCAGCGCCCACTCCAGGCGGGAGCCCATGCCGGTGTACATCCAGAAGCCGGTGCCCGCCAGCTTCACGCCCCGCTCATAGTCGATGAGTCCCAGATCCTGGCACAGATCAACATGGTGCTTGGGGGTGAAATCAAACTTATGGGGCTCGCCGAAGTAGCGCAGGGGCTCGTTGTTTTCTTTCCCGCCGGGCTTCAGGTCGGGGTCGGGCAGATTGGGCAGGGAGAGCATGCAGGTGCGGTACTCTGCCAGCACGGCGTCCAGCTTGTCAGCGTCCTCGGCGATGCCGGCCTTCAGCTCGGCCATCTCGGCGAAGAGGGGCGCCACGTCCTTGCCCTGCTTCTTCAGCTGGGGGATCTCCTTGGAGACCTTGTTCTGCGTGGCCTTGCGCTGCTCGGTGGAGGCGATCAGGGCGCGGCGCTGCTCATCCAGCTCCAGAATGCGGTCGACGGTAGCGTCGCAGTCCACTTCCTTTGCCCGCAGCCCAGCCTTGACAGCCTCGGGATTTTCTTTGATTCTTTTGATGTCCAGCATGTTTATTTGCTCCTTTTGTAAGGTGATTTATGGAATTTTTATGGGTTTTCAAATAATTGTGACCTCTTGGCTTCCCCTTTGGGGAAGCTGGCACGGCGGCGAAGCCGACGTGACTGAAGGGGTGTCGTGTGTTGGATCGTACAACGGGGCGGAATCACAAAATCGTCCCCTTATGCTCCTGTCGGAGGGCACCCCCATCGCCTCGCCTACGCTCGGCACTTCCCCCAGAGGGGGAAGCAAGGCACTGTTATTTCTGAATTTTCATCAACGCATCCAGCAGGTTCTGCAGGTCGTCCTGGCCGTAGAATTCCAGCTCGAAGCGTCCCTTGCGCTTGCCGTTGACGATCTTCACGCCCCGGCCCAGGTGCTTGCTCAGGCTCTTTTCGCACTCCTTGACATAATCCACCTGGAAGACGGCTGCTTCCTTTGCCGGCTTCTGCTCCCGCGACATATTCTTGCACAGCAGCTCCGCCTGACGGACGGAGAGACCGAGATTCGCAATTTTCTGGGCGGCCTCCATCTGCTTTTTGCCGGATTTCAGCATTAAAATTGCCTTTGCGTGGCCGGCGGTGATGGAGCCGGTGCGCAGCATCTCCAGCACCTTTTCGTCCAGGCTCAGCAGGCGCAGGGCGTTTGCCACGGCGGGGCGGGATTTGCCCACCCGCTCGGCGGTCTCCTCCTGGGTCAGGCCGAAGTCGTTCATCAGCGACTGATAGCCCAGGGCTTCTTCCACGCTGTTTAAGTCCTGGCGCTGCAGGTTTTCGATCAGCGCCAGCTCCTTGGCCTTTTTGTCATCCGCCTCCACCACGATGGCGGGCACCTCAGTCAGCCCGGCCATGCGGCTGGCGCGCCAGCGGCGCTCTCCGGCGATGATCTGATAGTACCCCTCGCCGGTCTCCCGGACGGTCAGGGGCTGGAGCACGCCATGGATGCGGATGGAATCCGCCAGTGCGCTGAGCTCCTCTTCGTCAAAATCCTGACGGGGCTGCTCCGGGTTTGGCTCCACCCGATGCAGCGGCAGCAGCTTATAGGCGCTCTCTTCGCCGGGTTCGTCGGAGAAATCCCCCAACAGCGCCCCAAGCCCGCGCCCCAATCCTTTCTGTGATGCCATTTCTTCGTTCCTTCCTTATTTTCTCCGCTCCCCACCGGGGAGCACCGACAGCTCAAATGCGGAACCGGTTGGGTGAATGCAATGCGCCCAAGGTTTCATTGTAGGGGCCGATGCCCACATCGGCCCGCAATCTTACGAAACTGCCGTGGTACGTTGAATGGAATGGGAGAACATAACATTTCTCCATTCAACCGGGTATGTACATTAACCAACCCGGCGCGGGCCGATGTGCCTCAATCGGCCCCTACATTCTTGTCGAACTGCATACCACTCAACGTTCCGGTACAATACACTTTTCACCGTTTGATCTTTTTCGCAACCTCCTGTGCCAGTTCGCGGTAGGCGACTGCGCCGCGGCAGCTGCGGTCGTAGGCGGTGATGGGCAGACCGTGGCTGGGGGCTTCGGCGAGGCGGACGTTGCGGGGGATGGTGGTGGTGAAGACCTTGCCGGGGAAGTGCCGGCGCACCTCCTGGGCGACCTGGGTAGAGAAATTCACCCGGCCGTCGAACATGGTCAGCACCACGCCGAAAATTTCCAGTGTGGGGTTCAGCTTCCGCTTGACGCTGCGCAGGGTCGCCATCAGGTCGCTCAGACCCTCCAGGGCGAAATACTCGCACTGCACCGGGATCAGGATCCCGTCGGCGGCGATCAGGCCGTTGAGGGTCAGCATTTCCAGGGAGGGGGGACAGTCGATGAAGATGGCGTCGTAATCCTCCCGTATTCCCTCCAGCAGCTTGCGCAGCTGGCGCTCCCGCCGCTCCATACCGATGAGCTCCACCCCCGCGCCCGCCAGATCGGCGGAGGAGGGGATCACGTCGGCATATTCGGTTTTGATGATGGCCTGCACGGCGGCGGATTCCTCGATCAGCATGGAATAGCTGGTGTGCTTGACCTTGCGCTTGTCGATGCCGAAGCCGGAGGTGGCGTTGGCCTGGGGGTCGAAATCGCACACCAGCACCCGAAGCCCCAGCTCCTTCAGCGCGGCGGCCAGGTTGACGGCGGTGGTGGTCTTGCCCACGCCGCCCTTCTGATTTACCACGGCAATGATCGTGCCCATTTCTTCTCTCCTCTATGTTTCACGTGGAACAATTTTGCTCTCTTCCGGGGCTGCCGTGGGACTTTCCCGCGCTGCTTCCTCAGCCTCAAGCTCGGATGCCTCCTGGCTCTCTTCCAGGTAGAAGATATAATCCTCCAGCTCTGCCGGGGCGACGGCGGAAGCCTCGCCTAGGTCGTCCAGGGACTGGGGGGCAGCAGCGGTGGTTTCCTCGGAAGGCTTGGTGACGGTACTGTAATTCTGCCCCACAGGACGCTGCCCGGATTCCTCCACCAGGCGGACGATGACCACGCCCATGAGCACCGTGAGCACCAGCAGCACCGCAAACCCGCGTCCCAGGCGGCGGATGGTGCGCCGCTGGTTCTGCATGATGACTTCCGGCGGAACCGCCGGATGGCGGCTGGGTGTCTTCTTGCCGGAGGGGCGCTCCTTGGGCAGCAGCACAATGGTGCCGGGTTTTACCGGGTATTTTTCCATCTCTTCCCGGCAGGCCTGGCAGAAGGTCTGATCCGTTTCCCGCCCGCATTTCAGGCATTTCATTTTCGCCGCCTCCTTTCGGTACGTTACCAGATATTTTACTACAATTTTACCCATTCGTAAAGAGGGAAAACGGGATGCGGAAAATTTTTTACCGTCCAAGACGCAAAGATCCCCGCCTTCACCGGCGGGGATCAGAACTTAAAAATTTACTTTGCACCCATCAGAATCTGCGCCAGGCTGGAATTGGCGTCCAGGATGACGGTTTTCTCGGTGCCGTTGAGGCTGCTTTTCAGCGCGTCCAGGGCAAGGGTGAATTCATAGAAGTCCTTCTTGTCCGGGGTGTCGTAGGCGGCGGCCAGCATGCGCATGTATTCGCCTTCGCCCTCGGCCACCAGGGTGGCAGCCTGCGCCTGGGCATCGGAGACGATGATGTTCACCTGCTTATCCACATTATTGCGGATGATGGAGGCTTCGTAATTGCCGTCGGCGGTGTATTTTTCCGCCATCTGGTTGCGCTCGGAGATCATGCGGCTGTACACGGCGTTCAGGTTGGATTCCGGCAGGTCAAACTGCTTGATCTTCACATCCTCCACCCGGATGCCGTAGGTACGCGCCAGAGCGTCCACATCGGAGGCGATACCGGCGTAGATGTCGTTGCGCTTCGCGCCGTCCTCCATGTTGATGATGTCCGCCTGCGCCAGGGTGCCCATGACGGTCTTCAGCTCGTTGTAGGTCAGGGCGTCCAGCCGATCCTCGGCGTTGTTGCGGCTGCCCAGGGTCTTATAGAACTGCTTGGGGTCGTCGATGGACCAGAGGATATAGCAGTCCACGGTCATATTCTGCTTGTCAGAGGTGAGCACCTCGGAGGGCGGGATGTCATACAGCTGGGTAGCCTTGGTGAAATAGCTGACGCTGTCCACAAAGGGGAGCTTGAAGTGCAGTCCTGCCTCGCCGGTGACGTTGATGATCTTGGAGAAGCGGAAGGTGCAGGCGTATTCATCCTCGGCCACGGTATAGAAGCAGCCGGACACGAGGATCAGTGCAGCCACCGCGAGGATGGCAATGGGGATCCATTTTTTAGCCTTCATGATCGTTTCCTCCTGCCTGTTCGATGAGGGATTCCAGCGGCAGAAGCATCTGCACATCGCTGGATGTACCGGTGTTGATATAGAGCTTCACCCCGGGAAGGATCTCGGAAATGGCCTCGTAGTACATCCGGGAGCGGGTGAGCTGGGGGTTATTGGCGTATTCCTGGTAGCGGGCGGTGAACATGGCGACCTGCTCGGTGGCCTCGTTGATGCGCTTCTGCTTCAGGTATTCCGCGTTCTGCACCAGCTGGTCGGCCTGTGCCTGGGCTTTGGGCAGCTGGGCGTTTTCGTAGGCTTTGGCGTCGTTGATGACGGTTTCCGCCTTCTGCTTGGCGGTCTCCACCGCCTTGAAGGCCTCGATGACTTCCTGCGTGGGCGGCTCGGCGTCCTGGATCTTCACATCCACCAGGCTCAGGCCGATGTCATACTGGCTGAGGATATCGGTGACCAGCTCGCGCACCTGCATCTGGATATTTTCCTTGCCGGTGGTGAGAACCGCGTCCACGGTGGAGGAGCCGACCACGTTGCGCACCTGGCTCTGGATCAGGTTACGCAGGATAAGCTCCGGCTCATTGGAGGAATAGAGGTACTGCACGGGGTCGGAGATCTTGTATTCCACGAAGAAATCCACATTGACGATGTTATAGTCGCCGGTGATCATGGCGCTTTCCCGTTCGTCCACGATGTAATCATTCTTGCTGGCGGTGCGGTAGCCCAGCTGGATCTTCTGGTAGACGTTCACGTCCACCTTGTGCACCTGCTGGATGCCGAAGGGCAGCCGGAAGTGCACGCCCGCGTCGGTGACACCGGTGACCTTGCCGAAGGTCGTGACCACGGCCTGCTGCTTATCGTCCACAGTGTAGAAGCAATCCCACACCGCGGCCAGCGCCGCCAGCACCACCACGGCAACGACAATAAGTTTGACGCTCCATCTCCTGCGCGGCGTCTTCCCTTCCCCATCCCCGCCGGAGCCGGGATAATGATAAGTTCCATCCTGTTCCATAATTATCTTTCTCCTTTTTTAATTACGCTTTGAGTTTGTACGAATCCTTTTGCTGCCCTGTCCCACCCGGTAACGCTTTTGCGGAGGAAACCATGGGGTTGGGATGGGCTTGATGAAGGGTACGCCGAATGGTACGCACTCCGACGCGAATGTAGGGGCCGATGCCCACATCGGCCCGAAACCCCATGGAACCTCGCGGTACATTGAATGGGACGGGGGAATGGGATAAAAACGCGACATTTCCCCATTCAACCGGGTCATGGAAATAAACCACCCCGGCGCGGGCCGATGTGGGCATCGGCCCCTACAAGGGGAACGGACTGCATTCCATTCATCCAACCGGTTCCACATTTTACCTACCCCTCCGCCGCGGTAAATGTTTCACGTGGAACAATCGTCCATCTCCCCCAGCAGCTGCTCAGCCTCCTGCTTCATGCGGGAGGCGATGTAGCCGATGACCATGACGCGGAGCACCTGAGCGATGCGCCGGCGGGCGCCGGGGGCAGGCTCGCGGTAATCCTTCAGCACCTGATCGATGGCCTCATCCCACTGGCCGCTCTGATCCAGCTCCTTGGCGCGGACAGCCAGGCGGACGAACATGAAATAGAGCGCGGAGTCGTCGATCAGGTCATCGTTCTCATCGTCCAGCGCACCGTTGATGTAACCCAGCATGCCGCAGATACGCTCCATGGGCAGCACGCCCTTGAGCATATTGATGTTCAAAATCCGGCACAGCTGGCGCAGGGTATAGCGCTTGTTCTGCGGCGGGGACAGAAACCCCCGCTTGACCCAGTTCTGAATAATATAAGGCTCCAGCCCGGTGATGCTGGCCACCTGACTGAGCACTATCCCCCCCGCCAGAAACATGGGAGAAAGAATGGCCTGCACATGCTCCGCATCCCGGGTATCCGTCTCCACCACGGTGCCGGGTAAAATCCACTGCATAGGTAATGACCTCCTCATTTCTGCTGTGAGATGATAATATCACATGGTCATGTGATTGTCAAGAGCTGAGTTATAATTTTTTATAATGCATACGCCTGCCTCCCCGCACGCAAAAAAACCGCGCCCAATTCGGGCGCGGGAAAAAATCATATCACTTTCCGCCCAGCCTTGCGGTGAGGGTCTGGATGTTCAGGGAGGTCAGATAGACCTTCGGCAGGCGGTATTCATCCGTCAGCAGGAAGGATTTGGGAAGATCGTCGCAGGGCACCACCTGTCCCTCCTTCTCGCACTGTTCCAGGAATTCCCTTGTGCGCTTGGAGGTGGTGGTGTTGTCCAGATCAAAAATGCCGATGATGCTGTGTTCCCGCACAGCCATGTCATTGCCGATGGACAGATACATCAGGGCTTCTCGCTGTAGAAATTGCTGAGAATTTCTTCGGTGGTGTCTTCCCAGTAGCTGCATGCGGTGACCACGATCATGGTGCGGCCGGATTTTACCACCACCAGGGTCTCGAAAAGATCGATGCCCTGCAGGGAGCCGCTGACCCGCAGACAGGAATGGGTCTGCCCCATGAATTCCATCTCGTCCTTTTCCACGCTGACATTCTCCATGCCCATCTGCTCCAGCGCGTCGCTCAGCTGCTGCCTGGAGGCTTCCACATAGGCGTTCTCGGTCATCAGCAGCGAATTGGACAGGCTCAGCCGCTCCAGGTTGACGTTCACATTCTCGCCAGTCTCGGTGTTCACCGCCATCATATCCATCATGGTTCCGGCGTCCTTCACGATTTCGGCCAGCTCTTCCTTCAGCTTCCCCGCCGTGGTCTGGACATTTTCCATGATCTCCTCGTCGGTATAGAAATACCACTCGTCGTCCATGGTGCAGCCGATGCTCAGGGAGTCGTTCCAATAGGAATTGCCCTCCGCGCTTCCCACGCCGAACTTATCCTCCTCCGCCATGGCCAGAACCGGCATCGCCAGCACCATTGCCAGCACAAGGATCAGGGAAATTGCTCTTTTCATATGTGTTTTCTCCTTTTTCCTCCCACAAAAGTGGGTTAATTACGGATTACGGGTGCCCCGAAGATTCAATAAAGGGTACGTTGAATAGAACGCACCCCGACGGGAATGTAGGGGACGATGCCCACATCGTCCCGCAACCTTACGGAATCGCCCTGGTACGTTGGATGGGACGGGGGGACGGGATAATAAAAATAACATTTTCCATTCAACCGGCCATAAAAATAAACCGACCCGGCGCGGGCCGATGTGCCTCAATCGGCCCCCTACAATGAAACCTTGGGTGCGTCCCATTCAACCAACCGGGGCATCCGCCTCAATCCACCCGGCCTGGGTTTGTCAGGTCGGGGATATAGATGTTGATGTCCACATCGCCTTCGATGCCGGGGACGGTGCCCTCGCTGGTGTATTGCCACATCTCTACCCGGAAGGGGAAGGTCATGCGGTCCTGGTACAGCGCCAGCCAGAAGGGATAGTCCTCCAGCTCATTCAGGTAGAGCATTTTCGATGCCTGCGTCCAGTTGAAGTAGACCATGGGCTCAAAGCCCCGGCCGTACATTTCGTCGCAGAAGTAGCGCAGCATGTCCGTCAGCTCCCGGCGGGTGACGCCCTGCACCCGGCCTTCGGTGGGGTTTGCCACCTCCCAGTCCAGGACGATGGGATATTCCAGCGGATAATCCCCCAGGATGCCCAGCATGAATTCGATCTCTTCGTATACCTCGTTCAGGGTGGTGGCCTGGGAGAAGAAATACACGCCGATGGGGATGCCCGCCTCGGCGGTGCCCCGCAGATTCTGCTGGATGTATTCGTCCTCAACCAGGGTGCCCTTCTGCCCCCAGCCCCGGTAGCCCAGGCGCAGCATGGCAAAATCCACGCCGGAGGCCTTCACGGCCTTCCAGTCGATGTCCTTCTGAAAGGCGGAGACGTCGACGCCCACATAGCTCTCCTGCTTCAGGCAGTAGAGATAATTTCGCTTGTTGTACTGGAAATCGTACTGGTCAAAGGGGTTCGCCTCCGGCGGAATGGTGGGCTCGGTGGTGGGCTCGGTGCTGCCCTCCTCCAGGATAGGGTTGTCCTTCAGCTCCTGCTCCTCTTCCAGGTGGAGGCTGTGGAGCAGCGCGTCCGGGTCGTCGCTTTTGGAGCTGCCCCCGAAAAGATCGGGCAGCACGGTGGCCGCCAGCATCACGCCCACCAGCACCACGGCGCAGATCGCCGCCACAACGCCCAGCACGGCCACGGCGCCGCTGCCCCGGGCAGTGCGGGCGTCGTCGTCCTCGTCCACATAAACATAATCATCGGATTCTTCGCCGAAATCCTCATTTTCATAATCGTTCGGATCGGGATGTTTCATGGCATTCCCTCCTTTTTTGCACTTTCTATGGGTCACAATATACCATAGAATCCGCCCGGGTACAAGAAAAATTTCCAAAAATGCGCGTCCTGAGGCAACACCGCACAATTGTGTCTGCGAGCCTCAGTTGTTCTTTTGCCCCACTTCCGCAGTTTCAAAAATGGGAAATACATACAGTATTCCCTCATTTTTGAAACTTTGAATTGAGGCAAAATTCCTGCCTGAGGCTTCTTGCCAAATTGTGCAGTGCTGCCCTAAGAAAATCTTAAACATTCCGTAAATTATAACCGAAACCGGTTGCAATCCCACCGATTTGCAATATAATAATTACAATATTCTTTTTCCCAAGGTGATTTTATGAAGGACTTCGGCAGCTGGCTGCGTTCGCTGGCGCTTAAGTTTCAGGCGGGGCTCTGCCGCTTTATGACCGGCCGGTACGGCACGGACCGGCTGAATCTGGTGATCCTGTGCGTGGGCACGGCGTGCATTGTGCTGTCCGCGCTGCTGCAGCGCAGCTGGCTGGGCCAGGTGCTGTGGATCCTCAGCTACGGCCTGATGATCTGGGCGATTTTCCGCACCATGTCCCGGAACATCAACAAGCGCTACCAGGAAAACCGCCGCTTCCTGCTGATTTTCGACCGGCTCAAAGACCGCAAGAACCGCTACTTCCTCTGCCCCCGCTGCCGCCAGACCGTCCGCGTCCCCCGGGGCAAAGGCAAGATCCTGATCACCTGCCCCAAATGCAAGGAAAAATTCCAGAAGAAGACCTGAGACGCACCCCCCCCGCGAGGCTTTGCCCGCGGGGCCTTTTTTGCGCACAAAAGCCGTACCGGCGCTGTTCGTGATGCAGTGCCGGCACGGCTGATTCCTTCTGTATGCGCCTTACTTCTTATCGGCGTTTTTTTCCGGCGCGGGCAGCGGCTGGGCGGCGGCAGCGACGAAGTCCAGATCATCCTCGGACAGCTCCGTTTCCTCCAGCACCTGATCCACCAGGCGGGACAGCGCATCGTCCGGATCCGTCATTTTCTGGAAATCCGCAGCTCTTCGTAAGATCAGATCAAGATTCATGTCTGTCCTCCTTTCTCAGTATCACGGCGGCTGCCGTGTGATTATCGCTCCTGTCTGTAATGCGCGCGGCGACGATCCGGCGCATGGCCTGGAGCCATTCCTCCGCCGTATCGCCTGGGGTGCAGGCGGCGCACATCTCTTCCTCGGTGATCAGCTCCCAGAAGCCATCGGAGCACAGCAGAAAGCGGTCGCCGGGGAGCACCTCCAGGGTGCAGCTGTCCACCAGCACCTGCTCGTCCGCACCCAGGGCGCGGAGCAGACGGTTCCTGGCGGGATACTGCCGGATCTGCTCCGGCGAGATCTCCCCGGAGAACACGGCCATCTGCGCCACGCTGTGGTCGACGGACTGGAAGAGGATCCTTCCCTCGCGGAACTGATAAATTCTGGTGTCGCCCACCGTGGCGGCGGCGGTGTGCACCCCGTCCATCCAGAGCACGGCGACGGTGGTCATCATGCTTCCGCCCTGGCTGTGCATGGTGCAGATGCGTTCGTTTTCATTCACAATGGCGTCGCACAGCGCATCCTCGCCGACCGGCTGCCGGGCAAGCTGCCGGCGCAGGTATTCGGCGGCGTCCTGGGAGGCGATCTCGCCGCCACCCATGCCGCCGAGTCCGTCCGCGACCAGCACGATCAGGCTGCCCGTGCCGCGCACGGCGTCCACGGCGTCCTCATTCTTCGGCCTTCCGCCGCAGTCAGTATAAAAAACGGTATCCGCGTACATGGGAGCCCTCCTGACCGGCAATCGAATCTCTTTTCATTATTGTATACACGCAAGATCGTCTTGTGTTACAAGAAAATTAATTTTTGCTCCTTTTCCGGCGGCAAGAAGGATTTTTTCCAGAGAATCGATCCAGAAGCACGCCCTTCGGATGCCGGAATCCAGCGCCTGCGCCGCAAGATAGTGCCGCAGCCGGGCGTCCGGCAGCAGCGTGCCCTCCCGGATGCCCAAAAAGCGCCGCGCCAGCGCCGGGCTGTAGCTGCCGAAGGCCGCCAGCAACCCCATGCAGTCGGCAAGCACTTCATCGCGGACGACATCCACATCCCCGGGGTAGGCCTTGCGGTAGATGAAATGGGTCAGCTCGTGATATTTGCGGATACGGCAGGATGCTTCCCGCCACTGCTGCTCCGGCAGCGAAAGCTCCTGGGGCGGGACGTTGGAATAGAAGCCGCTGCTCAGGAGGATCAGACTGTCCGTGTAGTTTGCTTTGTCCGCCGTAAAGCGGTGCAGTTCTGCGCCCCAGTCCCGGCCGCCCCCGGCAAAGAACTGCGCCCTGTGGGCGCGGATCTTCTCCCAGTTGGCCAGACCGCCGATGTACTGCGCCCCCACCGCCTCCGGAACCGGCACCGGCTCGCAGCGATACACCAGCGCCTGCACCGCCCTTACAAAACCCGCCCGCTCCCCCAGCTGCCAGACGCCGACGCTCCCGGCGATGGTCTGCACCGTCTCGTAGGAGTCAAATGCAGACCCAAAAGAATTCGGGTCTGCATCCAAAATCTTCCCGCGCAGCGCAGCGGCTCTGTACCGCTCCGTCCCACTCATGCCGGGCTCAACGGGCAAAAGCAGCTGCGGATACCGGAGGGAGAGACGCTGCACGATTGCTGAATCTGATTTTACAATGCTCATTCAGCCTACTCCGTTGGGATAAAAATTGATGTCTTCTAAAGCGAGAAGGTCATTAATAGCCGCGCAGGGCACCAACTGCTGCGACCCCCAGAAGGAAGATCTCAAATTGCATACCCGGAACCGTTGCAGCAAGTGCAATGCCACAGCAGGCAAGCAGAAAATGTCCCCAGTTAACCTTGCCACCCGCCACTGCGTCCAAAGCCTCTTCAGGAAGCTCATCTTTGTCAAGATTGGGGTATTTTTCTCTCACCGCATCCAGGGCAGCTTCACTGAACTGCGTCAAATCCTCTTCTGTAACGGAAATTCCCACAGATTCCAGCAGGGCAATGCCCTCTTCGTCACTGTGCACCTGCTTGACCTTTGCCACAAACTCTTCGTTTTGCAGCAGCTCTGCCATCTTCATGCTGGTTTCTTTTGTCATAATTATTACTCCGTTCTCTTTGTCCTCGGGTACCCTCCCAGGCTGCCCGGCTCTATTTTCCTTACGTAGTAATATACACGCTTCTTTGATGTCCGTTACAGAGTTTCTGAAAAATATCTGATGAATTTCATATATTCCGGTGGCTGGAATCTTCTCCAAATAAGTCTGATGCAGCCCCGAAAAACTCCGGGGTTGCGTCAGAAATATTCCCGCGAAGAGGAAGAAGGCTCACGCTGCTTTGCTCCATTTGTGTCGTGTTCAATGAGAAAGAGCAACTTGAAGAGCAGAATGGGAGGCATTGCAACAACGCTTTTACTGATTCTTTACTGCTCTTTAGCGATTCGTGGTGTTACAAAAATGTCAATCACAAAAAGCGCTGCATACATTGTCCAGGCATACGACGACTGGTAAAAATTCACCCTGAACAACAGCAATACGAATGTTGCAAGTTCAAGAATCAGTAGCCACAGAGCACCTAGATTTATTCTGCTTAGCCCGACTTTTTTTCGTGAGAAAAAGGCGAGGCAAAGAAGGGCAATGGATAGAAACACATTGAAGAATGCGGGAGAGCTACGGAAAATGATTGCAGAAGCTACAGAACAGATTGTAAGCAAGGGTGGGAACAATGCTGTTTTCTTCATGTCGAATTACCCAAATGTCGTGTAAGCGTAATACCCTATCCAACCGAATGCAACAAGAATACCCAGCGGTGAACCCATCGCGATGGCAGTCCCCAAACCTGCGACACCACCAAGCAAATTGAGGAAAGCCTTTCCTCTCTGACCACCGCCACTGACAGCATCAAGGTCATCATCACTCAGTTCATCAATGTCCAAATTTCCATTGCAATAGGAGTCCTGAATCTTCTTCCATACATCATCAGGGAGCTCAATATTGTACTCCACGCAGATACTCCGTGCCTCTTCGATAGTCTTAGCTTTTACAACTGCCTTAAGAAAATCTGAATTTTCAGCAAGCAACTCCTCATTGATAACGCCGTTTTCATCCATACTCAATTTCATCCTTTCAGTCACATACAAAATGAATTACGTCTTAATCTTATTTTTGCTCTTTTTATCTATCTCTTCTTGCCAAGGCAATTCCAACCGCGAGCGCCCCCCCGCAGATAATCAATGCACCAAGAGGACTTACCCCAAAAATAAATCCCAGTGCATATATAGCAGCGGTAATTCCGCCGCCAGCCACATTGTCCAAATCTGCTTCACTCAGTTCTTCGGCATGACTTTTTTTAATGGCGTCTACCAGTTCGTCCCCGGTAATCTCCACGCCATATGCCTTGCACAGCTTAACGGCCTCTTCAACGGTTTCCACTTTGCTTGCTGCTTTCTTAAACTCCTCGTTTACTACTAATTCTTTGATTTCCATAAGATTTAATCCTTTCCTTTTGTGGTGCCCTCTCGGGGCTACCTGATTTTCTTTTCATGATGTGTTCGTATGTATGCGTCTTTTGCGTTTGTTATACTTCTCGAAACCCCATTTGTCTGCGACATTTTTTTGAGGTTCATGTGAAAAGTGTGGGCAGAAGCAATCTAATTTGATTCTTTCTGAATCGCCCACGCTTTAACTGTACGAATCCAAGGTTCAGCGCACAAACAGGCGACCGTACCAATAACCTACTCTATAAAAAAGATTTCCATCATCCTTCCTATTTCCGGATACCGCATCAAAAATCCCGTGGAAGAAGCATTTACTTCTTCCGCCGGCCACGGCATCCAGCTCATCTGCATTCAATTCACCGCTCTGTACGCCGTCGGTGCGACCCTTCAGGAACTTTTCCGCTTCCTCCGCGCTCACCTCCACGCCGTTTGCGGCAAAGAGACGAACCACTTCCTCCGCCTTCCTGGCGGCCTTCAGTGCATCCACAAACTCCTGGCTGCCAAACAGCTCTTCCAAACGCTTTACATCCATTTTGTTTACCCCTTTTCTTTTTCGCGGCACCCTCCCGGGCTGTCGCGTTTTCTTTTCCTTACGTAATTGTATACACGCGATTTCTGCATCCGTTACACATTTTTTGAAAAATCCTGGGGCAGAACATTGGGATACTGTCCCGGGAGAGGGAAATCATGTTATTTTGGTAAACCGGCAGCGCGCGCCCTGGTTATCCTGATCGTCCTGCCAGTACAGGCCGCCGCCGCTGAAATAGAGGCTGCCGGTTCCTTCGGTATAGTGCGTCGTTTCACGGTAGCTGCCATCGTCCCCGTAAACAACCGTCCACGACCGGCAGCCGCCATAGTAAATGCTGTCGGTTTCCTGGTCATAGGTGCCGTAGGCACGCCAGAAGGTTGTATTGTCAGCGCCGCTTGACCAGTTGAATTCAACCGTATAGCTGTCGGTGCCGGCGGAACAGATCAGCAGGGAG
The DNA here is from genome assembly GCA_934567355.1 of uncultured Oscillospiraceae bacterium. Classification (GTDB taxonomy): domain Bacteria; phylum Bacillota; class Clostridia; order Oscillospirales; family Oscillospiraceae; genus Faecousia. The sequence continues at coordinate 54,862 of CAKTJC010000003.1, forward strand.
CAGCGCATGCCCAGCTCGTCGCTCCACTGGCCGAGGAATCGGTCTCCCCCTCCGGCGGAGGACGCAGTGGTGGAGGAGACGGTTTCCACATAGTCCATGCTGATCCAGCCCTGAGAGATGTGACCCCACTGCATTCCGCCCTCGGTTTGTGTCTCTGTAACGGTAACGATCTGACCGGCCTGCAGGCGGGAAATGCTGTCGTAATTGGTGCCTGGGCCGCTGCGGACTCTCAGCTCACCTGCGCTCAGTTTGACGCGAACCTGGATCCCGGCGGTCGCGGCAGACGGCGCGGAATCGGCAATATAGTTCATATTCACCCATCCGCGGGTGATACGCCCCCATTGCTCAGAGCCGGATTGCGCCGTCTCCATAACGGTAACGGGAGTTCCCTCGTCCAGCCTGCCCACTTCGGGATAATCCGTGCCGGGACCGCTGCGGATCTTCAGCGCCCCAATGCCGGAAATGACATAGCACTGCCGCTCCTGAACGATACGCTCCGCTATTCCGGCAGGCGCTGCCGTGGGGGAAACCGCCGGTGCGGTGGGCGGCTCTGTAGGAGGAAGGGTCGGCGGCACGGTAGGCGGCTGCGTGGGAGGAAGGGTCGGCGCTGCCGTGGGCAGCTCGGTAGGCGGTGCTGTGAGCAGCTCGGTGGGCGGGAGCGTGGCCGGCAGCCCCGCGCTCTCCGGCGGTTCACCGGACGTTCCACTGAAGATTATGTACAGCGCGAGCGCGATCGACGTCACTGCAAGCAGAGATATAACGATGATCAGCGCAGTCATGCTGTCTGCTTTTTTCTTTGCACTGCGCCGGTGCGGAGCATAATCCTCCCGTGCATCCCTGTCCGGCGGCTGCATTTTTGGTGGACGATAATTGTTGCTCATGTTCTCTTTTCTCCTTCTCGATTGTATGAGATCTCTTCAGAAAAGCCCCGCTGCCTGCACCTGACTGCCTGCGGCGGGCCGGGCGGCGTGCCTTGCCCTGCCGCCGGTGACGATCCCCGCCACTGCAAAGCCCATGCCGATGAGCGCCAGGATGAACGCGATGACGATCAGAATTTTGGTGATCCGGCGCTGCTTTTTCCGCTTTTTGCTGCCGAAATTGGGCATTGCCGGGGCGGATTTCAGGGACGGATTCGGCGTGCCGCTGGGTTTGCCCTCAGGCGTGGCCTGGGGTGGCTCTTCTTTTGGCTGGGGAATCCCTGTAAATTTCTGTTCCATGGATCCGTTGCTCCTTTTCGTTCTCCCTGCAACTGTTGTCCGGCAGCCCTCTGCGCTGCCGCATTCTCAACAGTATATACACGGGAGAACCCCGGAACGTTACAGCCACAGCCGTTTTTTACCGGATACATGGATGCGCCTTTTTCAGAAAGTGCAGCGAAAACATTGCCCCATCAGCACCCAACCCACACCCCCTGACCTCGCCTTTCGCAGGGCAAGAGCCTCGGCTCCCCCTCTGGGGAAGCTGTCAGCCCGATAGGGCTGACTGAGAGGGTGCCCCCGGTTGAATGGTACCGTTTGGATGAATGGAATGCACCCCAGGTCTCTTTGTAGACGATGCCCACATCGTCCCGCGCCGGGGGGGTTATTTCCATGGAAGGTCGAATGGGGAAACGTTATGTTTTCAATCCATTCCCCCGTCCCATTCAACGTACTGCGGTGGTTTCATGAGATCGCGGGACGATGTGGGCATCGTCCCCTACATTCTCATCGGACTGCGTTCCATTCAACGTACCCTTCATCAATTTTTCAGTGCACGCCGCCCCTCATCAGTCACGCCCCTGCGGGGCGCGCCAGCTATTGAATCAAGGTATGATTGCCACCGGCAATCATTATATTGAAAGATTCGCTGCGCTCTGCACCACCCCTGGGGGTGTCTGACTTACTGCTTTTGCGTGGGTGCCGTCACCGCAAAAAGTTCCTCCCAGGGCTTGCCGCTGCAGGTTTTGCCCTCGTCCATGAAGTCGTCATAATAAATTACGCCTGCAAAATCGAAATTGCTCAGGTCAATATCCACAAGGCTGGTGCAGAACGCGAACATGCACTCCATTGTCATAACATGCGAAGTGTCAAAGCTGCTCAGGTCAAGCGAAGTCAGGCCTTCGCAGCCGATGAACATGGCGCTCATATCCATTACGCGGGAGGTATCGAAGCTGCCCAGGTTCAGGGCCGTCAAGTTTCCGCAGCTGTTGAACATCCCCTGCATATTGATAACATTTGAGGTATTGAAACTGCCCAGGTCAAGCTCCTGCAGGCTTGCACAGCCTTCAAACATCCATGCCATGTCTGTGACCTGCGAGGTATCAAAACCGCTCAGATCGAGGCTATGCAGATTTTCACAGTTGCTGAACATACCGGACATTGCCGTGACGAATGAAGTATCAAAGCCGCTCAGATCAAGGCTTTCCAGACTTATGCACCAAGAAAACATATATCTCATATCCAGGGAATATGAGGTGTCAAAACCGCTGCCAAAATCGAGACTTTTCAGATTTTGACAATCGCTGAACATGGAGTCCATGGCGACTGTGTGGGAGGCGTCAAAGCTGCTCAGATCAAGGTGCTGCAGGCTTGTGCAGCCGGCGAACATGGCGGACATTGTTGTGGCGAGTGAAGTATCAAAGCATCCGTTGAAGTTGATTTCCCTCAGATTTGTATAGTAGGCGAAGAGGTAATCGCTGTACCGCGGAGCGACCACGCTGCCGTTGGCTGCAATGTAGAGGTCATAATTCCCCTTTGTTCCTGTTACCCAGCCAAGAACGCCGCCGCTTTCTGCCTCAGACAGGTCCCAGGCATCCGCCGGAGCGCTATCCAGGGTAGAAAGGAATGTAATGGTTGCCACTTCTTTGCGAAGCACTTCCTGCCCCAATATTGCGTCATCTTCGGAATAGGTTTCATCGTTGCGCAATACTCTGAGAGATGCGCTGACAGGGGCAGAATCTGCACTGCCTCCGAGCGGCACCACGGAGCCGGAGTAGGTTTCGCTGATGTGGGTTCTGACATCGTCGCTGAGCAGTGCCTTCTTCAGTGCCTGGATCTTCTCGGAGTTCTCGTTGCCTTCCTTCACCACCAGCACGTTGGCGTAGGTCTGGGCGGAGACGGAATCGGGATCCTCGGAGGCGATGGCGTCCTTTTCCACATTCAGGCCGGCCTGCAGGGCATAGTTGCCGTTGATGACGGCCAGCGCCACGCTGTCACGCACCTTGGGAACCTGGGCGGCTTCCATTTCAACGATTCCTACGGCCACGCTCTTGTTCACGATGTCCAGAGAGGTAGCCTGCATGCCCACACCCTCCTTCAGGGTGATGATGCCGTTGGCCTCCAGCAGCAGCAGGGCGCGGGCGCGGTTGGAGCCATCGTTGGGGATGGCAATCTCGTCGCCGTCTTCCAGGTCAGCAATGCTGCTCTTGGTACCGGCGTAGATGCCGAAGGGCTCGTAGTGGACCTGGGCGACGCTCACCAGATGGGTGCCGTTCTCGGCATTGAAGGTATCCAGGTAGGGCTGATGCTGGAAGTAGTTGGCGTCGATCTCGCCGTCTTCCACCACGTTGTTGGGCACCACATAGTCGCTGTATTCCTTCACATCCAGCGTCCAGCCGTCCTTTTCCAGCACCTTGGCGGCAGCCTTCAGGATCTCGGCGTGGGGCGTGGGGGATGCAGCCACGGTGATGACCCTATCGTCTTCCTCGTGAGGCGCAGGTACAGTGCCGCTTTCAGTCTGCGGTTCGTTTGAGAAATGCCCGGCATAGTGATAAACCATGATCCCGATCCCGCAGCAGGCAAGTATCAGTGCGGCAGCAATTAAGCTGACCATAACACGGTAAATAACCGGCTTTTTCTGCTTCTTTTTGGGTGCATCCTTTTTAGGTGCTTCCTTTTCCGGCGTTTGCTTCTCCGCCATCCGCTGCCGCCCCTGCTGCACCGGAACCTGCTGCCTCTGCTTGGGGTCATTGGCATGGACGGAGGGTTCACACTCGAGTTCCGTGGGGGTATCGATGACGGTCGGCTCCAAAATGGGGGCGGGGGGAGTGATGGGAACGGGCTTCCGCTCCGGGACGGATTGCTCCTGGGCGGCGGATGCGCGGACGCAGCGCTGCAGGGCTTTGCTCATTTCCTCGGCACTCCGGTAGCGCTCCGCCGGAGAGAAAGCGCAGGCCTTCAGCACGATTTTCTTCAGCGCCTCGCTGCCGTCAACGGGCGGCGGCAGGGGCTCGCCGGAAAGGCGGCGCTCCTGTGCCTGCTGGCGCTGCACTCCGGTGGGGATACCGGGCGGCAGAGGAAGAAACGGCAGCGTGCGCCGGTTCATCATCCAGTAGAGCACCATGCCCAGGGAATAGATGTCCGCCCCGGCGCCGTAGTGCTGATGGTTGGCCACCTCCGGCGCCATATAGCCGTAGGTGCCCGTCAGGGTGCCGGTACCGGTGCGCTCGGATACCTTCGCCACGCCGAAATCCCCCAGCTTGAAAATCCCCTTGTCGGATACCATGATGTTTTCCGGCTTGATGTCCCGGTGGATGATATTTTCTGCATGGCAGGCGGTCAGCGCATTGCACAGCTGGGTGCCCAGGTCAACCACCGTTTCCTCGCTGCAGCTGCCGCCCAGCGCCCTTTTCAGCGGACGCAGCAGCTCCATGCGGATGTAAATATCCCAGCCGATGTTATCCTGGTGCTGAACATACCGGATGTCATGGCAGCTGACCACATTGGGGCAGCTGTTCAGCGACCGCATCAGGCTGTACTCGCTCACCAGTTCGCTCATCTGGTTCCGGAAGTAGGCAGTGATGCTGTCCTTATCAAAGGACTGCGCATACAGCTCATCGATCTCATCGGTATTCTTCGGGACGGTGAGCTTTTTCAGCGCACATGCTTCCACTCGCCCATCCGGCAGGGTGCGCCGGATCTCATAGACCCCGCCGAAGCTCCCTTCGCCGATCTTGCGCACGACCTCCCAGCCCGGCCAGGAGACCCCTTCGAATTCGTTTGCCATGGAGGCACCACCTCTTTCTCTTTTCCTGAAGTCTGCATTACCTGCGTTTTTGCTCAATAAAATTTTGCCTGCTGCGCAGCTGTTCCATTTTCATGTTTTTCATGTTTGTGTACCGCGCTCAATCCAGGCTGATCCAAATTGCCGGACGAACGGTAAGTGAGTAGTTATTTACATAGGCAGAATAGCTGTCGCCTTCAAAATTGATAAACGTAGCCTGACCCGAAGCCGTTCCGGGTGAGCGCGTCCACCACCATTGTGCGACGCCGTTTCTTTCGACTGCACCCATGGAAATCGCATAGCTTGTAAGCGAACAAGTCCGCTCCCTCGCGGAAGGAAGGTAAGAATAGATCTCTCCGACACTGAGCAGGAACACCGAATCCGATGTGCTTGAGTATCCGTATCCATTGTTCGTTGGGAGAATGCGGCGCCGTTCGTCTGCGGAAAATGCCTCGTACAGGAATGTATCGTTGAGCCAGCTGCGCAGTGTGCAATCCTCCCAATCAACGTCTACGTAGCTTGAATGATAGCGCACGGAGTCCAGCGCGTACCGGCTCAGCAGCAGGGCGCGGTCGTCCTGAACATCCAAAACGATCCATTGTATGGATTCCGTACCGTTCCGCTTGTTATTATCCTGCTCATATTTTCCGAAGGTCACAATATCCTTGACCTTTACCGAGGGAGTCCGCTTCAGAGCCGTTCCCCTTGTCACGCCGCACACCCTGCAGGTTTCCGGCGCATCGTAGGTCGCGGCTTTCCACTTGTGCCCCGCTGCTGCCCCGCTGGTGGCATTGCAGCGTGAGCAGGTCTTTGGCTTGGTGCAGGTTGCCTGTTTCCAGTCATGTCCCCGCGCCGTGCCATTGGTGGCATTGCAGCGTGAGCAGGTTTGCGGCTTGGTGCAGGTCGCCGCTTGCCAGCTGTGCCCCGCTGCTGCCCCGCTGGTGGCATTGCAGCGGGAACAGGTTTTCGGCTTGGTGCAGGTTGTCGATTTCCAGGCATGTCCCAGCGCCGTCCCGCTGGTAGCATTGCAGCGAGAGCATGTCTTCGGTTTGGTGCAGGTTGCGTCTTCCCACTTATGCCCCAATGCTATCCCGATGGTGGCGTTGCAGCGGGAGCAGACTTGTGGCTTGGTGCATGTCGCCGCTTCCCACTTGTGCCCCAGCTCTTTCCCCTCGGTAGCACCGCAGCGGGAGCATGTTTTCGGTGCAGTGCACGTTGCTGCTTCCCACGCATGCTCCAGCGCTTCGCCCTCGGTGGCATTGCAGCGAGAGCAGGTTTTCGGTGTCGTGCATGTCGCTGCTTCCCATTTATGCTCCAGCGCTTCGCCCTCGGTAGCTTTGCAGCGTAGGCAGGTTTTCGGCGTCGTGCAGGTTGCATCCTGCCACTTGTGCCCCAGGGGTTCTTCTGCAATGGCCGAGCATCTGGTACAGATCCTTCCAGTGGTGCAGTCCGCTGCCTGCCATACGTGCCCAAACCAGCAGTGCATATATCCGAATATGCAGACCCAGCAGCAGACCAGCAGCGCGATTCCAATGACCGACACAGCGATGAAGCGGCCGGCAGCCGACTTTTTCCTCCTGGGCTTTTTTGCGTTTGCGTTCCCCGGCCTTCTCATATTCGCGTTCCCTTCGGGCGCACGGCCGCGCTGCTCCGGGATCTGCTGCTTCTGCCTGGGGACATCGGCTTGGATCGAGAGGGTATGCATTGACTGCGCGGGGGCATCATTGGCGGCCTTCTGCTGCGGGATCGGGGGCGGCGGCGTAAGCATGGAGCGCTGGGGCGCTTCCTGCTCCCGGCCGGCTTCCTGCTGCGGGATGGGAGACAGCGGCGCAAGCGGGGAGAGCGCGGAGGCGGCATCCTGCGCCGCAGCGGTTTGTTCGGAAACGGGATGCTTCTTGAGCGCGGAGCTGCGGGCGCACCGCTGCAGCGCCTCGCGCATTTCTTCGGCACTGCGGTAGCGCTCCGCCGGGGAGAAAGCGCAGGCCTTCAGCACGACCTGCTTCAGCGTCTCGCTCCCGTCGGCGGGAGGGGGCAGAGGAGCGCCGGAAAGGCGGCGCTCCTGTGCCTGCTGGCGCTGCACCCCGGTGGGAATGTCGGGCGGCAGGGGAAGAAACGGCAGCGTGTGCCGGTTCATCATCCAGTAGAGCACCATGCCCAGGGAATAAATGTCCACCGATGTGCCGTAGTGCTGATGGTTGGCTACTTCCGGCGCCATATAGCCATAGCTGCCCGTCAGCGTGCCGGTGCGCTCGGATACCTTCGCCACGCCGAAATCCCCCAGCTTGAAAATCCCCTTGTCGGACACCAGGATGTTTTCCGGCTTGATGTCCCGGTGGATGATATTTTCCGCATGACAGGCGCTCAGCGCATTGCACAGCTGAGTGCCCAGGTCAATCACCGTTTTTTCGCTGTAGCCGCTGCCCAGTGCCTCCTTCAGCGGATGCAGCAGCTCCATGCGGATGTAAATGTCCCATCCGATGCGATCCTGGTGCTGGACGTATCGGATGTCATGGCAGCTGACCACATTGGGGCAGCTGTTCAGCGACTGCATCAGGCTGTACTCGCCCACCAGCTTTTCCATGCGGTCTTTGTAGTAGGCGGTGATGCTGTCCGCGCCGAAGGACTGGGTGTGCAGTCCGTTGATATCCTCATCGTCCGTGGGAACGGAGAGCCTTTTCAGGGCGCATTTTTCAATTTTTCCGCCGGGCAGGGTGCGCTGAATCTCATAAACCCCGCCGAAGCTCCCTTCGCCGATCTTCCGCACCACCTCCCAGCCCGGCCAGGAGATGTCTGTAAATTCACTTGCCACGAAAATCCCTCTCTTTCTACATAATTGGTACGCTTTTGCCCCCGCTTTCGCAGGGCAAGAGCCTTGGCTTCCCCTCTGGGGAAGCTGTCAGCCCGATAGGGCTGACTGAAGGGGTGTCCCCGGTCAAACGGAACCGGTTGGATGAATGGAATGCACCCCAGGTCTCTTTGTAGGGGACGATGCCCACATCGTCCCGCACCGGGGTGGTTCATTTCCATGGGAGGTCGAATGGGGAAACGCTATGTTTTCAATCCATTCCCCCGTCCCATTCAACGCACTGCGGAGGTTCCGTAAGGTTTCGGGACGATGTGGGCATCGTCCCCTACATTCGCGTTGAACCGCGTACCACTCAACGTACCCTTCATCAATTTTTCAGTGCACGCCGCCCCTCATCAGTCACGCCCCTGACGGGGCGCGGTGCAAAGTTTAACCGGCCATCAGCCAACGCAGGACACACCCCTAACCTCGCTTTCGCTTGCCCCCGCAAAGCGGGGGGGCAAGGAGCTTGGCTTTCCCGTTGGGGGAGCTGTCAGACCGATAGGGCTGACTGAAGAGGTGGCGTCCGTCGGATAGAACCAACGGATGATTTTTCCTCTCGAAAAAGGCCAAAAGGTACAGTATGAACCATTTTCCAGCGACGAATTACTTATGTAAAACGCTTAAATACTGTAACATCCTCTAACCATGCCGAATAGGAAAAGCTCCAACTGTAACCGAGAACATGACATGGGCATCCCCACGCGTCAAAGGATATTGGTTCATCAAATTCAAAATGAGCTTTTACGTATTTTCCTGATAATGTAAATGTGTCTGCCAAATGCCATGTTCCGTTAAGATCCCGAATATAGAACCCCCATTCTCCGTCAATATTTCCGTGAGAATAGTCAGTTATTTGAAGGCACAGGGTAAGTGAATAACACTTTTCTATTTTTGAACTAAGTTTCAGAATGTTACAATCGACATATTTTCCGCTGCTTAATGTGAATCCTACCATTTGATTCGTCCAGGAAGTCTGACATAGACTCTGATCCACTGATTTAAGCTGCCCATTGGGGAATTCGCATCTTGTGCAGTATGATAGTTTCTCCATGGTTGGCCAGCTATGTCCCAATGCTTTTCCACTGGTAGCGGCACAGCGTGTGCAGGTTTTTGGGATGGAACAGGTCGCCGCTTTCCACTTATGCCCCAACGCAGCACCGGATGTCTGTCCGCATTTTTTGCACGTCATCTTCGTCGTGCAGGTAGCCGCTTCCCACTTATGCCCCAGTGCTTTTCCTTCGGTGACCTTGCAGCGCGAGCACGTTTTCGGTGCAGTGCATGTAGCCGCCTTCCAGCTATGCCCCAACGCTTTTCCCTCGGTAGCACCACAGCGTGAGCAGGTCTTCGGTGCAGTGCAGGTAGCCGCTTCCCACTTATGCCCCAGCGCTTTCCCTTCGGCAGCGCCGCACCGCGAGCAGGTCTTTGGAGTGGTGCAGGTTGCGTCCTGCCACAGGTGCCCCAGGGGTTCTTCTGCAACGGCCGAGCATCTGGTGCAGACCCTTCCGGTGGTGCAGTCCGCTGCCTGCCATATGTGCCCGAACCAGCAGTGCATATATCCGTATACGCCGAGCACGCAGCAGCTCAGCAGCAGGATACCGGTGATGATCGCGGTGATGCCCCGGCCGGCCGGCTTTTTCTGTTTCTTTTCGGGAGGCTCCTTTTTTGCTTCTTCCTTTTTCTGCACGTGCCCCTGCTGCACCGGAACCTGCTGCCTCTGCTTGGGGGCGTTGGCATGGACAGCGGGCGTGGGCTCGGGTTCGGCGGAGGTATTGTCGATGACCGTCGGTTCAAAAACCGGAGGCGGTGGCGCAAGTGGGGAGGGGTCGAGCGTGTCCTGCTGCCGATCAGCAGGCTGCGCCGTGGATTGCTGCTCCGCGGGGGCGGATGCGGGGAGGCGGGAGCAGCGGCAGAGCGCCTCATACATCTCCTCGGCGCTGCGGAAGCGCGCTTCCGGCACATAGGCGCAGGCCTTCAGGACGATCTTCTTCAGCTCCGCGCTGCCATGGACAGGCGGGGGCAGAGGTTCGCCGGACAGGCGGCGCTGGCGGGCTTCCTCATCCTGCCCCGCCAGAACCTTGGCAGGCGGCAGGGGCATGAAGGGCATCCTGCGCTCGTTGAGCAGCCAGTAGAGCACCAGTCCCAGGGAGTAAATATCCGCGCCGCTGCCGTAGGGCTGATTGTTGTAGACCTCCGGCGCCATGTATTTGTAGGTGCCGACCTTGGTGCCGCCCATGGTCTTCTCCACCGTTTTGGCAATGCCGAAATCCCCCAGCTTGTAGTCGCCGTTGGGAGAGATGAAAATATTCTGGGGCTTGATGTCCCGGTGAACGATGTCGTATTTTTTGCAGAGCACCAGCGCGCTGCAAATATCCCGGCCGATTTTCAGGACGGTTTCCTCGGACGTGCTGCCGGACAGGGATTTCACCAGGGGCGTCAGCAGCTCCATGCGGATGTAAATATCCCAGCCGATGCCGTCGGGATGCTGGACATAGCTGATGTCCTTGCAGTTCACGGCGTTGGCGCTGCCGTCCAGCTTGCGCATGAGGGTATATTCGGCGACAATGCTCTTCAGATGGGCGCGGAAGCTGGCGGTGATGCTCTCATCGTCATATCCCTCGCCGTACATTTCCGAAATATCCTCCGGGTTCTGGGGAATGGTAATGACCTTCATGGCGGCAGCCTCCACCGTCCCATCCACCAGCTCCCGCCGGATCTCATAAACCGCCCCAAAGCTCCCCCGCCCGATCAGCTGTACCGTCTCCCAACCCGGCCACGGAGCTTTCCGTAATTCTTCCATAATTTCCACCTTTTCTGTGTATTTTTTGGTTAAAAGTTATATAAGCAGTTGCTTTAATTCCCGTCACCATCCCCTCTCGGTTTCCCCTCTGGGGAAGATGGCAGCCCGATAGGGCTGACTGAAGGGGTGCCCCCGGTCAAACGGCACCAGCCCCAAATTACCAACCCTCGGCTTCCCCCGGGGGGAAGCCAAGGGGGTGCCTGGCTTACCGCTTTTTCGTAGGCGCCGCCTGGGCAGTGGAGATGTTTGTCCAGCTGCTTGTAATACATTGACCATTGCGACCCGACCCTGTTGCAACCACAGTGCCGTCGCTGCGCAGACCCACAGTATGGTAATATCCTTCGCTGATTGCCACGATGCTTTGCCAACTACCCGTGTTGCGCTTACCATAGTCATTATTCCCTGCAGTGACTACGGTGCCGTCGCTGCGCAGTCCTACGGTATGGGCACCACCCGCACTGATTGCCACAATGTTTTTCCAACTGCCTGTGTTACACTGACCACTGGTGTTCGCCCCTGTTGCAACCACGGTGCCATCACTGCGCAGACCTACAGTATGGGAACCTCCTGCACTGACTGCCACAATGTTTTTCCAGCTGCCTGTATCACACTGACCAATGTAGTTCCACCCTGTTGCAACCACGGTGCCATCACTGCGCAGTCCCACGGTATAGGAAGCTCCTGCACTGACTGCCACGATGTTTCGCCAATTGCCCGTCTTGCATTGACCACTGCCATTCGCCCCTGTTGCAACCACAGTGCCGTCACTGCGTAGTCCCACAGTATGGAGATTTCCCGCTGCCAAAGAAGGTGTCCGCTGTGCGGCAATAAAGCAATTCCTCGCCTCCTGCGCCTTTGCCTGACTGTCTCTGTAATCCAATTCCTCAAAGGCCCACATGGCCTGCATGTATTTCCCATCATCCATCAGCGTCTGCGCCGCCTGATAAGCATCCTCTTTTTCTTTCAGTTCCAGCGCCTGCCGCGCTTCCTGCTCCTTTGCAACGCTGTCGCCGTAATCCCCCAGCGCGGCAAAGGCATCCGCTGCGTCAGAGTAGTTTCCTTCCTCCATCAGTACCAGCGCTGCTTGATAAGCCTGCTCTGTTTTTGCTGCCTCCGCACGCTGCTCAACATAGCTGAAAATCACAACCCCGACCCCACAGCAGGCAAGTATCAGTGCGACGGTAATCAAGCTGACCATAACATGGTAAATAACCGGCTTTTTCTGCTTCTTTTTGGGTGCATCCTTTTTAGGCGCTTCCTTTTCCGGCGTTTGCTTCTCCGCCATCCACTGCCGCCCCTGCTGTACCGGAACCTGCTGCCTCTGCTTGGGGTCGTTGACATGAACGGCGGGTTCACGCTCAAGCTCCGTGGGGGTGTCGACGACGGTCGGCTCTGAAATGGGGGCGGGGGGAGCCATGGGCTCCTGCCGCTGCATGCGGGGCGCGGCGGGGGTGCTCATGCAGCTTTGCAGTGCCGCCTGCATTTCCTCGGCGCTCCGGTAGCGCTCCGCCGGGGAGAAAGCGCAGGCCTTCAGCACAATTTTCCTCAGCGCCTCGCTCCCATCGATGGGCGGCGGCAGGGGCTCGCCGGAAAGGCGGCGATCCTGCGCCTGCTGGCGCTGCGCCCCGGTGGGAATGCTGGGCGGCAGCGGCAGGAAGGGCAAGGTGTGCCGGTTCATCATCCAGTAGAGCACCATGCCCAGGGAATAGATGTCTGCCCCGGCGCCGTAGTGCTGCCGGTTGGCTACCTCCGGCGCCATATAGCCATAGCTGCCGGTGAGGGTGCCGGAGGCCGTCTTCTCGGAGATCTTCGCAATGCCGAAATCCCCCAGCTTGAAGATGTCCCGGTCGGATACCATAATGTTTTCCGGCTTGATGTCCCGGTGGATGATATTCTCCCGGTGGCAGGCGATCAGCGCGCCGCACATCTGGATGCCCAGCGCGCGGACGGTATCCTCGCTGTAGATGCTGCCCAGCGCTTTTTTCAGCGGAAGAAGCAGCTCCATGCGGATGTAAATGTCCCAGCCGATGTTGTCGTCGTGCCGGACATAGCGGATGTCATAGCAGGTCACAGTGTTCGGGCAGCCGTTCAGCGACTGCATCAGGCCGTACTCGCCCACCAGTTCTTCCATCCGGTTTTTGTAGTGGGCGGTGATGCTGTCCGTGCTGAAGGATTGGGAATACAGCTCTTCGATTTCCCCGTTGTCCCTGGGAATGGTGAGCTTTTTCAGGGCGCACTTTTCCACCCGCCCGCCGGGCAGGGTGCGCTGGATCTCATAAACCCCGCCGAAGCTCCCTTCGCCGATCTTCCGGACGACCTCCCAGCCCGGCCAGGAGACGTCTGCAAATTCTTTTTCCATGGTGGTTCCTCTCTTTCTTTGTTTTCAGAGGTGTAAGAGCAGTACCCTCACCCCATCAGTGGGGCGGCAATGCCCGTTGGGTGGGTGCGTACTGCCGGTGAAGCCGATTCCCCTTTATCGGAACAGACTCTCCCAGGGTCTGCCGTTGACGGTCATACCCTCGTCCATAAAATCGCCGTAATACTGAACATGCGAGAAATCGAAGCTGCTCAGATCCGGGTTGGTCAGGCTCTGGCAGCCTCTGAACATTCCGACCATGTTCGCCACCTTCGACGTATCAAAACCGCTCACATCCAAATCGGAAAGCGCGCTGCACGATTCAAACATTGCTTCCATATCGGTCACGCGGGAGGTGTCGAAGGAGCTTAAGTCCAGACTGGTCAGGCAATTGCAATATTGGAACATGCGGAACATATCCGTTGCCTCCGAGGTATCCAGCACGCCGTTAAAACTGATGCTTTCCACATTGAAGTAAAACGCGAACAGCTCGGAGCAGCTGGTGACGCGGATCCGGCCGTTTGCGGCGATATACAGGTCATAATCGCCGCTGTCACCCTCGACCCAGGCAACGACCGACCCGTCGCGTTCATCGGATACATCCCATGCAAAAAGCGGCGCCAGATCCTTTGAACCCTTAAAGGTGATCGTTTTGACTTCGTCTCTGTTTATTCCGGAATCGAATACGGTGTATCGGAGCTGCGAAAAAGTTACCCCCGTGGGATGGGGCTGCAGGGTTCCGGCGACGGAAACCGTCTGCTGGCTGGAGCGGGTGTTTTTCCGCCTGACAGCGCTTTCGTTTTTCCGGATGCCTCCGCTCAGGTTCAGAACCAGCGCCAGACTCAGGACGCCTGAGATCAGTTTTTGCATATTGAGATTCCTCCTTATTTGTTTTCAAAAATTATAATAGATACTGATTTTCAGGGAGTGCGGATATTTTTCCAGCCCGCTACATCGCACTGGCCGCAGTCATTGCTTCCCACCGCGACCGATCTCGCTTGTTACCTCCCAGCCCGGCCAGGAGATGCCTGTAAATTCCTTTTCCATGGAGCGTTTCCTCCGTTTCTTTTTATTCGGTCATGGGCGGGACGACGAGGGAATCCGTCTTTTCACGGACGGAATACGACTTGTGGAGCGGCTGCGGGATGCTCCAGTGCTCCGGCAGGTGCCGGAGGGTGGACAGGCTTTCCTCTGCCGGTGCGGATCCGCCGTCCGTTCCCGTGGCGGACAGCGGCGTGAGCTTCATTGCCGGTGGGGTGAAGATAGGGGGCTTTCTTTCGATGCAGGTGGCTTCCTCCTGCATTGCCTGGTACCATGCGGCAAGGGCGCGCTTCATCTCCAGGGCGGATTGATAGCGATCCTTCGGAGCGAAGGCGCAGGCCTTTAAGGCGATTGCCTTCAGCCCCTCGCTGCCATGGCAGGGAGGAGGGAGCGGCTCCCCGGCAAAGCGCCGGTTGGCGGCCGCCTGACGCTGCTCGGAGCTGGGGACGCTCTTCCCGCGCAGGGGCAGGAAGGGCAGCGTGCGCTCGTTCATCAGCCAGTACATCACCAGTCCCAGTGAACAGATGTCCGCCGTCGCGCCGTAAGGCTTGCGGTTGGCAACCTCGGGCGCCATATAGCCATAGGTGCCCGTGAGGGTACCAAGGGCGGTGGACTCCGCCCCCTTTGCCACACCGAAATCGCCCAGCTTGAAAACGCCGCCGTCTGAGATCATAATATTTTCCGGCTTGATGTCCCGGTGGACGATTTTGTGCTCCTGGCAGGTAATGAGGGCGTCGCACATATCCCGTGCCAGGCAGAACACCAGCTTTTCGTGATAGGTGCTGCTCAGCACCTTTTTCAGCGGGTTCAGCAGCTCCATGCGGATGTAAATGTCCCAACCGATCTCATCGTCGTGCTGGATATAGCGGACATCGTGGCAGGTGACGATATTTCTGCAGCCGCCCAGGGACTGCACAAGGCTGTATTCGTTCACCAGCGCGCTCATCTGATTTTTGTAGTGCGCCGTGATGCTCTCCTTGCTGTAGGACTGGGAATACAGGTCACATATCTCACTGTCGCTGCGGGGCACCGTGAGCTTTTTCAGGGCGCATTTTTCAATTTTTCCACCGGGCAGGGTGCGCTGAATCTCATAAACCCCGCCGAAGCTCCCTTCGCCGATCTTCCGCACCACCTCCCAGCCCGGCCAGGAGATGTCTGTAAATTCACTTGCCACGAAAATTCCTCTCTTTCTACATAATTGGTACGCTCTTCCCCCCGCTTTTGCAGGGCAAGAGCCTTGGCTTCCCCCGGGGGGAAGCCAAGGGGGTGTCTGGCTTACCGCTTTTTCGTGGGTGCCGCCTGGGCGGTGGAGATGTTTCGCCAGCTACCAACATCGCTTTGTCCATATCCGTTTGCCCCAGTCGCGACCACGGTGCCGTCACTGCGCAGTCCTACGGTATGGGCATCACCCGCGCTGATTGCTACAATGCTTTTCCAGCTGCTGACATTGCACTGACCATCGATATTCAATCCTGTTGCAACCATGGTGCCGTCACTGCGCAGACCCACGGTATGGGAGTGTCCCGCGCTGATTGCCACGATGTCCGTCCAACTGCTAGTGTTGCACTGGCCATAGTAATTCTCTCCAATCGCAACCACGGTGCCGTCACTGCGCAGACCCACGGTATGGGAACCTTTTGCGCTGACTGCCACGATGTTCGTCCAACTGCCTGTATCACACTGACCATCACCATTTGATCCCGTTGCAACCACGGTACCATCGCTACGCAGTGCCACGGTATGGAAATTTCCTGCACTAACTGCCACGATATTTCGCCAGCTGGCTGTGTTACATTGACCATTTCCGTTCGACCCAGTCGCGACCACGGTGCCATCACTACGCAGACCGACGGTATGGGGATCACCCGCGCTGACTGCCACGATGTTCGTCCAGCTGGCTGTGTTACACCCATCAAAGATATTTCCCCCTACTGCAACCACGGTACCGTCACTGCATAGTCCCACGGTATGGGAATATCCCGCGCTGATGTCAACAATGTTTGACCAGCTGCCTATGTTACATTGACCAGTGCTATTCGACCCAACTGCAACCACAGTGCCGTCGCTGCGCAGTCCCACAGTGTAGAGATTTCCCGCCGACAAAGGAGCTCGCTGACTGGCAATAAAGCAATCTCTTGCCTCCCGTGCCTTTTCCTGACTATCACGGTAATTCAATTTCTCAAAAGCCCACATGGCCTGCATGTATTTCCCATCATTCATCAGCTGCTGTGCGGCCTGATAGGACTGTAGGCTGGCCTGCTCCTGGGACACTTCCTGCTTCGTTGCCGTAAAAAGATCTTCCCAGGGTTTGCCATTGTAAGTTTTGCCACTGTTCATAAAGAAATCGTAGGAAGTGACTTTGGATGTGTCAAAGCGTCCACAGTTGAGGGTTGATAGACTTCGGCAGTTATTGAACATAAGAGACATGTTTGTAACATTCGAAGTATCAAAACTGCTCAAATCTAGATCGGGCAGATTGGAACATGTGTAGAACATCCCTCTCATATTCGTAACTTTCGAGGTGTCGAAGCTGCCCACGTTAAGGTTTGTCAGATTTACGCAGAGACTGAACATATGGTTCATATCAGTAACACGTGGAGTCTTAAAACTGCTCAGGTCAAGACCTGTCAAACTGGAACAGGAATAAAACATATAACTCATGTCCGTAACCCGCGAGGTATCAAAGCAACTATTAAAGTTAATTGTTTCCAAGCTGGAATAATTGGCAAAGAGCTTTGAACAATTTTGAGGGGCGATTACGGAGCCATTGGCGGCAATATAAAGATTACAATAATATCCGCTTGTCCAGTTTATCCAGCCGAGGACACTGGCATCCCCGGCTTGAGACAAATCCCAGGCATCCTCTGGGGCGGTCTCCAGCGAATTCAGAAAGGTAATTGCGACGACATCCTTACGCTGTATGTATTGTCCGAATACAGTAGAGCTTGTCGAGAGATAATTATCCTCTCGCAACACCCCGGGGTTCGTTTCGGCGGTCGGTGATTTCGCCGACGCTTCAGTAGGCTCTTCTACCGCAAACAGCTGCTCCCAGGGTTTGCCGTGGTAATGAGTTCCCTCAACCATAAAATCTTTGTAGGATACGACGCTTGACGTATCAAAGCGCCCCAGATTGAGGTTTGTCAGGTTGCAGTAAAAAAACATGCTGTCCATGTTTGTAACTTCCGAAGTATCAAAACCGCTCAGATTTAGATCTGTCAGGCTTTGGCAGGCTGAAAACATGCTGATCATACGCGTGACTCTCGAAGTGTTGAAACTGCTCACGTCAAGACTCCTTAAGCTTTCGCACATGGCGAACATGCCACCCATATCCGTGACATTTGAGGTGTCAAAATTGTTCAACTCAAGGCGTTCTAAGCTTAGACAATACATGAACATACCGGACATATCCGTGACCTGCGAAGTATTGAAGCTGCGCACGTCAAGGCTCGTCAGATGATTACAGCCGCAGAACATACGTCTCATGCTTGTGACCTTCGATGTATCAAAACCGCTCAAATCAAAACTCAACAGGTTCCCACAGCCATAGAACATATCACTCATATTTTTTGTCTGCGAGGTATCAAAGCAGCCATTAAAGTCGATTTCCTCCAAATTAGTATAGTCGGAGAAGAGCCTTGAGCAGTCCTCTGGTGCAACTACACTGCCGTCGGCCGCAATGTGAAGATCACAATTTCCTTCCGTTCCCGTTGCCCAGCCGAGTACGCTGCCGTCCGCTGCTTCAGAGATGTTCTCGGCATCTGCCGGGGCAGTCTCCAGTGAATTCAGGAAAGTAATGGTTTTGACGTCCTTACGCATGATTCCCTGCACAAGCGACGGTGAATCGCCGGAGAGACTATCAATCAATACGGTTTTGTTCTCCAATACTCTGGAATTTGCTTTAATCGCAGGCGCTTCCGTAGGCGCTTCCGTAGGCGCTTCGGTAGGTGCTGCCGTAGGCACTGTCGCCGGTACTGTTGGTACTTCTGTCGGTGCCTCCGTTGGAGGTTCGGTGGGTACCGCCCGGGGCACTGTCACCGGAATCTGCGCTGCCGTTTCGGTCGTCGCTTCCGTCTCCTGTGCCTGCGTAGGCTCAAGCGTCTGCGTATTCGCCATCTCAGAGCGTTTGCTGTAGCTGGAGATCACGATCCCAACCCCGCAGCTTGCCAGCAGCAGCGCCACGATGATCGCCGTGACCATAACATGGTAAATAACCGGCTGTTTCTGCTTCTTTTTGGGAGACTTCTTTTCCGGCGCTTCCTTTTTCGGCATTTGCCCCCGCTGCTGCGGAACCTGCTGCGCCTGCCGGGGGGCGTTGGCATGAACGGCGGGTTCACGCTCAAGCTCCGTGGGGGTGTCAATAATGGTCGGATCCGAAATGGGGGCGGGGCGAGCCATGGGCTCCTGCCGCTGCATGCGGGGTGCGGCGGGGGTGCTCATGCAGCTTTGCAGCGCCGCCTGCATTTCCTCGGCGCTCCGGTAGCGCTCCGCCGGGGCGAAGGCGCAGGCCTTCAGTACGATCTTTTTCAGCGCCTCGCTCCCGTCAACGGGCGGAGGCAGAGGCTCGCCGGACAAACGGCGCTCCTGCGCCTGCTGACGCTGCACCCCGGTGGGAATGCTGGGCGGCAGCGGCAGGAAGGGCAAGGTGTGCCGGTTCATCATCCAGTAGAGCACCATGCCCAGAGAATAGATGTCCACCGATGCCCCATAGTGCTGCCGGTTGGCTACCTCCGGCGCCATATAGCCGTAGGTGCCTGTCAGGGTGCCGGTGCCGGCCTTTTCGGATACCTTGGCGATGCCGAAATCCCCCAGCTTGAACGTGCCCTTGCCGGAAACCAGAATGTTTTCCGGCTTGATGTCCCGGTGGATGATGTTTTCCCCGTGGCAGGCGGTCAGCGCATTGCACAGCTGGATGCCCAGATTGCATACCATGTCCTCGCTGTAGCTGCTGCCCAGCACCTTTTTCAGCGGATAGAGCAGCTCCATGCGGATGTAAATATCCCAGCCGATGCCGTCGTCATGCTGGACATACTGGATGTCGTGGCAGTTGACGATATTGGGGCAGCCGCTCAGGGACTGCATGATGCCGTATTCGTTCACCAGCTCCTCCATCCGCCCCTTGTAGTGGGCGGTGATGCTGTCCTTGCTGAAGGACTGGGCGTAGAGCTCCCGGATATCCTCGCTGTCCCGGGGGACGGTGAGGCGCTTCAGGGCGCACTTCTCCACCCGCCCGCCGGGCAGGGTGCGCCGGATCTCATACACGCCGCCGAAGCTGCCCTCGCCGAGCTTGCGCGTGACTTCCCAGCCGGGGAAAATGAATTCTTCCGATTGCGCCATAGGTCGTTCCTCCGTTTCGTTACAGGGCAGAGCCGGTGATGCGGGCGATGATGAGGGTGATGTTGTCCTTGCCGCCGTGGTCGAGGGCGGTCTGGAGCAGGCGATTGGCGCACAGCTCCACATCCGGGGTGCTGCTGAGGATCTCCGTGATCTCCACATTGGGCACCATGTCCGTCAGACCGTCGCTGCACACCAGAAAAATATCGCCGCTGTTGAGCCGATCCTTTACGATGTGCGGCTCCATGCGCACCTCGCTGGGATCCATGCCCAGGTGCTGGCTCAGGGGCGCTTTGCGTCCCTCCGGCATGGGGCGGGCGGACACGTGATCCACGGACAGCTGGGAGAACACATTCTCCCGCAGCCGATAGATGCGGCTGTCGCCCACGTTGCAGGCGTAGGCGAACCGGGGCGTCAGGTACAGTGCCGCCATGGTGGTGCCCATGCGGCTGGTCAGCAGCGCCTGCGCCTTTTCAAAGACGGCGGTGTTGAGCGCCTGGGACATTTCGTACAGGTATTTTCCAACGGAAACATAGAACTGCTTCGGCTGCTGCACATACTCCCGCAGCCGCTCCACTGCGGCAAAGGAGGCCTGCTCGCCGTAATTTTCGCCGCCCATTCCGTCAAAAACAGCAAAGCACGACTCCCGCTTCAGGCTGTCTTCCCAAAGCAGGGGGTCGTGCGTGCCGGTATGCTGCTCCTCCATGCAGATGTCATGGAAGTAGAAATTATCTTCATTATTCGCCCGCCGGTTCCCCGTATGGCTCAGGCAGGCGGCCTGGAGTGTAAATGACATGTTAAAATTCTCCCCTTTATAGATTGCCCGGAAAGCCGGGGAATCCGCGTGTGAATTCCCCGGCTTCGTGTCCGGCAGGCGGGGCACGAAGCCCCATTTCAGTATTTTATACACAAAAGCACAGGCAAGCGTTACACCCTTCTGGAAAAAGAGTTATTTTGTGTCCTTATCCTTAAGCTGTTTCGGCGAGACGAAGCGGATGCTGGAATTATCATCGTAATCCTTTTCAAAATTCTTGCGCGCCAGCCAGTATCCGTCGCCCTCGTATTCCACCTTGTTGACGCTCTGGGCGCCGGAGAAGGCCTGATGGCCGATGTATTGCAGGGTGGCGGGATAGATGACGTGCTCCAGAGCGGTGCAGCCGGAGAAGGCGCGGTCTTCAATGCGCTCCACGGCGGTGCCCAGGGTCAGCTTCTTGATGCCGGTGCAGCCGGAAAAGGCCTCCGCGCCGATGATTTTGCAGCCTTCGCCGAGGGAAATGTCCCACAGTGCGGTGCAGTTTGCAAAGGCTGCGGTTCCCAGGTTGCCCTCCACGGAAAGCTGCTCCAGAGCGGTGCAGCCGGAGAAGGCGCGGCTCCCAACCTGCCCGATCGAGGTGCCCAGGCTCAGACTCTTCAGCCCGACACAGCCGGAGAAGGCGTCGCTGCCAATGCTGTGACAGTTTTCGCCCAGGGTAAGGTCACGCAGGGAGGTGCAGTCGGCAAAGGTAAGCTCACCCACATCGGCGTCCACGGTGGCGGACAGCAGCATGGAGCAGTCCATGAACAGCCGCCGCCCCAGCGTGGTCACGTTGGAGGGGATGTCCGCACTGCGCAGGGAGGCACAGCCCTGGAAGGCATAGTCGCCGATCGATGTCAGGCTCTCGGGAAATACGATTTTATCCAGCGACGCACATTTGGAAAAGGCGAGGGAGGCAATGGAGCGCACGCCGCTGCCCAGGTTGACCTGACGGATGACCTCCAGGTCGCTGCATGCACTGGAGTCGACGGTCTCCACATTCAGCGTCAGAATGGTGGCGCTCTTGAGCGGCTCAGCCAGCAGCGGCTCCACCTTCAGCTGCGCCGTCAGGTTTACGCCGCTGATCTCCAGCTCGTTATTGACGTACAGGGTATAGCTGGAGCCGTCCGTCAGCTGCCCATGGGACTGGACACTTTTTTGCTGCTGCCCGGCCATAGGCTCGTCCGCCGGGCGGGTATGCTCCAGCGCCGGCAGAGCGCTGTCAGCCGGCTGGTTGCCGCCGATGCTGCCGCAGCCGCTCAGCAGAGCCGCTGCCAGCAGAGCCGCCGCAAGCTTTGTCTTTTTCATTCCGCATTGCTCCTTCCACAAAAAAGCACCAGGGGAACCTGTAGATACTGATAACTTTCTGCGCCGATATTCAGGGCGGCATTGCCGGAGAGTACCCGGCGCTGCCCTTCGTCCAGCAATTCTCCGTCCACGCTGACGCACTGGGGCTGGAATGCCCGCAGGACGATCCCGTCCTGCTCCGCCGTCAGTTCGGCGCACCGGCTGCTGGGCGTCCGGCCGATCAAAACGGTTCGCTCCG
The DNA here is from genome assembly GCA_934567355.1 of uncultured Oscillospiraceae bacterium. Lineage (GTDB taxonomy): Bacteria > Bacillota > Clostridia > Oscillospirales > Oscillospiraceae > Faecousia. Next base: position 76,554 of record CAKTJC010000003.1, read on the forward strand.
GGTCAACATAGTCAAATCGAAGCGGTGCGGCAGTGATGGGCAGAAGCGCGCCGTCGGACGCCCGCTTCAGCAGCGCGGCATATCCCAGCGAGGAGATCAGGCCGGCTGCCGCGTCGAAGGCCACCAGGATCTGCTCATCCGCCAGGGTGAGCACCGCTGTGTCGCCGATCTGCACGGTCTGCTTCGGCTCCAGTCGGCTGCCGTCTACAAAGGTGCCGTTGGCAGAGCGGCAGTCTCTTACAAAATGCTTTCCGCCGTGGGCGAACACCTCCGCGTGGCGGCGGCTCATGCGGCTGTTGGCAGGAAAGGGAATATCACACTGATTCACCTTCCGGCCGATGACCGTGGACTGCACCTTGCCGGTGAAGGTCTCGCCGGTGGTCAGGTCGATCAGCAGCAGCCGTTCCGGCGCGGCGGCCGTATCGCACACTGTGCGGTCGTCATCGTCTGCGTCCGGATGCAGCGCTTTTTGCTGCTCCTCCTCGCGGCGCAGGGCTTCCGCCCTTTCCCGGCAGCGCAGCTGCTGGCTGCCGCTGTCCCGGTAGCTGCCCAGGGTGGCGAACATCCGCTCCGCTGCGGCCAGAGGCTGGAGCGAATCCGCCGCAGCCAATATGTTGCACGCGTCCTGATAGCGCTGCTCCAGGGCGCGGAGCGCTTCCCGCCTCTGCCGGTATTGCACCAGCAGGGCGGGGGCATCCTGCCACTGACCCAGGGAGGTCAGGATGGCGATCGCTTCCTCCAGGTTTTCGGGTGCGTCCAGCGCGGCCAGCTCCCGCGCCTGGGCAAGGCGCAGATCCTTTTCCGCTGCCTCCGCTTTTTCCAGGCACAGGGTATGCTGCTGCCTGCTGTCTTCAAAATCGTTCAGTGCTTCAAACTGCTGCGCTGCCGCAAGATAATCCTCCTGCGTACAGGCGCACAAGAGCGCCTCGCAGGCGGCGCGGTATGCTTCCTGCAGCCGTGCGCGGGGATCCTCCAGCATAATTTCGCGGCAGCGGAACTGCTCCCGCCCCAGGCGGATGGTATCACCGCCGTGCAGGACGGTGCCCGGTGCCCCGGCGTCGATCCGCTGGGAATTGACGTAGGTTCCGTTTTTGGAGGTATCCGTCAGACGCATTTCGCCGCCGCTGACGGCGATGCTGCCGTGGCTATGGCTGATGCGCGCGTCGCGCATGGAGCCGCGCACCCAGGGGTGGCTGCGCCCAAGCGTCAGGCCCTCCTGCGCGATCAGCTTCCGCTCTCCTGTGGCCTCCGCTTCCAGGAGGAAGAGCTTCCCCTGCTGCTGCACCCAGGCGGCGTCGGCTCCCTGCAGGACGGCATAGCAGCACTCGTCCACCTCTGCCACGGTGCAGGCGGAGCAGGGAGTGCCGCCCGCTTCCGCATCTCCCCCGGGAAGCCGCACCTTCGCGCCGCCGCACGCCCGGATGGTAAGGGCGTCGGTTCTCTCCAAAAGCGCACTGCGCTCCGGCGCACTGCCCGGCAGGCGCAGCTGCCCGTCCACCGGATGCAGCAGCATGCCCTCCGGCAGACATACCGCAAAGAAGGGAATGCCCTGCTCCGCGACGGTATCGTCGTCCGCACGGGTGGTTTCCAGTTCATCGCAGGTGTTTTCCGATTCGCTGCGGGTGCCGTCATCCTGAGCGGGAAGCGGCGGCATCTCAATGCCGTCGGCGGGAGGGACGGAGGGATCCTGATCGCTCAGATCCTTGATCGAAGGAACGATCCACGGATCGATCGGCTCTTTTTCTTCATCCTCCGCCGCTACGGCTGATCCCTGCCCGTGCTGCTCAAGCATCTGATCGATCAGGCTCGGCACGACCGGCTTTATTTCTTCCTGGGTCAGCTGTATGGGCGCTCCCTTGCACGCCGCAAGGGGGGCAAGCGCCGCCACCTTCTGCGCCCACTGCGCCTGCGGCAGCTCGCTCAGCTGCACATGCTGGGTGCTGGCCAGCTGGAGCCGGATGCCGCCGATGAGGGTAAAGTCCTCCATTTTCAGGGGGAGGATCAGCTTTTTGTCCTCCACCTGGAAGGTCAGCTCGTTTTTGCAGTTGTGGGAAAGGCAATATGCCTTGGTGATCGCCGGCAGGAATGCGGCGCAGTTTTCCAGCTTGTCCGCAATCACCTCCGGCCACTCGTCGCCGATGGTGATGCCGCTGTCAAACCAGATGCGGTAGCCCATCTGGGTCAGCGCCTCGATCAGGGGATATACCACCGCGCTGTCTTTGTGGCAATAGCTGAAGAAGATAAAGGGTTCGCTGCCCTCATAGGGCTTTGCTCTGCATTTCGGTTCCAATTTTCTGCGCCCCCTTACTGAATATCAAACAGGAATCCCGCGCCCACGGCATCCATTGCCTCTTTGGCCTCCGCAGAGAGATTGCGCAGCACCAGGGTCTGGTGCCTGGCATCGGCGGAACGCTGGATCACCCGCATTGCCTGCAGATATGCATTGGAAAGATAGCGCACCTCATGCATATCCAGAACCAGCGACAGGCCTACGGAGCTCAGGGCGTTTACTTCGTCCAGAAACACATAGGCGGTGTCTGCCCGCAGTCTGCCGCCCAGTGAAATGGCGGCGGTGCTGCCCTCGATGGCTTCGTTGAGCCAGCAGATGGTCTCGTCGTTTTCTTTCACAACGATCCGGTTTTCTTCCATATCAATTGTAAATGCCATTAGCCTTCCTCCGCGATCTGACGCTTGGCCATCTGATAGAACAGACCCTTCTGTGCCATCAGCGATTCAAAATTTCCCTCTTCCTGAATGACGCCGTTGTTCAGCACCAGAATGCGGTCGCAGCTGCGGACGGTGCTGAGCCGGTGGGCGATGACGATCCTGGTCGCGTGCATGGCGTCCAGGCTCCGGCAGACCTTGGCCTGGGTGGGGTTATCCAGGGCGGAGGTCGCCTCGTCGAAATAGATCACCTGCGGGTGATTCATGATGGCGCGGGCGATCAGAATGCGCTGCTGCTGACCGCCGGAGATGGTGTTGCCGGATTCGCTGAGCACCGTCTGCAGCCCCATGGGCATCCGGTCGATGTCCGGCTTCAGCCCCACCGCCTCCACCACCGCGTTGACATCCTTCATGGTGGCGCCGGTGGAGGTGATGGTGATATTGTCGTAAATGCTGCCTGCAATCAGCTTGCCGTCCTGGAGCACCACGCCCAGCTTTCGGCGCAGGGAGTGGGCGTCCATGCTGTTGATGTTGCGCCCGTCGTAGCGTACCTTGCCCTGGCTGGGCTGCTCGAAGCCCAGCAGGAGCTTGAGCAGTGTGGATTTGCCGCACCCGGAGGGGCCGACGATGGCAACATACTCGCCCGGGCGGACACGGAAGGACACATCGTGCAGCACATTCCCGGTTTCGGGGGAGTAGGCGAAGCTCACATGCTCCAATTCTACGTTGCCCTCCAGGGACTGGACGATCTGCTTCTGGCCGCTGTCCTCCGGCGCTTCGTCCATGACGGGCTTCAGGCGCCGGTACAGGGGCTTCATGCGGTATACGGTGATCACGCTGTTTACCAGCTGAAGCAGCGCCGCGGAGAAGGTGCCGAAGGCGGAGTTGAACGCCATGAAATTGCCGATGGAGATGCTCTGCTGCTTCTTCACAATGATGAAATAGAGCACCATGGCAAACAGATAGCTTGCCGTCTCGCCGATGCAGTCCGAAAGAGTGGTGATCCGCCCCTCGCGGATGTTATAGCGCTGCTCTTCGGTAAAGGGGGTCAGGTATTCCAGAATCGCCCGCTCCTCCGCGCCGGCCATGCGGATCTTATCCACACCGCCCAGATACTGATAAAGCCGGGATACTGCCCGTCCGTTGGCGTCTGCCTCCAGCGCCTCATAGCGCAGGGAGCGCATCTGCAGCAGCACCGTGAGCACGATGAATACCAGGGTCATGAGAAATGCCCACCCGGTCAGCGAGCCGGAATACTTGATCATCCGCCACAGATAGAACAGGGAAAATACCGATGCGAAGCCCGTGCTGACGATCTGGGTGGTCACCTGAGCGGCGCTTGCACCCGCCTGGGTCAGCCGCTGCGCCAGGTCGCCGCTGTCGTAGCGGCGGAAGAAGCTCTCCGGCAGCTGGAAAATGCGCCAGTAAACGGCATTTTGCAGGTCGTAGTTCACGTGGCAGGAGATGGAATATTCCATCAGCTTTTTCACCATGGTGAAAAAGACGTTGCCCAGCATGAACGAGCCGATCAGCACGCACAGCTGCACCACCATGCCGAAATCGCCCAGGGCGATGTATTCATCATAGATCTTCTGGTTCAGGGTCGGCTCCAGAATTCCAATCAGCGTCCCAGCCAGTCCCAGCAGCAGCACGCCCCGCAGCGCCCTGGAGGGGATGCTCTTTCTGCAGAACGAGAAGATCTGCTTGCCGGTGAGCTTCGTGCGGGGCAGCGCCCTTCCGATGCTGTAGGCCTTCGGCTCAATGCACTGTGCCGCGAAGGCAGTAAGGGGATATTCCCGCACCCCGTCGTACATCACATATTTTTTGCCTTTTTTGCGGTAGCAGGCAATGGGCTTGCCGTCCCGGGTGCCGAGGATGACGCCGCAGTCGCTGCGGTACCACTTCTGCTGCAGCACCACTTCCCGGCAGGTGAAATTGGAGATGCGGGCAACGTCGGGGATATGCATTGCCGCCGCGCCGCAGGCGAGAAGCTGCTGCTCCGGCACAAGCTCGATCCCCGCCGCCCGGCAGGCGCGGGCGATGATCTGGTAGTTTGCCGACCCCTGGGGCGCGGCGGCGGACTCGCTTTCGGCGATGCTGATGATGGTTGCAGCAATCTGTTCCGCCACGCCTCCTTTGGCGATTTCGGAGTGAACGACGAAGCCCTCGTCCTTCAGCGACAGTCCCAGATAAAATTCCTCCAGGCAGCGCTCGAAGCCCTCTTCCTGGAATTTGGGAATGTGATTGCGCTGAACGAAATTCTTCTGCAGCGGGATGGTGCTGCCGTCTTTGATATATTCCAGCTTTGCGGAGCCGGACTTTGGGACGACCAGAAATTTCCAGGTCTCAAATGCCGCATTGCGGTAGCAGCAGCCGGGGAAGAGCTCCCCTGTGCCTGCCTCCGCGATCCGCTTGCGGCGCTCCATCTTCCCCTTGCGCACCGGCACGAGATAGATGATCACGGCGCCCTGCGCTACGCGGTACAGATCCTCCGTGCGCTCGGTGAGCAGCGCTTCGGGGCTGGTCAGCTCCAGCGTCACCGTTTCCTGCGCAAACAGGGAATCATCGCTCAATGTAACATCCAGTTTTCTACTCATGGCTTCCTCCGTCACGCATTGGCGAAGCTGCGGTAGAAGCCGTCCTGCTTCAGCAGCTCGCGATGGGTGCCCCGCTGGACGATTTTTCCGTCCGCCATGGCAATGATCTCATTGCAGTCGCGCACGGCGCTGAGCCGGTGGGCGACCACGATGCAGGTGCAGCCCCGGGCGCGGATATTGTCCAGCACCTGCTTTTCCACGATCGGATCCAGTGCACTGGTGGCCTCGTCCATCACCAGGATGGTGGGGTTGGTGGCCAGCGCCCGGGCGATCTCCATTCGCTGCCGCTGACCGCCGGAGAGGTTGGAGGCGTTTTCGGACAGCATAAAATCAAAGCCGCCGGGCTGCCGGAGAATGAAGTCGTAGATGCAGGCATCCCGCGATGCCTGCTCCATATCCTCCTCCGTCACTGCCGGATTCCACATGGACAGGTTATCCCGGATGGTGCCGGAGAAAAGCGTGATCTTCTGGCTGACGGTGGAAATGCTGGCGTTCATCACGGCCTTGGCAATGGCCTCCGCCGGCTTGCCGTCGAAGAGCACCTGGCCACCCCAGGGCTGGTACAGGCCGCTGATGACCTTGGAAATGGTGGATTTGCCGCTGCCGGAGGCGCCGATAAAGGCAATGGATTCGCCGCTGTGCAGCGTAAAATGGAAATCCTCGATCAGCGGCGGCTTCAGGCGGCTGTAACCGAAGCTGACATTTTGCAGCGTGACCTCGCCGGAGAGCTTGCCGCAGACATCCTGCGCCTGCACCTCGGTGCGGTAGCAGGGGTCGATCTCGTGCTTTTCAATGTCCTCCACCCGCTGAATGTTGGATTTCGTGACCTGAAGGCTGCGGAAGAAGCCGACCACCGAATTCATGGGTGCGCAGAAGGAATCAAACAGCGCATTATACGCCGTGAGCATGCCCACCGTCATGTCGCCCCGGATGACCAGCCAGCCGCCCAGCAGGAGCAGCGCCACGTCTGCCAGCTTCCCGACGGCTTCGGGGATGCCGCCTACCAGCTGCTGGAAGCGGCTGAGTTTTTGCTCCAGCTCTGCGTTCTTTGCCTGGTGTCCCAGGATGCGGGCGCTGTATTCCGTCTCCACGCCGGAGGCCTTGATGGTATCAGTGATGTTCAGCCCAGCGCACACTGCGCCGTAGAGCTTGCCGCCGGTCATCTGCATCTTGATGGTGGATTCCGCCACCGTCTTGTTGCCGATGAGTACGATCGCCGTGCAGATGACGATCTGGATGACGCCCACCAGGGTCATCTGCCAGCTGTACAGGAAGAGGATCGCCAGGTAAAACACGGCGATGAGGATATTCAGGAAGGTCTCGGCAAAGTCGCCTGCCAGGAAATTATCCACATCGGTGTTGTTCTGAATGCGCGAGACCAGGTCGCCGGTGTAGCGCTGGTCAAAGAAGCTGATGGGCAGCCGGAACATATGGTTCAGGAACTGCCTGCCGGAGAGGGTGCACATCACGCTCTTCAGCTTTTGCAGCAGCACGCCCCGGTAATAGGACAGGGCGATCTTGAAAAGAACGCAGCCGCCCATGAACACGAGGATCTTGGTCAGCCAGTCCGTATAGCCGTTGCACAGTACGTCGTCGATAAACGCCTGGGACAGCACCGGCAGGATCAGCCCCGGGAAGAACAGCAGCAGCCCCACATACACCAGCTTGAACAGGATCCCGCCGCGGCCGCGCAGCCGCCGCCGCAAAAAGGGCATAAAGGTGCCCTGCTTCTTTTCCTTCCGGAATTCCGCCGTGGGGGCAAAGGTCAGCACCACGCCGGTGAAGCCCTCATCCAGCTCCTGTATGGTCAGCTTGCGGTGCCCCACCGCCGGGTCATTGAGGTAGGCATGCTTGCCGCGGATGCCTTCAAACACCACGAAGTGGTTGAAATTCCAGTGGATGATGGAGGGAACGGGGAGCTTTTTCAGCCCGTCCAGCTCCTTGCGGTAGCCGTGGCATTCAAAGCCGTATTTCTTTGCCGCCCGCATAATGTTGCCTGCCACGCAGCCATCCCGGGACACGCCGGTCTCCACCCGCATTTTTTCCAGCGGGATATGCTTGCCGTAGTGAGCAAAGATCATTGCCAGGGACGCCGCGCCGCACTCCGTCGCCTCCATCTGGAAGATGGTGGGCGTTTTCACATAGTGCTTCATCGCTTGCCCTCCCACAGGTCGATGACCCGCTCAAACAGCTTCTCAATGGGGCGCACCTGCTTGGTGATGATCTTGACGCTGCAAATATCCCGGTTGTTGACGCTCAGTGTTTCCCCCCGGGAATTCGACCAGAAATAGCCGCTGGCGGAGCGATCGCTGGGAAACAGCTCACAGGTCACGGCGGTGACCGCCTTTCCGTCCGAGGAAAAGGCGTTGGACAGGTTGTTTTCGCTGCCCAGCACATTGCTCTGGGCGGAGGTGGAAGCCGCACCGGCGTCGATGTTGATGACTCTGCCCACCATGTGGCCATAGCTCTTGCTGTCCGAAGAGGACAGGGATATGTAGGCATAGTCCCCCCGGCTGACCTTCTGGGCATCCGTGGTGGCCACATAGCAGACCACCACCTGCTGCGCCCGGGTGTTGGGCGAGACGCGCAGCACCTCGCTGTTCTGGGTAATTGCGCTGCCCTCCGGCTTGATGATCTGGCTGACATAGCCCACCTGATCGGAGATGATCTGCTGAGGCTCGCCCCGCTCGGTCTCGATTTCCATCAGCACATCCTCTTCGTAAATTTTATCCCCCGGTGCCACATATACCCGGGTCACCTTCCCGGCAGCGTTGGTATAAACTGCATTGGTGCCGTCCGGCGATGCCACGATGCCCGCCGTGGTGATGGTCTCGGGGATGCGGCCGATGAAAGCCCACACCACCGTTACCGCCACGATCAGCGTTGCGCCCAGCAGCGCCAGCCAAGACAGGGGCGACGAGATCTTCAGCATGGTATCCAGCTGATCGGGGGACGAGATCCGTTCCAGGGATGATTTACGGTAAAGCTCTGCCATGATTGGTTCCTCTTTTCTGCCTGATTTTTATTCCCGGTATCCCAGGGAGACCTGGGACAGCTCCTGAAGCCGCTTCATTGCGCGGAAGAGCTGAACCCGCACATTGGACTCCGTCATTTTCAGCCGCTGCGCGATCTGCGAGGAGTTCAGCTCGGTAAAATACTTCAGCACGACGATCTGCTTCTGCCGCTCCGGCAGCATTTCCAGCGCCTTGGCCAGCCACTTCCGCTCTTCTTCCGCCTCCATTGCCTGCTCCAGCGGCGCATCGTCAGAGGCTGTAAAATCCATGTAATCCTCCACATCCTCAAATGCGCGGTGATCCCGGAGGTAGTTTTTGTACCGGCTGTTTACGATCACATACAGCCAGGTCTTCAGGGATGCCTTCCCGGCGTCAAAAGCCGGCAGCTGCCGGTAGCAGTATTCAAATATACTGGACGCCAGATCCTCCGCATCGTGGAAATTTCCGATCTTTGTGTTCAAATAGTTGACGACCTGCTGATAATACGTCCGGTAAAGCTCTTCAAACTGGCAAGTCAGTTCTGCCTGCTGCACCTTGGCTGCCCCCTCTCCTGCTGTAAAACTGCCGCAAATATGCATAAATTTTCATTAAAATGCTCTTGCACGCAATTGCTTCACAAATCGTTCACATTATACCATATTGATTCTTTTCACGTCAATAAAATGGGATTGTGTTTTTGAGAGAAAAGTATTTTTGTGCAAAATGACATATTTCGACACATGTAGAATCAGCCGGATGACCGGCAGAAGACAAAAATGCCCCCGGCTCCACAGGAGCCGGGGGCGAAGGTTTTTACAGGAGATATTCAGAAAAGCGGATTACGGGAGCATGTCAGAATCGCCGAAGTATTCTTCCCACTTCTCGGCGCGCTCTTCCATGATGTCGCGGCCGCCGGCTGCCATGTAGTCCTCGAAGAACTCGTCCCAAACCTTGTCGAAGTCGGCCACGGGGGCGACGACGGCCTGGTCGAAGACCTGGTCACGCTTGGAGGACAGGGTGTCGCCGATGCCGGCTTCGGCATCGATGCCGCCCACGTTGACGTTCTTTGCCTTGCGGGCGTCGGTCTGTGCGTAGATGTCGGCCTGCTCAACCAGCTCGGGATCGATTTCGGCATAGCCGTAGGCCTTGGAAATGCGGGTCAGCTCTTCGTCGCCCAGGTTCAGGCCGTTGCAGGTGATGGTGTAGTCGATGTTCATGCCGGAGTTCATGATGGCGTCGCCGGTTGCGGGGATGATCTTGATGGCGCCGGACTCCAGAACCTCATGGGTCACGCCCTCGTCGCCCATCTGCAGGTAGGCGATCACATCGGGCTGGGAGATGAAGTCCAGATACAGCAGGGAAGCCACAGGCTCGTCGTTGGTCAGGGGGAAGAAGATCTTGCGGTCGCCTGCGGTGCTGGAGACGAACTTGGTGTGGGTGCCCTTGGAATCAGTGAAGGGATCGATGGCGACAAACTTTGCATCCTCGCCCACATTGCGGACCAGGTTGGCATTGATGCTGTCGGTGCCGTTACGGAAAGGATAGTCCCAGTTGTGGGTGAAAGCGCCCACGTAGCCGGCCTTCATGTTGTCGTCCTCGGTGGTGTCGCCGCTGCCGTACAGGGCGAAGTTGTTCCACAGCAGGCCGTCGTTGTACCACTTGTTCAGCAGGCGGACGGCTTCCTTGGTGCCGTTCTGGGTCAGCTTTCTGTCATCGAAGCCGTTGACGAAGAACTCACGGTCGGAAATGTCGGGATCGATGAAGGACTCAATCAGGGTGGCGGCACGCCAGCCCACGTCGTAGCTCACGGAGTAGGGAACGACCTTGCTGGCGTCGTCGATGCCGGGCAGCTCGGAGGCTCTCTCCTTGAAGGCGTACAGCATGGCTTCGAACTCTTCGGTGGTGGTGGGAGCTTCCAGGCCCAGAGTGTCCAGCCAGTCCTGACGGACGAAGGTCAGCACGCGGTTGGAGGTGGCCAGCTTGCCCTCGATGGCCCACAGATGGCCGTCAACGGGGTCGCGATCCCACCAGATGTTGGTGTCGCCCAGCCAGTTCCACAGGTTGGGGAGCAGCTCCTTGTTCTCTTCCAGCAGGTCGGACAGGTTCATCACGCCGCCCATGTCTGCATAGGTCTGGATGGTGGGGAAGCTGTAGGTCACGCAGATGTCGGGAGCCTTCTGGGCGGCCAGCAGGTTGTTGATTTCCTCAACCTCGGTCCAGCGGGGCACCTTGACGAATTCCACTTCGACATTGTGCTTTTCCAGCATGCCCTTCTTGATGTACTCGGTGTACATGTTGTTGGTGGGGTCGGAGCCGCCGTCATTGCCGCGGTCGTAGACCTCAACGGTGATGTGGCGGGTGGTGGTGAACTTGCCGTCCACGATTTCCGCTTCTTCTGCATGGGCAACCAGAGCGAAGGACATGACCATCGCCACGGCCAGCAGCAGAGCAACCAGTTTCTTTGCCATTTGTGTTTCCTCCTTAATAATGTATGAATGATCGGGCGCTGCCCGGTTATTCCTTCACGGCACCCATGGTCACGCCATGGATGAAGTACTTCTGCAGCCAGGGGTAGATGCACAGGATGGGAATGGTGGAGAACATGACGATGGCCGCCTTCAGCGATGCGGACAGGCCGGGAGAGGAGAAGCCCTCCTGGGTGGCGATCTCCACGGAGTTGATGTTGTTGACCACGTTGTACAGCAGCAGCTGCAGGGGATAGAACTCGGGCAGCTTCATGTACATCAGGGCGTCGGAGTAGCCGTTCCACCGGCCCACGGCGTAGAACAGCGCCAGGGTCGCCATCACGGGGGTGGACAGGGGCACGTAGATCTTGACCAGGATCTGGACGATGGACGCGCCGTCGATCTCCGCCGACTCCCGTAAGCTCTCCGGGATGCCGTAGAAGAAGCTTCGCATGATGATCATGTTGTACACGCTCAGGCAGCTGGGGACGATCAGAACCAGGGGATTATCCAGCAGGTTCAGATTCTGCATCAGCAGGTAGTTGGGAATGGTGCCCGCGTTGAAGAACATGGTGATGGTGATGAAGATATTGATGATGCCGCGGCCGCGGAGCTGACGGAAGATCAGGGGATAGGCGCACAGGATGGTCATGGTCAGGCTCAGCAGAGTGCACACCACGGTGAGGAACACCGTCCAGAAGAAGGCGCGGACATATTTGGGATCCTTCAGCACGGTGAGGTAGGCGTCGAAATTGAAGCCCTTCGGCCACAGGCTGACCTCATGCCGCACCAGATAATCGGTGCCGCTGAGGGACTTGGCCAGCAGATGGATCATGGGCAGCAGGCAGATCGCGCCGACGATCACGCACGACAGCACGAAGCACCAGTCGCCGATCTTGGAGGAGGTGGATTTTACGTTTCTCATTACCAGATACCCCTTTCACCAAGTTTTCTGGACAGCCAGTTGGCCATCAGCAGGAAGAACACGCCGACAACGCTCTGGAACAGGCCGACGGCGGTGGTCAGGGAGAACTGCAGGCCCTTGATACCGGTCTTGTACACATAGGTGGCAATGACCTCGGCGACCCGGAGCACAAGGTTATTGGACATGGCGAAGGGACGGTCGAAGCCGCCGCCCAGGATATTGCCCAGGCTCATGATCAGCAGCACCACGATGGTGGGGCGGATGGAGGGCAGGGTGATGTTCCACATTTTGCGGAACCGGCCGGCGCCGTCCACCTCGGCGGCCTCGTAAAGCTCCTGGTTGATGCCGGCGATGGCGGCCAGATACACAATGGAGTTCCAGCCGAAGCTCTGCCATACGCCCACGCCGATGTAGGTGCCCACCCAGTGGCTCTCGTCGTTGAGGAAGGGAACGGACTGACCGCCCAGCTTCTCGATGGCCATGTTCACCAGGCCGTCGCTGGGGGCAAACAGCTGCAGCGCCAGGCTGGAGATGATGACCCAGGACAGGAAGTGGGGCATGTAGGCGATGGCCTGAATGGTCTTCTTGAACTTCGGGAAGGGAAGCTCATTGAGGATCAGCGCGAAAATGATGGGGGCGGGGAAGCCGACGATCAGATCCAGCAGATTCAGCCGGATGGTGTTGCGCAGGGCAAGGCGGAAGTCCCGGCTACTGAAGGCCTTGATGAAATATTCCATGCCGTTTTTCTTTGCCCAGGGCATTTCCCACACGGACATGTTCAGCTTGTACTTCTTGAAGGCGATCTGGATGTACACCATGGGGACGTACTTAAAAATCAGCAGATAAAGCAGCGGAAGCGCCAGCAGTGCATACAGCTGCCAATACCGCTTGATGTAGGGGCCAAAATCGCCGTGCTTTTTCCGCCGGGCAAGCTCGGATGCGGGGCCGGGCGTCACGTTTGTCAATTTTGCCATTGCCAACCTCCTAATTTTGCGTTTTCTTGTGAATTATTATATCAGCATCCTCCCGTCACTTCTTATCAGAAATTGCGCTTTTTGCTTTCATAAATTGCTTGATTTTACAAAAATTTAATTTCTCTCTGAAAAAAATTATTGGATATTGCAAGGCTGCGCCGGATGTGTTATAGTATTCCTGTTCATTTATTCCGCATTCGAAGAAAAAACACGGCTGAATTTGTTATATCCTCCAAAATCGCCCGTTTTTTTCAATGGCAATAATTGAGAAATTCGTCAAAATGCTCCAGGAGGTGCTGACCCATGGCACAGAGCAAGTCCGTTCCCGCCCCCTTCCCCATCAGCCAGGAGACCATCGAGCAATTTTTGCTCAGGCAGCGCAAGCAGAATTTCGTCCGCTCCCTGTCCGATGACCGGGAGTCCGATATGTTCCAGCCCAATACCAGCCTGCGCCTGTGGTACAACGATACCATGCTCTCCTACGCGCCCCACTGGCACAGCGCCTTTGAGATGATCGCGCCCATGGAGGGAAATTACCTGGCCACCGTATCCGGCCAGACCTTCGAGTTGTCGCCGGGGGATATTTTCCTGATCCCCAGCGGCGAGCCCCATTCCCTCACCGCTCCCACCCGGGGTGCGCGGTTCATCTTCCTGTTCGAGTTCGACCAGATCCTGGCGGTGAAGGGCACCTCCTTCCTGGCCTCCTGCATGAGCCGCCCCATGCTGATCAACCGCAGCACCTGCCCCGCCGTGTATGCCGAGGAGGCGGCGCTGTTTGGCGAGATCTGCACGCAGTACCTCCGGGACGACGGCCTGCGGGACATCACCATCTATTCAAAGCTCCTGAGCCTGTTCATCACCTATGGCCAGGTGCACCTGAATACGGGCGGCGCCGCCGTGCCCCAGCTGCCCCATTCCAGCGTCCGCAATTACGCCGAGCGGTTCGACGCGGTGTTCAACTATCTGGACCGGCACTTCGCCGAGGACCTGACGCTGGAGGATGTGGCGGCGGTGGCGGGCTTTTCCAAATTCCATTTCTCCCGCACCTTCAAGCAGCTCTCCGGCAGCAATTTTTATGAGTACCTGTGCCACCGGCGGATCAAATCCTCAGAGAGCCTGCTGATGCAGCCGGGAATGTCCATTTCCCAGATCGCGCTGCAGTCCGGCTTTTCCAGCGTATCCACCTTCAACCGCACCTTCAAGAAGATGAAGGGCTGCACCCCCACCCAGTACCGGGGCATGTTCCATGTCCACCGGAACCGCCATGAATAAGGAGCAGGAGGAGATCTATAATGAGGAAGAAAAACGCAGAGCCCGCGCTGCTGACGGATCAGGAGCCGGCAAAGAAGCGCGGACTGATGCGCGTGATCGAGCTGATCGACCGGGACAGCGGAAAATTCTTCAAGGCAGGGCTGCTGGCGCTGCCGGGAATGGCGCTGTTCTTTGCGGCGGTGCAGGTGGCGCTGGCCAATGCCGCCCCGGTGCTGCTGCTCGCCTGCATCCCCATCGGCATGCTCACCGCCCCGGCAATGGCCGGCGCGGTGGACACGGTGCTGCGCAGCAAGCGCGACGAAGTGGGCTGGTGGTGGTGGGATACCTACAAGGCGGTGTACAAGCGGAATTTTGTGCCCTCCCTGCTCCCCGGCGCCATCGGCGGCCTGGTGACCGCCGGTCAGATCTACTGCCTGTACTACCTGAGCACCCTGACCGATGCCTCCGGGGAATTTCTGATGCTGCTCATCGCCGTCACCATGTCCACGGGGCTGGCGCAGTTCTATTTCCCCATGATGGTCACCATGGAGCTGCCCTTTTTTGCGCTGGTGCGCAATTGCTTTGCGCTGCTGCTGAGCCATCCGCTGCTGTCCCTGGCGGCGGCGCTGGTGCAGGTGGTATATTACGGCCTGATGATCACCTGGTTCCCCCTGACGCTGGTGATCCTGGTCCTGACCAGCGTGTGGCTGCCCATGCTGCTGGCCTACAGCATTCTGTACGGTGCGCTGGATAAGCACCTGAATCTCACCGAAAGCTACGCCCAACATGTCCAGGAACAGTGGGGCGGGAAGGAGTCATAAAAATGGATTTTCAGCTCAATGGAACCGAATATATCTATGTGGATCCGGCGGATTTCCCCGGGGTGGAGCGCATCGCCCACACCCTGGCCAGGGACATTGCCGCCGTCACCGGCCATGAGCCCCGGGTCTGCCGGGAGAACGCGGATGCGCCGGTGATCCTCTGCGGCACGCTGGAGCATAGCGGCGTGATGCAGCAGCTGGCTGCCAGGGGGCAGCTGGATGGAAGCATCCGGGGCAGGCGGGAGGTCTACCAGATCGCGCTGTGCCGCCTGCACGGCCAGATCGCGCTGGTCATCTGCGGCAGCGACAAGCGGGGCGCCATCTACGGCATGTTTGCCCTGTCGGAATACATCGGCGTCTCTCCCCTGTGCTTCTTCGGTGACGCCGCCCCGGTGCAGCGGGAGCAGGTGACCGTGGGGGAGGACATTGCGGTCATCTCCAAGGAGCCCAGCGTGAAATACCGGGGCTTTTTCATCAACGACGAGTGGCCCTGCTTCGGCACCTGGGCCACCCGGCACTACGGCGACGTGAACGCCAGGTGCTACGACCGGATCTTTGAGTTCCTGCTGCGCATGAAGGGCAATTACCTGTGGCCCGCCATGTGGTCCTCCTCCTTCCCCCTGGACGGCCCCGGCAGCGCCAACGAGGAGCTGGCGGATCTTTACGGCGTGGTGATGGGCTATTCCCACCACGAGCCCTGCCTGCGCGCCAGCGAGGAATGGGACAAGGTGCGCGGCGAGGGCAGCCGCTACGGCAACGCCTGGAATTTTGACCGCAATGAGCAGGGCCTGCTCAACTACTGGGAGGATTCCCTCAAGCGCAGCGGCGGCTACGAGAACATCATCACCATCGGCATGCGGGGCGAGCGGGACAGCGCCATCCTGGGCGAGGGCTCTGCCCTGAAAAACAACATCGACCTGCTGAAAAACGTCATTACCCACCAGCGGGCGCTGATCGAAAAGAACGTCCCCCGCAAGGCGACCCAGCTGCTGGCGCTCTATAAGGAAGTGGAGGCCTATTTCTACGGCGACGCGTCCACCCCCGGCCTGAAGGATTGGGACGAGCTGAAGGATGTGCTCTTCCTGCTCTGCGAGGATAATTTCGGCCACCTGCGCACCGTGCCCCCCAGGGATATGGTGGATCATCCCGGCGGCTGGGGCATGTATTACCATTTTGACTATCACGGCGACCCCATCTCCTATGAGTGGGTGGACTCCACCCCCCTGGCGCAGACCTGGGAGGCCATGACCCAGGCCTGGGACTTCGGCATCCGGGAGCTGTGGGTGGTGAACGTGGGCGATCTGAAGCTCCACGAGGTGCCCCTGACCTATTTCATGCAGCTGGCCTATGATTTCGATGCCTGGGGCACCGGCCATCCGGAAAGCCCGGAGCGCTACCTGCAAAAATATGTAAAGCAGAATTTCCCCCAGGCGGACGATCCCCTGCGGCAGCAGATCGCCCGGGTTTTCCGGGACTACCTGACGCTCAGCAGCCTGCGCCGCCCGGAGGCCATGAACGCCGGCATTTACCACCCCTGCCACTACGGCGAGGCGGACCGGCTGCTGGCGCTGGCGGAGGACATCGAAGCCCGCTCCGCCCGGGTGCTGGACGCCCTGTGCCCCCGGGAGCGGGACGCCTACTACAGCATGATCCATTTCTCCGCCGCCGCTTCGGCGAATCTGTATAAGCTCCATCTGTACGCCGGGAAAAACCACCACTATGCCGCCCAGGGCAGGGTCGTTGCCAACCGGTACGCGGCGCTGTCCCAGAAGTGCATGGAGCGGGATCTGGAGCTGGCCGATGCCTTCGCCGCCTTCCGGGATGGCAAATGGGCGGGCATGGAGCTGGCACCCCACATCGGCTTCAACAAGTGGAACGAGGACGACAGCCGCTATCCGGTGCTGTGCCATGTGACCCCCATGCGCAAACCCAATATGAAGGTATCCCGCGCCGACCGGGAGGCGGTCGCCACCAAGAATTACGGCACGCCCACCGTCATTCGGGCGGACTTCGAGCTTCCCGGCAGGGAGGAAATAAAAATCGAGATCGGAAACGGCGGTGTGGGCCGGTTCCGCTTTGCCGTCGCTCCCGCCCCCGGCGAGGAGATCCCCGCCTGGCTCTGCGCGGACAAGTGGGAGGGCGACGTGGAGGAGCTGGAGACCGTCACCTTCACCTGCCGGAAGGAAGCCCTGCCGGCGGGCGGGGCCCGGTGCCGCCTGCTGGTCTCCGACGGGGACGCCAAGGTCGCCCTGGAATTTACCGCCCGGCAGGATGACCTTTCCGCCCTGCCGCCCCGGACCTTTGTGGCCCGGGAGGGTGTGATCTCCATGCGGGCGGAAAACTGGTGCGAAAAGCAGGATGTGCCCGGCGGCAGCTTCTATAAAATCGAGCATTACGGCAAATACGGCAGCGGCATGAAGGTCGCCCCCTCCACGGCGGCGTTCTCCGGCGCGGACGCGCCGGCTCTGCGCTATCGCTTCCGCATCGACCGGGCGGGGGACTACCGGGTGGAGCTGTTCACCGCCCCCAATAACCCCATTCAGATCGGCAGCTCCGTCCACCTGGGGCTGCTGGCACAGGGGCAGTTCCACGGCGTTCAGCTCCTTCCCGCCAGCTTCCGGGCAGGCGAAAACAGCGACCCCGACTGGGGCGTGGGCGTGCTTGATCAGATTCACACCGCTTCCCTGACGCTGCCCTTTGAGGCCGGCGTGCAGGAGATCACCGTCCTGGCCCAGGAGCCGGGCACCGTGCTGGAAAAGATCGAGATCCATCCCGCCGGTGCTGCCTCCCTCCCCTCCTACCTGGGCGCGCCCGAGTGTCCCCATACGGAGAAATAACGGAGGGCGTGCATGAAAGATCAGGTATTCAATCCCTACCTTCCCAGCTATGAATACGTGCCGGACGGGGAGCCCCGGGCCTTTGGGGACCGGCTGTATGTTTACGGCAGCCACGATGCCTTCGGCGGGGCGGGATATTGCGAAAATGACTATGTGGGCTGGTCCGCGCCGCTGAGCGACCTTTCGGACTGGCGGTGCGAAGGGGTGATCTACCCCGCTGCCCGGGATCCCCAGAATACGGACGGGCGGATGAAGCTCTTTGCCCCGGACGCGGTGCAGGGGCCGGACGGGCGCTACTACCTGTACTATTCCCTGAACGGCTCCAGCCTGGTGAGCGTCGCCGTGTGCGGCAGCCCCATGGGAGAGTTCGAGTTTTACGATTTTGTCCGCTGGCCGGACGGCACCCCCCTGGGCAGCCGGGAGGGGGAGATCAGCTGCTTCGACCCCGGCGTGCTGGCGGACGGGGAGGATATTTACCTCTACACCGGCTTTGCCCCGGGCCCCGGCTGGCTGTATGACCTGCTGAGCAAAAACGGCCGCCGGATGGAGGGCGCCTACTGCACCGCCCTGGAGCCGGATATGCGCACCGTGCGCCGCGCGCCGGTGCTGATCGCGCCCAGCGTCTGGCGCGAAAAGGGCACCGGCTTCGAAGGGCACGCCTTTTATGAGGCCAGCAGCATCCGAAAGATCGGGGAAGTTTACTATTTCGTCTATTCCTCCATCCTCAGCCATGAGCTGTGCTATGCCACGAGCCGGTATCCCGACCGGGATTTCCGCTTCGACGGCACCCTGGTGAGCATCGGCGACATCGGCCTGAAGAGCAATACCGAGGCGCTGAACTACACCGGCAATACCCACGGCGGCATGGTGCAGCTGGGGCAGCAGTGGTACATCTTCTACCACCGGCAGACCAATAAGCAGTGCTGCGCCCGCCAGGGCTGTGCCGAGCCCATCACCATCCTGCCGGACGGCTCCATCCCCCAGGCGGAGCTGACCAGCTGCGGCCTGAACGGCGGCCCCCTGAGAGGCATCGGTACCTACGAGGCGCGGATTGCCTGCCATCTGGGCTTCCGGGAGCCCAGCTTCGGCTACGGGGAGCCTCACGAAAAGGACACCGCCCATCCCTTCTTCACCCAGTCCGGCGGCGACCGGGAGGACAGCCCCGACCAGTACATTGCCAATATGTCCGACGGCGCATGGTGCGGCTTCAAATATTTTGATTTCCGCGGCGCGTCAAGGCTCACCGTCACCACCCGGGGCGACGCCCGGGGCACTCTGTCCGTCTCCACCGAGCGGGGCGGCGCGCCCTTCGTCCGGATCCCTGTTGCCCCCGGCAGCCGGTGGCACCCGTCTGATGCCGCTTTTGCGCCCCTGACGGGCGTACACGCCCTGTACTTCACCTATACCGGCACCGGCACGATGGACTTCCGGGATTTTACTATTGCATAAACGATGGGACTGCTGCAAAATAGAAATCTGTGAAAATACACCTTTCTAAAAGTTAGAAATAGCGGTAGAAATCGCGAAACAATCGTGATTTCTACCGCTAAATTATTAGAACGGTTTTCTAAAAAATCTATTTTGCAACAGTCCCGATTTTGTACTTGGCAGGCGATTACAGATTGCTCTCTCTCCGGCTGGCGGTTTTGCGCAGCCAGTTGCCCACATCGGTCAGGGCGAGGAGCAGCGCCACCAGAAAGGCACCGGGGATGAGGATGATCCACCAGCTGCCTGTCATCAGGGCGCGCTCGGACAGCGAGAGCATGCTGCCCCAGGACACCGTGTCCACGCTCAGACCCATGCCCAGAAAGCTCAGGGTGGATTCCGCCACGATGGCGCTGCGCACGTTCATCACCACCATGAACATGATGGAGGAAATGAAATTCGGCGCCAGGTGCTGCCGCAGGATGTGCCGGAAGCTGCCGCCCATGGCCTGGGAGGCCACCACATATTCGCTGGCGCGCAGCTGCCGGACCTCCGTGCGCACCACCTTGGCGATGGAGTACCAGCCGGTCACGCCGATGATCACCGCAATGGACACCGGCGTCGCCTTGCCCCAGATGGCCTGAAGGAAGAGCACCACCAGCAGCTCCGGCACGCTGAGCAGAATTTCCGTCAGGCGCATCAGCACGCCGTCCACCGCCGGGGCGGATACGCCGCTGACCGCCCCGTACACCACGGCAATGGCGGTGGAAATGGCGGCGGCGAAAAAGCCGATGAACAGCGATACCCGCCCGCCGTGCCAGATGCAGCGGAAGAGGTCGCGCCCCAGACTGTCCGTGCCGAAGGGAAATTGGGCGCAGGGCGCCCGGGAGGTGTTCAGAAGATCCAGATAGCCCGCGTCGCCGGGGGCGATCAACGGCGCGGCCAGGCACGCCGCCGCCAGCAGCCCCAGCACCAGCAGGGAGAGCACCGGCGGACGCCGCCGGAATTTCGGGGCGGGCGTCTGCTCCGCCCGGGTGCGGATGCCCACCAATTCAAAGGGATTACTCATTGCGCCGCCTCCCACTGCCGCGCCTGGGCGGCGCGAATGCGGGGGTCGATCCGCTCGTTGACGATCTGCCCCAGCAGATTGCAGAAGATCACCGTGACCCCGGTGAGCATGGCCAGCACCATGAGCATATTGTAGTCCGCCAGCCGCGCCGCCTCATAGGAGAGGGTGCCGAGGCCGGGGTAAGAAAATACCGTTTCCACAATGTAGGTGCCGCCCAGAATATGGGGCACGGAGATGGCCATCAGGCTGATGTAGGTGGGCAGGGTGTTGCGCAGGCAGTGGCGGAAGAGGATCTTCCCCTTGCCGAGCCCCTTGCACTTGCACAGCAGCACATACTCCGCCCGGGCTTCCTCCAGCAGCTTGTTGCGGATCAGGTAGGCATAGTACCATAAATGCCCCAGAATCACCACCGTCAGCGGCAGAATCAGGTGGATCGCCCGGTCGGCCAGGTCGGCGGAATTGCCCACACTGTACGCCCCGGAGCTGGGCAGCCACCGCAGCCGGACGCAGAAGATAAGGATCAGCACCAGCGACAGCCAGAATTCCGGAATGCAGCTGAGCACCGTGCCCAGGCGGCACAGGAGCCTGTCCAGCCAGCCGTCCTCCCGCCAGGCGCACAGCACCCCCAGCAGCAGGCTGCCGCCGAAGGTGAGCACAAAGCCCAGCCCGCCCAGGATCAGGGTATTGCCCATGCGCCCCGCAATCACGGCGGTGACGCGCTGCTTATACTTATACGAGATGCCGAAGTCTCCCTGCACCGCGCCCTTCAGCCAGCGCAGATACTGCACGCCGATGGGCGCGTTCAGCCCCAGCCGCTCCCGCGCCGCGTCCTTCTCCGCCGTGCTCATTTTCTCGGTGCGGTCGCCGTAATAAGCCAGCAGCGGATCGGTGGGCGTCAGCCGCGAAAGAAAAAACACCGCCGCCGACAGCACCATCACGCTGACCAAAAACACCGCCGCCTTTTTGCCGTAATAGGAAATCAGATTCTTTTTCATGGTCAAGTTGTCCTTAAGTTTTTGCATATGATCCTCCCCTGAAAGGAGGAGGCGGCGCATACAATGCGCCGGAGAGCCAGCCCCCCCGGGGGAAGCCGAGGGGGCGCTCAGTCTTCCAACACCCAGTGCCCCGGGGCGGCTTCGTGCAGGGTGCCGGCGGTGGGGAAATCCAGGTCGTCAAAGCACAGCGCCGGGCGGGCGCGTTCGCGGCGGGGGTCGGGGGTGGGAATGGCGGACAGGAGCATTTTCGTGTAGGGGTGCAGGGGATCTTCCGCCAGCGCCGCGGCGGGAGCAAGCTCCACCAGGCGGCCGCGGTACATCACCCCGATGCGGTCGCACAGATATTCCACCATGGCCAGGTCATGGGCGATGAACAGAATGGAAAACCCATGCTCCTGCTGCAAGTGCCGGAATAAATTCACGATCTGCGCCTGAATGGACACATCCAGCGACGCGATGGGCTCGTCCGCCACCAGCAGCTCCGGCTCCATGGACAGCGCCCGGGCGATGGCGATGCGCTGCCGCTGCCCGCCGGAGAGCTGACCGGGGTACTGGTCGAGAATGTCCCCCCCCAGCCCCACATAGTGCAGCTGGAAGGCGGCCTCCTTCCGGTAGGTGCCCCGGGGGGGACGGATGCGGTGGATGCGCATGGGCTCCGCCACAATGTCCGCCGCCTTCATCCGGGGATTCAGGCTGGAGGCGGAGTCCTGAAAGATCAGCTGCCGCTTCTGCCGGAGCATTTTTTTGTTTGCCCGGAAGGCGGCATCGCAGGTGTTGATCCCGTTGAAAAAGATCTCCCCCGCGCTGGGGCGGTAGAGGTTCATCAGACACCGGGCGACGGTGGATTTGCCGCAGCCGGATTCGCCCACCAGCCCCAGGATCTCTCCCCGGCGGATGGTGAAGGACACATCGTCCACGGCGGTGATGGTGTGCTTTTTGTCCGGATGGAACCGGTGGGTCAGGTGATTGACGGTGACGATCTCATCCATGGGCATTTCCTCCGATGGGCGGCGTCACCTTCGGCGCGCGGGGATCCAGCAGCCAGGTGGCGGCATAGTGGGTATCCGAAACGCGGAACATGGGGGGCGCCTGCTCATAGTCGATGGCAAGGGCGTATTCGTTCCGGCAGGCGAAGGCATCCCCCTTGGGCGGGTCGACCAGCGAGGGGGGCATGCCGGGGATGGTATAGAGCTTCCCATCCCGCGCCAGCGCCGGCAGGGAGCGCATCAGCCCCCAGGTGTAGGGGTGGCGGGGATCATAGTAGATTTCCTCCGCCGTGCCGATCTCCACGATCCGTCCGGCGTACATGATGGCCACCCGGTCGGCTGCCCGCGCCACCACGCCCAGGTCGTGGGAGACGAGGATGGTGGCGGTGCGGAGCCTGCGCTGGATGTCCTTCAGCAGGTCGAGGATCTGCGCCTGGACGGTAACGTCCAGGGCGGTGGTCGGCTCATCCGCCAGCAGAACTTTTGGGTCCCCCGCCAGAGCGATCGCCATGACGACCCGCTGCCGCTGGCCGCCGGAAAAATGATAGGGGTACTGCCTGCCCCGCACCTCCGGCTCCGGGATGCCCACCAGGGTCATCAGCTCCATCACCCGCTCATGCAGCGCCTGCTTCGGCAGCCCCGGCGCGTGGACCCGCACCGCCTCGGCGATCTGGGCTTCCACGGTCTGGGTCATGTCCAGCGCGGTCATGGGATCCTGGAGCACCATGCCGAAGAACCGCCCCCGGAGCTTGTTCATATCCCGCTGGGAATAGTTTGTGATGTCCGTGCCGCCTGCCAGGATCTGCCCGCTTTCGATCACGGCGGATTTCGGCAGAAGCTTCATGATGCTGCGGCACAGCATGCTCTTGCCGCACCCGGATTCGCCCACAATGGCCAGCACCTCACCGGGATGCAGCTGCAGATCCACGCAGCGCACCGCCTCCACCTTCCCCCGGGGGGAGAAGATGGAGACGGTGAGATTTTTCAGCTCCAGTATATTTTCCATGGTTCACCTCGAATATGACAGAACCGATCGGATGAATGGAATGCAGTCCGTTCCCCTTGTAGGGGCCGATGCCCACATCGGCCCGCGCAGGGGTGGGTTATTTCCACGGGTTGGTTGAATGGAGAAACGTTACGTTTTCATCCCATTCCCCTGTTCCATTCAACGTACCAGTTGGTTCCGTAAGGTGGCGGGCCGATGTGGGCATCGGCCCCTACATTCCCGTCGGGGTGCGTTCCGTTCAACGTACCTTTTATTTAAGATTCCATCGTCCACTCGCAGACGTTCCAGAAGATGCCGACGCCGTGGTGGCCGAGGGTGGTGTCGGTGGAGATTCCCCTGATATTGCTGTCCGCCACGTAGATGGCGTCGATGTAGCAGAAGAAGGTGTAGGCGGGGGACTGCGCCAGGGCGTGCTGGAATTCGGAGTAGGCCTCCCGGCGCGCCTGGGGGTCGCTTACCTGGCGCGCCTGCGTCAGCGCTTTATCCACCAGAGCATTGGAATAGCCGGAGTAGTTCGCGCCCTTGTCGGTGCCGAAGACCTTGTAGGTGTGGTCGTCGGCGTCAAAGGGGGAGCCCCAGCCGATGATGCAGCACTGCTGTGTGCCCCAGTCGATGCCCCCGGCGGGAACATTGGCGGTGACCTCCAGCCCGCCGGCGCGCAGCTGCTGGGCGGCGATCTGCGCCATGTCGATGCGCACCTGGTCGCCGGGGGTGGCGTTGAGCACGAAGCCGATCCGTGCGCCGCCCCGGCACCAGTAGCCCTCGGCGTCCTTTTCGCATCCGGCAGCCTCAAAGAGCTGCGCGGCGCGGTCGGGGTCATAGTCGTAGTGCTCCACACTGGGGTCATTGTAAATGTTGCGCTGGAGGGGGCTGTAGGCGACCTCGCCCTTGCCCAGCAGCACCGCGTCCACGATCTGCTGCCGGTCGATCAGGCAGGAGATGGCGGGGATCAGGTCGGCGTTTTCCTGCCAGTATTCGTTCCAGAAATTGTAAAGGATGCCCCGGTAGTCGGAGGTGGTCTCGTCGTAGACCGTGTGTACCCCGTCGTTTTCAAACAGGGCGGCGTCCTTGGGAGTCACCTGGGAGAGATTCAGCTCCCCGGAGCGCAGCTGCAGCGCCTTCACGTTGTCGTCGGTGACGATCTTGAAAATGATGCGGCCGATCTTGGCTGCCCCGGCGAAATAATCCTCGTTTTTATCCAGAATGATGGCCTGCCCCGCGTCCCACTCGGTGAGCTTGTAGGGGCCGGTGCCCACGGGGGCGCGGAAGAAATCGGACTGCTGCATGTCCTCGCCCTCCAGCAGATGCTTGGGCAGGATGGCCATGGTCATGTATTCCAGGAAGGCATAGTTGGGTGCGGACAGGCGGAAGACCACGGTGTAGGGATCGGGAACGGTGATCTCCTCCACATCCTCGTAGTTCGGCGCGTTCTCGGAGCCGTTGTCCGGATTCATGATCGCCTCGATGGTGAATTTCACATCCTCGGCGGTGAATTCCGCGCCGTCGTGCCACTTGACCCCCTGCTCCAGGTGGAAGGTGTAGGTCATGGCCTCTTCGTCATATTCCCAGGATCTTGCCAGCCGGGGGATGATGTTGTTCTCCCCGTCGTGGTCGGTCAGACCGTCGAAGAGCAGCACGTTGATCTCGCAGTGCTCGTCCATGGCGGGATTGATGCGGGTGTAGTCGCCGGAGCCGTATACCAGCGTTCCCCCGTCCTGCGCCCCGGCGGCGGGCAGCAGGCTCACGCATAGCGCAAGGGCGAGCAGGAGGGAAAGCACACGAATTTTCTTCATAGCGGATATTCCTTTCTGTTTTTCTTTTCTGCGCCCCATCCTACCAGATGCGCCCGCCCCGCGCAAGCCCCCAGGGGGGTTATTTATTTTTCTCCGTGCAGGAATTTTTCTTGAGCGGAAATGGAAAATATGGTATAATAAGGCAGCCACCCGGGAAAACGCGGCGCGGCAATGTCCAAAGGAGTGATTCAAATGGATTCCATCCAAAAACTGACCGAACGGCTCTGTGCGAAGCATTTTGACGCGGCGCTCATCAGCGACCCCAATGCCATCCGCTACTTTTCCGGCGTGAAATTCGCCCCCGGCGAGCGCCTGGTGGCGCTGGTGGTGAACCGGCGCGGCGAAGCGACGATGCTGATCAACAAGCTGTTTTTGTACGACGGCGGCATCCCCGCCCTGTGGTATTCCGACGCCCAGGACGGCATCGCCCTGCTGGCGCAGCTGCTGGAGGGGAATGTTGCCGTGGATAAGAGCTTCCCCGCCCGCTTCCTGCTGCGCCTGCAGGAGCTGAAGCCGGAGCTGCATCTGGCGGTGGGCACGGTGATCGACGAGGTGAAGGCGGTCAAAACGCCCCAGGAGCAGCAGAAGATGATCCGCGCCTCCCTGGTCAACGATTCCGTCATGGCGGAGGTCGCCCGGATGATCGCCGTGGGCAAGAGCGAAAAGCAGCTGCAAGGCGAGATCGACGCCCTGTTCGCCCAGGTGTCCCAGGGCAATTCCTTTGATACCATCGTGGCCTACGGCGACCACGCCGCCGACCCCCACGGCGTTCCCGGCGACCGGGTGCTGCGGGCGGGAGAAAACGTGGTGGTGGACATGGGCTGCATCGTGGACGGTTACTGCAGCGACATGACCCGCACCTTCTTCGTCGGCGAGAACACCGAGAAGGAGATCTACGATACGGTGCTCAGGGCAAATCTGGCGGGCATCGCCGCCGTGAAGCCGGGCATCCCCTTCAGCCAGATCGACCGCGCCGCCCGGAAGGTCATCGAGGACGCGGGCTACGGCGAATATTTCATCCACCGCCTGGGCCACGGCATCGGCATGGAGGTGCACGAGCCCTTCGACGTCTCCGCCACCGATGAGGTCATCATGGAGGAGGGCATGTGCTTCTCCATCGAGCCCGGCATCTATATCCCCGGCCGGGTGGGCATCCGCATCGAAGACCTGGTGTGCGTCACCGCCGACGGCTGCCGGGTGCTCAATGCCTACCCGAAGGACAAAGAGGTACTTTAAGAGGTATACCCCCCGCAAGGCGGGGGGCAAGAGACTTGGCTCCCCCTCTGGGGGAGCTGGCAGCCCGAAGTGAAGGGGTGCCGTTTGTTCAAGGGAGCGTGGTGCAAACTTCAACCAAGCAGCAACCATCCCGCGGCACACCCCCTGACCTCGCTCCGCTCGGCCACCCCCGCAAGGTGGGGGGCAAGCTTTTTTTCGCTTTGACAGACGGGAGAAGATTTGACGGAAAATGAACAAACCGGACAATCTTCTTTGTGCATTTCAGAGGAAAAGCAGGAATTTGCGCAGATCGGGTTGACATTCGGGGTATTTTGAATTACGATAAAACCAAACTTCAAGTGTACCGATATAGTTTCGGATAATGGCCCGAATGTTTCTACCGTGACGCCTGCCCAAGTCACGACTATTGGTAGCGATGGGGGTAGTGTCCCCTTTTTTACCCGTAGTTTTTTGGCGAATCGAAGCAGGCCGGCATAGGGCGCCCTGCAGCGGTTCGTCCTTTTATTTTCAAAGGAGGGTTCCCCAATGGAACGGATGGAGCAGAAGATTCTCAGCGAGGGCAAGGTGCTGCCCGGCGGTATTCTCAAGGTCGGCAGCTTCCTGAACCAGCAGATCGATACGGCCTTTCTCGGGCAGATCGGCGCGGAGATCGCCCGGCTCTTCGGCGGCTGCGGCGTGACCAAGGTGCTCACCATCGAGTCCTCCGGCATTGCCATTGCGGCGGCCGCGGGCATGGCAATGGGCGTGCCCATGGTGTTTGCCAAGAAGCACCGCTCCAGCAATGTGGACGGCAGCGTCTATTCCGCCGTGGTGCATTCCTTTACCCACGGCACCGACTATACCGTGGTGGTCAGCACCGACTATCTGCTGCCCGGCGACAAGGTGCTGCTGGTGGATGATTTCCTGGCCAACGGCAAGGCGCTGCAGGGTCTGCAGGAGCTGGCGCGTCAGGCGGGCGCCGAGGTCGCAGGCGCGGCCTGCGCCATCGAAAAGGGCTTCCAGGGCGGCGGCGATGCGCTGCGTGCCCAGGGAGTGAGAGTGGAATCCCTGGCCATCATCGACGAAATGAGCGATGACGGCATCCGGTTCCGCCGCTGAGTATGTCGCAAAACCCCTTCACATAAACCAACAACAACGCGAAAAGGAGACAAACAAATATGAAAAAGGTTCTTTCTCTGGTTCTGGCTGTGGTAATGATGATGAGCCTGCTGGCCGTCACCGCCTCCGCCGAGGCCGACACCTCCAAGGTGAAGGTTGGCTTCATTTTCCTGCACGATGAAAACTCCACCTATGACCTGAACTTCCTGAACGCCGCCAAGGAAGCCTGCGAGAAGCTGGGCGTCGAATACCTGATGAAGACCATGATCCCCGAGGACAGCAGCGCCTACGAGGCTGCTGCCGACCTGGCCGATGCCGGCTGCAACATCGTGTTTGCCGACTCCTTCGGTCACGAGGACTATATGATCGAAGCTGCCAAGGAATTCCCTGACGTGCAGTTCTGCCACGCCACCGGCACCAAGGCCCACACCGAGGGCCTGGATAACTTCCACAATGCCTTCGCCTCCATCTATGAGGGCCGCTACCTGGCTGGCGTTGCCGCCGGTCTGAAGCTCAACGAGATGATTGAGAACGGCGAGTTCACCGCCGAGGAAGCCAAGCTGGGCTACGTGGGCGCTTTCACCTACGCCGAGGTCGTCTCCGGCTACACCTCCTTCTTCCTGGGCGCTCGCAGCGTCTGCCCCACCGTCACCATGGACGTGACCTTCACCGGCTCCTGGTACGATGAGACCGCCGAGAAGGAAGCTGCCGGTAAGCTGATTGACGGTGGCTGCAAGCTGATTTCCCAGCACGCCGACTCCATGGGCGCTCCCACCGCTTGCGAGAACGCCGGTGTTCCCAACGTCTCCTACAACGGCTCCACCGTGGATGCCTGCCCCAACACCTTCATCGTGTCCTCCCGGATTAACTGGGCTCCCTACTTCGAGTACATGATTACCTGCGTTGCCAACGGCGAGAAAATCGCTGCCGACTGGACTGGCACCATCGCTACCGGCTCCGTTGTCCTGTCCGATGTGAACGAGAAGGCTGCCGCTGCGGGCACCGTCGAGAAGATTGCCGAAGTGCAGAAGGCTCTGGAAGACGGCTCCGTGAAGGTCTTCGACGTGACCACCTTCACCGTGAACGGCGAGGCCCTGAACAGCTACATGGCTGACGTGGACACCGATCCCGCCTTCGAGGCCGACACCGAGGTGGTTGTGGATGGCGCTTTCAGCGAGTCCACCTTCCGTTCCGCTCCCTACTTCGATGTGAAGATTGACGGCATCAACCTGCTGAATACCGCTTTCTAATCACCCGATTTCATGACTGCCGAGGGCAGCGCAGTGATCTCCCCTGCGCTGCCCCCTTTCCGTTGAAAACGCCCCCTGTGCGGGGGTAGTGAAAATTGCCCGCCCCGGCCACGCTGCGGACAATTTTCATTGCCTCTGCCGTGCCTCGTCATTTGCCGCCCAGGCGGCGGGAAGCCCTGCAATGCAAGAGCGTACTTTGCGTCCCATTGGGACAGATTACAATACTGGAGCGTGAAGCCCTTGGAAATGGAAAAGCAGACTGTGATGCATCCCACACAGGGAGACAAGACCCCTGCGGTGAAGATGCGCAACATCACAAAGGCCTTCGGTGCCGTCCTGGCCAACGACCGGGTTTGGCTGGACATCTACCGGGGCGAAATTCTGGCCCTGCTGGGAGAAAACGGCAGCGGCAAGACCACCCTGATGAATATGCTCTCCGGCATCTATTTTCCGGACGAGGGGGAAATTACCATCGACGACAAGCCGGTGGTCATTGCCTCTCCCAAGGACGCCTTTGACCACGGCATCGGCATGATTCATCAGCACTTCAAGCTGGTGGACGTGCTCACCGCCGCAGAGAATATTGTGCTGGGTCTGCCCGGGCGGCTGAACCTGGGGGAAGCCCGGCAGAGGATTCAGGAAATCTGCGATGCCTATGGCTTCGACGTAAACCCCGACCAGAAAATCTACGACATGTCCGTGTCCCAGAAGCAGACGGTGGAGATTGTGAAGGTGCTCTACCGGGGGGCGGACATCCTGATTCTGGACGAGCCCACCGCCGTGCTGGCTCCCCAGGAGACGGAGAAGCTGTTCAACGTCCTGCGGAATATGCGTGACAGCGGCAAGGCCATTGTCATCATCACCCACAAGATGCACGAGGTGGAGGCCCTGTCCGACCGGGTGGCCATCCTGAACCGGGGCCGCTTCGTGGGCGATATGCTCACCAAGAACACCAACGCCCAGGAAATGACCAACATGATGGTGGGCCATGCCGTCACCTTGAATATCCATCGCCCGGAGCCGGTGAACCCCATGCCCCGGATTCAGGTGGAGGGGCTGACGGTGCGGAGCATCGACGGCATTGTGAAGCTGGACGACGTATCCTTCACCGCCAACTCCGGCGAGATTTTGGGCATTGCCGGTATCTCCGGCTGCGGCCAGAAGGAACTGCTGGAGGCCATTGCCGGTTTGCAGAGAACCGAAAAGGGCACCGTGACCTATCTGGAGGACGACGGCACCCGGGAGGAGCTGCTGGGCAAGGATCCCCTGGAGATTGCCTCCATGGGCGTGACGCTGTCCTTCGTCCCGGAAGACCGGCTGGGCATGGGCCTGGTGGGCAATATGGATTTGACCGACAATATGATGCTCCGTTCCTTCCGCATGGGCCACTCCTTCTTCACCGACCGGAAGCGGCCCAGAAAGCTGGCCCAGAAGGTGGTGGACGAGCTGGAGGTGGTTACCCCCAGTGTATCCACCCCGGTGCGCCGACTCTCCGGCGGCAACGTGCAGAAGGTGCTGGTGGGCCGGGAAATCGCCTCCGCCCCCACGGTGCTGCTGACGGCCTACGCCGTCCGGGGCCTGGATATCAATTCCTCCTATGCCATCTATGATCTGGTCACCAAGCAGAAGGAGCGAGGGGTGGCCGTGGTATTTGTAGGCGAAGACCTGGACGTGCTGCTGGAGCTGTGCGACCGGATTCTGGTGCTGTGCAGCGGCAAGGTCAGCGGCGTGGTGGAGCATCCCACCCCTGCGGACAAGAGCCGGGTGGGCATGATGATGACCAAGGTAGGAGGCTAATATGAATCAGAAACTCTTCCACCTCTCCAAGCGCAAGGAGCTGCCCTGGTATGGAGCCTGGGGCATCCGGTGCGTTGCAATCCTGCTGGCCCTGGTGGTGTGCGGCTTTGTCACCACGGCCATGACCGGCGAAAACCCCATTGCCATTTACAAAACCATGTGGGATGGTGCCTTCGGCACGCCCCGGCGCATCTGGAATGTGCTGCAAAACCTATCCATTCTGCTGTGTATCTCCCTGGCCGTTACCCCTGCCTTCCGGATGAAGTTCTGGAACGTAGGCGGCGAAGGACAGGTGCTGATGGGGGGCCTGGCTACGGCGGCCTGCATGATTCACCTGGGCGACAAGCTGCCCAATTGGCTGCTGATTCTTGTTATGCTGGTCTGCGCCCTGGCAGCCGGCGGCGTTTGGGGGGCCATTCCTGCCTTCTTCAAGGCAAAGTGGAACACCAACGAAACCCTGTTCACCCTGATGATGAACTATGTGGCCACCCAGATTGTGGCCTATTTCGTCATCCTCTGGGAGGTGCCCAAGGGCTCCGGTAAGGTGGGCATCATCAATCAGTCCACCCGGGCCGGTTGGCTGCCCACAGTGGCCGGGCAGAAATACCTGTTCACCGTTCTGGTGGTGGCCATTCTCACAGGTCTGCTGTATATCTACCTGAACTGGACAAAGCACGGCTATGAGATTTCCGTGGTGGGCGAGTCCGTCCGCACGGCAAAGTATGTGGGCATCAAGGTGGAGCGGGTCATTATCCGCACCATGGCCCTGTCCGGCGCCCTGTGCGGCCTGGCAGGTCTGCTCCTGGTGGGCGGCTCTGACCATACCATCGCCGCCGCCACCGCCGGAGGCCGGGGCTTTACCGCCGTTATGGTGTCCTGGATGGCAAAATTCAATCCCATTGGCATGATTTTCACCAGTCTGCTGCTGGTGTTCCTGGGCCGGGGCTCTGGGGAGATTGCCACCCAGTTCCGGCTGAACGATTCCTTTGGTGACATCCTTACCGGCATCATCCTCTTCTTTATTATCGGCTGTGAATTCTTCATCACCTATAAGATTTCCCTGCGTAAGGCAGGGGGGAAGGAGGAAAAGTAATGTTTGACCTTGTTGCCTTTATCCCCCGGGCTGTGATGCAGGGCATCCCGCTGCTCTTTGGCTCCACCGGTGAGACCATCACCGAAAAGTCCGGCAACCTGAACCTGGGTATTCCCGGCATTATGTATGTGGGCGGCATTGGCGGCGTTATTGGCGCTTTCCTGTATGAGCAGGCCGCCAAGGGGAATATGAATGGCTTCCTGGCGCTGCTTTTCCCCATGCTGGGCTGCCTTCTGGGCTCTGCCCTGATGGGGGCGCTGTACTGCTTCCTCACCGTCACCCTGCGGGCCAATCAGAACGTCACCGGTCTGGCCATGACCACCTTCGGCGTGGGCTTCGGCAATTTCTTCGGCGGCTCTCTGATTAAGCTGGTGGGGGCGGATGTGCCCTCCATTGCCCTGTCTGCCACCAGCAGCTATTTCCGCCGCACCCTGCCCTTTGCCCAGACCACCGGCACCGTGGGCAAGCTGCTGTTCTCCTATGGCTTCCTGGCGTATCTGGCCATCTTCATTGCGTTGCTGGCCTCCTATATCCTGGGCCACACCCGCACCGGCCTGCACCTGCGTGCCGTGGGCGAGAACCCGGCTACGGCGGACGCTGCGGGCATCAACATCGGCAAATACAAATATGCCGCCACCATCATCGGCAGCATGATTGCGGGCCTGGGCGGCCTGTACTATGTGATGGACTATGCCAACGGCGTGTGGTCCAACAACGGCTTCGGCGACCGGGGCTGGTTGGCCATTGCCCTGGTAATCTTCACCATCTGGCGGCCCAATGTGGGTATCTTCAGCTCCATCCTCTTTGGCGGACTGTATATTCTGTACCTGTTCCTGCCCAGCCCCAACATGGCAATGAAGGAGCTGTATAAGATGCTTCCCTATATTGTCACCATTGTGGTGCTGGTGATGACCAGTATGCGCAATAAGCGGGAGACCCAGCCCCCCGAGAGCCTGGGCCAGTCCTACTTCCGAGAAGAGCGATGAGCCTCCCGCCGGACCGCTGACTGCTCCCCCCGATGCCGCCGGGCACCGGGGGGATTTTTCGGCGCAAAAACGGATAGACACGGATCAAAAAATATGATATGCTGTATTCTGAAAATAGATCGTGCGGGCAGCCTTGCCTGTGCGGGGGAGGTTGACGTGATGAGAGCGACACTGCTGATCATGGCGGCTGGAATCGGGTCCCGGTTCGGCGGGGGCATCAAGCAGCTGGAGCCGGTGGGGCTGAACGATGAGATCATCATGGACTATTCCGTCCACGATGCCATTGCCGCCGGGTTCAACAAGCTGATCTTTGTCATCCGGAAGGACATCGAGGCGGATTTCCGGGAGCGGATCGGCGAGCGCATCGAGGCGCTGTGCCGCCGGCTGGATGTGGAGGTGCACTATGCCTTCCAGGATCTGTACGCCGTGCCGGAGGGATTCTGCGTTCCCGAGGGGCGCACCAAGCCCTGGGGCACCGGGCAGGCGGTGCTGGCGGCGAAGGAGCTGATCTGCGAGCCCTTCGCGGTGATCAATGCCGACGACTACTACGGCAGGCAGGCCTACCGCGACCTGTACCGCTGGCTGACGCAGCCCCATCCCGAAAATGAGATCGCCATGGCGGGCTTCGTCCTGGGCAATACCCTCTCCGACCACGGCAGCGTGACCCGGGGCATCTGCACCGTGGAAAACGGCCGGGTGACCGACGTGACGGAGACGAAGAACATCGTCAAGACCCCCACGGGGGCGGAGGCGGACGGGAAAACGCTGGACGCAGGCAGCCTGGTGTCCATGAACATGTGGGCGTTCCCCGCCGCGCCGGGGGAAAAGCCCTGGTTCCTGGGTGTGCTGGAAAGGACCTTCCGGCTTTTCTTCCGGGAGCATGTGCCCGCCGACCCCATGAAGGCGGAATACCTGCTGCCCATTCTCATCGGCGCGATGCTGCGCCGGGGCGAATGCACCCTGGAGGTGCTGCCCACCGCCGATAAATGGTTCGGCGTCACCTACAAAGAGGACAAGCCGCTGGTGGTGCAGAGCTTCCGCGCCCTGATCGCGGCGGGGGTGTACGGCGAGAGCCTGTACGCCGACCTGTAAAGGAAAGAGGAGAGTTATGGAAAAACGAGAAACCTTCCGCTCCCGGCTGGGCTTCATTCTGGTTTCCGCCGGGTGTGCGGTGGGAATCGGAAATGTGTGGAAATTCCCCTATATCTGCGGCAAATACGGCGGAGCTGCCTTTATTCTGATCTACCTGGTCTTCCTTGCCGTGATGGGCATTCCCATTCTGGTGTGTGAATATGCCGTGGGGCGCAGCAGCCGCAGGAGCTGTGCCGCCTCCTTCCATGCGCTGGAGCCGGAGGGGAGCCAGTTCCATCACTACGGCGTTTTGGGCATGTGCGGCAACTATCTGCTGATGATGTTCTACACCACCGTGGCAGGCTGGATGATGTGCTATTTCTGGAAGTGCCTGGCCGGTGATTTCACCGCTGCCGCCATGACCACCGACGAGGTGGCTGCCCAGTTCGGCGCCCTCACCGGCGACCCGGTGCAGATGTTTGCCTGGGCGGTGCTGGCGACGGTGCTCTCCTTCGGCATCTGCGCCCTGGGCGTGGTGAACGGCGTGGAGCGCATCAGCAAATGGATGATGGTCGGCCTGCTGTGTCTGATCGTGGTGCTGGCGGTGCATTCCCTGCTGCTGCCCGGCGCGGGAGCGGGCGTCCGGTTCTATCTGGTGCCGGATTTCGCCGCCATGATGGAGGAGGGTATCGGCAACGTGGTCTTTGCCGCCATGAGCCAGTCCTTCTTTACCCTGAGCCTGGGCATCGGCGCCATGTCCATCTGCGGCAGCTACAAGGATAAGAACGCCTCCCTCACCGGCGACGCGGTGAGCGTGACCGTCCTCGATACCTTTGTGGCACTGATGGCGGGCATGATCATCATCCCCGCCTGCTTCAGCTTCGGCATCGAGCCGGGTGCGGGCCCCTCGCTGATCTTCATCACGCTGCCCAATATCTTCAATCAGATGGTGGGCGGCAGACTCTGGGGCGCGCTGTTCTTCCTGTTCATGTCCTTTGCCGCCATTTCCACCATCATTGCGGTGTTCGAGAACATTCTGGCCTGCACCATGGATCTGTGGCACTGGAGCCGGAAGAAGGCAGTGGTTATCAACGCCGCCGCCATGATCCTGCTTTCACTGCCCTGTGTGCTGGGCTTCAATGTGCTCTCCGGCATCCAGCCCCTGGGCGCGGGCAGCGGCATCATGGATCTGGAGGATTTCATCGTCTCCAATAATTTGCTGCCCCTGGGCTCGCTGGTGTACCTGGCCTTCTGCGTCAACCGGGGCGGCTGGGGCTGGGAGAATTTCCTGGCCGAGGCAGATACGGGCAAGGGAATGCGCTTCCCCCGCTGGGCCCGCGGCTATATGCGCTATGTGCTCCCCGCCATCGTGGTGGTGATCTACGTCAAGGGCTATTGGGATACCTTCCGCCCCAAGGGGAACGCCTATCTGATCCCCTGGATGATCGTCGCCGCCGTCTTCCTGGCCGCCATCGGCTGGATCGTGTTCGGAAAAAGGAGAAATGTCAAATGAAGGAAAACCGGAAGCTTCTGCAGGAAGTGTTGGCGGACATCCGCCATGATATGACCGACGAGGAAGTGCTCAACCTGCTGGCGGACAGCAAGATCTCCGTCAATCCCAGCACGGAGAAGGAAAAGTATTCTCTGGGGCAGCGCGCGGCGGATACCATTGCAAAATTTGCCGGAAGCTGGGCGTTCATCTTTTCCTTTACCGGCGTGCTGCTGCTGTGGATGGTCGTCAACGCGGTTCTGGCTGCCGATGCCTTTGACCCCTATCCATTCATACTGCTCAATTTGGTGCTCTCCTGCGTCGCCGCCATTCAGGCACCACTGATTATGATGAGTCAGAACCGCCAGGAGGAAAAGGATCGCCGCCGTGCGGAAAACGACTACAAGGTCAACCTGAAGACCGAGATCATGATCGAGGATCTCTACGACAAGGTAAGCGCCATCCTCGCCAAGCAGACCGCGCTTGAAAAGCAGCTGCAGGAACATCATGAGGTGTCCAAGTAAGAATCTTTCCTCGGACGGCGATCCGTCCGAGGAATCATTTTTTTCCGAGGAATAGAGCGAAAGATTACGAAATTTCTCGTTGCAATTTATTGGAAGATGCCCTATAATAGTGAAAAGCAAACATTTTGGGGTGACTGATGTGGCGACCATGGATGATATTGCCAAGCGGCTGGGCGTGTCCAAGGCCTTCAGCGGCGCAGAGGATGTGAGCGAGAGCATGCGCCGGGCAGTGCTGGAGACGGCGGTGGAGCTGGGCTATACCCGGCAGCTGTGTTCCTGGCAGCCGCCGCAGCGGTGCAGTACGGTCCTGTCAGCCATCGGTGTGCCTCGCCGTGCGCACGATGCGCTGAATGCTCTTTACGGAAAGGCAAAATTCCCTTGCCAGCTGTGCCGTCCCGACCCCTGCCCGGAAACGGGCAATAATTTCGTCGTTGCGCCGGGAAAGGAGCTGCCTTGTCTGGGTATTGCTGCCCCAGTCCTGCTTGGTTAGAGCCGGGATATAGATGCAGACTCCGTTGACATAGCGCTGTATTTCTGCGATCAAAGTCTGCGGAAGAACCTCTTCCGCACGCTTGTAGCTCATGAAATCCTCCTGAATGGTTTCGGGCGAATCTGAGCTTAGGTGATTTTTATGGATTTAAGCTCAGACGTTACTGAGCCATTACATATCTGGTCATGCAGTGTACACCTCCTGTCGCAAAACAAAATGTAACATGGCTGTGCGAAAAACGCAACCTCATATTCTTTTTGAAAATAATTTGCGCCCCGCGTGAATTTCCCGCCCTTCCTGGCAGAAGAGCGGGAGATTTTTTCGGCGGTCAATATTCTCTGGCGGCGATGAATTCCTCGGTCAGATCGGCGGGGGTGAAGAGCTGCTCTTCCACGAAGATCTGCTTGGGGATGGTCTGTCCGGCCAGGTATTGCTGGATCAGCTCGGCGACCCGGGGGCCGTGGAGGGGGTTGCACTCCACGCAGAGGTTGATCTTGCCCTCCATGCAGGCGGTGAGCGCCCGGCGGACGGAGTCGAAGGAGATGATGGCCACCCGGCCGCCTTCGCCGTAGGTGATGCCCGCCTCGTCCAGGGCGCGCATGGCGCCGAAGGTCATGTTGTCGTTTTCGCTGTAGATGACGTCGATGTCCCCGCCCTGCTCCAGAAAGGCGCGCACCTCCTCATAGGCCTTGGATTCGGTGTAGTCCCCCGCCAGCTGGGCGGCAAAATGCCAGCCGTCGTGGGCGCGCACCGCGTCCTCGATGGCCTTGGAGCGCATGATCTGGGAGGTCGCGCCGAAGCTGCCCTGCAGATGCAGGATCTCCAGCGCCTGCCCCGGGAACTGCTTCTCCATCCACTCCACGGCGCGCCTGCCCTCGGTGAGGAAGTCGGAGCCGATGGCGGCAAGATACAATTCCTTGTCCTCCACCGCCACCTCCCGGTCCACAATGATCACGGGGATGCCCGCGTCCTTTGCCTCCTGGAGCACCGCGTCCCAGCCGGTTTCCTCCGCCGGGGCGATGACAATGATGTCCACATCCTGCACGATGAAGTTGCGCACTGCCAGCAGCTGGTTTTCCTGCTTCTGCCGGGCATTGTCGTACAGCAGCTCGAAGCCCTGCTCCTCGCTGAGCGCCTGCATCATGGAGGCGGTGTTGGCCACCCGCCAGTCCGATTCCGCGCCCAGCTGGGAAAAGCCCACCACGATCCGCTCCGGCTCCTGCACCGGGGCGGCTTTTTCCGCGCAGCCGGTCAGCAGCAGGGCGCACAGGCAGAGAACCAGCAGTTTACATCTCGTTTTCATGGCTTTCCTCCAATCGCAGCGGGAAGGTGATGGTGATGGATGTGCCCGCACCGGGGGTGCTCTCGATCTCAAACCGGCATTGGCTGCCGTACATCAGCTGCAGGCGCTTGTAGGCGGAGATCAGGCCGAAGCCCTTGGCCTCGTCCGCCTCCAGCTGGCGCAGCAGCCCGCTCCGCTCCTCCGGCGTCATGCCCGCGCCGGTGTCCTCCACCCGGACGGTCACCAGGGCGCCTGCCAGCGTGCCCGTGACGGTGATGCTCCCCTTGCCCCGCTTGGGCTTGATGCCGTGGTAGATGGCGTTTTCCACCAGCGGCTGCAATGTCATTTTGGGGATGAGGCACCTGGCAATGGCGGGATCGATGTCGATCTTGTAGTCCAGAATGTCCTTGTAGCGCACCTGCTGGATTTCCAGATAGCTGCGGATGTGCTGCTCCTCCTGGGTCATGGTCACAATGTCCCGGCCGTTGCTGAGGAAGGAGCGGAAGTAGGTGGAAAGGCTGGTGACCATCTCCTCCGCCTGCTCGTTTTTGCCGGTCTCGATCAGCCAGACGATGGCGTCCAGGGTGTTGTAGAGGAAGTGGGGGTTGATCTGCGCCTGGATCAGCGAAAGCTCGATGCCCCGCAGGCGGATCTGCTCCTGCCGGTTCAGCTCGATCTGGCTTTCCAGCTGCTGCGCCATGTCCTCGATGCCGGTGCTCAGGGTCAGCAGCTTGGGGTCGTCGGCCTGCACCGGCTCCTTGCGCGCCAGCTCGCCCCGGCCGATCTCCGCCACCCGCCCTGCCAGGGCGTCGATGGGGTTGGTGATGCTCTTGCCGGTGCGGATCGCCCGCCGGGCGGCCAGCGCCATCAGCCCCGCCAGAGTCAGCAGCACCGCCAGCAGCTCCCCCCACAGCACACGGCTGAGCCGCTGCTGCAAAATGGCCAGCTGCCCTGCCTCGTGATAAAGGTAGGTGTACATGTATTCCTGGATCAGCTCGGTGATGACGTATACGCTGGTCTCCAGCTGCTCCATGCGCTTGTCGTAGCCGTCGGTGCCCTGGATCTTGTTGATGCTGGCGGTCAGGCTGTCGCACAGACCCACCACGCTGCCGATGGCCTTGCGGCTGTCCGGGTTGGTGGTGCCCGCCAGCAGGGTCTCTGCCAAGGTGCGGGCGGCGCCGATCTCCTCCAGCGGCAGCTCCGCCGCCGCGCCGGAGACGTAGTAGTACATTTTTAAGTCCACATCGGATTTGAAATCCTGATTGAACCGGGAGGCGGTGGTGATGTTGCCGGTGACGGCGGCATTGCGCACATTATAGCTGACCAGCAGGATGAGGATCACCGCTGCCAGCACCGCCACAGGCACAAAGATGCTGAGCATCAGGCTGTAGAGCTTCCCGGCGATGGAATTGGGCTGGAATCTCCCCTTCATTCGCCCTCCACCTCACCGGCGCGGAAGGCGCGGGGGCTGCACCCCTGGGTCTTGCGGAAGACGAAGGAGAAATACCGGCTGTCCCGGTAGCCCACCTCGGCGGCGATCTCGCTGGTGCGCAGATTTGTGCGCTGCAGCAGCTGCTTTGCACGGCTCATGCGCTTTTTGGTGATGTATTCCACAAAGGAGATCTCCATTTTCTGGCTGAAGCAGGCGCTCAGATAGTTGGGGCTGATGCCCAGCGCCTGGGCGACGGAATTGAGGGAGATGTTCTCGTCGGTGTAGTTCTTATCGATGTAGCGGATGGCATTGTTGA
Source organism: uncultured Oscillospiraceae bacterium (assembly GCA_934567355.1). Taxonomy (GTDB): domain Bacteria; phylum Bacillota; class Clostridia; order Oscillospirales; family Oscillospiraceae; genus Faecousia. The sequence continues at coordinate 115,419 of CAKTJC010000003.1, forward strand.
CGATGTCGCTGCTTTCCCGGCGGCTCTTTTCGTCCCGCAGACGCAGGGCGGCGATGAGCACCGATTCGATGTAGCGCTGCACCTGATCCACAGGCAGGTTCATATCCGGCGTGGGCAGCTGGGAAAAATCCTCCATCCGGCACCCCAGCTGCTGGAGCACCACCTCCGCATTGATGCGCACGGACATGAGGATATAGTGGCGGAACATCAGCGATTTCTCCGCCCCCGCCAGCCCGGTGAGGTATTCCTCCGCGAAGCCATCGATCTCCTCCGGGGTGCCGGACTGGATGAAGCTGCGGATCACATCCGCATCCAGCTTGCCGGGATCCAGCGTCTTCAGGCTGCCGACGCTGCCGCTCTCCCCCTCGCTGCGGAGCATCTCCGCCTTGAAGATGTGGACGCCGGGCATCAGGTGCCGGTAGGCCAGCACATGGTTGGCGTCGCTGTAGCACTGCGCCAGGCCGCTGACCCGATAGGTGGGGGTGCCCACGGCGGCGCACCAGCCCAGGTCGCTCCCGCTGCCGCATTTGCGCTGGATCACCTCCAGCGCCCGCTGGGTCAGATCCTCCAGCGTCTCCCTGTCGCCCATCATCAGCACCGCGTAGGAGAGCAAACCGCTGCGGAAGAGGGTGTAGCCGGGGTAGCGGATAAAATAGTCCAGCAGCGCGTCCAGTACATCGGCGGCGGACTGGGAATAGGCGCTGGGCTGGGCGGTCTGGACGGAGAAGAGGATAAAATTATACCCCTCGGCGTTCAGATCCAGGTGGAGCCGCTGGGCTTCCTCGTAGATCTCCTGGACGCTCATGCTGCCCTCCACCAGCCGCTCAAAGAAGGCGCGGCGGGAATAGCGCTCGTATTTCTGGGTGTCCTGCTCGTAGCGGCGGAGAAAATCCTGCTGCTCCCGCTCTTCCCGGATCTTCTGCCCGGTGAATTCCAGCGCCTTGAGAATGGCGGATTTGGTAATGGGCTTGAGCAGATACTGATCCACCTGCAGGTTGATGGCCTGACGGGCGTATTCAAAGTCGCTGTAGCCGCTGAGAATGATGATCTTGGTATTGGGCAGCTCCCGGCTGACAATGCTGCTGAGGGCAAGCCCGTCCATAAAGGGCATCTTGATGTCCGTAATGAGCACATCGGGGCGCAGTCTGCGGATCATGGGCAGCGCCATCTCCCCGTCCGGGGCGTCTCCCACAAATTCAAACCCGTATTTTTCCCAGGGCACAATGTCCCGCAGTCCCTCCCGGACGATGCTCTCGTCCTCGGTGATGAATACCTTGATCGGTTCCATATGTCAACCTCCCGGCTGTAGTCAAAAGAGAATATTTTCCTTATTGTATCATATTCCTGCCCTGTTTTCCAATCCCTTCGGGGGAATATTTCCAAAAAATCCCCCCGCCTTGCAAAAGGCGGGGGGGGAAAAGGGGTCACAGATCAGTCGTTGTAGCCCATCTTCTTGCGGTAGTACATCACGCCGAAGGTGACGGGGATGGCGATCGCCACCACCACGGCCATGATCAGGATAAAGGCCCAGGGGCCGTTTCCGGAGGAGGTGCTGGTCGCACCCTGCTTGATGGTGAAGCCGCTGCTGGCGGTGCCGTCCTTGGAGACAATGGCCAGGGTGTGGTGACCCAGGCTCAGGCGCTTGAGGTAGCTGGCGCTCAGTTCCACCACCGTGGAGCCTTCGCTGACGGAATAGCTGCCGGAGGGAACGGAAGCGCCGTCCACCTCGATGCGGTCAAACTTGGCATACTCGGCGTTGGAGCGGAAGACCATGCCCTGCTCGGAGGTGTTCAGCCAGGTGGCTTCGCCGCCCTCGGTGACCTGGTATTCCACGGTGTTGTCCAGGCGCTGCTTGCATACGTCGCAGCGGCCGTCGTTGTTCGCGTCCACATGGCCGGCGGCGGGGATCACCACGCTGGTGTGGTCGGTGATGGGGGTGTTGCAGGTCACGTCGGTGAACCACTGGCCGCAGTCGCAGACGTAGTAGGCGGAGTTGCCGTCGGTGGTGCAGGTGGCAGCCTTGGCAGGCACCCGGGTCAGGTGACTGGTGTGAACATGGGAATCCGCCTTGGAGTAGCCGCACACGGTGCATTTGCCGCTGCTGTCAAAGCTGTGGGCAACCAGGTCGCCCTTGGCGCCGCAGCGGGAACAGACGTTCCAGTGGTAGTTGGCGTCCTTGCCCCATTCGCCGGAGGCGGTGTGACCCAGCGCGGAGCCGTAGGTGAAGGTCTCGGTGCCCTTGGCGCCGCAGGAGCAGCTCTTGTAGTAAACGGCGGGGCTGGTGCAGGTGGCGTTGCTCTTGAGGAAGGCGGAGGAGGCGATGGCCTGGGTGAATTCGTGCGCCTGGTTCAGCGTCTCCGTCTTGGTCATGCCGCACACGGTGCAGGTGTAGGTCTTCTGGCCGGTGGTAGTGTGGGTCGGCCATACGTTCACCACGCCCGTATTCCACTGATGCTCGCCCAGACCGCTTACCACATTGGTGTGCTCGCAGGTGGCGGGGTGCCAGTGGTAGGTGCTGTTGCCCTGCCAGGCGGTGGAGAAGGTGTGCTGATGGGTGGAGGGCTCCACCTCTTCGGTCTTGGTCGCGCCGCACACGGAGCAGGTATAGGTCTTGATGCCTTTCGTGGTGGCGGTGGGCTGGGTGGTGATCACGCCGGGGTTCCAGATGTGGTCGCCCACCTGAACCTTTTCGTCCTTGTGCTCGCAGGTGGCGGCTCTCCAGTGCTGGAGCTCATTGTAGCTCCACTTGTCGGCGAAGGTGTGCCCCTTGGCCTCGCCGTAGGAGAAGGTCTGGGTGCCCTTTTCGCCGCAGACGCAGCTGTAGTAGTACTGCGCGGGGGTGGTGCAGGTGGCGGGGGAGGCCAGATATTTGTCCGCGACGATCGCCAGGTTGTAGTCATGTGCCTGGCCGGGGATGACCTCGGTCTTCTGATAGCCGCAGTCGATGCAGGTGTAGCGCTTCTCGCCGTCCACGGCATGGCCGGCGTCCTTGGTGATCACGCCGTCGTCCCAGCGGTGGGGGCCGAAGCTGCCCTGCTCGTTTGTATGCTCGCAGGTGGCCTTGTGCCAGTGATTTTCGGCGTCATAGGTCCACTGGTCGGAATAGGTGTGTCCCTTGGCCTCGCCGTAGCTGAAGGTCTCGGTGCCGATCTGCCCGCAGATGCAGCTGTAGTAGTACTGGGCGGGCTCGGTGCAGGTGGCCTCGCTCTTGAGGTAGCGGGCGTCGGTGTTCATCTGGTCGAACACGTGCTCGGCACTGGGCTCCAGCGTCTCGGTTTTCTGATAGCCGCACACGGTGCAGGTATACACCTTGGTGCCGGAGGCGGTGTGGGTGGGAGGAACGGTCACCGTGCCCTCGTCCCACACGTGGGCGGCATAGCCGTCGGTCACGTCCGGGTGGCCGCAGGTGTCGGCGTGCCAGTGGGCGTTTTCGTCATAGGTCCAGTCGGGGCTGAAGGTGTGCCCGGCCTTGTCGCCGTAGGGGAAGGTCTCGGTGCCCTTTTCGCCGCAGATGCAGCTGTAGTAATACAGTGCGGGGCTGTCGGCGGTGGCGGGGGAGGCCAGATACTTTTCGTCCGGCACCATCTGGTCGAATACGTGCTCGGCAGAAGGCTCCAGAACCTCGGTCTTCTGGTAGCCGCAGGTGGTGCAGGTGTAGGTGATGCTGCCCTGGGTGGTGTGGGTGGGCTGCACGTTCACCACGCCGCCGTCCCAGTCGTGGGGCGCGTAGCTGTCGGTCACGTCCGGGTGGCCGCAGGTGTCGGCGTGCCAGTGGAAGCTCTCGTCATAGCTCCAGTCGGGGCTGAAGGTGTGGGCGGCCTTGTCGCCGTAGGGGAAGGTCTCGGTGCCCTTTTCGCCGCACAGGCAGCTGAAGTAGTACAGCGCGGGGCTGTCCACCGTGGCGGGGGAGGCCAGATAGCGCTCATCGGGGACCATCTGGTCAAAGGTGTGCTCGGTGGTGGGGGCGATGTCCTCGGTATAGGTCGCGCCGCAGCCGGTGCAGGTATAGGTGATGGTGCCCGCCGTCAGGTGGGTGGGCTGCACGGTCACCACGCCGCCGTCCCAGCTGTGTACATGCTCTGTGGCAGGCTCGGTCACCGGTTCCGTCACAGGCTCCGTTACCGGTTCGGTCACGGGAGGCGCGGCGGTGACGAAGCTGTAGGTGATGGGGCCGGCAAAGCTCGCCGCCAGGGAATTGGGATACTGGCTCTGGGTGGAGGCGGAGGGGTTGACGCAGATCAGCCCGGTGCCCGTGTCGCTGACCAGCCAGCCGTAGCTGGAGACGATCTTCAGCTCGTCCGACAGGCCGGAGGCGATCTGCTGCGCCATGCCGGTGTAGTCCATCACGGCGGACAGGCGGAACTCCCCGCTGGTGGTGCCGATGGCGCTGCCCGCGTCCGCATAGCTGCCGGAGCCCAGCGAGGGGGTGACGGAACCCATCAGGATATAATAGGAATAGTTCCCGTCCACCGGCACTTCCAGCACGGCCGTGCCGCCCCATTCGGCGTCGGTGCCGTAGTACACATAGCCGCCCGCCGGGGCATACACCGGCTGCTCGCCGCTGACGCTGATGTACAGCCCGGTGCTTCCGGTGTCGCTACCGGTGTGGTCGGCGTGGGTGCAGCCGGCGTTGGCGCCGTCATACAGGGCGCTTTGCTCCTGGCCGCGGCATCCGGCAAAATCGGTGATGTCGTCATAAAATTCCTCGGGCAGGGGGAATACCCACCCGTCCATCCGGCGGTTTATCACCGCCTGACGCTGCTCGGCGCTCAGCCCGGCAGCTTCCTCTGCGTGGACGTGTCCACCGGGCAGGAAGCCGACTGCCAGCACTGCGCACAGCAGCAGCGATACAGCCTTCTGAAATACGGATTTTCTCATAGAGTACAACTCCTTTCACATACCGCATCGCGTGCGGTATTGGTATCTACATTATACATAAATTTTGCTACTTTGCAATGGGCTTTTTCCCGGCTTTGGCGGGAGGAAACGGGGCAAACGGGAAATTTCTGTTAAAAATACTTTCCGGACTTTTCTTTCGAATTTTGTATCTTTTTGTAATATATCGTCATTTTTGTAGGAGCATTTGTTTTATTTTCTCCTATCCCGCCCCTGCCGCTCCCGCCGGGACGCCGGATTTCTCCCTTTTTCTTGGAACAACATTAATATAATCTTAAACAAAGAAGAATTTGTAAATTACGGCGAAATTTCATTTTTCGGACACAAAAACTTTACAATTTCCCCTATTTTTCCATAATTTGCCAGATTCTTTCCCGTAGAATCCCCAATCGTTGCATTTTTTGCCGTCCTGTGATAGAATAAATAAAAATTTACCGAAACAGCCTCCCGCCGGCGTCCCGGCGGACAATGTATTTTCCAGTTGACGCAGGGAAAGAAATCAAATATAATATACGATAAGTTTTATCTTTTACGTCTGACTGCCCTCATTCAGAGGCATTCCGGAGGAAAAAAGCAATGAAAAGATTCTTTTTGATTTTACTGGCGCTGATCCTGGTGCTCACCCCGGTGGTGGGGAATCTCACCGCGCTGGCGGAAGACGGCAGCGCCGAGACCACCCAGCCCACTGCCGCGCCCACCGAGGCGCCTACCGAAGCGCCCACGGAAGCGCCAACGGAGGCACCTACCGAGACGCCCACCGAGACACCCACGGAAACACCCACCGAAGCACCTACCACGCCCACCGAGGCGCCTACCACACCCTCCACGGCCCCGGTGCCCGGCATCCCGGTGGTCACCAAAAGCCCCACCGGCGAGACGGTGCGGGAAGGCGGCTTCGCCGAATTCGTCGCCCGGGCGGATTACTGTCAGGACATCATCTGGCACCTGAGAAGTCCCGGCGGCGGCACCGATGTGCTGGTCAAGGATGCCGGCAGCCGGTTCCCCGGCCTGGTGGTCACCGGCCTGAACACCGAGCGCCTGGGGCTCAACAATATCCCCATGGCGCTGAACGAGTGGCGGGTGCTGGCGGAATTCGTGGGCACGGACGGCAATGTGTGGAGCAATTCCGCCATCATCACCGTGATGAACCAGGAGCTCACCGCCCCCACCATCTCCCAGCAGCCCATCAGCGCCAACCTGAAGGCCACCGAGGGCACCACGCTGCACATCAACGCCATGACCAGCGAGCGCAATACCAGCCTGACCTACCAGTGGTATAAAAACACCATCAATTCCAACGTGGGCGGCAAGGCCATCCTGGGTGCCACCGGCGCAAGCTTCACCCCGGATTATGTCCCCGGCACCACCTATTACTACTGTGCCGTGCGCTGCACCAACGGCAGCGAATTCAGCCCCACGACCAAATCCACCTGCGCCGCCGTGACCTATGTCACCACACCGGAGGCCACCACTGTCCCCGCCGCCACACAGGCGGCCACTGCGGCACCCACGGACGCCACCCTGACGCCCTGGAATGAGATCACCGCCCCCAGCGAGACGGAGACGCTCCCCGCGCAGATCCCCAACGCCCCGGCAAGGTCGAATACGCTGCTGCTGATCGTGGTGGGTGTGATCGTTCTCATTGCCGTGCTGGGCATCATTGCCACCGTGCTGATCCTGAAATTCTCCTCCCGCGACGAGGACGACGACCCCCGCCCGCCCCGGCATACGCCGCCCCGGGCGCCCCAGTCCCCGGCTCCCCGCCGCCAGACCCCGCCCCAGAGCGCCCACACCCCCAAGTTCGCCGCCAAGCCCACCGAACCTGCTCCCCAGGAAGAGGAATGGGACGACCTCAGCGACCTGGGCGACCTGAGCATCTACCTGGACGACCAGGATGGGGACGACCAATAAGCAAAAATAAGAACGCCTGCGATCCGCTGAGCCAATGATATGTACCCCCCCAATACTGGGCACCCAGTATTGGGGGGATTGTTATACTCCGAATGCGCAGCGGGGGCTGATTCGTATCGAACACCGCATGAAATGGGACGAGGCATTCCGCACAAAGCTTGCCGAACTGGATGCACAAAAACCGGTGATTATCTGCGGTGACCTAAATGTTGCACATCATGAAATCGATCTTAAAAATCCTGCCTCCAACCGGGGCAATGCAGGCTTTTCGATGAGGAGCGGGAGAGCTTTCAAAGGACCCTGGATCTAGGCTTCACCGGTGCCTTCCGTTGCCTTTATCCAGACCTGACCGGTGCGTACAGTTGATGGAGCTATATGTTCCATGCCCGGGAAAAGAATGCAGGATGGAGAATTGACTATTTTCTCATTCCCAGCTGCGCTGCCGGGCAAATCGAAGCCGCTTCGATTCATTCAGACATCCTCGGCTCCGACCACTGTCCTGTGGAATTGGTATGGGAGGTTTAGGCTAGGAAATCTCCGAACAAATCGGCAAGACCTGGCGGCAAAGGATTTTATCTCAGCCGAAAGTTCTGGAAGTAAGGGAATACTTTGTGTACTTCCCTCTTTCAGAACTGCACGGATGGGGCAAAAGATTCGCCGCCCAGCCGAAGACGATTTGTTCAGAGTTTCCTTTGCCCACGGATTCCCTAAAACAAAGGCAGCACCGCACGATTTCGCCTGTAGATCAAATAGGATCCTTCGGCAAATTGTGCGGTGCTGCTCTATCTAAGGAAGCTCTGAATAAATCATCTGTATTGCAAATTACAGCTAAAAATCGCGTAGAAGCTGTCATCACAGGTATATGTGCCATTTGTAAGGTCATGTCCGTTTGGATATGAAATCGTAAAGCTGTGCTTCAAAACTCCAAGCGCAGGAACCATAAATTGCTTGAGATCGCCAAAGTCAGCCTCGATCAACGTTTCTCCGGCATATCCAATTTCCATACTGAAATCTGTAAAATTCCCCACCCTGGTGCTCTCATTCAGGTTAACAAAATACCCTTCCACCTCCACTTCCTTGCTGCTGATCACAAGCTTTGTCGGAATATAGTGGATATAGTCCGTCACATCCGCCGATGCTTTCACATTCAGCACAGCGGGAAGCAGCAGGGAAAGCATAAGGATTACTGCCAAAAATCTTCTTTTCATTTTGTTTCCTCTTTTCTTTATAAAATAAGGGAACGCCTGTCGTGACGTTCACCCTTTTTCACATGGGCTGTCGGCGCGGCAAACGGAGCAAAATTCATCTGCTCTTATTTGAAAACGGGGCATTATCATGTGAACCCTCTTCCATATGTCTCATTATATCATCTTATTTGGGAAAGTCCATCCTTTTTAGCATCATTTTATTGCTCAGTGATTCTCCAAATCGGCCAGACCCCGCCCCAGAGCGCCCACACCCCCAGGTTCGCCGCCAAGCCCACCGGACCTCCCTCCAGGAAGAGGACTGGGACGACCTGGGCGACCTGAGCATCTACCAGGACGACCAGGATGGGGACGACCAATAAGCAAAAATAAAAACGCCTGCGATCCGCCAAGATAAACAAATCGCGGACATTTTCACTGCCTGTCAAAAATCGCAGGGCGGAGGCAAGCGCCTCGGCTTCCCCCGGGGGGAAGCTGGCAGCCGTAGGCTGACTGATGAGGGGCGGCGTGCACTGAAAAATTGATGAAGGGTACGTTGAATGGAACGCAGTCCGATGAGAATGTAGGGGACGATGCCCACATCGTCCCGCGATCTCATGAAACCACCGCAGTACGTTGAATGGGACGGGGGAATGGATTGAAAACATAACGTTTCCCCATTCGACCTTCCATGGAAATACCCCCCCGGCGCGGGATGATGTGGGCATCGGCCCCTACAATGAAACCTGGAGTGCATTCCATTCAACAGGGGGGCACCCTCTCAGTCAGCCCTATCGGGCTGCCAGCTCCCCCAAAGGGGGAGCCAAGGACGATCCTCTACAGGATGATCTTACTCTTCTTAAGATACCGCTCTTCCTCGGAAAAGACGCAGCCGCAGTATTTTTGAATGTAGAAGCCCAGCTCCCGGGCGCGTTCCTGACCGGCGCGGAAATAGGGGCGGAAATCCCGGTACAGGAATTCCACGCCGTATTCCTTCGCCGCCCGTTCGGCGACCTCCCGCATCAGCTCGTGCTGCTGATAGGGACTGATGAAGAGGGAGGACGTGAAGCTGTCAAAGCCTCCTTCGGCAGCCTGGCGGGCGGCCTCCCCCAGCCGGAACTCATAGCATTTGACGCACCGGTGCTCGATGTCGTCGGCCACCGCCCGGACGAAGGGGCGCAGGCCGTAGTCGTTCCGCTCGATCAGGGGCAGCTCGATGGTCTGGGCGTAGTCGCGCAGGCAGTTGCGCCGGGCGCGGTACTCGGTGAAGGGGTGGATGTTGGGATTGTACCAGAAGCCGGTGACGTCATAGCCGTCGCCGCGCAGCACGTCGATGCACTGGTTGGCGCAGGGGGCGCAGCAGATATGCAGCAGGGTTTTCATATTAGATCCTTTCCGCCGTGACCCCGTCCGCATGCAGACCGGTGACGGTGACATTCTGAATTTCGTTCCGGGGGAACTCCCCGGGCAGATAGATTTTGACGTAGTTCATGGCATGCCCCACGGAGAAGCCGTCCTCCATGCCCTCCACCAGCAGCTGCTGGGTGGTGCCGATGATCCCCCGGCGGTAGCTTTCGCTCATCCGGCGGGCGACGGCAATGGCGGCGTGGCTTCTGGCCTCCTTCACGGCGTTGCCCAGCTGACCGGGCATGTCCGCCGCCGGGGTGCCGGGGCGGCGGGAATAGGGGAAGATGTGCATCTCCGCAAAGGCGCATTTCTGAATGAAGGCCAGGCTCTCTTCAAATTCCGCCTCCGTCTCCCCGGGAAAGCCCACGATCATATCCGTGGTGACGGCGCAGCCCGGAAAAGCTTCCCGCAGCCGGTTCAGGCTGGCCAGATATTCCTCGGCGGTGTATTTCCGCTTCATCCGCGCCAGCACCGTGTCGCTGCCGGACTGCATGCTCAGGTGGAACTGGGGGCACAGGTTGGGATACGCCGCCAGCGCCCGGATGAATTCTTCGGTGACGATCCGCGGCTCCAGACTGCCCAGGCGGATGCGCAGTCCGGGCACGGCGGCGCAGACGGCGCAGATCAGCTGCCACACCGGGGGCTTGCCCGGCAGATCCCGCCCCCAGCCCGCGATTTCGATGCCGGTGACCACGATCTCCCGGTAGCCTGCCTGCTCCAACTGCCGGGCCTGCTCTACCGCCACCTCCAGCGGGGCGGAGCGGACGGGGCCCCGGGTATAGGGGATGATGCAGTAGGTGCAGAAATTGGTGCATCCGTCCTGCACCTTGAGCATGGCGCGGGTGCGCTCCTGCAGCCCGCCGGGGGGCAGAATCTCAAATTCCCGCCGCCGCAGGGCATTGTCCAGGTGCTCCTGATAGGTGCGGGTGTGCAGCGCGGTGAGCATATCCTGCAAGAACTGCTCCCGGCCGCTGCTGCCGCCGATCACGTCGATGCCCAGCTCCTTCACCTGCTCGGCGGCGTGCTGGCTGTAGCAGCCGCATACGCCGATGATGGCCTCCGGGTGCTCCCGGCGGCACCGGCGGATCACCGCCCGGTTCTTCTTGTCCGCCACGGCGGTGACGGAGCAGGTGTTGATGATGTAGCCGTCGCAGTCTTCTTCAAAGGGCGCGATGCAGTGCCCCTGCCGGGCAAGCATCCGCTCCATGGCCTGGGTCTCGTACTGGTTGGTTTTGCAGCCCAGGGTATAAAAAGCAAATCTCATATGTGTAAAACCGCCAATTTCAGAATAAAGGAAAATGAAAAATAGTCCAAACCCCACAGTTGCCTTTTCAGCAGCCTGCCGATATAATAAAATCAGGTTAGATTTCCGCTTAATTATACACGAAAAAGAAAGGTTTGTACAGCGCCAGATGGAAAAAGGTACCGATTTTATGATTACCCTCGGCTCTGTCCGGGACGTGGAAGAATTCGTCAACATCGCCACCGCCCAGCCTTTCCCGGTGTACCTGGACGACGGCGGCCGCCGCATCAACGGCAAGAGCTTCATGGAAATGTTCTGCCTCACCCTCACCGCCCCCCTGCGCGTCACCGCCGACTGCACCGCTGCCGAATTTGAGGCCTTCCGCACGGCGATCGAACAAAGCAGCATCTTTGCCTGAACCTCCCCCGCGGCTTTTTGCCGCGGGATTTTCATTTTCCGCCGAAAGAACCGGTAAAAACCTTGGGCAACACCGCACAATTGCGTCTGCGATTCTTAGCCGCCTTTTTGCCGAATTGTGCGGTGTTGCCCTTGCTTTTTCATAACGGCTATGGTAAAATGGCTAAATGAATTACAGTTCTAAGATGGGAGGGATTGGCTTGAAGCGGTGCGCTGCGGCGGCGTGTACGCTGTTTGTGCTTGTTTTTGCGCTGCTGAATATCCATGCGTCGGCTGAGAGCAGTGCCTCCAGGATCGATCTGTACTGCACCGTCAATTCCGACGGCGACTGCCTGGTCAGCATGACCGTGAACCTGAAGCTGGACGCGGCGGATTCCGCACTCCAGTTCCCCCTGCCCAGAAACGCAGAGAAGATCACCATGAACGGCAGCTCCGTTCCCACCACCCGGACGGAGAGCCGGACTCTGGTGTCCGTCGGGCAGATCACCGGCGGCATGACCGGCGAATTCCCGGTCCGCTTCGACTATACCATCCCCAAAGCCGTGGGCATTGCCGCGGAAACGACCCTCCAGCTGACCAAGCTGCAGCTCACACTGCCCATGCTCTCCGGCTTTGAATATCCCGTGGAGCAGTTCGGCTTCGTGGTCACCCTGCCGGATGATATTATGGGTGTCCCCACCTTCACCAGCACCTATCAGCAGGTGGGCTTTGCCTCCAACCTGAGCCTGGTGACCAGCGGCAATATGATCACCGGCACCAGCGTCAATGCCCTGAACGACCACGAGTCCGTCACCATGACCCTCCTGGTGCCCAGGGACATGTTCCCCTCCGTCCGCATTTACCAGCGCACCGGCAACCCGGAGCTGATCCCCATGGGGATCTTCATCGGCGCGGCGCTGCTGTACTGGCTGCTGTTTCTGCGCACCCTGCCCCCCATCCGCCAGCGCTCCACTGTCCCCCCCGCGGGGATCTGCGCCGGTGAGCTGGGCTGCCGGGTCACCATGTCTGGCGGCGACCTGACCATGATGGTACTCTCCTGGGCACAGATGGGCTATCTGCTGATCCAGCCCCAGGGCTCCAAGGTCTATCTGCGCAAGCAGATGGAGATGGGCAACGAGCGGAGCCTGTTTGAGATCCGGGTGTTCCAGAGCCTGTTCAGCGGCCGCAATGTGGTCAACTGCTGCAGCTCCGGCTATGCCAACATGTGCAGAAAAACCGCCGGTATGATCCCCGGCGAAAAGACCGTGTGCCGCCCCAGATCCGGCAGCCGGAAGATCTTCCGCATTCTGCTGTGCATCAGTCATGTGTTCTGCGGCGTGTGTGTGGCTATGAACATGACCAGCATTACCGTTTTGCAGATCATGTTTTCTCTGATCTTCGGCATCCTGGGCGCAGTGAGCGCCTGGCAGCTCCATGAGTTTGCCATGTACCTGTTCTCCCGCCGCAGGACCTATCGCTGGGTCACATTGGGCATTGTCCTGTTCTGGTTCCTGCTGGGGCTGATCGCCGGTCAGCCCTGGATCCCCCTGGGCTCCGTGGCCGTGCAGCTGCTGATGGGCTTCCTGGCAGCCTTCGGCGGCATGCGCACGGAGCTGAACCGCAGCGAGGCGGGGGAGATCTTGGCCGTCCGCAAATTCCTGCGGGCCATTCCCCGACCGGAGGCCGCCCGGCTGCAGAAGCTGGATCCGGAGTATTTCTTCCGCATGGCGCCCTATGCCATCGCCCTGGGCGTGGAGAAACCCTTTGCCGCCGCCTTTGGCCGCCGCCCCCTGGAGTCCTGCCCCTATCTTGTCGTCCGCAGCGGCGAGGGACGGACGGCAGAGCAGTGGATGCGCCTGCTCACCCAGACCGTCAACCTGATGGACAGCCGCTACCACCGCATGCAGGCCGAAAAATTCATGGCCATCCGCTTCCGTTAAAGGTAAACAAGGTAAACAACGGCATCCCGTGGCTTTTTGCCGCGGGATGCCGTTTTATGCGCTGCCGTCCTTCAGCGTTATGATCGCCTGAGCCAGCTGGTCGGCGGCGAGCAGGGCTTTTTCCAGTGTGTCCCCGGCGGTGCCGACCTCGATGAGCAGGGAGCGGGGGGCAATATCCTGGTTGAAGCGCTGGGGGCGCAGGTCGATGGGGCGGGTGATGCCGGGTGCCTGCTGCTCCAGGAGCAGCTGCAGCTTCAGCGCCAGGGCGAGGTTATCCTCCCACCGGTCGTTGGGCAGGCCGCTGCGGCCCACGCCCAGCACCGTCATCAGCTGGGCGCAGTCCTGCCCGTCCAGGCGCGCGTGGGTGCTCACCTGCTTCCCGCCGTCCTCCATGGCGTCCCGGTGGAGGTCGAGCACCAGCTGGATCTGCGGGTTTTTCAGCAGGATCGCCTGGATGGATTTGCGGGCGTGGGTATAGGCAGAATTGTAGGAGGGATAGTCGTGGAATTCCCGGTCGTGGATCACGCCGATGCCCTCCGCCTCCAGCAGCGCCGCTACCCGGTCGCCGATGCAGAGCATGTTGTGCGCTTCGTCCAGGGTGCGGTAGGCGGAGGTCTCCGCGTAGTCCGCCCCGCCCCGCTCATAGCTCTCCGAGGTGTGGGAGTGGAGGATCAGCACCGTGGGCTTGTCCCCCGCCAGGTGCCATTCCAGCGGCGCTTCCAGGGCGGCGGCGCAGTCCGGCTCCCGGGTGCTGGTGTTGGTGATGGGGATGTCCGCCGCCTGCGCCCCGGCGAAGGAGGGAAGGGACGGCTGCGGGGTGTAGTCCGACGGGGGAGAGGACTCCGCCGGGAAGGGGAAAGAAAAATGCCGGGCTTCCCGCCCGGCTTCTGTCTGTTTATTTGGGGAACTGGGGAGCCATCTCAGCAGCCGCACCGCCCCCTGGGGCAGCCCGGCCTCAAACAGCCGAAACACCAATGTGAGCACAACAATCGAGACCCCGAACCGCCGGGCACTTTGGTATTGCTCCAAGAAAATTCCTCCATTAAAGGGTGGGCTTTGTCCACTTCGGCCTTGTCTTCAGCTCCGCCCGCAGATTCCGGAAAAAATCCTGCATCAGCGCGGCGGCCTCCTGCTCCATGACACCCGCCTCCACCTGGGGGCGGTGGTTGAATGCCATGTCAAACAGGCTGCATACGCTGCGGCAGGCGCCGAATTTGGCGTCGGAGGCGCCGTAGACCACCCGGGGAATCCGGGCGTTGATGATCGCCCCGGCGCACATGGGGCAGGGCTCCAGGGTGACGTACAGGGTGCATTCCCACAGCCGCCAGCCGCCCAGGTTTGCGTTTGCCTGGGCAATGGCCTCGATCTCCGCATGGGCGAGAGCGGATTTCCCCCGCTCCCGCCGGTTGCGGCCCCGGCCGACGACATCACCGCCGCGCACGATCACGCAGCCCACCGGCACCTCGCCCTCCTGGGCGGATTCCCGTGCCAGCGCCAGCGCCTGTGTCATATAAAACAGATCGTCCACCGGTTTCCCTCCTGCTTGTCTGCGCCATTATCCCACACCCGGAGGGAAAAATCCCCCGAAGGGAAGGATGCGTTTTATTTTTCTTCCGCTGCCGCCGGGCAGTTCCGGGCATACAGCAGCGCCAGTCCCTTGCGGGTCATGTCGGGGTCGAAGATGTGCCGGTGGCGGATGAAATCGGTGACGTATTTTCCGCCGCCGCCGGTGAGCAGCAGGGTGACCGGCGTGCCCAGCTCCGCCTCGATGTCCGCAACCAGTCCGTCCACCATGGCGGCCGCGCCCCGCACCGCGCCGGAGAGCATGCATGCCCGGGTGTTCTTCCCGATCAGTGCCTCCGGCTGCTCCACCGTCAGCAGGGGCAGCTGGGCGGTGCGCTGGCTCAGGGCGTTCAGGCAGGTCTGGATCCCCGCGCAGATGATCCCCCCGGCGAATACGCCCCCGGGCAGGATCACGTTCAGGGTGGTGGCCGTGCCCAGGTCGGCGGTGACGGCGGGCAGCGGGAAATTCGCTGCCGCCCAGGCGGCATCCACCAGCCGGTCCTTGCCCACGCGCTCCTTTTCCGGCACATCCAGCACCAGGCCGGTCTGCGTTTCGTCCGTCACCAGCATCGGTTCCGTGCCCAGGAGCGCGGCGGCGGCGCGGCGCACCGTCTCCGTCACCGGGGGCACCACGCTGGAAAGGATCGCCCCCCGGCAGCTCACGCCCTCCAGCAGCGGCCGCAGCGCGGCGGTATACTCCGCCTCGCCCCACTGCCGGTTGGTTTCCACCTCGCCGGTAAACACGACCTGCTCTCCCCGGATGCCGGAGAGCGCCACACTGCTGTTGCCGATGTCGATGACAATAATCATAAAAATACCCGCTTCTTCAAATATCCCTCATTATACCCCGCTGCGCCTTTTTTGGCAATTACTTTCTTCCTCCCGTTGCAATAAGAATCCGTTTTTGGTATAATGCAAACAATAATTAGAGTGCCAGTCTACGAAAAGAGGAATCTGCCATGGAAAATTTGTCGGGAAAAACCGTGATCTTGGGCGTCACCGGCGGAATTGCCGCCTATAAGATGGCAAACGTAGCCAGCGCCCTGCGCAAGAGCGGGGCGGAGGTCCACTGCATCCTTACGAAGAACGCCACCAATTTCATCACCCCCCTGACCTTCGAGACCCTGACGAACAACCGCTGCATCGTGGATACCTTCGACCGCAATTTCCAGTACGACGTTGCCCATGTGTCCCTGGCCAAGGCGGCGGACCTGATCCTCATCGCCCCGGCCACCGCCAATGTGATCGCCAAGCTTGCCCACGGCCTGGCGGACGATATGCTCACCACCACCGTCCTCGCTGCCCGCTGCCCCAAGCTCATTGCCCCGGCCATGAACACCGCCATGCTGGAAAACCCCGCCACCCAGGAAAATCTGCAGACCCTGATGCGCTACGGCATGCACATCATCCAGCCCGCCGTGGGGATGCTGGCGTGCAAGGATGTGGGCAGCGGCAAGCTCCCGGAGCCGGAAACGCTGGTGGAAGAAATTAACCGTGTGCTGGCGCGGCAGAAGGATATGGCAGGGCTGCACGTCACCGTCACTGCGGGGCCGACCCAGGAGGCGCTGGATCCGGTGCGCTTCCTGACCAACCATTCCAGCGGAAAAATGGGCTACGCCATCGCCCGGGAGGCCATGCTGCGCGGCGCGGAGGTCACCCTGATCTCCGGTCCTGTGGCGCTGGAAGCCCCCATGGGCGTCCGGCTGGTGCGCGTCACTACCGCCCGGGACATGCTGGAGGCGGTGCAGGCTGCCCTGCCTGGGACGGATATTCTCGTCAAGGCCGCCGCCGTGGCGGACTATCGCCCCGCCGCCGTGGCGGAGAACAAGCTGAAAAAGGGCGAGGGGGATATGTCCATCCCCTTGGAGCGCACGGCGGATATTCTCGCCTGGGTGGCGGAGCACCGGCATCCGGGGCTGTATGTGTGCGGCTTCTCCATGGAGACGGAGCACATGCTGGAAAACAGCCGCGCCAAGCTCCGGAAGAAGCACCTGGATATGATCGCCGCCAATAATCTCAAGACCCCCGGCGCAGGCTTCGCGGTGGAGACCAATGTGCTCACCCTCATCACCCCCGACGGCGTGACCGCGCTCCCCCTTATGCCCAAAGCCCAGGTCGCCCAGGCGCTCCTGACCGAGATTATTCGCCGCCGTTCGGCGTTATCCACAGACGAGCCTGTGGATAAGTCTGTGGAAAATGTGGATAACTCCTGGGGATAACCCCCGCACCTTTCCCTCCCCTGTTCAGAATTTACTAGTCAAATACCCCCGCCGTGTCTGAAAAATAGGCATGGCGGGGGCTTTTGTCGATACCGCAGGGGCATGGCGATGGGGTATAATGGCCGCATCCAAATCCAAAGGAAAGGAAAATCACCATGTCACTGACCGAACAGATCAAAAAGGTTTCTCTGCGCACCGCGTTTGGCTATCTGGAAAAGAATCCCGAGGAAAACGCCATCAAGCTCCTGGGCTGGGTGGATAAGCTGGCGGGCACCGGGCCGGACAGCTTTGAGAGCCAGCGCGCCGCCGTCCGCCGGGTGCTGGAGGATCCCACCAACAATATGTATCAGCTCACCATGAACATCTTCCACGAGATCGACCCCGGTGTGCTGAAAGCGACCTTTGAGAATTTCTTCCTCAATGCCAACATCATCGGCTGGCCCATCCAGGAGGAGCACCGGAGGAAGTACGGCTGCAATATTCCCTGGGCAATCCTGCTGGATCCCACCTCCGCCTGCAATCTGCACTGCACCGGCTGCTGGGCGGCGGAATACGGCAACCGGCTGAACCTGAGCTTTGACGAGATCGATTCCATCATCACCCAGGGCAAGCAGCTGGGCGTCTATATGTACATCTACACCGGCGGCGAGCCCCTGGTGCGCAAGAAGGATCTGATCGCCATCTGCGAAAAGCACAGCGACTGCCAGTTCCTGTCCTTCACCAACGCCACCCTGATTGACGAGGCCTTTGCCGACGACATGCTCCGGGTGAAGAACTTCATCCCTGCCATCAGCGTGGAGGGCTTCGAAGAGGCCACCGACGGCCGCCGGGGCGAAGGCACCTATCAGAAGGTGGTCCAGGCCATGGCCATCCTGAAGCGGAAGCACCTGCCCTTCGGCCTGTCCTGCTGCTACACCAGCCAGAACCTGGACTCCATCAGCTCTCTGGAATTCATTGACCAGATGGTGCAGTGGGGTGCCAAGTTCGTGTGGTACTTCCACTATATGCCTGTGGGCAACGATGCCGTGCCGGAGCTGCTGCCCAATCCCCAGCAGCGGGAGTTTATGTACCACCGCATCCGGGAAATCCGCTCCACCAAGCCCATCTTCGCCATGGACTTCCAGAACGACGGCGAGTATGTGGGCGGCTGTATCGCCGGTGGCCGCCGCTACCTGCATATCAACGCCAACGGCGACTGCGACCCCTGCGTATTCATCCACTATTCCGATGCCAATATCCGGAACATGCGCCTGCTGGAGGTGCTCCAATCTCCCCTGTTCATGGCCTATCACAACGGCCAGCCCTTCAATGAGAACCATCTGCGCCCCTGCCCCATGCTGGAAAATCCCGAGAAGCTGCGCCAAATGGTGCAGGAAACCGGTGCCCACTCCACAGACCTCCAGTCCCCGGAGACTGCCGATCACCTGTGCGACAAGTGCGAGGCCTACGCCAAGAACTGGCAGCCCACCGCCGACCGCCTCTGGCAGTGCAGCTGCAAAAAGAAATGATCTGAGAAAAGAAAAAACGCGCCTGCGGGAAAGAACCCGCAGGCGCAGTTTTTAGAAGGTCACGGTAATATCTGCGGTGCCGGTCAGGTCAATGACGGGGGTGCCGCCCTCCATCCGGTAGGGGCGGTCCGCCGCTGTGGGCGTACCGGCGTTCATCAGTGCCACCCGGCAGGGCTTTGCGCCCTCCACCCGGATGTGCCAGGTGCTGCCCCGGCGGCTGATGCGGGCGGTCAGCTCCGCCCGGTTGTCCCCGGAGTAGACGGTGGTCTGCGCCTGGGCGCCGTCCTGCAGGGCGTATGCCCGCAGCGTCACACCCGCAGCATAGTCGTAAACGGCGTCGTCGTCCCGGGAGCCCAGGGCGATGATGCTGTTTTCCCTGACGTACAGGGGAATGCTCCGGTAGCCGTGCTTTTCCCGGTACCATCTGCCGCCCTGACGGGTCTCGCCGGTGAGCAGGCTGGTCCAGGTGCCGGCGGGCAGGTAGTATTCGGCTATGCCCTGGTCGCTGAAGACGGGAGCCACCAGCAGGCTGTCGCCCAGGAAATACTGCCGGGCGAGGTAGTCGCAGTTCCGGTCGTCCGGATATTCCAGCATCATGGCGCGCATCATGGGCACGCCGGTCTCGTGGGTCTCGATGGCATTGCGGTACAGGTACGGCATCAGCGAAGCCTTCAGCCGGGCAAAGAACCGCAGCACCTCCACCGCCTCCTCATCATAGTTCCAGGGCACCCGATAGGAGTCGGAGCCATGGAGCCGGGAGTGGGTGCTCAGCAGACCGAAGGCGCACCAGCGCTTGTATACGTCCGGGGTGGACTTGCTTTCAAAGCCGCCGATGTCGTGGCTCCAGAAGCCGAAGCCAGAGGTGCACAGGCTCAGCCCGCCCCGCAGGCTCTCCTCCATGGGCGCGTAGTCCGACCAGCAGTCGCCGCCCCAGTGCACGGGGAATTTCTGCCCGCCTGCCGTGGCGGCGCGGGCGAAGAGAATTGCTTCCTTCTCGCCCTTCTTCCCGGCAATTACATCGTGGATGGTCTTGTTGTAGAGGTAGGCATAGTAGTTGTGCATCTTCACCGGGTCGGAGCCGTCGTGATACACGCACTGCGTGGGGATCCGTTCGCCGAAGTCCGTCTTGAAGCAGTCCACACCCATATCCAGCAGCGCCTCCAGCTTGGAGGCGTACCACCGGCGGGCATCGGGATTGGTAAAGTCCACGATCGCCATGCCCGGCTGCCACATATCCCACTGCCACACGTCGCCGTTCGGGCGCTTGAGGAAATAGCCGCCCTCCACGCCTTCCCGGAAGATGGCGGATTCCTGCCCGATGTAGGGGTTGATCCACACGCAGATCTTCAGCCCCTTGTCATGCAGCCGCTTCAGCATGCCCACCGGGTCGGGGAATACCCGCTTGTCCCACAAAAAGTCGCACCAGGAGAATTCCCGCATCCAGAAGCAGTCGAAGTGGAATACCTTCAGGGGGATGCCCCGCTCCAGCATGCCGTCCACAAAGGAATTGACGGTGGCCTCGTCGTAATTGGTGGAGAAGGAGGTGCTCAGCCACAGTCCGAAGG